>NZ_NPBY01000063.1 GCF_002272015.1 Paenibacillus campinasensis | reverse complement strand
ACCAAAAAGTCTTCCATACTTGAAATCTCAAATCATAAACACGCTCACATCTTGAACCTTCTCGAATCTTGACCTGTTTAAATCGAATGTCTCTCTTCTAGCATCCGATCCTCCTGAGCGAAAGGGATAACGGGGCAAGGCGAAGGTCAGACGAGGGCAGGGCCAGGACCTGGCTCTTCAAATAACAAGCGGGTTCTTCACCCTTATTTGGAAGTGGACGTCCGACATCCTCGCAATGGCGTTGAACTGAATCATATCTCGTTAGACGATCAGCTTTTGTTCCAAGCGAGGAAATTATAATAAGGAAAGGATGAAACCTGATGCGGGTGGCGCTGTATATGCTTCGGAATGAAGAGCAATGGAATTGCTGCTTATCGCTCGATCTGCGCGTGGATATAGAGTGGTGGCTAGGATCGCTCAAGAATAACGGTAAGGGAACGCGTTTGGTGGTCCTCTCGGAACACATGCCTCTCGGATGGGCCGTAGCATGGAGGGATCATTATACGCCGCTGAAGGGAATGGACGCATGGGGAGTGATGGAATGGCGGCGGTATATGCGGGAAAAGCTGATGCCTTTTCTAGAAACGGAGCCGCCTGAGAACCGAGCGTCTTGGGAAGCTTTGCTCTATGCTGTGAGCCTATGGGGAGAGTTCGAGCTGAGCTCTCAGAAGGTGCGGAGGACCGCTTCGCACACCTTGAGCGCGTCGCTGCCCATGGGAACAAACGGGGCGGTCGCCGGAACAAGGGCGTGGTCGGGGGAGCGGCAGGGGAGGCGAGAGTCGCAAGGGCTAGACTTGGACGAGCTGATGCGGCGGACGGAGCTGTTATGCCGCCGTATGGTAGGCCGAGCCTTGCTGGCTGGCGAGGTGGAAGGGCTGCTCGCGGAGGTCGCCGGGGACGGCGGCGACTGGCGCCCTGCGGCCCAGCTGGGCTGCCTGCTGGGCCGGCTGCGCCTGGAAGCGGGGCTGGGGCCGGATCGGCCTGCCCCGCGGGGAGTGCCCGGCTGGCTGCGCAGCCGCCGGGCACCGGCCCTTCGCTGCCGGCGATGCGGCAGCGTGGCCGAGAGCCGCACGGCATGCGCCGCGTGCGGCTCCGCGGCTTGCGCCTATTGCGAGGCCTGCCTCGCTATGGGGCGCAGCCGCGCTTGTGCCCTGCTGCTGCATGGCACAGCAGGGCCGGCCGTGCGGGGCACGGCCGGGGGTTCCCCCACCGAGGCCCTGGGCCGGTGGGGGCTGAGCGCAGCGCAGAGCGCCGCCGCTGGCGCTGCGCTGCGGTTCTTGGCGGAGCCGCGTGCCGCGGGCTCCGCGGGGGCCGCCCAGTTTCTCATCTGGGCGGTGACAGGAGCCGGAAAGACAGAAATGGTCTTTCCGGCTTGATGAATAATGCTTTAACAATAAGGAATATAAGAGTTGTTTTATATCTGTGACCACATTCTGACCATATTTGAGTGAAAATTAAATGCCGTTCATGAGTTTTTGGAACTTTTCAACGGCATCCGTCTTCAATTTCTTGGTCACATGCATGTAGACATTACGCGTAATTTTCTCATTACGTTGTCCAAGCCTCTCCATGATTTCGGTCAACCCTACGCCTGCTTCAGCAAGCAACGAAGTATGTGTGTGTCTAAACGAATGAGGTGTAAGACTCTCGTTTAACTCAGCTAATTTCAGTAGTCTCTTCAGACGATCCCCAATCACCTTTGGTTTTTCCGGGTATCCATAAAATTGAGTGAGTTTCGCAAATACGAAATCTTCGTCGTAGTATTCTTTTCTGTGACGAATTATAACTTCTTTTTGCATGGTTTTGAATTTTTTAAGCTCACTAATAAGTTCATCATCAATTAGTATTGTTCTTTTAGACGCTTTTGATTTCGGAGTATTTAAAGTGTATTTTACAGTATCGTTTGTTTTGTTCCAGTATGTTTTTGTAATTCTAATGGTCTTTTTCTCGAAATCAATATCTTTCCATTTCAAAGCACAAAGTTCACCTACTCGCATTCCGGTGTACGCCAGGGTGAGGAAAGTAGGGTAGTCTTTATCCATTCCATTTTTCTTAGCTACCTGAAGAAAATGAACTAGCTCATTCTTTTCAAAATACTTTGGTAGCTCGACCTCATTTTCAATTTCATCAACTGTTTGAGTAAAGGCCGGCACTATCGCGTCTAATGTAGGATTTGTTTTAATAATCTCCATTTGTTTTGCTTTTTTAAATAACAACTTAGCGGTGGCATGTGTACTGATGATCGTCTCTTTTGAATACCCCTTATTTTTCAAAGAGATAAGGTAGTCCTGATACATTTCATTGCTAATGTCTTTTAGCATAATATGTTTGAAATTCTTTAGTAGTCTGTTTAGTGATACTTGTCTTGAAGCTACTGTTGAGACTTTAACGTGTTGGGTGCTACTATAAATTTTCAACCATTTAGGCGCAAACTCCGCAAAGGTTATACTTTTTTCCTTTACGAATGTCCCATTAGTTATTTCCAGTTCTACTGCTGCAGCATCTAATTGAGCCTCTTTCTTCGATTTGAATCCTCGTTTAGTTGACTGCTTTTTCTTTCCGGTTACCGGATCGATGGTGGAATAGTATTTATACATCCATCGTACACCGTCTTTGGTTGTGTATTTCTGGAAACTGGCCATACTGGCAACCTCCTTAAAAATTACTAACTTCGTTTAGTAATGTCTTGAGATCGTGCATCTGTAAAACAAACGTCTGAGAATGGACTCCATACTTTCGAGTCAGGCGATCGATGTTTATTTTGATGCTCTCATTACCACAAACTAAATCAATAGGTGAAATCGGTCGGAAATTATGAGACTGGGGATCCTCTAACTCAATTTTCTTGAAATCTTCGTCAAGAGGGATCTCGTACTCACCCATGCTGGTTAATGTCCAATAATCCAGATAGATGAGTAATTGTGAAGGTTCATCTGTGTAATGAGTCGGATCGTAGTAAGCATATATCCTTGGAGAACCAGACGACAAAGACTCTTGATTTTTGGTGTTCACTTCCAAATATGAATTCATCGTATTCCTACTCATTAATTTGCCCTCGAAGTGTCTTCTTAATATTTGATCAACGCGGCGCTTTGCGAGTTGCCATGGGACGTTAAACATTGTGCTTATATAATTTGTAGCATCGTTATGTATGGTTGGGATATCGAGTTCTGTGAGCATGAAGTAAGGCATGGTTGCATACATCACAAACATATCAGCTTCGTACTCCTGGGCTTGTGTAAAGGATCGCGGCATTAACATTTGATTGCCGGCATGTCTAAGAAGGTGGCAAAGTTCGTGGAAGAAGTCTAACTTTTGTCTCATTGGAGTTAACCGGTTATCTAAAAACATACTATACATGCCCTGCGCTGATTCTAGGGCACGACTGGAGACTTTGGCATAATGAACCCATATGTTTAATCGATAAGAAACTTCATCAATAGTTAATTGATCCGGAGTTAATATCCCAGCTTTTAAATAGACATCTTCAATAAAATCTTCTAAATGAGTTTTAACGTAATGTGAGAACATGACAAGTATCCTCCTGGATGAAAACATATGTTCCCTTTGTGGGTGTGAAGGAACAGCAAAAAAGGCTGATCCTGTTAAGTAAAGATTTATTCCCCTTGTCGATCTCCTGGTTTTCGTCCCTTTTCTTTGTCCATTAAAATTCGGAAAATCTGTCTCATTTCTTCTCGTTTTTCTTCTGGGGCATTCAGATATTCCTTAAAGAAAATACCGTGTTCAGGGTTATTTATAAATTCCTCAAATTCGCTCAACCCCGTTTCCTTCGTATCGTGACCCGAATCTTTTAGTATTGTGTCAATGTTGGGGTCATTCAAAATGTCTAGTGCCTTAGCGTAATAATTGTTTAGTTCATTGTTATACTCTCTATTAATCTTTATTGCCCCGATTTTTTCCACAGTATTGTATAAATCTTGGCTAATACCCAATAAAGAGGCCATCTTGGGAATAGACACAGAATGTGATTCGCGAAGATTTTTTAGTTCTTCAAGCTTGCTTATTTTTCCCTCTTGACCAAGACCTTTTAAGATTAATTTATAGGACTTCAACAATTGCTCGGGGGGGCTATCAAGCAATCGGATTTTAAGTTCTTGGCTTTTTGTTTCAAACTCTTCTTCAGGCAATGTAACTAATTCGTGAATCTCTTTTTCAACTTCTTCTTGAGTAAGTTCTTTGTTGGCATTTGACTTAATAAATTCAATAAAGATTTCCCGAAAAGACATGGCCTCATCTATAGACGACTTAACTTCTGTTGGTGCATTTTGATAAAATCCTGCTAGAACCAATTGTTCCGGGTCGCCCCCAGTTATTTCGGCCAAGGCACGGTTTATCTCCTCTGAAGCAGGGTATTTAGGGTTGTTTCGAAGCTTTGATATATATGATCTGTCAATTTTAATACCCTTCTCTTCTTTAAGTCGTTTTGCAATTTCACCTAAGCTTAGACCGCTATCTTTAATGTATTTATCCACTAATTGTGAATAATCCAACTACTTCAACCTCCACTCCAATTTCTTTATCAATAATATTACCACAGTGTTGATTTTTTAATCAACACTTTTTTGTGTTGTGTGACTTTTACGTCATTGACATGTCTATTTTCTGTTGGTAAGATTTGATCAACGGATGACGAAAAAGTCACACCCTGTGATTTTTGAGTCAGCAAAGAAAGGAGGAAGGCTAT
The DNA here is from genome assembly GCF_002272015.1 of Paenibacillus campinasensis. Taxonomy (GTDB): domain Bacteria; phylum Bacillota; class Bacilli; order Paenibacillales; family Paenibacillaceae; genus Paenibacillus_AQ; species Paenibacillus_AQ campinasensis. Next base: position 98,945 of record NZ_NPBY01000063.1, on the reverse strand, counting down.
TGTACAGCAAGATTCTAAAGCGAGGGATAACAAAAAAAGGGTTATCGCTTACTCAAATCTGTTTCCAGTTGGCTAAGAGGGACATCATGCTAGACCGCGGAGTGCTTAGCAAGCTTCAAAACGGAAAAGTTCCACCAGCGAAAGATAATGTCAACATTGCTTTAGCCGAGATTTTAGGAATTGACAAAAACGAGTTAAGACTGGCAGCAGCTAGAGAGACAATCGATCCCGATCTGTATGAATTAATTAAGACGGCTGGTTAGGGAGGGGGAGTGAAGGCATGGAGTCAACACCAATATTCAAACTAATTGTCGATGAAGGTCTTGTTCGCGAATTAGCAAAAGAAGAAGTCAGGAGGCTTTTGAAAGAATCGGGGGAAGGCATTTGGTGGGATATGAAGAGATTGGAGTTTGAAACATGTCGTAAAAGGGACTGGCTCATATCCAAAATCCTTCTGAATCCTAGATTTAAATCAGAAATGGAGCAAATCACAAATGGTTGTGAAGGCGGCCGCTGGATGTTCAAAGGAGCTGAGATGAAAAGTTTCTTGGACAAGCATTTCCATTACCTCAACCGCTCTGAGCAATCCAAAGTAATTTCATGATTTCCGAAGGGAGATAAGTATGAACAATATCCATCCGATTGAACAAAAACTGGTTCCATTTAACGGAGCTGATCTATTGGGAGTAAAAGCGAGCGATGGGAAGGTTTATGTAGGTGTCCGCTGGGTTTGTGAAGGGATTGGGTTAACTGAAGATCAGATGAAGAACGAACGGAAGAAGATTCAGTCTGATCTAGTCTTGAAGCAAGGGGGGTTAAATTTGACCCTGAACGGAAACGGAGGGGCGAGAGATGTTCTAACCATCGAACTAGACTTCCTCCCGTTATGGCTTGCGAAAATATCAATCACTCCAAACATGCAAAGAAATCAGCCGGAAGTTGCCGAGAAACTGATCCAATATCAATTAAAGGCAAAAGATGTACTTGCAGCGGCGTTCATTCAAAGGGACCACCATTTTAACAACATGAGTCCGGAGCTCAAAGCAATCTTGTTTGTAGATGGAAAAGTCCAGCAGCTCGACTCACGGATTGGTTATCTTGAGAACCGAACAACCATCGACTACGGGCAACAGCAAGTACTAAAGAAAGCTGGGAATGCAAAAGTCATTGGCGTTCTCGGCGGCAAGAAAATGGCCGCTTATAAAGACAGCGGGCTCCGTCATCGGGTGTATTCAGCACTTTGGCACGATTACCAGGATTGGTTCGGGATCAATTCGTACAACAACACGTACACAAAGGACTTCGAAAGCGGACTAAAGTATATCCAACGCTGGATGCCCCCAACAAATCTGATGCGGGAGATTGAGGAATTCAATGGACAGAAACTATTTTGATCTTCCCGAACTGGCGCGTATATGGTTCAAGAATCCTCTGCAACACGCAATCATTGTTCGCAATATAAAAAAACGATCTAAAGGAGCTAAATGAAATGTCAATTACAGTTATGAGCCCTTCAAGTGTTGGTGAAGCTCTTCATCTCTTTTCGGTAATGAATAAATATGAAGTCTTGTGCAGTATGGAAATGCACATATCTGGACAGGCGGATCCAATCTTAGGCATTACGAGACAACCCGTGAAAGCAGAATACGTGGAGTCTTTTAATAGAGTTGGGACGGGGGATTCGGTTGTTGTTACTTTAGGTGAATCGGAGCATTGTTTTGAACTTAATCTATCGATCTCAAAACATATTACTGATTGTCAAATTTCTTTATGCATTGCAAGTGAAAACTATGCAGCATGGTTTAGTAGTGAAGAAATTCCGCCAGAAGGTATTGCTGAAGCTAGAGGATATAAAGAGGACAGCGAGGATGAATATTCGCCGCTCTTTGTGAATTCTTACGAGCAGAGTCTCGTTGAGTATATAAGAACATTGGAATTTGATGACCTGCTTGATGCGCAGGACGCATTAATAGCAACAGCTCAAAGAGCACAAAAGAAAGCAATCGAAAGTGTTAATGATCAAAATTTCTCTAATGCAAATGGCTGGCAAAGCCGAAGCATTGCCCTGATGAAACTTGCAAACCTGTTGTCTGAGTCGAATGCAGATTACCGCGCGCATATCCATCCGGAGGTAAATCCAAATGAATAAGAGTCACATTGAGCTTAGAGCTCAAGAATTGCGGAAAGAACTTGGTGGAACAATATTTAGTTTCCCAATTGTCGAAGAAGATCCGCATTCAAAATATGCAGTCGCAGTTTATATGGGCCGCAACAATTTTAGAATTTATCCCAATCCGCTGACCATAGAAGAAGCGTCTGCTGGGATAATAGCAACCCTTGAGGCTTTCAAAGAAAATGGTTTTGATCATGATTACGATCGGAATGTTCGATTGGTTTCGTACCAAGCACAAATTGATGCGCCGAATCTGACTATGCGTCGACTCAAAAAGGCAAACGTGAGTAAGCCCTTGTTCGAAGAAGGCATCGATTTGCTTCGTAAAAGCGGGGATGAAGAAGTCATGTTTTCTGGTCGCGGACTCTTAAAGTGGACTTATATCGAAATGATTGATAACAAAAATGCTAAGGCGATCCAGTTTATGGATGAATATTACAAGTTGTTGGCTATGAGGAAATACGGGAAGACGGCCGCCGCTATTAGGCAAGAGGTCAGAAGAAAAACGAAGGAGCAGGGGATCGAATGGATCGAGCGCACTTTCAAACAGTTTATTTCCGATGGTCGCGAAATCATAAATATCATGAACATGCTAAAGGAAAGGTAGGGAAGTAGATTGAAGAAAAAGCTCTCTATTCAGGAAGCACGAGAAAAAGCAGGGATGACATTGGGGGATGCTGCATTGGCTATGGGCATATCCAAGAAAAAACTGGCTTGGTACGAAGAAAACCCAGATGAGATGGAGTTTGATGATGCAACAGCATTATGCAGGCTGTACGGTTGCAAGTTCGATGATGTGTCCTTCACATTACAATCTGATAAGGAAGTGGGAACTCAGACGATATATCCACCTGCTAGACGATTGAATGTTGTCATCGGAATGAAGAAAAAGGTAGCAGATATCTTGTTGTCGATTACAAACGATGATCAGTACTCGGAAAGACATCTTTATGAAGATCTTGTTGATCTAATGCATGATGTCACTCATGAAGAGGAAGTAACCATGAATGAGTTGGAAGCCGGTATTGTGTCCATAACAAGCAAAAATCACCTTAACTTGTCTTTGGCGGGACGTTAAGGCGATCACATAATTTACGGGTATTCCCTTGGCGACATTATTACATAACATCAGGAAAAACGTCAAGGGGTGCCCATTAAGGAGTGTATCCAGTGACAACAAATATCAGACCTAAAGGTGTAATGATTCCCCGCGAAAATGAGGGGATGTATATAAAACTGATTGAAAAATACAGTCTAACATTTGCCCTAACCTTCACGAAAATTGTGGATTGTGACCCTGATTTCAGTCTGGAAGAGAAGATTGAAGCATCCAAGATTTATTTGAGTGAGGTAGGGGATATTTTAGTTCGGAATTTTGTTCATTGTGAAGGTCATGGTCTTGAAGTTCATAGTGGATATGAGAAAGAAATGGGTTTTTATATCCAAGCGGAATGCCAACATTGCCACGGGTTTGACTCCCATTTCAGTGTCAGTCCAGGCACAAAAGGCGGCTCCCCTGTCCATAATACTTCTAGTGGATGGGGAGAAGGCTTAAAGAGAAAGGGTGTGCCTCACCTATGACCAAGGATACAAATTTAACACTACTAGAATCCGAATTATTAACTTTCATGGCAACTAGGGGGCGTGTGCCTGATCATGAATACAAGGGAAGGTATGCCCATCTAATGTTGGATTGGAGATCCGCATATTCCGATCGGGAGGCCATGACACAAATGATTGCGGACGCCCTTGAAGGTATTGGATTAGAAGAAAGAAGAGACTTCTTTGCGCAGATGACATGGCGGATCATAGATGGCGGTGACGCCTTGGAACGGCTGCTGTCTGCTGCATTTGGACAGCAGGAAATAACAAAATGATTATAAGCGGGTGGTGAAATGGAAGGGTGGATCAGCCTTCACCGTAAGTTAATAGAGAGCGAGATTTGGGAGAAACCCCCGCTTTATATAAAGGTGTGGGTTTATCTTCTTCTTTCTGCTCAACATACGCAGTACAAAGGTCTACAACCGGGTCAACTGGTGACATCCATACCTGAGATCATAGAAGCTTGTAAATGGCGCGTTGGTGCTCGGATAGAACGGCCTAGTAGGGACCAAATTTATCAAATTATAGAGTGGCTGCGAAAACGGTCTGACGGGGGTAACGAAAGCAATGCGGGAGCAACAATGATCACGACGACGAAAGCAACGCAGAAGATGCTTATAACCATTAGTAACTATGCGGTTTATCAGAGAATCGGAATCAACGAAAGCAATGACGAAAGCAACGATGAAAACCCGTCGAACCCGCAACGAAAGCAACGACAACCCGATAATATAAACAATAATGATAATAATGACAACAATGATAATAACAATTCATCTTCTCGCAAACGCAAAAAACGCGTTTACGGATCGGATGATCGCTATTACAAAATGGCTCTTTACTTTCATCGAAAAATCATGGAACATGCTGCTGTTAATAAGGTGGAACATCTGGTCCGGGATGCCGACATGCAGAAGTGGGCCGATGAGTTTCGAAAAATCATAGAGATCAGCAAACGAGACCCTAGAGAACTTCAATCAATTATTGATTGGTGCACATCACATCATTTTTGGAGCAGCAATATATTGAGTCCTAAAAAGTTGAGGGAGAAGTATCAAGAGCTTGGTATCAAGATGGCAACGGAAAAAAAGGGCAGCCAGGGCAGCGGGAATCGGCAAGACCGGAGCAAAGAATACCTGAAAAAGCGAATGGGGGAGATAAACCGTGAACAACAAGGAACTTTTGCATCTCCTATCAGTGATAGTCACAGCTTACCCGACAGTTCAAGTTTCTGAGGAAATGGAAACTTTATGGAGATCAATGCTACAGGATGTTAGTTACAGTAAGGCCGCGGAAAACCTAGCCCAGCACATTAAAACGTCTAGATATCCGCCGACCATAGCCGATATCAGGGGGAACACCTCCCCCTTATCGGTGGATAACTTGCGGATACAGACCGAAGAGCGATTCCGGCTCATGGATGGTTGGGAGAGGAACGCATGTCCGCGACCGCGGCTAACGGAGGGCAAGCAACATGATTGATTTCAATATGGAGGCAGAACAGGCGGTTCTGGGAAGTATTCTACTTGATCGGAGCCAGGAAACTACGGCAAAAGCAGTTGAATGCTTAGAGCCCGAATACTTCTCTGAAATGCATCGTCCCGTGTTTGAAGCGATTCTTGATCTGTACGGGGAAGGGACGTCCATAGACATTCTGACATTATCAAATCGGCTCAATGATCGGGGAGCACCGGAAGACATTGGGGGTATTGATTACCTGGGAGATTTGGCCGAACATGTTCCATCAACTGCGAATGCAATCCATTACATCAAAATGATTGAGGCTGCCGGCATCAGGCGCAAGGCACTCGAAGCGCTGGAAGAACAGCGAAGACTGATAGAAGAAGAGGTTGACCCGCAAAAGGTCGTTGCAAGCTTCCAGGCTGCAGCTGAGGGATTGGGCGAAAAGGTACGGTCCGAGAGGAAGTTAACTCGTATCCATGAGGTTATGAGGAATCACGAGGACGAAATCGAGGCACGCAGCCAAACCAAAGGGATTACAGGCGTTCCGACTTGTGGAGCTGATCTGAATAAGCTTACAGGGGGTCGGCAGAAGGGGGATTTGATCATCGTAGCAGCACGGCCAAGCATGGGGAAGACCGCGTTTATGTTGAATGGGTCCGTAGCTGCCGCAAATGCTGGATATGCTACTGCTATCTTTAGCCTTGAAATGCCAGGAAAGAAACTTGGGGAGCGGATCATAGCCAACATCGGCAATTTGGACGGGAGCTTATTACGAACAGGGAATCTCGGTGAAGACGATTGGCCGAAATATACAACAGCCCGCTCCATATTAGATAAGATGCCGATTTATATCGACGATACTCCAGGAATCACCATCCAAGAAATAGCGGCTAAGGTCAAGCAGTTGAAGAAGGTTCATTCTGAATTACATGTTCAGATTGACTACTTGCAATTGATCAATTCCGGAAAGAAGTTTCAGAGTCGTGAGCAAGAAGTCGCCTATATCAGCAGAACATTGAAGCAGATCGCCCGCGACAATGATTGTCCAGTTGAAGTTTTGTCTCAGCTTAGTCGTGGTGTAGAACAGCGACAGGACAAACACCCGATGATGTCTGACCTTCGGGAATCCGGATCCATCGAACAAGACGCTGATGAAATAGATTTTCTTTATCGGGACGACTATTACAACGCTGAAAGTGAGAAAAAGAACATCGTTGAGATTATTGTTGCTAAGGGCCGGAACACTGGAACAGGTTTGGCCGAAATGATTTATTTAAAAAACTATAGTCGCTTTTGTGATATACATCGGATTCAATATTGAACGGTGGTGATGGTATGGAGCAATCAGCTTCCGACATTGAGAACATGGAAGACAATGTCCGTCTCATTATCAGGTATCAAAAAATTTTCCTCCGGCAACTGGAAGGTGCTTATCGAAGCAAGAAGCTGGATGATGTAACTTACCAAAAATTAAGGGCCGTAAATTGTACAGCCCAAACCAAGCAAGAAATTTATGATCACTTTGACAGACTCTTCAATGAATTGGTCGAATACTATCAAGAACGATTGAGAGAACGGATCTATAAAGGCGCTAAAATGTTGGATGCTATGGGGAAGAACCATCCAAAGTATCAACTATACATGGCTTTATATGATGAATTATGCGAAGAGTTGAAACATAGCGAAGAGGGGAGGGGGAAGGTTGGATATTTCAGCTAAGGATGCGGCCCAGCAACTCCACGAGATATTGAAGGCAGTGAGAGATAATTATGATCAGAATTTAGAAGAGATTGCTTATTGTGATGGTGAGTATCTTGATTTAAACCATGCCCTGGAATTCTTTGAACTGGATCAAATAGAGCGGCTTGAGTTGGCCAAACAGTTACAAGATAACCGTAGACGGCGGCGCAGGGCGAAAGATGAGAACGAAAGACTGCAGCCGTTGTATGACCTTGTGACCCAAAAGCAGGAGCTTGTCTCTGAGGTGAGCAAAGGGCGCCGAATGGTCCAGAACATCATTAGAAGCCAAGCCACTCGGAGATATACACCAAGGGTTAGAATAGATCTTCAACCCCTTTTCGAAGAAGCCCGGGCTGCGGCAAACCAAAATTGAAAAAGGATATCTAAATCAAAGGGAAAGGAAAACAGATGAAAATAAAAGCACATTCATATTGGGTATGGACGGCGAAGGCTGAACGACAAAATCCAAAATATTCAAAAGCTGGTGAACCTGTATGGCCGCACTACAGGATTGAGGCACCGGCCGAATGGCTGGAACAGGAACTAATATGCGACTCTTCAGACTTTCCAAGGGAAGGACAGGCTGATCTATTCGAATATATATGAATGGAGTGGGCATATGGGGCGGTGGTGCAAATGGAATTTTGGCCTAGTGTGACGGAAGAGGAAAAAAAAGCGGCTAAGAGATTATTGCAGACGTACCCTTTAATATGTAAGCGGATTGAAGTGTACTCCCAGAAAGAAAACCTGTCACCAGGAGAAAAGATACGGCTGATGGACGATAGACGCAAAAAGGCGGAGATTGAAGCGGGGTTTGAGTTGATCTTGGACGAAGAGGTGAGGCGGATCTTGGAACATCGTTACATCAAAGGGAACAAGCACAAATACACCAGAATGAGGTTCGAAGCAACGTATAGCGTATCGACAATTAATCGACGTATTGACGCGGGCGTTACGACCATTGCCGAATGCTTGAAACTTGCAGGAGTTATATAAAAATCTGACACTAAAGTGAGAACATCACGGGACTAATCTGATATTGGATCAACATTACAGTAGGGACATAGAGCTACGCGCTCGGGTGTCCCTGCTAACCCTTATCATTGCAGGACTCGGTTACATTGTGGGCTTCGCGCCTAGGCGTATATCGCCGGTGATGTAGCAAGCGGGGAATGCAGTTAAGATCACTGCAATTTGATTATGGCCTTCATGGTATAGGCAGGTTCGAATCCTGTCAAGGCCGAACGTCCATGGGTGGACATTAAGGTATTGAGATAACTATACGGCACGGTCTCGATACGCAAAAAAAAAGAGCAGCCTTTATGGCCGCTCTTTTACTTTTATGCCCAGCGCTTCTTTCAATCCGTTTTGAAGAACCTGGGAGAAATTCAAACCAGCTTCCTCACTGGCATCTCGTAGCCATTTGGGAAGCGTACAGTTCTTTGTCACGGCTTTGTTAGCCGCTTCATCACGATATGGCGGTAAAAACACATCGACAATCGCGATGCGGTCTGTTTCATTGTACAGCTCAATGTCGCGGAGGTCGGACGGCTCAGGTATCGGCAGATTCTTGTCTTCCATCTCAATGAGACGGTCAATCAACATCATTTTAGCCTCCTTAATCCCGGATACGACATTAGGAGCCAGCACAGCAGTTCCCGGAATATCAGGGAAGTACAAGCTCACTCCATCATCGGACTGTTCAATAACAACCGGATAAATGTGTGTGTCTTTCATGGGACCACTCCTTCAAATTCTATTTTACATTACATTCAATGCTACGATTCACGGGAGGCAAACGATTAGGGGAGAAGAAGGGGTTAGAATTTAACCCCTGATGTCTTCTCGATACTCTTGAGTGTTCCAATCGGTATGGTTTGTCCGCTACTGTGGTAACTAATGTCCGCGTAGCGGGTGGGGTCAGTTTGATGTTTCCATCTTTTATGACTCCCGCCGCCAGTGTGAGAGGGGGAAGGTCGAAACCCTTCCTTTCTCAACCGTTGAATCACTTCTCTAACCGTTATCTGTTTCCCCATCGCTTACCTCCCTTCCATGATTCTATTATAACACGCATCATAATGCGCGTCAACCAATAATACGCATAAAAGCGCGTGTAATTTGCGATTGTAGCTATTTGGCCGAAGGCCATCGATGCGGCCGAATCATCCCAGCGGAGCGGGGGCCGGATAACAAGGTTTTAAGTCGCCTATCTATAGGCGGCTATTTTCATTTCTCAAGAAAGGGTGAAGTACAAGGTGGGATATTCAGAAACGGTATTTACTCGTGAAGAATTACACAGTGCTATGGACGCGCTTGATCGATTGGGGAAACAGTACACCATCGAGAAGATCACAAAAAATATAGTAACGGAAAAAGATGAAGAAGATTCATTCCGACTCTATCCATCCAAAGAGAAGCATCCGCATTTATTCGATCGTTGGACCATAAGGGAAATGTAACAAGTGGCTCTGAAAAAGTTCTGCCGTCACACAGGCTGTAAGCAGCTAACCACAGCCGGTTACTGTGAAGACCATCCCAAGCAATCATATGACCGGAAGCGGGGCACATCAGCGGAGCGGGGATATGATCACATTTGGAGGCGGGAGCGGAAAAAGTTCCTTAAAGAGAACCCGCTTTGTATCGACTGTTACGCAGCGGGGGAGCTGACACCCGCTACAGACGTTGATCACGAGATTCCGCACCGCGGCGATCCGGTTCTGTTCTGGGATAAAAGTAACTGGCGGGCACGCTGCCATAGCTGCCACAGCCGCAAGACGGCCAAAGAGGATGGAGGGTTTGGTAATGGAGGTTAAACCAATCGATATATTCAAATGGGACATTACTGGTGTAGAAGTAACAAGCCCACAAACATCCATCATCCGCATATATATTCCCGGCAGCGTAAAAAACAAGGATCGCCTATATGTTCGACTGAATATATGGGATAAGCTGCGCGGGCTGTCTCTTGAGGATAAGACTCTTTCAGTCCTAAAGAAGTGGGAGCAAATATGTGCAAGAAAGAACGCTGAAATAGACCGCTGTCGTGCGGCCCAGAAGATCATACTGACACGGCACCGGCAATGGAGGGGTACGAATGGACAATAGTCTACATGCAGGTGGTACGCTGAGAAGTGGTGAGCACATCGCTCATCTATACAATGACCATGTACTACCACATGGGGAAATAGAAAAGATTAAGAGTTCATTGAATCTCAGTGTGAAGGTCAGGTTCGAAGACTGGTATGAGGTGTTGATTCAGAAGATGGGCAGCGCCTTGCAAGAAGCAATCAATGCCGGCATGCCGGGTAAACTTGCAGGCGATGTATTGAAGGACAGTCTGAGCAACACCCTAAAACATGCGCTGGTTATAGGAACGGTGACCGACGAGCAAGATGCAATGAGTATTGAGGACAGGATCAGGGCCGCAGTGAATGAAGGGGCAGTATATCAGGTGGTACATTACATGCGCGGCGAAGGTGCATCCAGTGCTATACGAAAGATCGCCAAGGAACGAAAGGGAGTTATCCTAGTTGCTGATAAGATGGGCGACTGGAAACGATGGGGTGATGGTTGGCTAGACAAGGTTGTTATTGTAGATGCCTTGCCGGAAGATGAGGCGCGTCGATGGCGTAACCTTGTGGGTATTAAAAACCGGGTCATCTATGTGAAGCCAAGCAAAACAAGCACCTCATGAGAGCGATTCTAAGGGGGTATAGAGGCGTCCGTGACCTGGCCCTCCCGAACACACGTCTGAGGGTGCTCAGGGGGTAGGGGGGGTCAAATCTCTGGGGGCTTTTGCCTAGTTGACCGCGCGCCCCCTTATTCGCGCAAAAATTCGTTTTTTGAAATTTTCTGAGATTTTGGGAGGTGAACCCGATGGGACGGAACGGAAAGCCGATAGGCCTTCACCTCGCAGAGGGGAATCCGAACCGATTAACAAAAGAGGAAATTCGGCAGCGACAAGAGAGCGAAATCAAGCTTGGGAAAACGGAGCTCGACAAGCTCAAACCCCCGGAATACGTGAAGAGTGACACCATCGCCTATAAGCAGTGGAAGGATTGCTTAAAGGAATATAAGGCAGCAGCTCAGCAGGGCGTTGAGCTTTTAACGTCTTCGGATGTCGGGCTGCTGGCGATGTATTGCAAGACGTATTCGGAATATGAAAGGCTGCTGAAACAATATCAAAGGATTGAAAAAATAGCGATAAACGAGGACGTTTTGCTCGAATATTTTGAGAAATTCGAGGAAGCGAACGAATTTGAAGCTAGGGCTCAGATGTATTTATCACAGCTCGCGTCCATCGAGGGAATCTTGAAGATCGAGACGGCGATCAACAAGAAAATGGACATGCTGCTTAAAATGCAGGACCGTCTTTTCCTGAATCCACTCGCCAAGATCAAGAACGTGCCGAAACCGAAGAAAGAAGATAAGCCGCCAAGTAAATTTGGACGATTCGGGGCAAATCGCAGTGGTTAGCGCTCAGATTTACCCTTATAACACGGTTACGGAGCTAGATCGGGTCACCGCCTACGCTCAAGAGGTGGTTTCAGGCAGGATTATTGCCGGCCAGACGCAGCGGCAGGCATGCGAACGACACTTAAAAGACCTTGAGCGGCAAGGAACGGACGAATTTCCATTCGTTTTCGACCCGGAAAAGGCTCATGAAATCATCGATTTCGCCGAAAGTTTGACGCTTGCCGAGGGGGAAGAGCCCGAACCGCTCAGGCTTTGGGGCTTCCAAGACTTCATTTTCGGAAGCTGGAACGGCTGGCTGAACATGGATGGGTACCGAAGATTCCGCACATCCTACGTCCAAGTGGCCCGGCAAAACGGGAAATCACTCGGGAATGCGGTTCCGGCACTGTTTTATGGCAATTTTGACGGCTATAATTACCCGCAAATCTACTGCGCAGCGACGAAAGAGGACCAGGCACGCATTGTTTTGAAGGAATGTCTTAAATTCATCAATGCGGATCCGGAACTCGGCGGCAGTAAGTACGAGGAAGGGCTATTCACTTCCAAGGAATATAAGAGTACGATTCTCTGCAACATCACCCGCGGGGAAATCAAGGCGATAGGTCGAGATACCGAGACGATTGACGGTTTCCGGCCTTATTTTGCGTCCGTCGATGAATATCACAAGCATAAGACGAACCAAATGTACAAGCTGCTAACGGGCGGACAACGCAAGCTTAAACAATGTTTGACCTCAATCATAACAACCGCCGGCTTTGACTTGAATCTGCCGTGCTACGAGGAATATGAGTACGGTAAGATGATCCTGGCCGGGCTCCATGTGGACGAAACTCATTTCGTTTTCATATGTGAGCTGGATAAAGGCGATGACATCTGGGATGAAGCCAACTGGCCGAAGGCGAACCCACTCTGGACAGAGGAAACGTTAGCCAGCCTGCGCGCCGATGCGATCAAAGCGAAGAAGAAACGCGGCGCGGATCTCCGAGATTTCATGACAAAGGGCCTCAATATTTGGGTGCAATTCGCAGATAACCAGTACATGAACATGGAGCACTGGAAGCAATGCGAATCCGACACCACGCTTGAAGCGATGCGGGGCCGAGAATGCTATCTCGGGCTCGACCTTTCGTCCGGCGGCGACCTGACATCTGGCTGCTTGGAGTTCCCTTTGGACGATGGTCCGCACCGGCAATACTACGTGCATTCCCACAGCTTCATGCCGGCGGCTCGGGTTGACGAGCATGTGCAATCGGATGATGCTCCGTATGATATGTGGATCATGGACGACTTGATCACGGTGACCGAAACCTTGGGCGGCGTGAAGACGGACTATAAATACATCATCCGGTACTACAAAGACCTAATTAAAAAATACGAACTGAAACTCAAAGGCATCGCTTATGACCCACATAATGCCGATGCCTTTTTGTCTGACCTGGAAGAGTTCGGCGTGGATTGTGTCGAGATCGTCCAGAGCGCGCGCAGTTTGAACGATGCCACCGTCGATTTCCGGCTGGAAGTGGAAGCGGGCAACGTGAGTTATGACCGAAACAATAAGCTGCTGACATGGTCCATGGTCAACGCCAAGACGGTAAGCAACAGCTTCGGCGAAATCAAGATCGATAAGGATCCGAAAGCCAAGACCAAGCGGATCGACCCGATTGACGCTGTCATCAATGCGCACAAACTTTGCATGGCGAACAGAACGAAGCGGTCCGTGTACGAAGAACGAGGGGTCCGGACGATTTAACGCTGGAAGGGGGTGAAAACACTGAGGATTCCTATTATCTCACGTTGGTTAGAGAAACGAAGTGAATCGAGCGATCTGAGCAATCCGAAGCGCTGGCTTTACAATGCGCTAGGAATTCCCTACGGGAACAGCATTGTTGTCACTGAACGTTCGGCTATGAGGTCTACAGCCGTCCTGACATGCGTTCGTATTTTGGCCGAAACTGTGGCGTCGTTACCTCTACCCGTGTATAAGCGCCTTAAACCACGAGGAAGAGAGCGAGTGAGTCACCCTGTAGGCGACCTGTTGCAACGGAGACCAAATCCAAGGATGACAGCTTTCACTTTTCGAGAAACCATGATGACCCATATTTTATTGTGGGGGAACTGTTACGCCGAAATCGAGTATGACGGCAAGGGAGATATCAAGGCCTTATGGCCGATACCACCGCACCGGGTAGAACATATGGAAACGGAAGCGGGTGACCCATTCTTTAGGGTGACGACTTCAGATGGAAAGCAGCATAATGTCCCTTTTTACGCTATGTTTCATATTCCAGGCCTCGGGTTTGACGGAAAAAAGGGGATATCCGTTATTCAGTGGGCAAAGCGGTCTATTGAACTTGCGCTAGCTACGGAACAATTCGGAGCCGACTTCTTCGAAAATGGTACAAATGTGGGCGCTGTCGCGACCCATCCCGGTACCTTAACGGACGAAGCGTTTGAACGTTTAAAACAATCCCTGCGTGAGAAGTACGAAGGATTAGGAAAGGCGCACCGGCTTATGCTGCTTGAGGAAGGCATGACATTCTCGAAGAACACCATACCGCCGAATGATGCTCAGTTTTTGGAGACGAGGAAATTTCAGATTCTAGAAATTGCCCGGATCTTCCGCGTTCCTCCGCATATGATGGCGGATTTGGAGCGGGCCACATTCTCAAACATTGAGCATCAAAGCACGGATTTCATCGTTCATTCGGTCCGCCCTTGGTTGATCCGGTGGGAGCAAACAATCAACTGGAAACTGTTCAGCGAAACAGAGCAGCAACGTCTATTTGCTGAGTTTCTTATCGAAGGCTACCTTCGGGGCGATTCCGCGGCCCGAGCTGCCTTCTATAAAGAAATGTTCAACATCGGCGTGTACTCGCAAAACGACATTCGGGAGAAGGAGAACGAAAACCCTATTCCGGGCGGAGACCGATACTTTGCGCCGTTGAATATGATTCCTCTGGATCTCTTGGACGAGTATTACAAGGGCAAGCTTGCGCCAAAAGAAGCATTGAAGGGAGGTGATAACGATGAAGGAGAACAAGAAGGAGCAGAGGGAATGGGTGCTGCCGGAGAGTCGGCCGGAGGTCCGGAAGGTTGACGGCGAACCGACAAAAATTGTAGGGTATGCGGTCCGCTGGGATCAGTTATCACACCCGATTTTTGGGATGTTCCAGGAGAGATTCAAGCGCGGAGCATTCACGGCCAGCTTGATTAACCCCGATGTTTACGCCTCTTGGCAGCATGATTCACGGGAAGTCCTGGGAAGAACACCGAACACGCTTGCGCTCATTGAGGATGACATTGGGCTCAGGTACGAGATTACGCCGCCAAGCTGGGCGGAAAAACACATTGAGACGATCGAGCGCGGAGACGTGCGAGGGTCGTCTTTTATTTTTCGCTCGGTCGTGGAGGAATGGGACGAAACGAATTCGGATATGCCGATCCGTTCCATTATTGAAGCGGAGCTGTTCGAAGTAAGTCCGGTTACTACCCCGGCTTACCCTCAGTCGTCGGTCGGTATTCGCTCGGCAGAGGATATTTTCAATTCCAGGCCTCAACCGAACACCCATACAGCAAATGACGAAGAACAGCGCGATGCTGCATTGCTGGATTTGGAAATGCGATTAAAAAAATTGAACTTATAGGAGTTGGTCATTGTGAAAAACCTGATCGAACTGAGAAAGAAACTTGCAGCAAAGAAGGATGAAATGCGCTCGATGATCGAGGCTGCCCAAGGCGAGAAACGCGGCTTCACGGATGAAGAAGAGACGAAATTCACGGGGTTGGAAGCTGAGGCAAGGGATTTAGAAAGTGAAATCAAATTGGAAGAGCGTTCGCAAGCCCTTGCGATGTCTGGCGGCGGCACCAAGCGCACACCGGACGATCCGCAGCATGAATCTGAATTCCGCAGCTTTGGAGAGATGGTGAAAACCTATCGAGAAAATCCGCATGATGAACGCCTTAAAGAATACCGCGAGCTGGCGATGAAGAATAACACCAGCGGCGGTATTTTTGTTCCTCCGCAATTTTCGGCGCAGCTCTTCGAAGTAACACCAGAATCGGCAATCGTGCGCCCGCGTGCACTGGTGATTCCTGCCGGCGAGGATACGCCGGATGCAAGCATGACGTTCCCGGCGCTTGATCAAGGGGCGGGAAGCAACATGTACGGCGGCGTTGAAGTCAACTGGATCGGTGAGGGCGATGAAAAGCCGGAAACCAATGCCAAGTTTAAAGACCTGAACTTGACGCCTCATGAAGTAGCCGGCCATATCGTCGTTACGGACAAATTGCTCCGGAACTCGTCGGCCATCAATACAATTGTCACCCGATTGTTCCGCGGGGCCATTGCTGCAGCCGAAGATGATGCGTTCTTGTACGGCAACGGTACGGCTAAGCCGCTTGGCGCGATTAGTTCCCCGGCAACCGTGACGGTGGCAAGGAAGACAGCCGGCACTATCACCTATGCCGATATTGTCGGCATGTTGGCGAAAGCGAAGCTCGGCGGAAATCTGGTATGGGCTGGTTCCCAATCGATCCTGCCGCAATTGCTGACGATGAAGGACGATGCCGGAAATCTGATCTTCCAGCCGAATATTGCGGATAAAATGACAGGCACCTTGCTGGGCTATCCGATCCGATTCTCTGAAAACTCCCCAATCCTGGGCGAGGACGGCGATCTGGTACTGACGGACTTTGGTTACTACGTGATAAAAGATGGCGCGGGGATCTTCATCCAGGCTTCCGAACATCCGTTGTTCAAGCAGAACAAAACGATCATCAAGGCGTTTTGGAACGTAGACGGCAAGCCTTGGCTTAATGGTCCGCTGACACTCAAGAATGGTTACGAAGTATCGCCGTTTGTGAAGCTGGGCATCCCTGCACCGTAACCCTAAGCCCGGCTTTGCCCGGGCTTTATCTTATTTAGAAAGTGAGTGATTATCATGGCTGAGAAAACAAAGCATTACCATGTCACGAATGATTTCGTAGACAAGGAAACGAACGAAATCATCACGAAGGGCTCCATTTATGAAGCTGACGAGGACCGGGCAGCCGTCTTGAAGGCCGCGGATGTGATCGGTAAGGAAGCAAGCAAAGCCGAAATCGAGGAAGCCAAGAAAGCGGCCGAGAAGGGCGCAGATGGTGATAAAAATGCTGGCAAGTCTGAAAAAAGCTAAACGATTTTTTGGCGTTCCGGAAGATGACACATCCCAGGACCTTGAAATCATAACGGTCTTGAAAGCAGCATCGGCAGCCATTGAACGGGAAACAAATCGGAGTTACGCATACAAGCCATATCGGCAAACGCTGGACGGCTCTGGAACCCAATTCCTCCGACTCCGAAATTATCCCGTTCATGAGGTTTTCATGCTCCGAGTCGAGGGAAAACAACAGGATCCCGATTCCTTTGTCATCGAACCCGAAAACGGTATGCTGTTTCGGCGCACTGGCTGGCCCTGTGGGGCGCGATTGGTCGAGGTGGAGTATTTGGCCGGGTATATCCTGCCAAGCGACGAGGCGGGCGCACCGCCGGCCACACTGCCGGAAAATATTGAGCTGGCCTGCATCATGTTTGCTCAAATACTGCTGCGCTCCCCGGGCGTGAAGTCGGAGCGGGTAGGAGATATTTCCGTGACCTATGACGAGAGCAAGGGGCTGCCGGATGTCGTCAAAGCGCTGATTCAGTTGTGAGGTGATTTAGGATGCCGAAGAAGAGGCGCCGAAGCTACCGCCGGGCAAACATTGAGGTCACGGAAGATACTTACCTGCCGGGGATCATCGAAACGCTGCAGGACTTGGTCACGCGTGAGGTTCATATCGGGGCTCAAGGTGACGAAGAACTGGCGATGATCGCCGGCATCCATGAATACGGATCGATCAAGGCCGGCATTCCGGCCCGGTCCTTCATAGGCTCCGGGAAGAAAAAGGCACAAACTCCGATCGCCCGCGTGGTCAAAGAGGGTGTAGTCGAGTTGGTGACTGGAAACCTCGATGCCGATGACTTGCTGCGAAAAATTGGCGATGTCGGAAAGGAGCGAGTGCTCAAAAACTTCGACAAGCTCCGCACTCCGCCTTTATCTCCGATCTACGCCAAGCGGAAGGGGAATAAGAAGATCCTGCGGGATGAAGAGCAGCTTCGGGAATCGATCACAGCGGTCATTGTACCGAAGAGGGGAGGACGGCGGTAGTGATGTTCCGTTTTAACTCAATCATCAAGAAATACGAAAAGCCCTATTTCCTGGTGCGGCCGGGCGATGGTCAAGGGTATGACGAATACGGCGATCCGATCCCCGCCGAGCCTGTCCGGGTTGCGCTAAAGGGGCATTTCCAGCCAGTTTCGGCGGAGTTGCAGTTGGCCGAAGGTGGCAATTACACGGCTGACGACCGAGCGCTCTTTACGGCGCATCGGCACGAGCCTGGGGACCTGATTGAATATCAAGGCATTCAATACACCATCGACATGCCGGAAGATCGGGACTACCGAGACACGAACAAATACATTGCCAAAAAGAGGGTTGTCAATGATCCCGTATAATGACATTCGAAAGCTGCTGGTGCAAAGTTTATCCGAGTATACCGGCCTGCAGGTCATTCACATGAACGGTGGCGGCAGCATTCCGCAAACGGCATTCTTGACGTATCATTTCGAACCCGGTTTTGAGCGCGTTCGCGGCTTCCCGGTCGAGATCCACAGCGGGGATCATATTAAACAGATTGAGACGGTGGAATTTACCGTCTCTTTTTTGTCTTATGCCGACGATCCCCCGACCAGCATGAACAACGCGCTGCGGGCGCGGGAATGGTTCAAAACGGACGGTCACGATATCTTGAAGGATGCCTTTTGGATCATCGTTCATGAAATCGGCCGCGTCGAGAACCGGGATATTGCTGTTGAGGCTGAATGGGAGCGCCGGCATGGGTTCGAGGTGGTGTTCAGAATGCCAGAAGTTTCGCGAAGCAAGCTGTATCCGATTGAAAAAGTAAATATAGAAGGAGCTGGTACCATTGTCAGCAATTAAAGACGTAAACGTCATTATTGACATTCAGAAGCCAACGCCGATAGTCGGTTTCGGTAAACCGTTGATCATCGGCACGTCTGCAACGGCAAAGCCATACAAAACCTACACGGAACTATCCGAAGTGGCAGCCGAATTCACTACAGGTTCGGAGGTCTACAAGGCGGCTAAAGCAATTCTCGACCAAGACAACCGACCGCCAGAGGTTGCGGTGATGCTGCGGGCGACGGCCGGCACATGGGATGATTTCCTGCCAACGATCTTCGATAAAGATTGGTACTTTGCGGTATGCACTCGCAGCACGTTGGAGGACATCACGGCAATCGCCGATGCCATTGAGGCTGCGGATGCCCGGCAATTTGCGGTCAGCACAAGCAGCAAAGATGATATGACGGCGATTAAAGCCAAGGAATATAAGAACACCTTTGTGTTCTACCACACCAATATTGACAATTACCCAGAGGCGGCATTGGTCGGGGAAGCGGGGTCGAAGCCAGTTGGAAGCATTACTTGGAAGGGGCAGCGCCTGAAAGGGATTCAACCTTTGGATATTACGGCAGCCGAGCTGCGGGAGATTCACGACCTTGGCGCCCTCACCTACGTAACCAAAGCGGGCGACCCGGTCACATCGGAAGGTAAAACCGTCTCCGGTGAGTATATCGACGTCATCCATTCCAAGCACTTTGTCATTCACACACTGGAATACGAAGTGCAGAAGCTGTTCAACAACGCTAGGGACCGGAAGATTGGGTATGACAACACCGGCATTGCTCAAATCGAGGGCGTTGTGCGCACCGTGCTGCAGCGCTGCTTGAATCAAGGCATCATTGCCCGGGGAGCGGACGGCGTTGGATTGTACAGCACCACGTTCAAGACGAGGGAGCAAACAACGCCACTAGAGCGGGCGAGCCGGGTCTATAACGGCGGTACGTTTGCATTTGAGTTGGCCGGAGCGATCCACGAAACCACTATTCGCGGCGTAGTGACCTATTAAGGAGGGGAAACGAAGTGGCAGTAAAAACATATGATCCGAAAGATTTAACGGTCATGGTTAACGGCGTGTACCTTACCGGATTTGGTGAAGATATGGCCGAATTCGAAAAGGACGAAGACGGATATGAGACAAAGGTTGGAGCGCAAGGGGATGTAGTGAGGGCCAAAATCAATAACCCATTGGCAACGTTGTCTATCACGCTCCTTGCAACAAGCCCGCAAGTATCAATGCTAGACAAACTTGCCGTGTCTGGGGAGCTGGTTCCGGTATCCGTTATCTATAACGGCGAACCGAAGGAGACCATCACGGTGACGGAGGCTTATATCAAGAAGCCGGCAGCGCGGTCCTACGGTACCGAGGCTGGGGATCGAGAATACGAAGTTCAATGTCTTGACGCAGATATTAGCTAAATCAATCCAAATTAAAGAAAAGGGGTAATCCAAATGACAAACTTCAAACAGAAAACCTATACATCTAAATCAGGAACAGAGTACGTATTCCAATTTCCAGGCGTCCGGGCCGTATCCAAAATCAATGATGCCAGCAAAAATAAATTCGGTGTTGTGATGGAGGAACGGTTGGCTGATGAAATGCTGAAGCACGTTATCGTTAATCCGAAACTGAAAATTGACGATTTCCCGACCTACAAAGAATATTCCGAGGTCATTAACGCCGCGTATGAGTTTATTTCCGGCCGGGATCAGGACGGTGAAGACAGTGACGATCAGCAAGGCGGAAGCGGAACGGAGGGCTAGGGAACGCTGGCCCATGTGGCGGTTGCTGCTCTCGGATATGAACATCACCTACAGCGATTTAGACCGGATGGATTTTGACGACATCATGGAGGCGAATGCAGCTCTGGACATCCACATCAAACAACAGCAAAAAGACCAGCAAAAGAAGTGAGCGCCCCCGGGCGCTCTTTTTTGGTTTGGAAGGGGGGTGTAGTGGGTGGCTGTTATAAGTAACCTCATGTTTGCGGTTGGCTTCAAGGTGGCTGATGGAGCTCTGAGGAAGGCCGACAAGCAAGTACAGGAGATGGAGACGAATTGGGCCGCTGTCGGGGTGGCTGCCGGAGCGGTAACGGCTGCGGTTGTTGGAATCGGTGTGGCTGCGGTGAATGCGGCCAACGAATTTAACGACTCGATGAAGACCGTCCAAATGGCGACTGGTATGACGGCCGAACAGATGGAAGAAACGAAGGCCATTGCTACGGACCTGTACAACGATAACTTTGGGGAGAACTGGCAGGACCTTGGGAGCGCCATAGCCGAAACAGCCAAAATCACGCAAACGCAAGGCGAAGCACTCAAGGAAATGACTCAGGATGCTCTTCTCTTGCGGGAAGCCTTCGGATATGAGGTGTCTGAATCGGTACGATCGGTTGATACCATGATGAAAAACTTTGGTATCACATCCGAACAGGCCTTTTCACTAATTGCTCAAGGTTCGCAAAAGGGCCTGGACTATTCTGGGGAATTGCTCGATTCCCTAGATGAATACTCGGTCCATTATAAGGAACTTGGCTTCGATGCAGAATCAATGTTCGATGTCATGGCGGCGGGGGCCAAGGAAGGTGCCTTTAACTTAGACAAAATCAATGATGCCGTGAAGGAATTCACCATCCGGTCCAAGGATGCCGGCGACACCGGAGCAATCGAGGCCTACGAGATGCTGGGGCTTAACGCCGAAAAAATGATGAGGACGTTCGCGGAAGGCGGGCCGGAAGCGAAGGCGGCATTCGATCAAATCATTTCGATGATCGGAGACATTGCCGATCCTGTGGATCAGAACACGGTAGCCCTTGGGTTGTTCGGAACCCAATTCGAGGACTTGCAATCGGATGTCATTCTAGCGATGGGATCCGCCCGAAATGAGTTCGATATGACTATCGATAAAATGGGCGAGTTGAATGCGATCAAGATGAACACTCCCGGAGAGGCATTCGCCCGGATCGGCCGGCAGATGGAAACAGGGATCCTACAGCCCTTGGGTGATAAGTTGTTGCCATACCTTGTAGAGTTCTCCCAATGGCTAGAGCAGACCGGGCCGAAAATAACAGAGGTTGGCGGCGCTGTTATGGATTCGTTAGCGGCTGGATTCAGTATTGCTGGTGATACTGCAAAATTCCTAGCAGACAATATTGATGTTATTGGCCCTGCATTAGGTGCGTTCGCTATGGTTATGGGCATTAAACTTATTCCGACCATGTGGGCTATGGCTGCGGCCGGATGGGCTGCGGTAGCGCCATGGCTGCCGTTTGTCGCGATCGCACTCGGCGTGGCTGCTGCAGTAGCCGGAGTGATCCTGATTTTCAAAAATTGGGGTGCAGTTAGTACATGGCTAACCAACGTTTGGAACACCTTTAAAACCTGGGTTGTTGGTCTCTTCAATTCCATAGTGGAGTTTTTCGTGACATGGGGAACTGCTGCCTGGAACGCTATTACCTCTGTCGTCATGAGTATCGTCAATACCGTGGTGGCAAATTGGAACGCTTTTGGAGAAATGACCAGGGCCGTATTCAGTGCGATAGTGGCTTTCTTCACCAATACATGGAATACGATCTGGAACACCATTTCGACAATTGCGAACAATATCGCTTCGTTTGTCACCGGGGTATGGGACAAAATCAAGAACACGGCAACCAGCACTTGGGAAGGGATATCCACAGGACTTACGAATATGTGGACGAACGTCAAAAACAACTTCGCTAACGGTGTAAACTTTATCACTGGCCTGATCAATAGCATGATTCGAAAAATCAACAGCGCCTTATCGATCAAGTTGCCGGATTGGCTGGGCGGAAAAGAATTCGCCATCAACATCCCGGAAATTCCGGAAATCCCGGTGGACGGCAGCCACGCAAACGGCCTTGCGAATGTTCCATTTGACGGATATATCGCGGAGCTGCACGAAGGCGAGCGAGTATTGACGGCTGAAGAAAACAAAGCGTATTCCTCTGGCGGAGAATCGGCACCTTTGGCGCCTGCGCGTGCAAGCAGTTCAGGCGGTGCTACGACAAGGCAGGAAATTAGTTTGAATATCAATCTGTCTGGTTCTACGCTGGGACCGAATGAGGAATCGGTTCTATTGGCGAAAATTAACGATCTGTTTGAGAGTGTGGCTCGTCGAAATGGCTTGGAGGTGGCTGCGGACTAATGGCAACGATCAATGGGCATTACCTCATGGTGGAAGACGAATCGTATGATTTTTCCGTGGATGTCACGGAGCAACCGGTGGAGAAGGATATCGACGTAACGGATCACGTGCAGCGTAAACCTCGGGTACTTTCTCTGACCGGATCCGTTGTGGAAAACGCGGCCAAGATTGAGACCTTTTTGAAGGAAGCCAGCGAGAAGGGGACTCTTGTTCGGTACGTTGGCCGGACGACCTTCTCGGGCCTCATCACCGGGTTTGCTCCGACCCGGAGCTATCGGAATGCGACCGGATTTGATTTCTCCCTATCCATCAAGGAAATTCGTATTGCGACAACATCATACGTTAATGATTTGCCGGTGCCGATCAAGGCGCAAACGGTGAAAATCGTCAATTCCGGCACCAAACAGACCAAGAACAAAAAGAAAAGCAAGAGCAGTTCCAAATCGAAAACAAAGAATAAAAAGGCGTCCAAGGCAGCCACAAAAGAGCAAGTGAAAAGGGTGAAATTCAAGCCGGGAAGCCCGTGGGCGCAATGAGGTGAATTATGGAGTACATCGACATTGAAAAAGAGCAAATTCCGTATCGCTTTGATATTTCGATTGCAGACGAAGTGTTCACGTTTGAGGTCCATTACAACGCTGAATATGATTTTTTTACGGTGGATCTTGAGCGAGATGGCGATGTGCTGGCGGTCGGGGAAAAGCTGGTATACGGCATGCCTCTGTTTTATGACGTCATGGATAACCGGTTCCCGAAGCTGCCTATCGTACCTTATGACGAATCCGAACTAAGCACGGCTGTGACTTGGGAGACACTTGGAACAAGCGTCTTTTTATATGTGATTGAAGGTGAGGACGATGAATAATTTTGGTCGGGTGGCCGAAGTCATGACCGAAAACATAAAGTTCTCCATGGATGACTTCAACATCGAGGCGACCATCCCGTTCGACAACGACACGCTGCCAAATGAGGCAGAAATTAAGATATGGAACCTTTCGAGCGATACCCTGAACAATATCAAGCGCGGCAAAG
This sequence comes from Paenibacillus campinasensis, assembly GCF_002272015.1. GTDB lineage: Bacteria > Bacillota > Bacilli > Paenibacillales > Paenibacillaceae > Paenibacillus_AQ > Paenibacillus_AQ campinasensis. Next base: position 75,292 of record NZ_NPBY01000063.1, on the reverse strand, counting down.
TGCTGATGATGAACGCCGGCTACCGGGATGATTCGGGGGTCGTGCTTCACGGCTATATCTCCAGCGTAAAGACGCAGCGGGACGGCGTGGACAAAATTACGGTCATCAACGTGCTTGACTCAGAGGACCTTTCGAAACGGGTTGTGAAAGAGATTGCCTACGCCAAGAATACGCTTGCCAGCCACATCATTAAGGAAATGGCCCGGTACATCGGCCTGCCGGTGGCTCAGATGCACCTCAACCAGGATTACCGGTACCAGGACGGATATACGGCCAAAGGGCCGGTAACCGAGATCATATCCAAGGTGGCAAAGGACTGCGGCACGTCCGTTTACATCAATAAAGGCAAGCTTTATGTGCGCAGCCTTCGCAGAGGCGGGGATAGCGTCTTCAATCTGACCAAGAAGACCGGGTTGATTGAATCCCCTGAGTATTTCGAGGATGGGGGTACCAAAGGGTATAACCTTAAATCCCAGCTACAGTACCGAATCACGACTGCCTCGGTTATCGACTTGGAAAGCGAACAGTTTAGCGGAAGGCTGCACGTCCGAAGCGGCAGTCATCGCATTAGCCGGACAGGGGACTTCTCAACGGAAATGGAGGCATTGTTATGAGCAAAGTGGATGCAGCAGGTACATTATCGAGGCTTATCGAGGGGTTCGTCAATCGCGCAATGTCCGGGGTACATGTGGCGATCCCGTGCCGGGTGGTGTCGTTTGACGAATCCACCTGTCGGGCAGATGTACAGCCCCTGGTCCGCACTGGCGACGATGCCCCGGCCGTCATTCAAAACGTTCCTGCCCTTGGCCGAAAACGGAGGATCGGACCGGAGATCGAGATCGAGAAGCCGTTTTATGAGAAGGGCGATGTGGTATATGTCGTTTGTGCGGATCGGGAAATCAAGAACACGTTAGGCGGCCAAGTGGCAGCGCCGGACAGCGCCCGCATGCACGACATCAATGACGCCGTCATCGTGGGGGTGTTCGTATGATATCGCTTAAAGTGGATCAAAGTGGAGACCTTGTTTTTGCTGGCGGCGAAATGGTAACAATCGAAGGCCCCGAGGAATTGGCGCAATGCTGCCGGCTGGGGATCGGGACGAACAAAAATGAATGGTTTCTGAATCCGGATATGGGAATCAACTTCAAACTGTTTCTTGGTAAAGAGATCGACGAGGCACAGATGCGCGATGAGCTGACGGCCGGATTGCTGCAGGAGAGCCGCATTCAATCGGTCGAAAATGTGGAGTTTACGATCAATCGTAAATCTCGAACGATGCTGGTCACCTTCACTGCGACCGGAATCAATGGCGAAACCATACAAGAGGGGGTGGAAATCGGTGCTGGATAGAACCGGATTCAAGCGGAGGCGATTCCAAGACTTGTATGACGAAATCGAAGACAAGGCCAAAGAAGCCTTCGGGGAAAATATTAATACATCTGAACGTTCGCCGCTGGGAATCATCCTGCGGCTTTTTGCATGGTTTTTGGCGATGATCTGGGGAGTGGCTGAGGATGTATACAACAGTGCCTATAAGAACACCGCCGAGGGAAACAACCTGGACAGGCTTGGACCCTATTCGGGAGTGACGCGAATCTTAGAGCAATGGGCGACCGGGTCCGTCGTCATTTCGGGAACGCCAGGCAGGACCGAGGAAGCGGGATTTCAGGTAGCGACAGAGACCGGCGTTTATTTTGAAACAATCGAACCTTTCACCCTTGGAGCTGACGGCAAGGCTACAGTTAAAGTCGAGGCAATGGCGCCGGGCTCTCAGGGGAATGTAGCTGCCGGCTCCATAACGATTATCGTGAATCCAAACCCTGATATCACAGCCGTTACGAACCCGGAGCGTACCCAAGGCGGTCGGGAGAAGGAAACCGATGCCGAATTCCGGGACCGGATGGATCAAGCCGTAGCTGGCGGCGGAGCGGCTTCGGTCGATGCGATTCGAGGGGCTTTGTTGCGGCTTGAAAGTGTTAGAGCAGCTACAGTCATTCCAAACTTTACAACGCAGTTGGACAGCGCCGGTCGGCCGCCAAAGTCGTATCAGGCGTACGTGCTTGGGGGAGATAATCAAGCCATCGCCAAATCGATCTTTGATAAAGGCGCGGCCGGCATTGAATCGTATGGTGACATTTCTGTGGAGGTCATGGACCTGGGAGGCTACCCGCATATCGTCAAATTTAGCCGGGCGCAGGAAGTCGCCTTGCAAATCCAGGTAGATGTCACCAAAAACGACAGCTATCCGGTAGACGGTGATGATTTAATCCGATCGGCCTTGGTCCGGTACGTTGGTGGCGAAGATGGCGGCAGCTATTACAACGGTCTGAATATGGGCGCCCAAGTGGTTTATACACGCTTGATCAGCGCCGTCTACAGTGTAACAGGGGTTGAGGACGTTGTTATCAAGGTTGGTACGAGCGGAGTGTTAGGGACTGAGAACGTTCATATCGAGCCGTTTCAAGTGGCTCAGGTGAAGGCTGAGGACATCGAGGTGACAAGCCATGTTTAGCTTAAAGGACATGATGCGGCGCTTTGCCGACGCCTACAACAAAGACCCGCAAAGCAACCTTGGGAAGCTCATCGGCATTCTTTACGGTCAACTGCGGCAGGTGAACGACACCCTTGAGCGCGTACGGGACTGGCGGTCCATTGACGAGGCTCAAGGCACTACGTTGGACCGGATCGGGGAAAACATCGTGCAGACAAGGGGGGCATCAACGGACGAGGTATACCGGGTTCTTCTGAAATCAAAAATTGCCCGAAACTTGTCCAAAACAGATGTAAATACGATCATTCAGGTCCTATCCCTTGCGCTGGATTGTCCATATTCGGATATCCGCATTGTCCCTAAATTTAATGATCCGGCGGAGCCGGAGCCGGCTGCTATATCGCTTATCAAGGTACCCACCAAACGCCTTAACGAGGTCGGGATGTCGCCTTTGCAGTTCGGACAGATCATTCAAAAAACGGTGGCCGCGGGTGTCCGGGTTGCTCAAATCGAGTTGACCGGGACGTTTCAGTTTTCTTCACAGTATGACCAGCTAGAAACCGGGCCAACTGGATTTGCAGATGAAGAAATGACAACCGGCGGAACCTTGGGAGAGGTTTATGTCCCGGGCGATGATTATCCATTACCGATATAGGAGGGATTAGCTTGGCATTCGATAAGAAGGCACCAACATGGGGCGCACCCGGCGTGGAGCCTCCCGAATCAAAGAAACAGGAAGGTTGGCAAGTGAACGACAAGCCGCCTGCCGCATGGTGGAACTGGTTCATGAATTTAACCTCGGAGGCACTTAAAGAGCTGCAAGAAAAGGCGGCGGAACAGGCGTGGGTCCAGGAGCAAATAAATGCGATTGATGTCGATATCCAAGATGCTTCATTGACGCAAAAAGGTATCGTGCAGCTGTCCAATGCCACGAACGGGACGCGGGAGAATGTGGCCGCAACCGAGAAGGCAGTAAAGGATGCCTATGACCGGGGGAGCGCAGGCGTTAACGCTGCAGCTGCTGCACAAGCAAAGGCTGACGCGGCAGAGACCCCGGCAGGAGCGCAAGCAAAGGCGAACGCCGCTGAGGCTAATGCGAAGAATTACGTTAACTTGAATGCGGTTAGGGTAATGGGAGGGTTGGCAATAGGTAGCGACCTAAATAATGTAGTGACATCAGGCTTTTATCAACTGCTAGCAGCATCCAATTATACTAACGTCCCCTCAAATATGGATTGGAGTATTTTAGAGGTAGCCGTATCTGGTTCTTATGTAATCCAGACGCTCACTTCAGTAACTTCTCAATTGAGAATGTTTAGGACTCGTACAGAATTTTCAAACGGATGGTCTACATGGCGAAAAATACTGCAACAGTCTGATTATGATGCGCTTTTTCAATCTGTCGCTAACGGGAAACAGGCGATCGCTACCGCCATTAGCGGCAAAGGAGTTGCGGCATCAGGTAGCGATGAATTTGCGGTATTGGCAAACAAGATATCGCAGATTAAAACAGAAACGCCATCGGGCTCTGTTTACGTTGATTTTTCTCAACAGGACTATATGGTATGGGCAAATACGACACAACGTTATAAAATTGCTGACATCCCCGCGGGTGTTAAGATGATAAGTTTTGAATATGTAAGTAGCACTATTGATGGTATATATCTAAAAGTTGAACAACCACTGAGCGCTTACGTTTCCATCCTTAATGTAGTGTTAAGAGATGCCAACGGCATGGAGCTAGAGGTCCTTAATGAGAGCAGAAGCACATACGGCGGTAGATATTTTCCGAGATTTTTACTTAATCTTGTGACTAATAAACGAACATATTCATCTGTAGCTGATAATGTATTTCCACGACCTAACCCTAACATGAACAGATTTGATATCTCGACAACGGGTTTTGATAGGTCGAGACCGATGGTGCTTGAAATAAAGGCTCAAAACCCGTCACCTAATGACAATACAATGCGCGTAACTCATATGGTGCAAGGGACTGTGTCCTATGCGTAAAGAGAGGAGATAGCGAAATGGGTATTTATGTTATTTGTCAAGAAAATTCGAATGCCGTTCGAGCAGCAATTACCAATGTCCAACCTGAACAAATGGTGCCTGAGGGCATTCAAACTGAAGAGGAGAGCATACCTCGACCGGAAGATATACCAGGTCTGTCTCCAGTGTTGATGTTAAATAAAGAGAACAACACTCTTTATTACGACTACATCGCACCGGATAGCGTGTTATCGAGATTACAAAAGGCTAATGCTGAATTAAACCTGACAATAGGTAATTTAGTCTTGGAGAGCGCCAACGACAAGGCGACAATATCATCCCTTGAGGATACCGTAGGCAGTCTTTTGCTCGAAGTCGCTGCACTGAAAGGAGGTGCAGAGTAAATGTGGTATCCGATCGTCAAGCGATATTATGACAACCAACATCCGTTATACACTGATGACAGCCTGAAAACTTTTGTCGTGGCCAAGATGATCACGCCGGAGGAATACCAGCAAATCACCGGAATCAAATATGTAGCGTAGCGCGCCGAAAGGCGTATTTTTTATGCCCTTGGAGTGGTCCGAGGGCTCTTTTTTATCCGAATAGAGACAGGGGGAAGAAGGGTGGACTGGAGCGTGCTTACGACCATTATCGCCGCATTGGCAGGTATCAGCGGTATCTTGCTAGGCTGGCACGGTAAGACCAAATCTTACAGGGACGAGGTCGCCAAAGAAGCAACAGCGGACGCGTCGCTTCAAACGGATGTGTCTTACATTAAGACAGGTATTGTTGATATCCGTGTGGATATACGAGAGATCGGAAAACGAATGGACGGGCTGTCCGAACGAATCACGCGCGTCGAAGAATCCGCAAAGCAAGCCCATAAGCGACTGGATAAGCTCGAAGATAAATAAGAAAGGAAGATTATAAATGACAAGCAAATGGTTTAAAGCGGCAGGTATCCGGGCAATTAAGACAGCAGCTCAGACGGCAATCGGTGTGATCGGTGCTACCACAGTATTTAACGAGGTTGATTGGTATGTGGTGGGCGGCACAGTTTTGCTGGCGACTATCACCAGCTTTTTGACGAGCTTGGCAGGTCTACCGGAGGTGACGTCCAATGAAAATAGTATGGATTGACCCAGGCCACGGCGGGAAGGACCCTGGAGCGGTCGCGAATAGTCTGCGGGAAAAGGATATCGCCCTGATAGTATCCCTGGGCGTCAAACAGCGCCTGGAGGCCGAATACGAAGGCGTGCAGGTACATCTATCCCGTTCAACGGATGTATTCCTTGAGCTCAAAGAGCGGACTGAGGCGGCCAACAAAGCCGGCGCAGATCTCCTCGTCTCCATCCATTGCAATGCCGGCGGCGGAGCTGGCGGGTTTGAGTCCTTCCGATATACAGGAGTTTCGGCAGCCTCGCGGTCGCTTCAAAACGTTCTGCATACCGAGATCATGGCGGCGATCAAGACGTTTGGCGTGATCGATCGGGGGCAGAAGGCTGCGAATCTCCACATGTGCCGCGAAAGCAAAATGCCAGCAGTCTTGACCGAAAACCTGTTTATTGATGTGGCATCGGATGCCGCGAAGCTGAAGCGTCAGGAAGTCATTGAGGCTTTGATCGCCGGCCATGTCTCCGGGATCGCCAAGTATCTGGGACTTAAGCGGAAGGAGGGTAAGCCGATGACCAAAGAAAGGGATATCAACGTTGTCAGCTCGTGGGCTGCGCCGGCGTGGGAAGCAGCTACAAAGAATGGGTATTTCGATGGAACGCGTCCAGGCGCACCAATTACCCGTGAGGAAGCGGCCGTTCTCATTATGCGGTTGGAAAATAAGAAGTAACCAAAGACCCTGCTGGCTATTCGCTGGCAGGGTCTTTATGTTTCTCAAAACAAAGAGGTTTATACGCTGTCTTATCCAAAACGGAGTACGTTAAAGACATCAGCGTCCAAACCTCTAATTAGTCGTCCAAAATTGTCATTAGAAAAAAATAACAGACCCCGAGAACAAGGATCCCACGCTTTCGCGCTGCCGCACATTTGCGACCTTGTTTTTACCTCGCGCATGTCTGTATTCACATTATAACACAGATTTTTCTTTTGTAAACATCCTAATCCACCTATGTTCATTTTGAAGATCCCTGAACGAATTTGGAAACACCTTCAGACCATAAGCATGATAATTACCATTAGAGTTATAAATAAATGGTCTGAGTGCTTCTATATAGGAATCCTCTGTTAATCCATATTGATTCGGCTCTAAAGCTTTATACAAAGAACTCACAACAGCATCTGCTAATTGTAGGTTTTTTGATTGAGACTTCCCAAGGTTTTTCCATGTCTTAAAAACCCCTTGCCTAATCTGGCTTTTTCCCTTAGAAAGAGTTTCTGTGATATATTCATTTAACTCAGAATAGGATGTACTGGATCTATTTTCGAATATTAAATGCGCTTCCCCTTGCAAGTCATCTACCATCCAAGAGATCCTTTCGAGGAGGTACCTTGTACAGTAATTATATAGGTATCGTTTCTTTCTTAGAAAACTATCTTCGGGGATCTTCTGTTTATCAAAAGCTACATAACAAACTCTAAACCCTGAATTAGAGGTCAGTGAATTAATGATGAAACTTCTCTTTTCATGGGAGAAGTCAATAAAGTGTAGAGGTTTATTATTCTTCCAATTGAATTTAAGTTTTATAGCATCCACGGTTTTTGAGATCGGTAGATCGCTAGCTTTATGTGTGATCAGAGCTCCGATGATAAACCATCGACTACTAACCCATTTACCATCCTTTATCGAAAATCCTTCATCCCCTGATTCATCGATATAAACGTTAAAAGTATATTTCGCCATACGCTCCCCCGTAATTTTAGATGAGTATATTGTACTACTAAAGCAGGAAAATATTAACGGAACATATGATCCTTTTCTATTTATTCCTTACAACACCATACATATTATTTCAAATTTCGTTTATAATACAAACAAATGTTCCTATAGGAGGCGGGCGGAATGAAAAAATACATCGGCGAGGTTATTGAACTCATTTACGTGGACCGCAAAGACACGATCACTCAGCGTAAAATTAGGCTGCAGGGGATCCGAAATAATTTGATTCGTGCCACATGCCTAAATACTAATCAGCCAAGAGTGTTCCGAATGGATAATGTATTATCCTGGGCGCCGGCAAAGGGGGCGGCGGGAAAAGATGCTTCCTGATTTGGAGCGTAAATTACATCGGATTCTGGTCAATTTCCCTGGGCCACAAAATCGCCACCAGATGCCCGGTTTTAAGCTGCTTGGGATCAAGACTGGACGAAGAAAGCAAGAAATAATCAAGGGGCTCAAGTATTTAGAAGACCAGGGCTATATCATTTGGCCTGACAAATCCACGGCTGAGGGGATTGTGGTATTGAAGTTTGACTGTGACCCTGCCCCCAAGAAGAGCCTGAGCAGGAATATTAATTATTGGACGTATTAAAAAGACCCTTACCGGAAAGGCGGGTCTTTTTTTCATTAGATTGATGATAAAAGTTCGTTCTTCTTGGCTTGGTACTCTTCTTCAGTTAGAATCTTTTTCTCGTAAAGCTCCTTTAATTTTTCGAGTTTGGCGAATACATCATTTTCCGACGGCTTAACTTGGTTGGTACCGGCCCGTTGCTCAATACGTTCCCGAATTAGTTTGGATATGTATTGTGATTCTTCGTACTTCATTTGGTCTATAGTTGCTTCGTTACCCGCCACATTGATTTTTATTTTGCCCAGTAGCAGTGGAGGGACCTTTTCATTCTCGATCGAAGTAATTTTGCTGTAATGGAAGTCCTCGAATTTAGAACCTCCAAATGTAATTTTATTGATCAATATAACCCTGCTATCCGTAGCCACAATACTCCCAGTTACCTTGCTATACCGACCGCGTGCAATCGCAATGATCTTTTCTTCAGGTAGCAAGAATTTGCTTAGTTCTTTGATTTCGGCTTTTTTGCCCAGCTTGTTACCATATTCCAATAGTTCGACTTGTTTCTGGATTTCTTCAACACTCGGCATCGATAAACACCCCCGTACTTTTAAAGCCATTTTATCAGTAACAGGTAAATGTTTCTACATATAACTAAAGGAAATACCCCGACCCATTCAATTAAGTCGGGGAAGTAAATGTTAGTCATAGTCGTGACCATATTCTGACCATATTTATAACTGAACTAATCTGAGTGTATCCGAATAAGACCATTAAAATAGCTGATATAACCAACGTATCCTATATAATAGGAGGCAAAATTATACAGAAATGATCTTTCCGCTCCTGCAAGCCGTCCTTGATGCGGACGGCAGGGTGCTGGTCGCGGCTCCCCGTAGAGATGTCGTACTGGAGCTGGCGCCGCGACTAGCGAAAGCTTTCCCCAGCGAGACCGTCGTTACGCTGTATGGCGGGAGCCCGGACAGGTGGAAGGAGGGGCGCATTACGCTTGCCACGACCCATCAGCTGCTACGTTTTCGCAGGGCGTTCGATCTGGTGGTGATCGATGAGATTGACGCTTTTCCGTATCACAACAACCCCATGCTGGATTATGCGGCAACGGGAGCGGTCAAGCCTGGAGGGAAGTACATTCTCTTGTCCGCTACGCCGCCAGCCAGGCTGCAGCGACAGGCGGCGGCAGGAAGGCTGCCGCATGCCAAGGTGCCGGCGCGGTTCCATGGTCATCCGCTGCCGGTGCCGGAACGGATGCAGATGATGACGCTTGCCCAGTGCCTGCAGAAGCAGCGACTTCCGTCGGCGCTGTTGAACCGGCTCAGGTCCTCGCTGGGACGGGGAGCGCAGGTCTTTCTGTTTGTGTCGCGGATTAAGCATATCGAGCCGATGCTTCGGCTTTTGCAGCAGGCGCTGCCTGGGACACCTGTTGACGGTACGTCCTCCGTGGATCCTATGCGGGCGGAGAAGGTGATGTCGTTCCGCAACCGCGACATTCGTGTGCTGGTCACCACGACGATCCTTGAGCGCGGCGTAACGGTACCGAAAAGCGATGTGTTTATCGTGGACGCCGATAGCGAGCTGTTCGACGAGGCCGCGCTTATTCAAATGGCCGGACGTGCCGGACGATCGAAGGATGATCCGGCCGGGAGGGTGCTGTTTGCAGCCTCGCAGTGGACGCGAAGTCAACGTCTGGCTGTGCAGCAGATCAAGCAGATGAACCGGATTGCGAGTGCGGGAGGGTATCTCCGACATGGTGGTTCATGAAGAAGTTAACTTTTGAAGCCAGTAGAGGCGAATATCGGGCACCTACGCATCTGGCATTTAGTAGATATATGCGGTGCTTGAAAGTACATAACGGGGGGCTGTCCATATGTTTGGGCATGGTTTAGGCCAATTATTAAATCGAGTGCAAGAGTTGTTGGGGCCATCCGATCCAAGCTGCTTGACCTGCGGCAGGCGCACCCGGCTGACTCGTGAACTGCCGGGTATATGTCCGGCTTGTTTCAGAATGATACCTTGGATCACGAGCATTCGCTGTTTCCAATGCGGAAGGGCCATCGGTTGTCCCGATTGCAGCCGGCCAGGGGCAGATGAAAGGGCCTTTGTCCTGAATCGAAGTGCCGTTATGTATAACGGGCCGATGCGGGAGTGGCTGGCCCAATATAAGTACCGGGGAAATGAACGCTACGCGGAGCTGCTGGGAGAGATGATCGTTCGTCCGTATGTTCAATTAGAGCAGGACTTGCGCGTGGTATTAGGCAATTCGGAGACTTCCGGCATTCATTCGGCGGATCGGCTGATCCATGCGGTTACGTCCGTCCCTGTCAGCGAGGCGAGGCTTCAGGAGCGGGGGTTTAATCAAGCCGAAGTGCTGGCAGAGCTGCTGGCAGGCAAGGTGAAGCTGCCGTATGTCGGTCTTCTACGGCGCGTACGGCACACCGATAAACAGAGCTTCAAGAACCGCATGGCGCGATTGAAGGATATGGGGAGCGCGTTTGACAGGGATCCGAATGCTTGTATGAGATTGTCTCAAATTGCGGAACGGGCAAGGGGGAAGCGAAGGGCCCCGTTACGAATTTTGCTGATTGATGATATTTATACGACCGGCAGTACGGCGGATGCCTGTGCTCATGTGCTGCAGTCCTATGAAACGGAACTGGATATGCCGATTGAGGTCTACTGCTTGACTTGGGCACGATCTTAGGAAACAGATGAAGTGAAGAGAAATTCTATGAATTTGCCGCGCAAGCCAATAGACGTGGCAGGCAATATCATGTAATCTAGGAGTATTAAAGGTTTCATACGTAAGCGGAGGTCGTTGAGCATGAATCTTGGGAATTGCCCTCGTTGCGGCAAATTATATGCCTTGAATTTTCGTGATATGTGTCAGGATTGCTTGAAAGAAATTGAGAAAGAATATGAGAAATGCGCGACCTATTTAAGAGAACAGAAGGGTGCCACGATCCATGAGGTATCGGAAGCCACGGAGGTTTCTGTCCGGCAGATTACGAAGTTTATTAAAGAAGGCCGAATATCGATAGCGAATGCGCCGAACATGGCGTATCCTTGCGAAGTGTGCGGAACGCTGATCCGTGAGAGCAACATGTGCGACTCCTGCAGATCACGGTTGACACGGGAGCTTAGGCAAGCGGCGGAGAACGAGAACGAGGATCGAAAGTCCGGGTCCGGCAAGGAGAAGGAGACTTATCGAGCCATTGATAAACTGCGGAAAAACTAACTTTTGAACTATTAACTATGTTTCAATCCGGACCGATAAACTTAGTAAAGCTTATCGGTCCTTTAATTTAAGCGAGGTGATTTGAGAATGAAGATCAACGAATCGGGACGCCTGAACGGCATCAATTCGTATCAGCGGAATATAGAATCGAGAGAAGCACAGCATATCGATAAGAAGCAGCGCCGGAAGGATGAAGTGTCCATCTCCATGAAGGCAATGGAACTGAATGCACAGAGCAAGGTTCAGGATCCGGAACGCGCTGAGAAGGTTCAACGTTTGAAGGAGGAAGTGGAGAGCGGGACGTACCAGGTGCCTGCCGAACGACTGGCAGATAAATTGCTTCCTTATTTTCAACCCTATAACAAATCGGGTGAATCCAAGTGAGCGTTAGGTCCATTATCGATTGTATGAGACGGCAGATTGAGCTGCACGAGCAGCTGATCGAAGCGGGGAAAGACAAGAGACAAGCCATCATGGTGAATGATGTGGAACGTCTGACAGCAGTCATAACCAGGGAGAACCGCCTGCTGAAGCAGGTGGCGGAAACGGAAGCGCTGCGACAAGGCGCCGCTGATAACTTTTTACGTGAAAAGGGCATCCGCTCCCAGCTTCAGCTGACGGTTACTGAATTGACTCGACTTGTATTTAACCCGGAAGAGAAGGATGAGCTGCTGGCCGTGCAGCGTGAATTGACGGATCGGCTCTTGGAACTGAAGGAATTGAACAACAGCAATCGGGATTTGATTGAGCAGTCCTTGGACTTTATTGATTACAGCTTGAACTTGCTGGTTAGCAACCCCGATGATGACATGCTTTACCGACATCCTAACCAGCCGAACACGACAGGCAAGGGCCATAGCATGTTTGATACCAGGGCATAAGAAGAAAGGAACGTATACGATGAGATCTACATTTCATTTGCTTGAAGTCGGAAAACGGGGCTTGATTGCACAACAGGCAGCCATTAATACGTCCGGTCACAACGTAACCAATGCCAACACACCGGGTTATTCCCGGCAGACCACACGTCTTGTTGCTTCCAATCCGATCGCGTTTCCCGGAATGCAGCGTTCTCAGGCAGCGGGGCAGCTCGGCATGGGTGTTGAGGCGGAGAGTATCACGCGTGTGCGCGACTATCTGCTCGATATTGAATATCGGAACCAGAATACGAATTTGGCGACATGGGCTGTTCAACAAGAGACGCTGCGAAATATTGAAGGGATCTTTAATGAACCTTCGGAGAGCAGTTTAAGTAATAACATTGCAGAGTTTTGGACGGCTTGGCAAACACTGAGTAAAAATCCGAGTGATGCCGATTTATCAGCGCGCATGGCTGTCCAGCAGAAGGCTATTGCTTTGACAGAAACATTTAATCATATATACTCCCAGCTGGATACGCTGCGCAACAACCTGACGGCTCGGATCGACACCAAGATCATGGAAGCGAACAATTACATCGACCAGATTTCAGAGTTGACCCAGAGTATTAAACGTATCGAGGGCCTTGGCGATAACGCCAATGACTTGCGGGACAAGCGGGACTTGCTTGTTGACCAGCTATCGGCCCTGGGCAATGTGGTCGTAACGGAAACCGATGATATTTATCAGGTTACGTTTGGAGGTCAGCTTGTTATTGATGATATGGCATCCACTCCAGTTACTGCAGCGATCGCAGCTACGTTGACAGGCGGCGAGATTGCGGGCTATGTAACCTCTCGCGATGTACACGTGGAGACTTACATTAACCAGCTCAACATCATGGCAAATACGCTTGCAACCGGAAGAGTGGAGGTAACCCTTCCGGCGGGTACGATATTGCCTCCAGGAGTTACGATTCCGAACGCTGTCATGGATGCGAACAATCCGCGTATGTTGGCTCAGAATACGCCGTATACGGTAGATGGCCTTAACGGACTGCACAAGCTGGGTTATACATTAAGCGAGCCTGCAACCGCTGGAGGGGACTTCTTTGTATCGGCGGATGGAACACCGATTACCGCGGGAAACATTAGGTTAAGTTCTACGATTCAGGGGGACTTGAAGAACATTGCCGCTTCGTTGCGGACAGAGATGAAGACCAATCCGGATGGAACGACGTCGGAAGTTGTTCTGAAAGGAAATGGCGGAATGGCTCTGCTGATTGCCGGCTTGTCCGAGCTCTCGTTCAGCTTTAACCCGAATAATAACAACGGCGCTTTGACCAATATTTCAAATTTCGAGGGTTATTTGCAGTCAATTGTCTCAAAATTAGGCTCGGACAGCGTGAACGCCCGGAATATGATGGAAAATGGCGATCTGCTCGTACAGCATGCGGACACGCTTCGGATGTCGATTAGCAGCGTGTCTCTAGATGAAGAAATGTCGGATCTTATTCGCTTCCAGCATGCATATACTGCGTCTGCGCGGGTGGTTACTACAATCGATGAGATGCTGGATAAACTGATCAACAGCACCGGCATCGTCGGCAGATAGGAGGAATGAATGATGCGAATTACGCAATCTATGATGACTAGTAACATGATGGGCGGTCTGCAGGGCAATTACAAGCGGCTTGACAAATATCAGGAGCAGATGATGACCCAGCGCCGTATCAATCGTCCTTCCGACGATCCGGTCGGAGTTGCAGGTGCGCTGCAATACCGGAGTCAGATTACGGCCACAACTCAATTTGAACAAAACGCAGAAGATGCGAATTCTTGGCTCAAGTATGGGGACACCGTGTTGATGGAAACAACTCAGATTATCCAACGCTTGGCTGAATTGGCGGTTCAAGGCTCGACGGAGACGACCCCTGCTGATGCTCGAGTTAATATTGCAGCAGAAGTGGAGCAATTGTATAATCAGTTGGTTTCCCTTGGTAATGCTCAGTTTAAAGGGAAGTATATTTTCAATGGGGAGCGAACGGATCAACGACCGTTTCCGGATGACCCTACTCAAACTCCTTATGATCTGGACAAAGGAGTTGTTATGTACCAGGTAGGGGCTGGCATTACGTTCCCAGTGAATACGCTTGGAGAAGAAGTTTTCGGGGCTTTTGGAGATCCGTCAGGGATCTTTGTGGTCGTGGATAATTTTAGGCAGGCATTACTTGCCGATGATACTGCAGGCATTTCAGCCGCTATACCTGCCCTTCAGAAGAACCTGGAGACTACAATCATAGCGCAGGCAGAAATTGGCGGAAGGCAAAATCGCCTGGAATTTACACTTAGTCGACTCGGCGATCTCAATATAAACTATATGGACCTTCAGTCCAAAGTAGAGGACGCGGATATCTCTAAAGTGATTATTGAGCTTAAAACTGCGGAAAGCATCTATCAGGCTTCACTCGATACCATGGCCCGGATTATCAGGCCTAGTTTAGTGGATTTTCTAAGATAGGGGGGAGTTACTTATGAATATCCCCCGCATTCAAATTCAGCAGGGATTTTCTCGGTTGGGTATTGAAACAACGAAGGGTCTGCATAGCATAGAACAGCCCCGACCTTCGCTCAATATGAAACAGCATCGCGGCGTCCTAGAAATGGAGCAGACGATGCCCGGACTCGAGATCGATTCAAGAAAAGCCTGGTCTGCACTCGGTAAACCGAGATTTGAAGAGATGACTGATCGGATTGCTCAATCCTCCCTTCAAATTTCCATGCATAACATTGCTGAGATTGCCCGTAATGGAGATAGAATGATGGCTTTTCAAGAAGGTGGAAATGTCTTTGCTGAGATTGCTAGAGACAATGTGTTTAAGGATCGGCCTAGGGTTGAATTATCGGGAGAGCCGGGATATGACAATGTAGATATTACATTTATCCCTGGACAAGCACATATCACTTATCGTCCTGGTGGCGTTACGTTCAATCCGGAAACCTATAAACCCGTCATTGATTATTACCCCGGTAAAGTGAATCCGTATTTAATCCAGAAAAATTTTATATTTATGTCTGCCGCGGGCAAACAATTGGATGCGGTTGTCTGATGGCAGATATACAATAGCTATAATGATTTTAATGCATTATAGCTATTGTTTTTTAATTAAGGAGGAAGGATGTCATGATGGTCAACACGAAAAGATTTGGGCTCGTAGAAATTAACGAGGATCAAGTTATAACATTTATTGGACCGGTACTAGGCTTTGAGAACTTAAAGAAGTATGCCTTTGTTTCAACTGGAGAGGATCGCCAACCCTTTGAATTTTTGCAAGCAATCGAGGATGAGAATTTGACATTCATCGTAACAGATCCGTTTGTCTTCTTTAAGGACTATGAATTTCAGCTTGATAAACATTGGACTGAGGCTTTGGATGTACATCGTGAAGAGGACATTCAAGTCATGGTTATTGTCACGGTGCGTTCACCTGAGGATATTACTTGTAATTTGAGAGCCCCTATTGTGATTAACCGGACAAAAAGAGTAGCAGCTCAAGTCATTTTGGAGCAAGGAAGTTACCCGACAAAGCAACCTTTACTTGGAGGGAAGAAGGGAGCTGATGCCGATGTTAATCCTGTCTCGAAATAAAGGTCAAAAAATAATGATCAATGACAATATTGTTCTTACCGTTATTGATATTAATGGGGATCAGGTCAGGATTGGCATTGAAGCACCTTCAAATATATCGATTTACCGAGAAGAGATATACGAAGCCATCAAACTGCAGAATCAAAATGCCGTTGATTTCAATGATAATGTTGAAGATATCCTTCACGAAATTGTCGCCAAGAAAAACAATAAAAAAATATAAAAAAATCATATAGAGCTATAAACATTAAGGTAACTCGACCGATAAATATATTAAGGATCGCGCGACATGGTATGGACGGCCGAATGCCATAGTCCCGATCACTAAGGGTGAAGCAAGGATGCTCATCACTAACATATTCCAAGGAGGAATTTTATCATGCGTATTAACCACAATATCAGCTCTTACAACACACAGCGTCAACTGACTTTCAACAACACTCAACAAGGCAAATCCCTTGAGAAATTGTCTTCCGGTTACCGTATCAACCGTGCCGCTGACGATGCTGCTGGCTTGGCGATTTCCGAGAAAATGCGTAACCAAATTCGTGGTCTGGAGCAAGCCAACCGTAACGCATTGGATGGCATTTCCCTGATTCAGACCGCTGAAGGTGCATTGAACGAAACTCACGCAATGCTTCAACGTATGGCCGAGCTGTACACGCAAGCAGCGAACGAAGTGTTGACAGATACAGACGCTCAAAAGATTGACGCTGAAATTTCTCAGCTGAGTGAGCAAATCGACTCTATTGCTACACAAACGAAATTCAACACGAAAGAACTGATCAGCGGTACTGTTGCTGGCGAGACATTGACTTTCCAAGTTGGTGCAAACAACGGTGACACCATTACTCTAACACTCGCTGCTGCTGATGGAGCTGCTCTTAGCCTGGATAACCTCACAGCTCTTGATGGCACCAACGCTACTGCTGCTGGTAACCTGGATATCGTTCAAGCTGCAATCGACACAGTTTCCGCGATCCGTTCTGATCTTGGTGCTGTACAAAACCGTCTGGAGCACACAATCAACAACCTCGGAACAACTGCCGAGAACCTGCAAGCTGCTGAATCCCGGATTCGTGACGTTGATATGGCTAAAGAAATGTCCGAATTCACGAAAAACAATATTCTTCAACAAGCTGCGACTGCAATGTTGGCTCAAGCCAATCAGCAACCTCAAGGTGTGCTTCAATTGCTTCGTTAATTTTTATCGCAGCTCATGGAAGCCGGCCGGATTATCCGGTCGGCTTTTTTTACAATGAATATTAAGGGAGTTGCAGTGGATGCGAGTTAATCCAATAAATGAACCCGTGACTTCATCCCATGACTTCAATGTAGGTACTGCTAAGGCACAAGGGGAAGCGGATAGACATAATGATATGACATCAAATCCTAGTCTCTCATTAGGAGACAAATACTTTAATGAACTGATAGAGAAGACCAACAAAAAGCTTGCTTCGCAAGGTACTCATTTGCAGCTGTCTGTTCATGACATGAGCCGTCAAATTGTAGTGAAGGTCGTTGATACGGAAACGGATGAAGTCATCAGGGAGATACCGCCTGAGAAGTTCATAGACCTTGTTTATAATCTTTGCAGACAGGTTGGTCTGATCGTAGATGAAAAGGGATAAACTCAGGAGGTGTGAACAATGATATCACCTATTCGGTTTGGAGGTATCGCCTCGGGGCTAGATACAGATATGCTAGTTAGCCAGCTGATGACTGCAGAAAGAATGCCTCTAAACAAATTAAATCAACAAAAACAGAAGTTGGCATGGAAACGAGAAGCTTACCAGGAAATGAACACCCAACTGACTGCTCTTCGCACGCTAACGGATAAGCTCAGGTTCACTACATCATTTAACAAACAGGCAGCCTCAAGCAGTAATGAATCCGTTATTAAGGCTACATCATCTTCGAATGCTGTTAGTGGAAGCTATAGCATCCAAGTGAATAGCCTGGCTTCGTCAGCACTTGTAACCGGGGACACAACGAATATCAATTTAAAAGATAAAATAGGGGTCTCCTCTGAACAAACGTTCACAATTACCGGTCCTAAGGGCGACATCGAGATTAAAGTGACTCCCGATTCGACATATGAATCTGTTATGAAGCAAGTAAACGCAGCGAATACAGGCGTTAACCTTAGCTTTGACAGCATTAACAAGCGTTTTATGGCGACAACAACTTCTACCGGTGAGTCGGCAGTTCTGAAGGTGGATGATCCTGACGGTGTTCTTCAAAATTTCTTTAAGCTGGATTCAGCCTCTTTTCCCCAGACCGGAAGTAACGCATCAGTTACTATAAACGGAACAACCATGGAGCTGGAGAATAACTCCTTTGAGTTTAATGGCGTACGTTTTGATATTCAAGGAGTGTCGACTTCGGCGGTGTCCGTTACGGTGTCGCAGGATACCCAAAATATTGCCTCCGTCATTAAGGAATTTGTTGAGCAGTATAATGCTCTTGTAGATTCAATTAATGGAGCAACAAAGGCAGTGCCGAATCGGAGCTATGCTCCGCTCACGAGTGAGCAAAAAGAAGGTATGACTGAAAAGCAAATTGAACTCTGGGAATCGAAGGCCAAGACTGGACTTTTATACCGTGATAGTATCTTACAGGAAACACTGACATCTCTTCGGGGGATGCTTCTCCAAAGTGTAGAGGGTCTGCCAGAGGAATTTAATAGTTTGTCGGATATAGGAATCACATTTAAGAAGTTTGTCCCAGGCATGACAGGCGAGTTAGGAAAGCTGGAGTTGGACGAGCAGAAACTCCAAGATGCTATCACGAATAATCCGGAAGCGGTTATGAATCTATTTACCAAGACCACCAGCTTGAAACCGGGCGAGCAGGGTTATGTTGAAGAGGCAGGCTACGGGGACAGGCTCTATAACGCGTTGAATACGAGCATCAATAAAATCATCAAGCAAATCGGTACAACGACGATATCTGACAGTGCGGACAGCAGTATATTCGGTCAACAATTCAGAGATCTTAACAGCAGAATTGACACACTGGAAAACCGCCTTAAGGCCGTGGAGGAACGTTACTATAAGCAGTTTACAGCCATGGAGAAAACATTGCACAAACTAAATTCTCAAGCAAGCTGGATTGCACAGCAGTTAGGCCAATAGTATCGAAATGCCGCCTATTTATGATGGAAACTTACGTTAATAAGGAGAGGTTAACAAATGATGGCACCGACACCCAATTATCAACAACAGTATCTAAAAGCGAAGGTAGAAACCGCTAGCCCCGGTGATTTAACACTCCTGTTATACGAAGAGTTGCATCGTAAATTAAATATGGCAAGGGTACTCTATGAGAAGGGGCAATTTCCAGAAATGATGGATCGGTTGCATGGGGCTCGCTCAATACTGTATGAGTTCATAGCAACACTAAACTTCGAATATGAAATCTCTCATCAATTAAGGCAGCTATATGATTATTATATTCGAAGAATAGGGGATTTTGCAGTGAATAAGGATATCTCTATTCTTGATGAAGTCATTGAGTTTGCGAGAGAGTATACCGATACTTGGAGACAAGCATTGGCCCAAGTCAAAAGTGCTAAAGGTAAATCATGAACCGAGAAGAGATCTTAGAGCAATTGCAGAGCAAATATTCGGAAATTGTAAAGTGCAATCAAATTACCCTCTACTACGAACTTGAGAAGGAAATAGATTCATGTTATGAAGTGCTCCAATCCTCGAGCCAAGATGCCTACAGTGAGAAGGAGCTTAATTTGCTGCAAGAAGTAGCCAGTCTTCATCAAACCATTGTTGGCATGATGGAAGTGAAGAAACAGCAGATGACGAAATTGAATCAACTAGCAAAGGACAATTATGCCCGGACAGCCGTCACAGAGTCATATTTCTTTGATAAACAATCATAAAAGGAGGAGAGTTATGAATAAGAAGTCAATAGCTTTATTGCTTCTTTCCTTTGTTCTGCTTATAAGCGGTGTGCCTGTGCAGCCTGCATCAGCCAGTTCTGCAAGCTATGTCACAGCTACAAAAAGCTTAAATCCATCAAGTATTCTTGTAGGAGGAGAAACTGAAGTTACGTTAAATATTCAGGGAACGCCTCCCGTCAATGTAGTGAAACCGAACGATGTCTTACTGGTCATCGACCGTTCCGGAAGTATGGGAACGGAGAAGATGAACGCTGCTAAATCGGCAGCAAAAGGATTTATTGATTTGATGGATCTGACCCAGCATAGAGTAGGTATTGTTGACTATAGCTCGGATGTAAGATCCTATGACTTAACCACAGATGCAGCGGGTGCCAAGAGCTATATCGATACTTTGTTTGCTAATGGCGGAACGGCTACAGGGGATGCCATTAACGTCTCGACAGAACTGCTTGCTAATCATCGGGATGAAGCACAGCCAGTTATTGTCTTATTGACTGACGGTGAAGCGACAGGTACTGGTGATGGACTGAATGCATTCGATTACGCGCTAAAGAAAGCTAACGAAGCGAAGGACGCGGGGATTGTATTCTATACAATCGCTTTATTAAATGTCGGAGACAATCCGGATAATAGTGCGCCGAATAATTTACTTAAGAACATGGCAACAACTTCTCATCACCATCATTTTGTGCTGGGATCCGTTGGCTTGAGCGCTATTTATGAGGCCATCGTTCAAGAGATTGGTCTTGCCAGCGCGTATGACGTCGTAGTTAAGGATGTTGTGGCTCCTGGCTTTGAGATTGTCCCAGATTCTTATCTCAATAATATTCCAAAACCCGAAGTTGTAGGTAATACGTTAACATGGCGATTCCTCGAGTTAAAGGACGATACCCTTACCTTTACTTACAGTATTCGACAGAAACCTGGAGGAAAGAACGGTACCTTTCCTGTAACAACCACCGAATCTGTGATTACTTATAAAGATTACACAGGATCTTCCAAAACATATAGAATTCCAACGGCAAATCTTGAGGTCACCTATTTGCCGCCTGTGATTGATAGTATTACGCCTGATAAAGGGTTGACTGCCGGTGGAGAGCCGGTAACCATTACAGGCGCCAATTTTAGGGCAAATGCAAAAGTGATGTTCGGAACTAAATTCGCGACAAATGTGGTTGTCGTAAATGAAAACGAGATCACTGCGACTACACCTGACGGAACACAAGGTATGACCCAGGTGAAGGTAATTAATGATGATTCCCAGTCGGACACCATCGATTTTGCTTATTATGCAATACCTGAAATCACAAGTATCACGCCGACAAATGGTCCAATATCAGGGAATACGAATGTAAAGATCTATGGTAAGAACTTCATGAACGGTGTTAAAGTTAAATTCGGAGATCGATATGTAACATCTCTAACCTACTACAACTCCGGGTATTTATATTTACAAACACCTGCAACAGATACTTGGGGAGCTGTAGACGTGGTTATAGAGAATCCGGACGGCACAACCACCGTGCTCGAGGATGGATTCTTTTATGATGAACCTCCTAAATTGACACTTACTGATGTTGCACCTAATGAAGGTCTTACGACTGGAGACGAGATCGTGGTGCTCACTGGAATGGAGTTTAAAGCAGGGGCCAAGGTTTTCTTTGGAGATATTGAGAGTCCTTCTGTGACGGTTAACTCAGCTTCAAGACTTACTGTTAAAACCCCGGTAGCGCCAGAAGGTACTGTGGATGTAAAAGTAGTAAATACGGATGGGGCCGAATCAGTTTTATCACAGGCGTTTACATTTTTACCTCCGCCGCCTCCGAACCCACCCCAAATTACTGCTGTGTCTCCAAACTCCGGTAGGTTGGATGAGTCTACGCTTGTATATGTAGATGGTAAAGACTTTGTTAGTGGAGCCGTCGTTTATTTTGATGAAAATGAAGTTTCAACTAGTTATCTTAGTGATACGAGACTTCGATTCAGAACACCGATTGGCAACGAAGTGAAGTCGGTAGCAATTAAAGTCGTCAATCCAGATGGGCAATCAGATGTTCTAGAGGATGCCTTTAGTTATCTCCCTCCTCCTGAGAAGCCCGATCCGGTCATTAACGGTGTAACGCCAGCGAACGGACCGATGGCAGGAGGAACTTTGATCTACGTTGACGGTGCAAATTATCAGCAGGGGATTCAATTATTTATGGTTCGTGATGGAGTAGAGACACCTCTTTCCGCTGATTATCTCAGCTCCTCTCGTCTCAGACTTCGCACCCCGGCCGTCAACGCGCCTGGAGCTGTCGATTTTAAGGTCGTCAATCCAGATATGAAAGAAGCAACGTTGTTATCAGCGTTTACTTATGATCCGCCACCTGTAATTCCGGCGCCAACAGTTTCTCTGATTTCTCCTTCTGTAGGAAATACGAAAGGTGGAAATATTGTTGAGATAACAGGAGAGAACTTCCAAAGAAATGCAACGGTTAGCTTTGGGGGTTATACAGTAGGATTGCATACGTTTGTAAGCGACACGAAAATCCGGGTAAGAGCACCAGAAGTAACAACAGCTGGAATTGTTGATGTTACAGTGACCAATCCAGATGGTCAGTTTTTTACCGTCAACAATGGGTATACTTTTGAGGAGTTACAGCCTATCATTACCAATGTAAGTCCTTCTAATGGTCCGCTTGCGGGTGGTACGCTAGTATACGTTGATGGCATGTATCTTGAGCCTTCTTTAACCGTTACGTTTAATGGTAATGTTATAAATTATGATTATTTGAGTGCAACTAGAGTTCGATTTAGAACTCCAGCAGGTACAGCACCAGGCCCTGTTGATATCGTGATTACCAATCCAAACGGTAACTCGGCAACTTCACAGTTTACTTATGACGCACCACCTCCAGTTCCTGCACCTACACTGCGGGCACTTTCACCTACCAGCGGTCCTGTCAATGGAGGTACGCTGCTGTATGTAGATGGTTCTAATTTTGTCAGTGGGGCAAAAGTTCATATTGACGGTGTTGAATATTCTGCCGATCTGCTTAGTGCAACTAGACTCAGACTACGCACTCCTAGAGCAAATGCGCCTGGTGCAGTCGAGGTAAGAGTCGTTAATCCTGATGGTCAGCAATCCGGAGCTCTATATTTCGAATATAGATGATGGAAATAGTAATTGATTGGGAAAAGGGTGCTCGTAGAGCGCCCTTTTTTCATATCAGAGAGTCAGCAATGTTTCACTTCCCGCCCCTTGGGTTAATAATATGACAGACATACTCGTTCATTTTTTTGTCTATTGCTGCCGAATTCTGGTGTCGAAGACCTATAGACAATTTCCGACGTTTTTTTTGACGGAAAAAACTGTCTCCGGGGCGATTGACACTGGATAACGCGGGGTGCTATAGTCGGAAATGTGGACGGACAAATTACTGTCACACTTTATTTGACAATGAAGGGAATGTTAGTGCATGCAAGGTAAAGTTAAATGGTTCAACGCAGAAAAAGGTTATGGCTTCATCGAAACTGAAGATGGCGGCGACGTTTTCGTACACTTCTCCGCAATCCAGTCTGAAGGCTTCAAGACCCTGGAAGAAGGACAGTCCGTTGAATTTGAAATCGTTGAAGGAGCACGTGGCCCGCAAGCAGCTAACGTAATCAAATTATAATCATCCCGGCACAGCCGACCTACATAAACATGGTATAGATGGTTAGCAATTGAGGATTCGCTAGCGAGAGACCCTGATTCGTCAGGGTCTTTTTCTGTTTTTTGTAAGCGGTGTCGCGGCGGATGCCCGTCCCGTGTGCGACCGGGGTTCCGCTCACAGCCAGCTCATCGCACACGAATACGAATGATGCCGCCAAGCCACGATTCCTTAGCCGGCCACAAGAGGCGAGTATCCATAACAATGACGCAATCTTTCCACGGCAATCCCCCAATATTTTCCTTTCCATATTATGTGCGAAAATTCACAAAACTGCCTTTTACACAGCATTAACAAAATGGTATAATAAGGTTGCAAAGGAGGAGTGCCCTATGCAATTCAGTATTCGAGGTCAACAAATTGAAGTGACCGAAGCTTTGAAGGACTATGTTGACAAGAAGCTCAGCAGACTTGAGAAGTACTTTGATGCACCCCCCGCCTCAGAAGGATACGTTACCCTTAGTGTCATTCGAGGATTGCACACAGTGGAAGTGACGATTCCGCTCCCAGGCGTGGTTCTGCGCGCGGAACATCGAAGCGATGATATGTATGCTTCCATTGACGCTGTTGTGGACAAGTTGGAACGTCAGATTCGCAAACACAAGACGAAGCTGAACCGTAAGTTCCGTCAGGAAGGCAGTCTGAAAATGCTGATTGCCGAGAATGACCAGGCCGCAGGGAACGCTGTTCATGAGGACGAACATGAAGAGGACCAGTATCAGGTCGTCCGCACGAAGCGTTTTGCCATGAAGCCGATGGATGTGGAAGAAGCTATTTTACAAATGAACTTGGTTGGACATGACTTTTTCGTTTTCTCCAACATTGACACCAAGGAAGTGAATGTCGTCTACAAGCGTGATGACGGCAAGTATGGACTGATTGAGCAAGGCTAAGCCAAGTGCTGCTAGCTCCCCGCTAGTTGCTATCCATCTGCATGGCCAAGCCGCAGGCTCCATACGCAAGCGACGATAGATTTACCATGACATGAGACTGCAGGATGAGCCTTCACCCGAATGCCGGGTGGGGCTCTTTATTTGAGTTGTAGGATGCGCTTGAGGGCGCTCAGAACAGCCCGCCTGGAAGCAGCAGAAAAATATGGTGTCTCCCGGCTTCGCAACTTTTCATATAATTAAGGCGTCTTAAAGAAGAAGAGAAAATGCCGCTATCTCACTCTTGAAGTAACCCTAATGTTGCGGCATCACATACAAACTGTTACAATTTATGCAAACCCTATTCCGGTGGACGGACTTCAAGAGGCCTGCCAGGAATGGGAAATCATAAGGAATCCATGAATCGATTTCATCATTTAACCCTTTGGCATTTAATGAAGTTGATTCGATCACTTGTTTTGCACGAAAGGGGTTAACCATGCTAGGACTTGTCAAAAAGATTTTCGGCGACACCAACGAGCGTGATGTCAAACGTCTCATGAAGACGGTCGATGTAATCAACCAATTGGAACCGCAGTTTGAGGCGCTCTCGGACGAGCAGCTACGAGCTAAAACAGAAGAGTTCCGCGCACGGATCGAGAAAGGTGAGACGCTGGAGGAACTGCTCCCTGAAGCGTTTGCGACAGTCCGCGAGGCTTCCAAACGGACGCTGGGCAAACGTCATTATGATGTCCAGCTAGTCGGAGGTATGGCCCTCCACGAAGGGAAAATCGCTGAAATGAAGACCGGTGAAGGTAAGACCCTGGTGGGTACACTGCCGGTTTATTTGAATGCCCTCCTGGGGAAAGGTGTTCACGTTGTTACCGTCAACGATTATCTGGCGCAGCGTGACAGCTCTGAGATGGGGCAAATATATAACTTCCTGGGCATGACCGTCGGGGTGAACCTGAGCGGCATGGAGCATGCGGAGAAGCAGCATGCGTATGCATGCGATATTACGTATGGAACGAATAATGAATTCGGCTTCGACTATCTCCGCGATAACATGGTGCTGTATAAAGAGCAGATGGTACAGCGTCCGCTGTATTTCTGTATCATTGACGAGGTTGACTCCATTCTGATCGACGAAGCACGGACACCGCTGATCATTTCAGGTCAAGCGCAGAAGTCGACGGAGCTGTACTTTGCGGCAGACCGTTTTGTGAAGCGTCTCGTACCGGAGGAAGACTACACGGTCGATATCAAGGTCAAGGCCGTTTCGCTGACCGAGAAAGGTGTGGCGGCAGCCGAGCGCGCTTTTGGCATCGACAACCTGTACGACCATAACCATGTAACCTTGAATCACCACATTGTTCAGGCGCTGAAGGCCAATGTCATTATGCGCCGGGATGTCGATTATGTCGTGACGGAAGATGAAATTGTCATCGTCGACGAATTTACGGGCCGCCTGATGGCAGGTCGCCGTTATAGCGATGGTCTCCATCAAGCGATCGAAGCCAAGGAAGGCATTGAAGTTCAGAATGAGAGCATGACGCTTGCGACGATTACGTTCCAGAACTACTTCCGGATGTACCGCAAGCTGGCGGGTATGACAGGGACGGCGAAGACGGAGGAAGAGGAGTTCAAGAAGATCTATGGTCTTGAAGTGCTCCAGATTCCTACCAATAGACCGAACCGTCGTAACGACATGCCGGATGTCGTCTATAAGAGTGTAGACGGCAAGTTCAAGGCCGTTGTCAACGAAATCGTGGAGCGTCACCAGAAGAACCAGCCGGTGCTGGTTGGTACGGTCTCCATCGAGAATTCCGAGCGACTGTCCGAGATGCTCAAGCGCAAGGGCGTTAAGCATAAGGTGTTGAACGCGAAGTATCATGCGGAGGAAGCTGAGATCATCTCCAAAGCGGGCCAGCCAGGCGCGGTTACAATCGCAACGAACATGGCAGGACGCGGTACGGATATTATCTTGGGTGAAGGCGTTCAGGAGATTGGCGGTCTGCACATCATCGGTACAGAGCGCCATGAATCCCGCCGGATCGATAATCAGCTCCGCGGTCGTGCGGGTCGTCAAGGGGATCCGGGCTCGACCCAGTTCTACCTGTCGCTCGGGGATGAACTGATGAAGCGTTTTGGCACTGATAACGTGCTGAACATGATGGAGCGCCTGGGCTTCGAAGAAGACCAGCCGATTGAGAGCAAGATGATTACACGCGCGGTGGAATCGGCTCAGAAGCGGGTAGAAGGCAACAACTTCGACATGCGTAAAGTCGTTCTGCAATATGACGACGTGATGAACCAGCAGCGCGAAATCATCTACAAGCAGCGCCGTGAGATTCTGGAATCCGAGGACATCAAGCAGATCGTCCTGGATATGATCAAGCCTGTTATCCAGCGTGTGGTAGAAGCGCACTGCAGTGACGATATTCCGGAGAACTGGGAACTGCAGGAAGTGGCCGATTACGTTAACAACAAGCTGCTTGATGAGGGCGCGATTACCCGTGAAGATCTGTGGAGCAAAGAGCCGGAAGAGATGGTGGAATACATCTTCGGACGCGTGCTGAGCAAGTATGAGGAACGCGAGCAGGCACTCGGCCATGAAATGGTTCGGGAGTTCGAGAAGGTTATCGTCCTGCGTGCCGTAGACAGCAAGTGGATGGACCATATCGATGCGATGGACCAGCTTCGTCAAGGTATTCATCTCCGTGCTTACGGCGGTACCGATCCGCTGCGTGAATACCAGTTCGAGGGCTTCGAAATGTTTAATGCCATGATTGCGACGATCCAGGAAGAAGTGTCGACCTACATTATGAAGGCACACATCGCTACGAACCAGGAGCGCCAGGCTGTCGTGGACGAGAACAAGGTATCCACCAACAGCGGCGGTGAGCCTGCACAGAAGCGTCCGGTTCAGGTCGGCGATCAGGTGGGCCGTAACGATCCATGTCCATGCGGCAGCGGCAAGAAGTACAAGCATTGTCATGGGCAGAACGCTTAAGTAACCAAGCGTTGTCCCGTATGATGTGAAGTGAATATTGACCCGCGCTTAGGAACGAGCGTGATTACCGGCTCCCTTAAGAGCAGTGGCAATCTTGGCGGCCTTTAAATGGCCTTCTGGATGCCGCTGTTCCTTAAGGGAGTTTATGTGAATAAATGGATATTTCGTCACGCTTTTCGTGTAGAACAGGATATACTATAAATCGAAATACGGATTAGAGAAAGGGCGATAAACATATGATCGATCCAAGTGTAAAGCAAGACCTGCGCGAGATTAGCAAGAAACTAACCAACCTTAGGGGGTCTCTTTGACTTAGATTACAAGCAGGAGGTCATTGAGAGCTTAGAAGAAAAGATGGCTGCACCGGATTTCTGGGATGACAATGAGAAGGCCCAGAGCATCATTTCGGAATTGAATGGCGTCAAATCCAGTGTGGAGCAATATCAGAAGCTGCAGCAGGAATATGACGATGCGGTTGTCATGATCGAGCTAGCGGATGAAGAGGGCGACGAATCGCTCAGCGGTGAGCTCGGTGATTCCGTCAAGGAGCTGGTGAAGCGGGTGGAGGATTTCGAGCTTCAGCTGCTGCTGAATCAGCCTTATGACAAAATGAATGCCATTCTGGAGCTGCACCCGGGCGCTGGCGGAACCGAGTCTCAAGACTGGGGGCAAATGCTGCACCGGATGTATACCCGCTGGGCGGAAAAGCGCGGCTTCAAGGTAGAGACGCTGGATTATCTGCCGGGAGATGAAGCTGGCATCAAGAGCGTGACGCTCCTCATCAAAGGCTTCAACGCCTACGGCTACCTGAAGGCGGAGAAAGGGGTGCACCGTCTCGTACGCATCTCGCCGTTCGACTCTTCCGGTCGGCGCCATACCTCGTTTGTATCCTGTGATGTTGTGCCGGAGATTACGGATGATGTTGAGATCGAAATCCGTACCGAGGATTTGAAGATCGATACGTACCGCGCTAGCGGCGCTGGCGGACAGCATATCAATACAACGGACTCAGCGGTCCGGATCACCCATATCCCGACCGGGATCGTTGTCACCTGTCAGAACGAGCGCTCCCAGATCAAGAACCGCGAGCGCGCGATGACGATGCTTCGCTCCAAGCTGTATGAACGGAAGCTGGAAGAACAGCAGAAGGAACTGGCCGAGATTCGCGGTGAGCAATCTGACAT
Organism: Paenibacillus campinasensis; assembly: GCF_002272015.1. Taxonomy (GTDB): domain Bacteria; phylum Bacillota; class Bacilli; order Paenibacillales; family Paenibacillaceae; genus Paenibacillus_AQ; species Paenibacillus_AQ campinasensis. Next base: position 46,909 of record NZ_NPBY01000063.1, on the reverse strand, counting down.
CGCTTGGGGAAGCCAGATCCGTTCGTATGTGTTCCATCCTTACAGTATGGTCAAGGATCACCGGACCCAGGTGGAAACCGGAAATGTCGGTGCGGTGATGGACGGAGATCTGGATGCTTTCATTGATGGTTATTTGCGCAGCCAGATCCGGCACGACGCCGAATAAGACCCCTGAGGAGAGATTTGACCCGTTATGGCCCAATCCGTTCGTAACGCGAATGTTCGCAACCCAAGGAAGCGCGAGCCGCTCATCCCGATGAACGGCCCGCTTCGACAGACTGTCGATACTTTGTTTATCATTATCGGCTCATTTATTATGGCCGTATCGTTTAATTTGTTCTTTCTGCCGAACCAGATTGCTTCAGGCGGCGTGGCCGGCCTGTCGGTTCTGGCTGAAGCCTGGCTAGGCATCGAGCCGGCCTATACGCAGTGGGGACTCAACATCCCGCTCTTCATTCTGGGCTTCTGGCTGCTGGGCAAGGAGTATGGCATTCGCTCGCTGCTTGGGAGCATCGTGCTCCCGCTATTCGTTTATTTGACGAAGGACTGGCCGGTTCCAACCTCCAATGCCCTGCTGGCCTCCATTTATGGAGGGATCGGCGTCGGGATTGGGATGGGGCTGGTCTATCGCGGACGCGGCTCCACCGGCGGAATGACGATCGTGGCACAGCTCCTGCAGAAATACAGCGGACTCAGCTTCTCCATCAGCGTCGTGCTGATGGACGCAATCGTCATCTCCTTGGCTGCGCTGGTGCTGTCGCCTGAGCAGGCGTTGTTTGCGCTTATCGGTCTTTATGTGACCGGCAAGGTGATCGACGGTATCGAGCTTGGTTTCAGCTTCACCAAGGTCGCATATATTATATCGGATCGTACGGAGCCGATAACAAAAGCCATACTGGAAGATATGGACCGGGGGTTAACAAAGCTGACGGCCGAGGGAGGCTACACCGGCGAGAAGCGAACGGTGCTGATGGTCGTGGTGAGCCAGAGCGAGATTCCGAGGCTGAAGACGGTTGTCCAGTCGGTAGCGCCTGATGCATTTGTCATTATCAGCAATGCGCATGAGGTGCTCGGCGAGGGCTTTCGGGATATTAAAGGATCGTCCTGATTCTCCTGGTGAGCGGATGACCACGAACACGCCAGCTTCTATCACGATATGTGCTTTTTGAAGGATCCTTATAATAGGGAAAGTATAGATACAGCTTCTGCAGGCTGACCGCCTGCGGGAAGCTGTATTTTTTTGTTTTTATGAATAACCATTGTATTTATATGAATGTGGTCGTATAATAATACATATTTATGAGACGGATAACAGAAATCGATGATCGTTTAGCCCGGCGGCCGGAGCCGCTTGTCGTATACATGCTTGCCCAGCAGTACGTGGAGAGAGGATGAGTCATAATGGTACAAGAGAAGTTGAGAGTTGCAATCGTAGGTTCAACAGGCTACGGAGGAGTGGAGCTGATTCGACTATTGCAGGCGCACCCACATGTGGAGATCACATCGGTCATTTCTTCGTCCAGCGCAGGTGTGCCGATATCGGAGGGCTTCCCGCATTTAACCCATATCATTGAACGGAATCTGGATGGTGTTGAGCCGGCTGACATTGCCGCTGTGGCCGATGTCGTGTTTACGGCCACCCCTTCGGGTGTCAGTGCCAAGCTCGTTCCGCAGCTGCTGGCGGCGGGGCTGAAGGTCGTTGATTTATCCGGTGACTTCCGCCTCAAGGACGGCAGCGTATATGAAGCGTGGTATAAGCACCAGGCGCCGGACAGCGAGTGGCTGGCCAAGGCGGTTTACGGGTTAAGCGAAGTATTTGGCAGCGAGGTCACGGGACAGTCCTTCATTTCGAACCCGGGCTGCTATCCGACCGCGACGCTGCTGGGACTTATCCCGGCGCTCAGCGCGGGCTGGATTGACCCGAAGACGCTGATCATTGATGCGAAATCAGGCGTTTCGGGTGCAGGCCGCGGAACGAGCCTGACGACGCATTATGCGGAGATTAACGAAAACTTCAAAGCCTATAAAGTGAATAAGCATCAGCACATTCCTGAAATCGAGCAGGTACTGAGCCAGGTGAGCGGAGCGCCGGTGACGGTTACGTTCACTACTCATCTCGTACCGATGACAAGAGGAATTATGAGTACGATGTACGCATCGCTTCTGGGCACATATACTGAAGATGATTTGATCGAACTGTATCGCCAGTATTATGAAGGACGCCGATTTGTCCGCATCCGCGATAAAGGCGTATGGCCGGCAACGAAAGAGGTTAGCGGGTCCAACTACTGCGATATCGGCTTTTCCGTCGATGCCCGCACCAACCGGGTAACCTTCATATCGGTCATCGATAATGTGGTGAAAGGTGCTGCAGGTCAGGCGATTCAGAACCTCAACTTGATGATGGGATGGGAGGAAAGCCTCGGACTTACGTTTACACCAGTGTATCCGTAAGCGGACGAGGGGACATGAACATGGAACAGAAGCTGTATGCGATCGTTGATGGTGGAAGTATTGTAACGCCGAAAGGATTCAAAGCCGCAGGTTTGCATTGCGGGCTTAAGAAGACGGATCGTCATGATCTCGGGGCCATTGTATGCGACGTGGCTGCAACTGCGGCGGCGGTCTATACGACAAACGCGGTGCAGGCTGCCCCGCTTCAGGTGACGCGGGAGAGCCTCCGCAGCGGCAAGCTGCGGGCGATTGTGGTCAATAGCGGGAATGCGAATGCCTGCACAGGCAAGCAGGGATTGGAGGACGCTTACGTCATGCGTTCGAGCGCTGCCGAGCAGTTTGACGTGGCAGAGGACGATGTGGCTGTTGCTTCGACAGGCGTTATCGGCGAGCTTCTCCCGATGGACCGGGTGACCTCGGGCATTACCGGGCTGCCGGCCCGCCTCAGCGGGGATGCGGAAGGCGCTGAAGCGTTCAGCCAGGCGATTTTGACAACGGATCTGGTGAAGAAGGAAGCCTGCGTCACCGTCAAGGTGAACGGAGTCGATGTGACCATCGGCGGTGCGGCCAAAGGCTCCGGCATGATTCATCCCAATATGGCAACGATGCTCGGGTTCGTGACGACCGATGCGGTTATCGATCAGGAAGCGCTGCAGCAGCTGCTGCGCGATACAACCAATACAACCTTTAATATGATTACGGTAGATGGAGATACGAGCACGAATGACATGCTGATTGCAATGGCGAGCGGCCTTGCAGGCAACGAACCGCTAACGCCGGCTCATCCGGACTGGGAGGCCTTTGCGGCCGGATTCCATGATGTGTGCCGAGTGCTGGCGATGGCGATTGCCCGTGACGGCGAAGGGGCCTCGAAGCTGATCGAAGTGCGGGTCAAAGGCGCAGAGTGCGACGAGGACGCGCAGGCGATTGCGAAGACCGTGATTGGCTCGAGCCTGGTCAAATCGGCGATGTTTGGCGCGGACGCCAACTGGGGCCGAATTATTGCAGCCGTCGGGCGCGCAGGACGTCCAGTGAACCCGGAGACGGTGGACATTCACATCGGCCCGATCCATGTGCTGGAGCAGTCCAGACCGGTTCCTTTTGACGAGGAGGCTGCGCTTGCCTACCTGCAGGGCAGCATGGTGGAAATTAACGTGGACCTGCATATCGGAAGCGGCAGTGCAACTGCGTGGGGCTGCGACCTCACATACGACTATGTGCGGATTAATGCGGCATACCGGACATAGGCCGGTCAAGGCAACGGGGAAGCGGCGATATCGAGAGACGATATTGAGATCAGATTACGCGTGAGAACCTAAATTCACGGGTATGAAATATGGAAACAGCTTAACAAGTTCGGATCAGGAGGGGACGAAACATGAAAAGTGTGACAGAACACCAGGAGCAGCAGCAGGGGGCTGTAGCCGCCGGCGGGACGTTTGTCATGAAATGCGGGGGCAGCACGCTGGCTGCCCTTCCGGATAGCTTTTTCGAGGATTTGGAGAAGCTGCAGCAGCAGGGAGTCCATGCGGTCATCGTTCATGGCGGCGGACCTGCCATCTCCGGCAATCTGGAGAAGCTGGGCATCGAGACGGAGTTCGTGAACGGACTTCGGAAAACGACGGAAGAGGTGCTGGACGTGGTCGAGATGGTGCTTGCAGGCACCATTAACAAGCAGATCGTGCGCCGAATCCAGCGTGCGGGCGGCCAGGCGATCGGTCTGTCAGGCTCCGATGGCGCGCTCATTCAGGCAAAGCCGGTGACGAATCATGCGGAGGTCGGCTTTGTAGGCGATGTTACTGATGTAAAGTCCCCGATCCTGACGGGCATGATGGATATGGGGTATATCCCGGTTGTAGCGCCGATTGGCGTGGACGCTGCAGGACAGCGATACAACATTAATGCCGATACGGCGGCAGGGGCAGTGGCCTCTCATCTCGGCGTGCAGCAGATGATCGTGGTTACTGACGTGCCGGGCATCTTGAAAGGATCCGGAAGCGAGAAGCGGGTACTTCCTTCCGTGACCGTCCAACAGATCGAGGATATGATCGGAACGGGTGAAATCTACGGCGGCATGATTCCGAAGGTCAGAGCGGCGATCAGCTGCATCCACGGCCAGGTGCGCGAGGTCGTGATCGTGGACGGAAGCGAGCCGAATGTGCTAAGCCGCGTGCTGGCAGGGGAGAAGCTCGGTACACGCATTGTGCGGATGTAAATGCAGGCGGAATTATTTCATACATCATTAAACCATTGAAAGCCGAAGGAGCGTGGAGGGTCATGGGAAAAGAAAGCTCGTTGTTCCAAACGTATGCGAGATATCCGATCAGTCTGGTGAAAGGGGAAGGCAGCTGGCTATGGGATGACCAGGGGAACAAATACCTGGACTTTATGTCAGGCCTGGCGGTGACCAATCTCGGTCATGCCCCTGCCAAGGTCAAGGAGAAGCTGAAGGGACAGCTGGATGAGCTGTGGCATGTATCCAATCTGTTCCACATTCCGGGCCAGGAAAAAGCGGCCGAGCTGCTGACGGCAAATACGTGCGCGGATGCGGTCTTTTTCTGCAACAGCGGGGCAGAGGCGAATGAAGCCGCCATCAAGCTGGCGCGCCGCTATCACCAGAAAGTGAAGGGAACGCAGCGCTTTGAGATCATCACTTTCGCGCAATCCTTCCATGGACGCACGTTGGCAACGTTGACCGCGACCGGTCAGGACAAGGTGAAGGACGGATTTCTTCCGCTTCCAGCCGGCTTCAAGACGGTGCCGCTGCATGATCTTCCGGCACTGGAGGCAGCGATTACGAAGGATACAGCGGCGATCATGCTGGAGATGGTCTTGGCCGAAGGCGGCGTGCATCCGGTGGAACCGGAGTTCCTGAAGGCGGTCAGCGAGCTGTGCAAGCAGCATGGCCTGCTTCTCATCGCCGACGAGGTTCAGACCGGCATGGGGCGTACAGGCAAGCTGTTCGCGCATGAGCATTACGGGATTGAGCCGGATATCTTCACGGTGGCCAAAGGCCTCGGCTCCGGCTTTCCGGTAGGCGCCATGCTCGGCAAGGGCTTCCTGCGTGAAGCCTTCACGGCGGGGAGCCACGCCTCCACCTTCGGCGGCACGCCGCTGGCAAGCGCAGTGGTCACTGCCACCATCGAAACGATGCTGGAGGATCAGGTGCCGCAGCGAGCGGCAGAAGCGGGCGAGTACTTAATGGGCAAGCTGAACGAGAAGCTGGGCAGCCATCCTTTTGTCAAAGCGATCCGGGGCAAGGGCCTTCTGATCGGGATGGAATGCGCGGAGCCGGTCGGTGAGCTGGTGCTGAAAGGTCAAAGCCGGGGACTGCTGTTTGTCACAGCCGGACCGAACGTGATCCGTCTGCTTCCTAATCTGTATGTCACCCGTGAGGAGATGGATCAGGCAGTCGAACTGCTGGCTACACTCATTCAGGAGCATACGGCGGTTAACCAGGCATAGAGAGTCGTGATACAATGAGAACATCGATTAGATACAGCAAGGAGGATGCAGTTTATGGCCGCTAGCGGACAAGTGCAGCAATTGGACCTGAAAGGGCGCGACATGATCGAGCTGGACGATTATTCAACCGAGGAAATCCAGTATCTGCTTGACTCGGCGATAGAGCTCAAGCGCAAACAGAAGAGCGGAGAGGTGTACCAGCCGCTGAAGGGAAAGACGATCGGACTGATCTTTGAGAAGTCGTCCACACGGACGCGGGTTTCGTTCGAAGCCGGTATGTTCCAGCTTGGCGGACACGCGCTGTTCCTGAGCAAAAACGACATTCAGCTCGGGCGCGGAGAACCGATCAGCGACACGGCCCAGGTCATGTCCCGCTATTTGGACGGCATCATGATCCGCACATTTGGTCATGACAATGTGGTCAATCTGGCGAAGTATGCTTCGATCCCGGTCATTAACGGGCTGAGCGACATGGCGCATCCTTGCCAGGTGCTGGCTGACCTGCAGACGGTGCTGGAGCATAAGGGCAAGCTGAAGGGGCTGAAGATGGCCTTCATCGGGGACGGCAACAACATGGCCCACTCCCTCCTGATCGGCGGGGCGAAGATGGGGATGCATGTGGCTGTCGCAAGTCCGGAGGGCTACCAGCCGGATGCCGGCATCGTGCAGCTGAGCCGTGAGGTTGCAGCCGAGTGCGGCGGTCAGATTACGGTGACCCAGGACCCGATCGAGGCGGCCAAGGATGCCGATGTTGTATATACGGATGTGTGGGCAAGCATGGGCTTTGAAGAGGAGCAGGCGCAGCGGGAAGCGGCTTTTGCCAACTATCAGGTGAATGAGGATCTCGTCAAGGCTGCGAAGCCGGATTATCTGTTCCTGCACTGCCTGCCAGCCCATCGCGGGGAAGAGGTCAGTGAAGGCGTGATCGACGGACCGAATTCCGTCATTTTTGATCAGGCGGAGAATCGCCTTCATGCGCAGAAAGCGCTGATGGTTGCTTTGATGGGATAATAAGCTAGAAACGATCGTAAGAACATCGGCTGCTGGTCTGCAACAGCAACAGGCTGAATACGATGGCGGCACGAACGACGGATAAGATGAGATTCTGATGAGATTTTGAAGTAACAGGGAGAGGGAGTTTGGATAAGATGGCTAAACAAAAAATCGTACTGGCGTATTCGGGCGGTCTCGACACGTCGGTCATTCTGAAATGGCTGAAGGAAACCTACGACGCAGAGATTATTGCATTCACCGCGGATATCGGGCAAAAGGAAGAGCTGGACGGCCTGGAGGAAAAGGCGCTTGCGACCGGTGCTTCCAAAGTGTATATCGACGACCTGCGGGATGAGTTTGCCAATGACTTCATCTTCCCGATGTTCCAGGCGGGCGCGATGTATGAAGGGCAGTATCTTCTCGGTACAAGCATCGCCCGTCCGCTGATTGCCAAGCGCATGGTAGACATTGCCCGTGCGGAAGGAGCAACTGCGATCGCGCACGGCGCGACTGGCAAAGGGAATGACCAGGTTCGCTTTGAGCTTGGCGCGGCAGCGCTGGCGCCGGAGATTGATGTCATCGCGCCATGGCGGCTGGAGGAGTTCCGCAACCAGTTCCCGGGTCGCGCAGAGATGATCGCTTATGCGGAAGCCCACGGCATTCCGGTAACGGCTTCTGCAGCGAAGCCGTACTCCATGGACCGCAACCTGCTTCATATCAGCTATGAGAGCGGCGTGCTGGAGGATCCATGGTTTGATGCAAGCGCTGAGGAGAACAAGGATATGTACCTGCTCAGCGTGTCGCCGGAGGATGCGCCGAATGAGCCTGAATACGTTGAGCTTGAGTTCAAGCAGGGGAACGTCGTTGCGATCAATGGCGAGGCGTTGACGCCGCTTCAGGTCATGGAGAAGTTGAACGAGCTTGGCGGCAAGCACGGCATCGGCCGGGTGGATATGGTGGAGAACCGCTTTGTGGGCATGAAGAGCCGGGGCGTGTACGAGACACCGGGCGGAACGATTCTGTTCACCGCGCACCGCAAGATGGAGTCGATCACGATGGACCGCGAGGTGATGAACCTGCGGGACAGCCTGATCACACGCTACAGCACGCTGGTGTACAACGGCTTCTGGTTCGCGCCGGAGCGGCTGGCTATTCAGGCGCTGGTTACAGAGAGCCAGAAGAATGTCAGCGGTACGGTTCGCCTGAAGCTGTACAAAGGCAACATCATCGGCGCTGGTGTGAAAAGCCCGGTCAGCCTGTACAATCCGGACATCGCAACGATGGAGGCGGATCCGACGCAGGCCTACGACCAAGGCGATGCTACAGGCTTCATCCGTTTGAACGCCCTGCGGCTTAAAGTAGCCGCCGGTGTCGATCAGAATCAATAACGAACCGGTTTCGTGCCGGAATCGCGAAGATACAAGTTTAGGCGGAAGGCCGTTTTCATGTCGGAGTGAGGGAGGTAGCGGTCTGGGGGGTCCGGATCGAATGCCAACTTGCCATTCTTTCGGCGGGAAGCGGCCATCTGCCTTAAGTAAGAGAGGGGCAAAAGGTGTGAGCAAGCTATGGGGCGGACGTTTTACGAAGCAAACAAACGCATTGGTTGAGGAATATACGGCGTCAATCGGGTTTGACAAACAGCTGGCCGAAGAGGATATCCAGGGCAGCCTGGCCCATGTGACGATGCTGGGCAAATGCGGCATCCTGCCGCAAGAGGACGTGGAGACGATCAAGGCGGGGCTGAACAAGGTGCTGGACCGCATCCGCGAAGGCAGCGTCGACTTTTCGGTGTCGGATGAAGACATTCACATGAACATTGAGAAAAATCTGATTGCGGAGGTCGGGCCGGTCGGCGGCAAGCTGCATACCGGACGCAGCCGTAACGATCAGGTGGCAACGGACATGCATCTGTATTTGCGGAACCGGGTAGTGGCGCTGACGGGCATGCTGCATGAGGTGCAAGCGGCGCTGCTTGGACAGGCCAGAGAGAATCTGGACACGATTATTCCGGGCTACACCCATCTGCAGCGTGCCCAGCCGATTCTGTTCGCGCATCATTTGATGGCGTATGTGTCGATGTTCCAGCGGGATGTGGACCGCCTGATCGACAGCTACAAGCGCATTAACCTGCTGCCGCTCGGCGCGGGGGCGCTGGCGGGCACGACGTTCCCGATTGATCGTCATTTTGTAGCCGAGCAGCTTGGCTTTGATGGCGTGTACGAGAACAGCCTGGATGCGGTCAGTGACCGGGATTTCATCCTTGAGTTTTTGTCGCATGCCTCCATCATCATGATGCATCTGTCCCGCCTGAGCGAGGAGCTCGTGCTCTGGAGCAGCACGGAGTTCAACTTTATTGAACTGGACGATGCCTTCTGTACAGGCAGCAGCATTATGCCGCAGAAGAAAAATCCGGATGTGCCGGAGCTGGTGCGCGGAAAGACCGGCCGTGTCTACGGCAACCTGATGGGTCTTCTGACCGTGCTGAAATCTCTTCCGCTGGCCTACAACAAGGATATGCAGGAAGACAAGGAAGGCATGTTCGACACGGTTGCAACGCTGGAGGGAGCGCTGCAGCTGTTCGCGCCGATGATTGCGACGATGAAGGTGAACAAGGGGCGGATGCGTGAGGCGGTGAATACCGATTTCTCCAACGCGACCGATATTGCCGACTTCCTCGTTGGCAAAGGCATGCCGTTCCGTCAGGCGCATGAAGTGATCGGCAAAACGGTACTGTACTGCATTCAGAACAACAAATATTTGCTGGATCTGAGCATCGAGGAGTTCAAGCAGTTCTCCGAGCTGTTCGATGACAGCATCTATCATGTGCTCCAGCCGGAGACGGTTGTGAATGCCCGCAATGTGTATGGAGGTACTGCCGAGCCTCAGGTTCAAGCCGCGATCGGCCGTGCCGAGCAGACGCTGAGTGCAACGAAAGCATGGGTCGAGGCGCACAGCGTATCAAGCAACGGGTAAGTCAGCCGGTGTATGACAATAGTAAAGGTCGAAGACCTGCTCGTGATGAGCGGGGGCTTCGACCTTTTTTTGCTTGCGATCCAGAATCAGCGAGCCAGCCAGGCCGAAGCGCCGGGCCGGTGTTCGTCTTTCGTGGTGCAGGGCGAAGTTACGCCTGCGTTGATCTCAGCGGGAGCCATTTCAGCACATCCTGGATTTTGGCATCCCAGTAGCCCCATTCATGGGAGCCTGGACCTTCTTCGTAAGTATAGTCAAGCGAGGTTTCTTCGCACACCTGCTTGAAATTCTGATTGCTCTCATACAAGAAATCTTCAGTTCCGCAGCATTGATAGAGTTTAGGCTTCGGCCCTTCGGAGCGATCCAGTTCCTTTACCAGATGCAGCAGGTCGTTCTCGGTTCCGGTAATGTCCTGCTCGCCATAGATGAGCTTGAAGTCAAACTGACGCTCGGGCGCATACGGATTACGGAGGGCGCCGGCCATATCGAGCGCGCCGGACAGGCTGGCTGCAGCGGCAAAAGCATCCGGCCGGCGAAGCGCCAGCTTGAATGCCCCGTAGCCGCCCATCGACAGTCCGGCTACGAAATTGTCCTCCCGCTCATGCGACAGCGGGAAGAAGGATCTGGCCAGCGTAGGCAGCTCTTCGCTGATAAACGTCCAATACTTGCCGCCGTACTCCATGTCGGTATAGAAGCTGCGATGAACCTGCGGCATGACTACGGCGATGCCCATTTGGGCGACATACCGTTCAATCGATGTCCGGCGCAGCCAGATGGAGTCATCGTCGGACAGCCCGTGCAGCAAATAAAGCACCGGATGGCGCTCGGCGCGCACGCGGCCCTCCATGCCGATCTGGGTGGCGGTCTGCTGCGGGAGAATTACGGTCATGGACGTGCTCAAGCCGAGCACTTCCGAGAAGAAACGACATTCGATCAGTGCCATGAAGAACGAACTCCTTTCAGAATAGAAGGTTGGAATGACATCTAACGGAATTTCTTGGCAGCATCATTAGCTGTACTTTGATCATATCATATCCGGCGCGCTAGAATGATAGCTTCTTCTCGGTCTTGAGACCGAGGCGTCTATCCGCCAGCGGTCGGTTACAGGCAAGCGGGCAATGTGCTACAGTGGGTGTAATGAAATAGAGCGTTGGCAGACCCGGACGGACCCGGGATGCTGATATCTAACCTGAGAGAATCGGAGGGCCTCCCATGAGTGCATACGAAAAGAGAAGCGACCTGAAAATATCCGGTGCAGGAAACGGTTCAGGCGGCGTGTACGATAAAGTGAAGATCGACGGCGCTGGCACGGTCAACGGCGATGTGGACTGCCATGACTTTGTTGCCAACGGCAGTGCGAAGGTGCAGGGACAATTGAAGGCTGAAGCGATTCGCATTCACGGCTCGGCAAGCGTGGAGGGACCTGTCCAATCGGAGTCTATGAAAATATATGGAAGCGGCGGCTTCAAACAAAATGTCAGGTCTCGTTCGATCTATGTGGCAGGGCATTGTGCCATCAAGGGGCAGTGCCAGTCCCAGGAGCTGGAGCTGACAGGCAGCCTTAGCGTGCACGGCGACGTGCAGAGCGAGGTGATGCAGTCCAAGGGAAGCTTCCATGTGGACGGCAGACTGCATATCGGCAAAGCGGATATCCAGATGGTTGGCCCCTGCAAGGCGATGGAGATCATCGGGGATGACGTTGCCGTCACAAGAAAAGGAAAGAAGTTCTGGGATCTCCTGAATTTTTCTTGCAAAATGCCGGGGCTTGAAGCCGATCTGATCGAAGGCGATATTCTTCATCTGGAGTTTACCGAGGCCGATATCGTGCGCGGCAATCGCGTGACGCTCGGTCAAGGCTGTAAGGTACGTCTGGTGGAATACAGGGACGAACTGCATCAGGACCCTCAAGCCAAGGTTGGCGAAGCGCGGCGGATCTGATGCGTCAAGGTCGTTTGGCCTTCAACTTTCATGAAAGCCCGCAGATGCTGAATGCTCAGCTGTCTGCGGGCTTTCACGCGGTTCCCGGGCGGGTGGAGTGAGTGGGCCACCACATGCAGTCCATCGATTGCCGTCAGCTATGTGACGCCGTACACAGGCCAACGGGCGCAGAGGGCATCCCACCCCATGAGCCTGGGCAGGGAAGTATGCTGGTGTCAGGTCTCGCTGCCGTTTAAGGCGTGTCTGTGCTGATACCGTCCTCGACGATTTTCTCCTGCGGCGTTTCGGGCGCCTCAGGCATTCCGGCCCCTTTCGGATTAATGGCGATGATGCTGCTCTGTGCCCGGTACGTGTCCTTGGAGATTCTTTCGGTTTCCACCACGCTGCCGTTCACCTTCTTGGTCCGGTAGGTTTCGACGACATACCCCGGCTTTCCGTTCTGGATCACTTGCCGGAATCCGGGCGGAAGTGCGGCGTTATGAATGATTTTCTCCGGGGAAGGCAGCGTCTCAACCGTTTTCGATTCCAGCTCATAGACGGTGTTTTCCGGGAAGGTCCCGAACATTTTTAATGTCAGGGTTCCGTTTATAACCTCGGAGCGGATTAACAAATGCTTGCCGGTGTTGTTGCGAAACCGGAAGTTGATCGCCCCTTCGGCGAAGGTAGCATCCTGCCCCTTCGGCATGTAACTGACGGGCAAGGAATGATTGCGACGCTCGGTAATCTCGAGCCCGATCAGCAGCGCCGCATGATAAACCGTGCTCGATACCTGACAGATTCCCCCGCCGATTCCCGGCACCAGCCTGCCGTTCACGATGACCGGAGCCTCCTGGAAGCCGTATTCCTTCTCGGCAATCTCGATAATATGAGCATAGTTGAATTCATCGCCGGGCTTGAGGATCATCCCGTCCACCGCCTTGGCCGCAGCGGTGACGTTATGTACCCTGCCGGGTGCGCTCGCCCCGAGGGAGGTTGAGGTCTCGATGATTTTCCGCTCGATTCCTTCCGCCTTGAGCGATTTGACCGTCTGCGCAGGCTGCATCAATGTGAGGGGAAGCTCGACGGCGATGCCCTCCTGCTGCCCGGCTTCCAGATCGGAGAATTCACCCGGAATGGCGGCGCTGAACCGGTCGTAGAAGAGCGGCCAGTCGATCCGGTAAGCGGTTCTTTCCGGCGTGTACCTGACCACATCATCCTCTGAAATGCTCCGCACGGCGTTGACGGGTTCCCCGAAACGCTTCTTCTCCCATTCTTCGGAATATCGTGCCTTCAGAACATCCCGGTTCCAGTGAGCGGACAACTCGAAGTTTCTCTCGAAGTTTTTCCGGTACATGGCCCGGGTCCATATATCCCCCTCGGACAGTTTATTGACTGCGTCGATAAATTCCTCTGCATGAAACGTCACTCCTGCCTCACCGAGCGAGAGTTGCTCTGTTTGCCCCTTCAAACCGTCGGCTTGAAGCTCCAGCCTGACGTCTTGCATCGTGTTCAGCCGCTGCTCCAGCTCCTCAAGCACCGTTTGCGCCTCCTGTCCGCCGACATCCCAGCCGGACACTACGACGCCCTTTGGCAATTTGGTCTGATCTGCATACAAGTGGAGCAGACCGTACCCCACTGAACTGATTAGCACCAAACCGATAACAACAATAAAACCAAGATGAATTTTTTTCATGAAGAGACCACCTTTTACTTCGTATTGGCCGGAGTTCATGCACGGGATCTGTGTGTGACATGCACTTGTTCATATATATGTCAGAGAGCCTTCAAACTTTCGGCTACTCAAAAGGTAACAAATTTGTTACAATAGGTAATGTCGTGAGGAAATTCCGTGGTTTTTAAAGGAATTCCATGGAAACTGTCGAAAGTATAAAGGCTAACTATGTGTTGGGAAGTGATGAAGTGATCGAAATGCAGGACGTGTGGAAGACTTATCCGAACGGAGCGCATGCGCTTCAAGGCGTATCGGTTAAGATCAACCGCAATGAATTTGTATACGTCGTCGGTCCGTCCGGCGCGGGTAAATCAACATTCATGAAGCTTATCTATAGAGAAGAAGTGCCTACCAAAGGGCAGATTTCCGTGAATGGATTTAACATCGGAAAGCTGAAGCAGCGCAAGATCCCCTATGTTCGCCGAAATATCGGGGTTATTTTTCAGGACTATCGTCTTCTGCCCAAGCTGACCGCTTACGAGAATGTGGCGTTTGCGATGGAGGCGATCGAAGCGCCGCCGAAGCTGATCAAGAAGCGGGTCATGGAGGTGCTGGATCTGGTCGGTCTGAAGGCCAAGGCGCATCGTCAGCCATCCCAGCTGTCAGGCGGGGAGCAGCAGCGGATTGCCATCGCACGGGCGATTGTCAACAACCCTGCGGTCATTATTGCGGACGAGCCCACCGGCAACCTGGATCCGGAGACGTCCTGGGGCATTATGCAGCTGCTCGACGAGATTAACTTCCGGGGAACGACCATCGTAATGGCGACGCACAACAAGGAAATTGTCAATACGATGCGCAAGCGCGTACTTGCCATAGAACGCGGACAGATCGTCCGTGACCAGCAGAGAGGGGAGTACGGCTATGAGTTTTAGAACCCTCTTGCGGCATTTGCGGGAAGGGGCGAAGAGCGTTATTCGAAACGGGTGGATGTCGCTGGCATCCATTACGTCCATCATCGTGTCCTTATTTATTCTCGGCGTTTTCATTCTGCTTGTCATGAATGTCAATGCGCTTGCCGATAAAGCAGATAGTAATGTTCAAGTCAACACATATCTGAATCTCAATGTGGATGAGGAGATGCGCGAGACGGTTAGGCAGGAGATTGAATCGATGCCTGAGGTCAAGTCGATCAAATTCGTGTCCAAGGACGACGGTTTGAAGGAGCTGGAGGAGACGCTGGGTTCCGAATGGCTGGAGGGTTACAGCGAGGGAGATCGCAACCCGCTCCCTGATGCGTTTGAAATCTCGGTCATCGAGCCCACTACGGTACCATTTGTAGCCGACAAGATCAGCGCGCTGAATGAGAAGTATCCGGTGGAGCCGATTCTTCGGGTGAAGTACGGGGAAGGCACCGTCGAAACGCTGTTCAAGATTACACGCACCGTCCGGAATATCGGATTTATATTTGTAGCCGGGCTCGCGCTGATGTCGATGTTCCTGATCTCGAATACCATTCGAGTGACGATTCTGGCCAGACGCCGCGAGATTGGCATTATGAAGCTGGTGGGCGCTACCAATTCGTTCATCCGCTGGCCTTTCTTTGTGGAGGGCGCTTTGCTTGGATTTTTCGGCTCTATCATTACCGTCGGGCTCCTGTTTGCCGGCTATCAGCGGCTGTTCGCCGCAGCACAGGCAGATATGACGCTGGCGCAAAGCCTGATCCCGCTTGGAGATCTGTGGCTGCTTCTGGGCGGCATCATCATCGCGCTTGGAATGGCCATCGGAATCTGGGGCAGCACCATGTCGATTCGGAAATTTTTGAAGGTGTAAAAAAATGACAAAGGATGGGGAGCGAAAGTTGAAGAAAATCGCCGCTGCAGCAGCCGTTCTGTTACTGGGCGCTGCATTGATCCAACCCTCTGACGGACAAGCTGAGAAGAAAACGGCAGCCGATGTGGACCGCGAGCTGAAGGCCTTGCAGGAGCAGGTTCAGAAGGCCCGGGAACAGAAGAACAAGGCTGCGGAAGAGAAGAAGGAAGCACAGCATTACAAAAACAAAGAGACGCGCAATCTTCAATATGTCATGCAGCAAATTGAGATCGTGAGCAATGAACTGACCAAAATCACGATGCAGATTGAGGAGACGGAAGACCTGCTTCGCAAGACAACGCAGGAGCTTGAGGCTGCCGAGGAGCGCATCGTCGCACGTGAGGAGCTGCTGGACTCCAGGCTTCGCCTTATTTACATGGACGGGCAGGTTTCCTATCTGGATGTGCTGCTGTCCTCCACAAGCTTCAGCGATTTCCTGGAGCGGGCGGATTCCTTGAAGACGATCGTAGATCAAGACCAGGATCTTCTGGTCCAGCATAAACAGGACAAGCTGCTCGTGATCGAGAAGAAGAAGGAGCTTGAAACCCAGTATGCAACGGCCAAGGATCTGTACGCTCAGATGGAAGACCGCAAGAGCGAGCTGAATGAGAAGGAGCAGGAGAAGCGTGTGCTTCTGGCTCAGTATGATCAGGAAATTGAGGATGCTGAAATTTTGAGCGAGGAGCAGGATCGTCTGCTGGTTCAACTGGCAACGAAACGTTCCGATCTGGAGAAAGAGAAGAACAAGCTCGCGGCTGAAGAGGCGGCTCGCAAGGCAGCCGCAGCGAAAGCGGCCGCAGCGGCAGCGGCCAAGAAAGCCCAGGCCACGACCCTTCGCGGCAGCTCCGGCGGAGGCTATACCGGCAATGGCGGACCGTTTGCTCTGCCTGTATCCGGTGCGCGGCTCTCTTCCAATTATGGCCCGCGTGTGCATCCGGTAACGGGCGAGAGAGGCAAGATGCATACCGGCGTCGACTTTGCAGCACCGCAAGGGACGGACATTCGGGCTGCCGATAGCGGCACGGTCATTTTGGCCCAATGGTGGAGCGGTTACGGAAACTGTGTTATTGTTGATCATGGGGGCGGAGTATGGACGCTGTACGGACATATCCGCAATGGCGGCATCATGGTTAGCGAAGGCGAGAAGGTATCTCGGGGACAGAAAATTGCCGAGGTTGGCTCCACGGGGCAAAGCACAGGACCGCATCTGCATTTTGAGGTTCGTATCAACGGCAGTCCGGTGAACCCGATGCCTTACTTGTAAAGACCCGATATTGTTCGGAAAATGAGACGGTGTTTTCGGATCAGGAATGTATAGCATTTGGAAGTCAGGCGATACTTATGAATCCGGGGTTACAACCAGTCCCAGGCGCAGCTATCCGATGCAACCTTTGACCGCTGTATAAATATTCCCGTATAACCAATCATATACTAGGTGGACGGGGTTACCCCATGAATGAATCATTGAATCGTGCAAAGGCGGTGAAATACATGCTGAAAAAAAGGACGGCTGTCTTTCTGGTCATCGCAGCCATGCTGTTTGGCGGGCTGTTTACGATGGTCGTGTCGGAGCTAGCCGGCACGGAGCAGACGGGAGAAGCCCAGGGCTTGCTCGCGAGCAGCCTTGCCGAGAGCCAGAAGGCGAGCGGCCAGGCCGATCAGGATGAGACCAGGAAGCTGCAAGTGGCTCTGGATCTGATTGAACAGAATTACTACAAGGATGTTGACCGTTCCAAGCTGATTGACGGTGCGATTAACGGCATGATGGGTGCGCTGGAGGACCCGTATTCGAACTATATGGGCAAAGCTGCGGCAGAGCAGTTTGAGGACAGCATCTCCGGCTCGTTCAGCGGCATCGGCGCGGAGGTATCCTCCGAGGATGGCCATGTGGTGGTCGTGTCCCCAATCAAGGGATCCCCGGCGGATAAGGCCGGCATTCGTGCGAAGGACATTATCTTGTCGGTGAACGGCGAATCGCTGCAGGGACTGGACTTGAATACAGCGGTATCCAAAATCCGGGGGCCTAAAGGCTCCGAGGCCGTGCTGCAAATCAAGCGGGCAGGATCGGAACAGCCGATTGAATATGTGATAGTCCGGGACGATGTCGATTTGCAGACGGTGTCCGCACGCATGGAGGCTGACGGAATCGGCGTGATCGAGATTTCCCAGTTCTCTGAAAACACCGGCAAACGGTTTAAAGAGGAGCTCAAGAAGCTCGAGGATCAAGGCATGGAAGGCTTGGTCATTGATGTCCGAAACAACCCGGGCGGGGTTCTGTCGGTCGTGATCGACATTGCCGAGCAGTTCGTTCCGAAAGGCAAGCTGATCGTGCAGGTGGAAGATAAAGATCAGAAAAGACAGAAGCATGTCTCGGGCGGAAGCGCGAAGCCATACCCGGTTACCGTCCTGATGAATAAAGGCAGCGCAAGCGCCTCTGAAATTTTGGCCGGTGCGCTGCAGCAATCGGCAGGCGCGGTGCTGGTCGGCGAGCATTCCTTCGGAAAAGGCACGGTCCAGACGAGCTTTGACAAACCATTTGGGGACGGAAGCCTGCTGAAGGTGACAATCGCCAAGTGGCTGACGCCAAACGGATCGTGGATTCACGAGGATGGCATCGAGCCGGATATCAAAGTGGAACAGCCGGAATATTTCACGGTAGCGCCAATTGACAAGAAGAACACCCTAAAATTCGATATGAACAACAACGATGTGAAGAGTGCCCAGATTATGCTGGAAGCGATCGGCTTTGAGCCGGGACGGAAGGATGGTTATTTCGACCAGACGACCGAAAAGGCAGTGAAGAGCTTCCAAAGCAAACACAAGCTGGAGGCCGACGGGGTCATCAACAGTGCAACAGCGGAAGCGCTGGAAACTGTGCTGATCGAGAAAATCCGCGATCCGAAAGAGGATAATCAATTGAATCGCGGGATTGCCGAGATCAGGAAGGAGATCGCGGCCAAGGCGTCGAAACATTAAGAAGGCTAGCACTTAGCCTTCTTTTTTTCTTGCCGGAATATCCGAGGCAAGGGCGGGATATTCGCGGACATGGTATGTATAGCTTGCTTGTTCAGACATTGGGAAAGGAGCGTGGCATGCTGTTGGAAACGGCAATACAATTGTTGTGGCTTTGGACGGATGCAGGGTTGCAGCTGCTGACGCAGCCCTTTTATTATATCTCCATCTTGTTTGTCATGATGTTCTACCGAAGGCAGGTGCTGCTGGAGCGGAAGCTGTTCCATGTGCGGCTCCATGCATGGGGCCGGCAAACCTGGCGAACGGTGCTTGGCGGCTTGGCTGCTGGCCTGGCCGTATCCATCGTGGTTGCCTTCCTGGGCGTGTCGCTGAGTCTGGAAGCGATTCTGTGCATCTGGATAACTGCACTCATTCTGATGTTGTTTCGCATACGTTTTCTTTGTTTTGCGTACGCGATCGGCTTGCTGGGGCTGATCCAGGGGGCACTAAGTCTATTCCCCAGCTGGCAGCCTCAGCCGCTATGGCTTGAAGCGGCCGTCTCGGCCATTCGCGGGCTGGACATCCCGTCGCTGCTGGCCTTGTCGGCGGTGCTGCATTTTGCCGAAGCGATGCTGATCATGATCCAGGGGGCGGGCTTTGCAACGCCGCTGTTTCTTGAAGGTAAGCGTGGAAAGCTGGTTGGCGGCTATCATATGCAGAGCTTCTGGCCGCTGCCGCTATTCCTGCTTGTCCCTGCTGCGGAGGGAGGCGGCATGCTGCCGTGGACGCCGTTCTTTGGCGGGGATGCATGGAGCGGGGGCTTTACGATGCTGGCGCTTCCGGCCATGATCGGCTTCGGCGAAATGACACAGAGCATGCTGCCGAAGGAGAAAGCGAGAGTGACCTCCCGGCGCATGGTCGTCTATGCGGCGATCGTGCTCATTTTAAGCCTGCTGGCCGAGTGGTGGTCCCCGGTCATGTTCGTGGCGGCGCTGGCGGCCCTGGTGCTGCATGAGGGCCTTACGTGGCACAGCCGGTATGAGGAACAGCAGCGCAGCCCGGTCTTCGTGCATCCGGCTCAAGGGCTGCGTATATTGGCTGTGCTGCCGAACAGTCCGGCAAGCGAGCTTGGACTGCTGGCGGGAGAGACGATTCTGAAGGTGAACGGGACGCTGGTGCACAGCAAGGAGCAGCTGCATGCCGCGCTCCGCCAGAACCCGGCATTCTGCAAGCTGGAGGTACAGAACCATGAAGGCGAGAGCAAATTTGTGCAGCGGGCCATTTATGCCGGCGAGCACCATCAGCTCGGGGCGATTGTAGCGCCAGATCCGAATGACGGGATCGCAGTGGAGCTGAAGCCGATCAGCCTGGTGGCGCTGATAGCCAACAAGCTTCATGTTGGCGGCAGGCAGGGCGCGAGTTCCCGCAAACGGAAAGGGAAGATCCACAGCGAAGCGGACAAATCGATAGATCTGTAAATTTGATCGTTACCGGATAATGAATAAGCCTGCATTCTCTCTTGAACGCTTGAAGAGAGAATGCAGGCTTATTTTGCGTACATTGGTCAGGACGTGCCGACCTGTTTTAAATAAAATATGGCGATCTGGGTTCGGTCCCGCAGCTGCAGCTTGCTCAAGATGTCGGTGACATAGTTTTTGACAGTCCCTTCACTCAAGAACAGCCGCTCCGCAATTTCTTTGTTGGATAGCCCGTCCGCGATGAGGGAAGCGATGTTTCGTTCTGCGGGTGTGAGTCCATAGCGTTCGAGCACCGAAGGGTCTGTCTGCACCCGATCAGCCGGACGAAGCATGCCTGTCAGCTTGCGTGCGATATCCGGATGAATCAGCATATTGCCATCATGCACGGTTTTGATCCCCTGGATGATCCGGTCAGGCGGAATGTTCTTCAGCAAATAGCCGCTGGCTCCGTTCTGCAGCGCCTGGACGATATAATCATCATCATCGAAGGTGGTCAGCATCAGCACACGACTATCGGGGTATTTCGTCCGGATTAAACGCGTGCCCTCCACGCCGTCACAGATCGGCATCCGGATGTCCATCAGGATTACATCAGCGGCCACTCCGCTGTCCAGCAGTGCGAGTGCCTCTTCTCCATGACCGGCGACAGCCGTTACCTCAATGTCCGAATCCATGCCGATTAATAGTTTCAGGCTTTCCCGAATGAACGGATCATCGTCTACGATAAGAACGGAAATCAAGCGCCGTCACGCCCTTTCTATATCGATTTACACCATATCGGTTGTGCGATAGACAGGAAGCTGAGTAATGACCGTGAAAACCGGGGTGCGGCGAATTTCAAGCAGGCCACCGATCAGCTCGGTCCGCTCCCTCATGCCCCGAATGCCCATCCCTTGCTTCATCGGGCTTGACGAACTAGCCGCGTGGTCGCCAGTTTCACCATTGTTGGAAACTTCCATTCGCACATGCTCTTCGCCATAATGGATTACAATGTTCACCTGACTGGCGCCTCCATGACGAATCGCATTGGTGATCGCTTCCTTGGCGTTTCTGTACAGCACAACATGCTGGCTGGGGTATAGCGGGTAAGGCAGTCCTTGAAGCCGCAGATTCGTATCTATCCCGGTCTCCTTCTCCGTCTCCTCAAGCAGCCGGTCCAAAGCGTAATCGTCGGACAGGCTGCGCCGCGGGTTCACCCGTTTCACGGCAGCGCGCATTTCCTCCATGCTCTGGCTGAGCTGATCCCGAATCTGATGCAGCATTTCCATCCCTTTGGCCGGATCGCCCGGCGTGACTTGAATGGCGGCTTCGGTCATCATTTTAACGCGGATCAGCCGGTGGCCGATATCATCATGAAGCTGTCGGGAAATGCGGGTTCGCTCAGCGGTCTGGGCGGCGCTTTCCACCTGATGGGCGAAATGAAGGAGTCGCTTGCCCGCTTCATCCTGCCGATAGTGATCCTGCTTCAGCTCATCATAGAGGCGGAGCGTATGCTCCTGCTTGCGCATCCCTTCCAGAATCAGGCTTACAGAGACGAGAACAAGCACAAATAAGAAGTTGGCGCTTGTCCTAATGAGCGGTTCCGAGTCCATCAGCGCATGGTTGATCAGCATCAGATGAAGTGCTGCCAGACTCCAGCCATATGTGCGCGTGAATAACGGAAGATAAGCGCACAGGCTGGATACGGACAAGAAGGCCATCATAAAGCCATAGTTGCGGCACAGCCACCAGGACAATGCGATTTCCAGCAATATCGCTGCTTTCAGACTGGCATCCCCGGGCAAATAGCGGCTGAGCACGGCAATGGCAAGAAACAACAGAACATAGACCATGTACTCGCCGTAATGCTCAAGCGGATTGAGATAGATGGCGGCGATCGCCGGCAGCAGAATCATCCCGTAGCGGAGGATAGAGAGCGACTGAGACATATGCAACCCGCCTTTTTGTTCTTTAGCTCGTTGTCTTTACTATAACACAAGGGGGGAGCCCCAGAGGGGGTGACTTTGGTCACCAATGAAGGTGACCTTATCTACCTTTATCCTGACGGGGTCTGGGGTACAATCGAGATATCAGAGACAGGAAGAATGGAGTGGGATAACGATGGCACCCTTTCTTGAAATGAAGGATGTTGTGAAACGATATGGCGGCAAGCTGTCCGTGGACCATTTGAATCTCAGAGTGGATCAAGGTGAAATCCTGGGGCTGCTCGGGCCGAACGGGGCCGGCAAGAGCACATCGATCAACATGATCTGCGGTCTGCTGGACATGGATCAGGGAAGCATCCATGTGGACGGTATCTCCGTGAAGGAGCGTCCGCTGGAAGTGAAGAAGAGGATCGGGCTGGTTCCCCAGGATTTGGCCCTGTATGAGGATATGACGGCACAGGATAATGTCGCTTTTTTTGCCAAGCTTTACGGGCTTCGCGGGGCGCTGCTGAAGGAGCGGGTAGCGGAAGCACTGGCTTTTGTCGGTCTTCAGGATCGCGCGAAGGAGCGGCCGTCTACCTTTTCCGGCGGGATGAAAAGAAGGCTCAATATCGCCTGCTCGATCACGCATCATCCGAAGCTGATCATTATGGATGAGCCAACCGTCGGCATCGATCCGCAATCGCGCAATCATATTTTGGATTCCGTCAAGAAGCTGAATGAGATGGGGTCCACCGTCATCTATACGAGCCATTACATGGAAGAGGTATCGGCGATCTGCGATCGGGTAGCCATTATGGATCAGGGGCATGTGATTGCCTTCGGAACGCTGGCAGAGCTGAAGGAGCGCGTGAGCCATGAGGAGAAAATCATCATGACGATGGAGGGCATTACGCCTGCGCTGATTCATGAGCTGTCGGAGCATAACCGGGTCATTCGCGTCATCCAGAGCGAGCAGCAGGTCGAGGTGTATCTTCCGTCCGCCCAGCAGGAACTGCAGGATATTTTGTATATATGCGGCAAGCATCAAGCCGTCCTCCAGACGCTACAGTGTGAAGAGGCTGGACTGGAAACGTTGTTCCTCAGTCTGACGGGACGAACACTTCGAGACTGATGGCCGCGCTGAAAAGGGAATGGAGAAGGGAGAGCCTGACATGAAAATCGCAGCGATCGCCTGGTTTGAACTGAGAAGAATGGCGACAAGCCGGTCTGTTTTGATGAATCAATTTTTGCTGCCGCTCCTTTTAATTTTTATATTAGGAAATGCGTTGTCCGGCTTTTTTGGCGGCGGGCAGGAGTATGTGCAGCAGATGGTCCGGGTTGGAATAATAGCTGAGGGTCCGGGCCGGGAGGTGCCGGCAAGCCTGCAATCCGTGATCGACTCGCCGGAAGTGGAGAAGCTGCTTGTTCCGACCTATCTGATGGACATGGAAACCGCTGAGAAGCAGCTGCGGAGCGGAGATCTGGATTATGCCGTTATCATTCCGCAGGATTGGGAGCAGCGGATCAGCAGCGGGGAGGAGACAAGGCTGGAGCTTCTGCCGGGCAAGGACCGGGAGCTTAATTTGATTGCCGACACGGTGTTCAAAAGTTATACAGCGGAGCTCAACCACCGCATGGCAGATGCGGCCATCCTGGGGATGGACAGCATGTCAGCGTGGTTGGCAGCGGGCGGAGAAACGGCACCAGGCCCCTTCGTGGAGGTTGGACAAATGAGCGAGCAGGGGGCGACTTACTCGGCTGCCCAGTATTATTCGGTGTCTATGCTGGTCATGTTCCTGTTATACTCCGGCTTGATGGCCAGTGTCAGCTTGTTTGAAGAGAAGGACAGCCGGACGCTGTACCGTCTCCAAAGCGCCCCGGTGCCCGGCAGCAGCATATTTATCGGGAAATTGACTGGCGCCAGCCTGATTGCAGTCATACAGGCGGTGGTCATCGTGCTTGGCTCCATGTGGCTGTTTGGGGTGGAATGGGGCGACAGACCGTTGTTCCTCGTTCTCGTCTGTATGCTGGTTACCCTGGGCTCGATGGCTCTGGCGGTCGTGGTCACATTGTTCTCAAGGACAGCTGCCGGAGCGCGGGGCGTGATGCAGACGGTCATCATTGCGATGACGTTTGTCAGCGGGGGATTTACCCCGATTGCGGCCGAGTGGGTGCAGCAGATCAACACCGTCACCGTGAATTTCTGGGCGATGCAGAGCTTGCTCCGGATCATGCTGCACAGCAGCGGCTCCGAGATTCTATTCAGCATGGGCATGCTTGCTGCTGTCTGCGTCGGATTAACCGCGGTTGCCTCGATCACGTATCGGAAGGTGGGGTATCATGCATAGCTTAACGATAGCCTGGAATATGGTCAGACGTACGCTGGGCCGTAAAAAAGGCTGGGTTGTATATTTGGTCATGCCCTGTATCGTAGTCGCGCTTGCCGTACTGCTGTTGGGTCAAACGAAGGCGGTCGGCATTGTCGTCTCTTATGTGAACGATGATGAAGGCCCAGCCGGACAGTATGTGATTCGGGAGCTTGCCAGGCATGATCAATACGTGCTGAAAGAGGCTGCATCTGAAGCTGAACTCCGGGACGGCTTACTCCATAATACAAGCACTGTCGGGATCCGGATTCCTTCCGGGCTTAGCCAAGGGCTGATCGAAGGGGAGGTTCCAGGCGTGAAGCTGTATGAACTGACCGCCTCCGAAGGGGCAGCCTCGGTACGGCTGACGGTCGAATCGGCCATTAAGCGTCTTCATGGCACCGGTTCGATCATTCGGACAGCAGGGGAGGAAGCCGGCGGCATGCAGATGCTGGAGCAGGTGCTGGGGCAGGTGGAGCGGTATACCATCGATACGGCAACCACGGATCTCCATCTATATTCGCGGCCAGGTCTGGCGAATGTCACAGGCTTCACGTTGATGTTCATGATGGGACTTATCTCCAGTGTCGTCACCTTGATCGTTGATGACCGCAGGCAGCGGACGATGTCGCGTATCTATACAGCGCCGGTGCGGGCGTACGAGATTGCGCTTGGCAACTTCCTCGGCAGCCTCGTCGTCGGATCGCTGCAAGTCATGGTTGTGCTGCTTCTGAGCAGAACGGTGCTGAGGTATGACTACGGCATTCCGTTTGGGCTTCATTTTCTGATCCTGACCGCCTTTATGATGGTGTCGCTGGGCCTGGCAACCACGGTTGCAGGGATGATCCGCAATGATAAAAATACCGCGCTCATCAACTCCCTGATTATTACTCCCACCAGCATGCTGGGCGGATGCTTCTGGCCGATCTCCATCATGCCGGATTTCATGCAGAAAATCGCCAATTTCATCCCGCAGAAATGGGCGATCGAAGCGGTGGAGATCGGGGCGACCGGCGGCTCGCTGGCCGATATCGGCCTGCCCTTGGCGGTGCTTGGACTGATGGCTGTCATTTTGCTGACGGTCGGGTCAGCGGTGCTGCGCCCGAGTGAGGTCGGTACCGGCGGCCGGGCTTAAAGGCTGGCTTGAGTGGCTTGTCAGTGCCCCAAGGACCCAATCGTGCAAAATAGAGCGCCAGGTGGACAGATACGGCAATCTGTCTTCCTGGCGCTCTTTGGATTTAGGATGTGGCTGCTGCGCTGCTATTGCTGCAGCTGTCTGAGCACGGTGATTTCAACGCGCCGATTCTTTCTCCGGCCCTCATCAGTAGCGTTGTCAGCTGCGGGCCGCGTATCGGCATAGCCTGCATACTGGAAGCCTGCAGGGTCCAGCCCGCTCTCGTCAATGAAGTAACGAAGCACCGACATCGCTCGTGCACCGGATAGCTCCCAGTTATCCTTGTAGCTCGACCAGCGGCTGACCGGCACATTGTCGGTATGACCTTCGATGCTGATCGCTGCATCGAGGCCCTCAAAGAGGCTGGCCAGCTTGGTCAGGACCGGCGCAGCCCCGGGCTTGAGCTCGGCGTGACCGGTGTCAAACAGGAAGCGGTCGCTTAAGGTGATGGCGATGCCGCGAGGCTCGTCCGCAATAAAGATGTCTTCCTCCAGCTGATGCTCCTTGACGTATTGTTCGATCACGGCCATGAAGTCGGACAATGCCTTTTCCTGATCGCGGAAGGCCAGCTCGCGCTCCGTCATGGCTTCGGCGGGCGCTTCCGGTTCGGCTTGAGGAGCATCGGGATTTTTATGCTTCTCGGTATCAGCTTTGCCCGTGATGCCCGAGCCTATCTCCAGAATGCTGTCCCCGCTCTGGAAGGTGGCCTGCAGCGACTGTGTGACAAGCTGATATTTGTCAGAATCGAGCTGGCTCATCGCATACATGACTACAAAAAAGATCAGCAGCAGCGTGATCAAATCCGCATAGGTAATGAGCCAGCGGTCGCGTCCGCCTTCACCTTCCTTCCTCAGAGGCCGCCGTCGTCTATTCGGCTGTCTCATGCGAAATCCCCCTTGAATGTGAAGACACAGCAGCGTCCTTATTCGTGAAGGCTGCGAGCTTTTTGCGGACGATCAGCGGGTGCTCCCCGTTCTGTATGGCGAGAATTCCTTCGAGCGCCAGCTCCATCCGCTGAATTTCTTCCTCGCCGCGTGCTTTAATTTTGGACGCAATGGGCAAAAAGATAATATTGGCACTGGCAACCCCGTACAAAGTCGCGGTAAATGCAACGGCAATCGAGGGACCAAGACCGGTTGGGTCCTGGAGGCTGCCAAGGACGTGGATAAGCCCCATCACCGTCCCGATGATGCCCATCGTTGGCGCATAGCCCCCTGCCGATTCGAATATTTTGGCATAGCCTTCATGCTTTTGCTCGGCTGCATGGATCTCCAGCTCCATGATTTGGCGTGCCATTTCGGGATCTGTGCCGTCGATAACCATTTGGATGCCTTCCTGGAGAAATGGGTCCTCGTCATCGGCTGCACGCTGTTCAAGCGCGAGCAGCCCGTCCCGGCGGGCAATGACAGACATGCTGACAATCGCTTCGATCAGATCCTCCGAGGAGCGTCCGCCTCGTCCGAAGGCCAGCTTCAGGGCGGTTGGAATCGTGCGTAGACGGGAGGACGGGAAGCTGATGACAACCGCAGCCAGCGTCCCTCCAAAAACGATGAGCGCAGCCGTTCCCTGCAGCAGTCCGCCGATATGTCCGCCTTCCCATAAAAATCCTCCGATCAGCGCGGCTAAACCGGCAAGCAGGCCAATGATGATTGTAATGTCCATTCGCTGTCTCATCTCCTTTTGTAATATGAACCATTAAATTAAAACTTCATTAAAGTGTTTGCAACCAAAAATCGTTAGCGGTATAATGGGACGGGAACAGATATTCTTATTTACTGGACCATAGGCGATCTATTTCCCGGTAGTTATTTCATCGGGAAATTTCGATATATCTTTTAGACTTACTTAATTTTAGACGATGAGGGTGATAGGGACAATGAGCGATATTGTTGTCAGTACCAAATCCTTTGAAATCGTGTCGGAGTTCCAGCCCCAAGGGGATCAGCCGGCTGCGATTGACGCATTGGTCGAAGGGCTGCGCCAAGGGAAAAAGCATCAGACGCTGCTGGGAGCAACAGGGACGGGGAAGACGTTTACGATCGCGCAAACCATTGCCAAGGTGAATCGCCCCACGCTTGTGATTGCGCATAACAAGACGCTGGCTGCACAGCTGGCCAGCGAGTTCAAGGAGTTCTTCCCCAACAATTCAGTGGACTATTTCGTGAGCTACTATGATTACTATCAGCCGGAGGCGTATATTCCTTCTTCGGATACGTATATCGAGAAGGACTCCAGCATTAACGAGGAGATCGATAAGCTGCGCCACTCGGCGACCAGCTCTTTGTTTGAGCGCCGGGACGTTATCATTGTGGCGA
Source organism: Paenibacillus campinasensis (assembly GCF_002272015.1). GTDB lineage: Bacteria > Bacillota > Bacilli > Paenibacillales > Paenibacillaceae > Paenibacillus_AQ > Paenibacillus_AQ campinasensis. The sequence continues at coordinate 19,374 of NZ_NPBY01000063.1, read as the reverse complement.
GCGTATCGTGCATATACGGCTTGGGATCCCCGCGGGAATACGGCGAGCTGCTGCTGTCGCTGCGGGTAGGGATGGAGAAGCCTCGAAACCAGATTTTGTCACGGCTTGTGGATATCCAGTATCAGCGGAACGACATTAATTTTGTCCGCGGCACGTTCCGGGTACGGGGAGACGTTGTTGAGATTTTCCCGGCCTCCCACGGCGAGCATGCGATTCGGGTGGAGCTGTTCGGCGATGAGATCGAACGCATTACCGAGATCGATGTGCTGACGGGCGAACTGATTGGCGAGCGGGAGCATGTCGCCATCTTCCCGGCCTCTCACTTTGTTACGCGAGAGGAGACGATGCGTGCTGCGCTCGTCAATATTGAACGTGAGCTGGAGGAGCGCCTGGAAGAGCTGCGCTCCCAAGGCAAGCTGCTCGAGGCCCAGCGTCTGGAGCAGCGGACACGCTATGACATCGAAATGATGAAAGAGGTCGGTTTCTGCTCCGGTATCGAGAACTATTCAGGGCCGCTCACCTTCCGGGAAAGCGGAGCCACCCCGTATACGCTGCTGGACTATTTCCCTGACGACATGCTGATCGTGGTCGACGAATCCCATGTGACGCTGCCGCAAATCCGGGCGATGTACAACGGGGACCGGGCGAGAAAGACGGTGCTGGTGGAGCACGGATTCCGTCTGCCGTCAGCGCTCGACAACCGTCCGCTCAAGTTTGAGGAGTTCGAGGAGAAGGTAAGGCAGATTATCTACGTATCGGCAACGCCGGGGCCTTACGAGCTTGAGCACTGCGATACGATGGTAGAGCAGATCATTCGTCCGACCGGTTTGCTTGATCCGATTATTGATGTGCGTCCGACCGAGGGCCAGATCGATGATCTGATCGGTGAGATCCATGACCGCATCGATCGCGATGAGCGGGTGCTGGTCACCACGTTGACGAAGAAGATGGCTGAGGACCTGACCGATTATTTGAAGGAAGTCGGCATCAAGGTCCGGTATATGCACTCTGACATCAAGACACTGGAGCGGATGCAGATTCTACGGGATCTCCGGCTTGGCACATTCCATGTCCTGGTCGGCATTAACCTGCTGCGGGAAGGGCTTGACCTGCCGGAGGTATCGCTGGTGGCGATTCTGGATGCCGACAAGGAAGGCTTCCTGCGTTCGGAACGATCGCTCATCCAGACGATCGGCCGGGCTGCCCGGAACTCCGAGGGCAAGGTGATCATGTACGGTGACACGATCACCGAATCGATGGATCGGGCAATCAAGGAGACCGAACGCCGCCGCAGCATCCAGATGGCGTACAATGAGAAGCACGGCATCACGCCGCAGACGATCCGCAAGAAGATTCGCGACGTGATCGAGGCCACGAAGGTGGCCGAGAGCAGCGCCGACTACTTGACGGACGCCGCAGGCAAGATGTCCAAGAAGGAGCGCAAGAACCTGATTCATCGCCTGGAGGCGGAGATGAAGGAAGCGGCGAAGAACCTCCAGTTCGAGCGGGCCGCCGAGCTGCGCGATGCGCTGCTTGAGCTGCAGGCGGAATAGTCTGTCGATAGGGAGTCTGCGGAGAGGGAAGGGCATTCGCGACCAAGCGAGGGCCTCCTGAACTCCTGAAGCAAGCAGCACAATCGGGGAAACCAGTGATACAACGTCATAGGACGTTTATGTATAGATAGATACTATTTTGATACAAACGGTGCTTGATGCGGGATTTATTTATTCGTGGTTAAGCCGCCATAGGAGATGATATCATTTGGCAAGTGAAAAGATTGTGATCAAAGGCGCCCGCGCCCATAATTTGAAAAACATTGATGTCACCATTCCCCGCGACAAGTTCGTAGTTCTGACGGGACTCAGCGGATCAGGCAAGTCGTCTCTCGCTTTTGATACGATCTATGCCGAAGGACAGCGCCGGTATGTAGAATCGTTGTCTGCCTATGCGCGTCAATTTCTGGGGCAGATGGAGAAGCCGGACGTCGATTCAATCGAGGGCTTGTCTCCGGCGATATCCATTGACCAGAAGACGACCAGCCGCAACCCGCGTTCAACGGTCGGCACGGTGACGGAGATCTATGACTATTTGCGCCTGTTGTTTGCCCGCATCGGTCATCCGCACTGTCCGGAGCATGGGGTTGAGATTACCTCCCAGACCGTTGAGCAAATGGTAGACCGGATTATGCAGTACCCGGAGAAAACCAGGCTGCAGATTTTGGCGCCGCTTGTGTCCGGCCGCAAAGGGGAGCATAAAAACTTGTTCGCCGATATTGCGAAACAAGGATTTGTCCGGGTACGGGTCGACGGCGAGCTTCGCGACCTGTCCGAGTCCATTGAACTGGAGAAGAACAAAAAGCATACGATTGAGGTTGTTGTTGACCGGATCGTGGTGAAGGAGGATATCGAAGCACGGTTGGCCGACTCTATTGAGACGGCGCTGAATTTATCCGGCGGACAGCTTCTCGTTGATATTATCGGTCAGGAGGAGCTGCGCTTCAGCTCGAACTTTGCCTGCCCGATCTGCGGGTTCAGCATGGAAGAGTTGACACCGCGCATGTTCTCCTTCAACACGCCGTTTGGCGCTTGTCCGGATTGTGACGGACTCGGGGTGGAGATGATCATCGATCCCGAGCTGCTGGTTCCGGATCCGAGCAAGAGTGTGGAGCAAGGAGCTTTCCAGGCTTGGAGCGGAGGCACCTCTAACTATTACCCGCAGTTTTTGAGATCAGTATGCGAGCACTACGATATTCCCCAAGATGTGCCGGTCAGCAGCCTGAGTGAGGATCAGATGAACAAGCTTCTGTACGGAACAGGCGGCGAGAAGGTACATTTCCGATATGAGAACGATTTTGGCCAGCGGAAGGAAGCGTATGTGCCGTTTGAAGGAATTATTCCGAATCTTGAGCGGCGCTATAGGGAGACGAACTCGGAAGGCATCCGGGAGTTCATTGAAGGCTTCATGAGCAGCAAGCCGTGTGACACTTGCAAAGGGCACCGTCTTAGAAAGGAAAGTCTTGCGGTCACGGTCAACGACCGGAACATGGCGTATGTGACCAACCTGTCGGTTGGCGAGTCGCTTCACTTCTTCGAGGGTCTGGAGCTGAGCGAGAAAGAGCAGCAGATTGCGAATCTGATTCTGAAGGAAATCCGCAGCCGGCTCGGCTTCCTTGTGAATGTCGGCCTCGATTATTTGACGCTCAGCCGTTCGGCAGGCACGCTGTCCGGCGGTGAGGCACAGCGGATACGCCTGGCTACGCAGATCGGCTCAAGCCTCATGGGCGTCTTGTATATTTTGGACGAGCCGAGCATCGGCCTGCACCAGCGGGATAATGATCGTTTGATCTCGACGCTGGAGCATATGCGCAATATCGGCAATACGCTGATCGTGGTCGAGCATGATGAGGATACGATGATGGCAGCGGATTACATTATCGATATCGGACCTGGAGCAGGGATACACGGCGGTCAGGTCATCGCACAGGGAACGCCGCAGGAGATCATGCAGGATCCGAATTCCTTAACCGGCCAATATTTGAGCGGGCGCAAGTTCATTCCGGTGAACACCGACCGGCGCAAGCCGGACGGGCGCTGGCTGGAAGTGCGCGGAGCCAAGGAGAACAACCTGAAGAACATCAATGTGAAAATTCCGATTGGCGTATTCACCGCAGTGACTGGCGTATCCGGCTCAGGCAAATCGACGCTTGTTAACGAAATTGTATATAAGACGTTGGCGCGGGATCTGAACAGGGCGAAGGTTCGTCCGGGTAAATACCGGGAGATGAAGGGCCTTGAGCATATCGAGAAGGTTATAGATATTGACCAGTCCCCGATTGGAAGAACACCGCGTTCGAATCCGGCCACGTATACCGGTGTGTTTGACGATATTCGGGACATCTTCTCCCAAACGAATGAAGCGAAGATCCGCGGCTACAAGAAAGGCCGCTTCAGCTTCAACGTGAAGGGTGGACGCTGTGAGGCGTGCCGTGGAGATGGCATTATCAAGATTGAAATGCACTTCCTGCCGGACATCTATGTGCCTTGCGAGGTGTGCAAGGGCAAACGGTATAACCGCGAGACGCTGGAAGTTAAGTACAAGGGCAAAAATATTTCTGATGTGCTGGACATGACGGTGGAGGACGCGGTGGAGTTCTTCCAGAACATCCCGAAAATTCACCGGAAGATCCAGACACTGATGGATGTCGGATTAGGCTATATCAAGCTTGGGCAGCCTGCTACGACGTTGTCAGGAGGCGAAGCCCAGCGGGTCAAGCTGGCGTCCGAGCTGTACCGGCGCAGCACCGGCAAAACGATGTATATCCTCGATGAACCGACAACAGGGCTTCATGTGGACGATATTGACCGATTGCTTGTCGTTCTGCACCGCCTGGTGGATTCCGGTGAATCGGTGCTTGTCATCGAACATAACCTAGATGTAATCAAGACCGCTGATTATATAATCGACCTTGGTCCCGAAGGAGGAAGCGGCGGCGGTACGATCATCGCAACCGGCACGCCGGAAGAGATCGTGAAGGTGGAGGAGTCTTACACCGGCAAATATCTGAAGCCGATTCTCGAACGAGACACGAAGCGGACGAAGGAGCTTCACAAGCTGGAGGCGGCTCGCTGATATTCAGATTCAGCGGGCCTTGAGCCTTCCTTACGTATCCCCCCCTCTCCGGGGTGTGCTATGACGTAACGCACGTTGGAGCGAGTTTTTTTTGAATTTTTTGGAGTAAGGGCTTGCATCCGGACGGGCGCACGGATAACATAGAAGGAGATATGCTAAAATGCTCGAGAAACCCACGAGGAGGTACGTTTCATGTTCCTTGCAGCAGTATCGGATGCCAACGCGACGTTCAAAACATTCGATATTTTCATGATCCTGTTTACGATTCTGATCTTTATCGGCGTGGTGCGCCTGTTGACGGCTCGCCAGAAAAATAAATTCGCAATCGCTTTCGGACTTGTCAGTCTGGCTGTGTTCCTGTATTCGGACTATGCCATGATTACCGGCTGGTTCAAATAGTCAGCTTTATCGCGAATCGAAAAGACAGCTTCATTACAGCTACATACAAATGAGACGTCTGGTCCACATGGGTGGAATGAAGGCGTCTTTTTTGTTTGCAACGAGTCGTAATGTCGCGTCCAACAACGATGGATCTCATCGATAAACCGTTTTCTTGATGATGCCCTAGCATAGCTGTTGCCTAAATCTGTTACCTAGAGGGGCCCCAGGCTGCTATTCTTGTGCGCGTGTCGCCAGGTTACGATCCTTGTGCCGGTGTCTCTAGGTTGCGACCCTTGTACGGCTGTCTTTAGGTGCTATCCTTGTGCTGCGTTCCCTATGCTGCTACTCCTGTGCGGTCTGCCCCTGGGTTGCTATTTAATGCGATTGCTCCTGGAATGTTATCCTTGTGCCGCTGCTTTTGCATGATTATCCCTTTTGTTCAGGGGGAGGATGAAGATGGATGTCTGCGGGCGAGGGCGAGGGGGCCAGACAGGTGAATGGACAGATGAATAAACAGATGAATAAACAGATGAATGAACAGATTGAATGAACAGATGAATGAACGAGGAAAGAGACAAGGAATAGAAAAGGAAATAGAAAAGGCAATGGATCGAAAATTAGCCTTCGCAACGCTTGACGATTCAATCGAAGAAGAGGAGAAATCATGAGTTGATAAAAGAAATTAAGGAAAAAGATAGGAATTAAACGAGGATTTTAGTTGAAACAGATAACATTAGTCTGGTATAATAAGGATATAAAAGAACGTATGTTCGATCCTATTGTTCGAGGTGAATAATTATGGAGGTTCATGGGCTAACAGATCTTCAACCATTCCATCGTCGTTTTCAGAACGAGCAGGCCTGTTTGGAGGCCGTGATCGCGATGAAGTGGCCAAACGGCTTCGTTTGCCCGCGCTGTGAACACACCGGGTGCAGCCGTCTGAACTCCCGACGTGTTCCCTTGTTCGAATGCGGACGGTGCAAGCATCAGACATCGGCTTTGGTGGGCACGATTTTTGAAGGAACTCGTTTGCCTCTGCTCAAGTGGTTTATGGCTCTGGACTTGTTCCTGCTCCCGGATGGCATCTCGGCGTTGCGTCTTAGTCAAGCGATCGAAGTCACCTACAAGACCGCTTGGTTAGTGCTGCACAAAATTCGTCATGCTGTCGGCGAATTCGATGCGCGGGAGCTGCTCTACGGCGAGGTGAAGGTGAACAGCGATCAGTATGGCTGCAATCCCTCCCGATTTGAAGTTGTGCATCCGCATGCCTCTGTGGTTGTCGCTGGTTGTACGGTCGATGAGTTAGGTGAACCTCAGCAGGTCAAGCTTGAACTCGTCCCACAGAAGAGAGGAAGCGATAAAAGGGCAGCTCGTCGCGAACTAACTGCATTTATCGATGAGCACGTGGATCGCCTTTTATCCGAGGTACAGCTGTTCTCCCAAGCTTTTCGACTATATACACCGCTGCGGAACATAGTAAGAGAGGCTTGGAAGTTGCTGAAGAGTACATATGGCCCGTTAGGACAGAAGCATCTGCAGGCGTATCTGAACGAGTACACAGGACGCCGCTGGCTTCGCATGTCTGAAACGGAGGAGTCGATGGGGCAGAAGTTGCTGCAGATGTGCATGGCGATCCCCGGGATTTCCTACCGCCAGCTGATCACTCGCCAACCGAAACAGTCCCTTGCTGCGGTTGCTTGAAAGAGAGGGGTAACAGTTGGATTTGTGGGTGAAGAGTGCTGGTGAGACAGATCGATTTGAATTGTGAGCTCGCGTGAACAAGTACTGATGAGATGGTATTGCTTCGCTGAAGGCGACAAGGAGTCAAGCATAGTATAATCCGCTTTTTCATTTGGTCCGTGCGCTTATCCTGTAGCCTCATTCCAAAGTTACATCCCAAAACTAAATTCCAAAACTACAATCTAATTTACATCCCAAATACATCCCAAAACTATATTCTTAGTCTACATTTCTAATCTACATTCTCAGGAGTGCTACTAAGCTGTCCTTCACAAGCTATTCTTCTATGCTATTCTTCTATGTTGTTCAACTAAATGTTCTTTCAAGCTTATCTATCAATCTAATCTGTAAAGTTATTCTTTTAGGTTATTTTTTAAAATTATTCTTTTAAGTTATCCTTCTAACCTCTAAGCTGTTCCTTAAAGCTTCCTCCTAAGTTACCTATTTCTAGAGACCGACAATTCGCAGTCTTTTTAATCATTTCTATGCTGCCTGATTAAAAGGGATAACGATGCAAAGGATTCGGGACAGACCATACTTTACACGCGCTGGATAATAGAATGGAGGAATATGGAAAACTATGCTACATTAATAAGGAGAACGTTTGGTAGGGAAAACGGGAGAGGGACAGGGTGAATCCATGAACAAAAACTTAGTCAGAAAGTCCACGCTGCTGCTCGGTGCAGCTCTGGTGCTCGGTAGCGCTGCCGATTGGGGAATTGGCAAAGTCGAAGCGACAGCGGCAGTTCCAGGATCAGTTTCAGGATCAATTCCAGTTACAGCCTCAGCGGCAGTGTCGGTGGCAGCAGCAGGGTCAGTTACAGGTGTGAAGAGTACATATGAGGATCAAGTACCGAGGATCATTCAGAATGCATCTCCTTCGGTAGTCGGCATTATCGGAAAAACTGCGCAAGGAGTTTCGTACCAGGAGGATCGCTATAATCTGGCACATGGCACAGGCGTCATCTGGACAGCGGACGGATGGATCGTCACGAATGCACATGTGGTGGATGGATTAACCGAGCTTACTGTGGTCACATCGGACGGGAAGTCTTACCGGGTCCGTGAGGTTTATAGCGATGCCAAGAGCGACATTGCTCTGATTAAAATTAATGCAAAGGCTTTGAAGCCAGCTAAATTCGCCAAGACTGCCCAGACTTCTCAAGTAGGGGAGCGGGTGGTGGCCATTGGAACGCCGATTTCCTTCTCACTCCGTAACTCTGCAACCGTTGGGGTTGTAAGCGGATTGAACCGGAGTGTAGACGGCTCCTATCGTCTGATCCAGACGGATACGGCGATCAACCCTGGCAATAGCGGGGGGCCGCTGGTGAATATGAAAGGAGAAGTCATCGGGATTAACTCGATGAAATTTGCGGCCATCGGGGTCGAAAATATGGGCTTCTCGATTCCTGTGGAAACGGTACGTTATGTTGCCGAATATTTGCTCGAATACGGCGAAGTGCCAAGACCAACGCTTGGTCTGGAGCTGGAGGAGAGCTGGTCGGCGATCGTTGGCCTGCCAAGCGATGATCCGTTGATGGTTACGCAGGTCTTAAGTGATGCCGCATGGAAAGCCGGAATTCGAGAGGGGGATGTGCTGTATGCCATTGATGGCAAGCGCGTCTACTCGGTTGTGGATATCAATGAAATTTTAAAGTCTTTTTTGCCGGGACAGAAGATTAACCTGCTTATGCAGAGTGATGGAGACATCGTGAATCGCCGGCTGACTTTGGGCTGGGACGCCTATGACGGAATCCTTGCCGATGAAGAGGAGGCCGACCAATAATGTTGACGTGGGAGAGAGAGAATAGCCATCGGCGGCAGTGGATGAAAAAGGCAGGGGTGGCATTGCTGGCGCTGTGCCTGATGACACCGTTGATGATGACAGCGGCTTGGGGAGACAGTGTAACTGATGAGCAATATGAACAGCAGGAGCAGACGAAGCAGGAGCAGACGAAGCAGGAGCAGCAAACGAAGCGGGAACAGCGGTTGTTGGCCATCCAGACAGGCAGCTCCAAAGCGACGGTGAATGGTGAGAGCCTTGGGATTGCTAAGCCAGTGATACATCAAGGCGCTGTGATGGTGCCGCTCGGTGTGTTCAAGCAGGCTTTCGGCAGTGAGATTCGGCTGGAAGGAAACAATCGGATTCGGATACTGCAAGGGCCGCACAATATTGTGCTGGTCATGGACAGCAAGACAGCCTGGATTGACGGACAGAAAGTTGAACTTTCCGTTGCTCCAACCATGATTTCCGATACGCTGATGGTGCCTCTGCGTCAAGTGGCCTCGGGAATGGGAGCGAAATTAAGCGCCAGCGGCTCCGGCGCCTATACGGTTAGCCTCAATGTGGTGGTTAAAGAACAACCGGATCCATCCGGCATGGAAGGCCCGGGTTCATCGCGCATAGGGAACAGTTATTATACTTGGAGCATCAATTATCCATCCTGGATGATGATCATTCAGGGGGCTTCGGACGAAAGCGCGTCCTATTTTACAGATCCGACGGGACGCTATTATTTGGAGGTCCATGCCCTTGATCAGACAGTGCCTTTAAACGTTGAGGATCTGCTGGAGATAGTCATTAGCGATGTGAAGGAATCGAGGGAAACGATTCTGCACCGGGAGGCCGTCTCCAGTGCATCTGTGGCGTATGCCAGAGCCGTCACCAGGGATATGGACGGATTGCTGTGGGAGACTCGGGCATATTACGCGAATGATCGGGTGTACATGCTCTATTTTTCCGATGCGAATGCAGAGCACTACACTGACATGAACAGCCATGCTGCTTTTCTGAACTCCTTCAGGCCTTCCTTTCCGGCAGTGGATCCTCATGTGAAGGATTTGTCCTCGGTTGTGGACGGGCTTATGGATGTAGGCAATGATGAGTATGGTGTCTACCTGAGTGTGCCGGCTGATTGGAACATGAACGATGCCGAAATGATGTATTTCAAACAGAAGGAAGGAATACTGGCCGTCACCGTTACCTCTGTTCCGAAGGGTGCGAGATCCGGTATAACTTCATGGGTCGATGAGATCAAGAAATGGTATGCGGAGTCGTTTGTAGAGGATGCTTACAAAATGACCGGGCAATCGCCAATCGAAATTTCAGGCGTGGAAGGCCAGCTCCTGGAACTGCAATATAACTCAGGCAACGGCTGGATTTACACATATCAAATCCTGATTGAACACAACGGTTATCGGTATCATATTGAATATGCCTATCCGGAGCGGATAGAAGATGGTGCTGGGTTGTGGGAGAAGATGCTGGATTCCATCGACATCGATTATGACCGGGTACCGGATCAGTTCGGTGATCTCGGAGAAGACAATACGCTTGTCGACAAAACAAAAATGAGTACGAAAAGCTCATCTGCATACCGTTATCATATAGATATTCCATTGTACTGGACGCCGATCAGTGACCGGTTTGAGCAATCGGATATTCAATATTCCTTCATGGGAGGAAACTTTGAAATTATGGCGCGGTGGAATAGTCCGGCCGACCGGATCATCCAAGAGATGAAGCGTTATTACACCGAAGCTAACGCGTCTAACAGCAAGCTCAAGCTGCTGAGTGTGGAGAATATCACTTTTGCTGGTGCATCAGCGGTATCCTTTACGACACATCAGGAGAAGGATGGGGTCGGATTCACGACGCGCGAGATCGTATTCGAGAACAACGGCATCACGTATATGATTGTTGCGGAGCTGAACGATGCGAATGCAACCAAGGAGCAGACCGATGTGATCGAGCGGACGTTAGCGTCGTTTGGATTGACGAAGTAAATGGGTGTAGTAAGTCGTTGTGGCTTTCGAAGTATCAGGATGTCATGTTTGTATATCCGCATATGATTGTGAATAAAGCTGTTGGCAGCTGCTTATGGTCCACGAAATCGTGTGCCATGGGCGGCTGTTTTTGTTGTAGGGGATACGCGTCCGCCTATGCTACAATAAACTCCAGTAGATGGATAACGGGGGAGCTTATGAATAAGACGATAGGCATGTTCGCCCATGTGGATGCGGGCAAAACAACACTGGCTGAACAGCTGTTATATATGACCGGCACAATTGCTCAGCCTGGGCGGGTGGATCATCAGAGTGCCTTTATGGACAATCATGGGATCGAGAAAGAGCGAGGCATTACCGTGTTTGCGGACCAGGCGGTGATGACGTATAACGGCAGCACCTATTATTTAATGGATACGCCGGGTCACGTCGATTTTTCACCCGAAATGGAGCGGGTGATCCAGGTGATGGATGCCGCTGTTGTCGTGATTAGTGCAGTGGAGGGTGTTGAGGGACATACGGGAACGGTGTGGCAGCTGCTTCGAAGATATGGTATCCCTGTGTTCGTATTTATTAATAAAGTTGATCGGGTCGGTGCCGACGTTCGACGGGTGCTTGAAGAGATTCGAAGAGAGCTGTCGGCAGACGCTTGTCTGATAGAAGAAGGGGATGATTTCACTTCGGGGGTGCTTCGTCCAGCGTTAATCGAGGCCATTGCCGAGAGGGATGAAACCCTGTTGGACTTTTATATGGAGCAGGGCTATGAGGCCGAAACCTGGACAGAGGCGATGCGGACGCTGGTCCGCGAAGGCCGGATCTACCCTTGCTTTAGCGGCTCGGCACTGCAAAATATCGGGGTGTCCCATTTTATGAAGCAGCTGGACGTGCTGACGGAGACGAACTACCGCAGTGAAGGGGAGTTTGCCGCCAGGGTATATAAGATCCGTCATGATGATGCAGGCACAAGGCTTACGTACATGAAGGCGGTCAGCGGTTCGCTGCAGATTCGGGATGAGCTGGAGTATCATACCGGTTCAGAGGTGGTGACTGAGAAAGTGACCGGTATCCGATGGGTCAACGGCAGCCGCTTGTCGAGCGTGGACAAGGTTAAGGCGGGTGAACTGTTTGCAGTCACCGGGATTACGGCTGCGGGCGCAGGTGATGGTGTCGGGGCGCTGTCCGGCAAAACCGTGTACGAGCTGGTACCGGCCTTGAAGAGTAAGGTGGAGTTTGATAGCGACATTCATCCCAAGGATATGCTTCGCTGCTTCCGGCTGCTGGATGCCGAGGACCCCTCACTATCTGTGCAGTGGGAAGAGCAGGTGCAGGAGATTCATATTCATGTGATGGGTGTCATTCAACTGGAGGTGCTTCAGCGAATCGTGCTGGAGAGGTTCGGGTATCAGGTTGCATTTGGTCCGCCGGAGATTTTGTACAAGGAGACAATAGCGGAGGGAACGGTCGGATGCGGGCATTTTGAGCCGCTGAAGCATTATGCCGAGGTGCATCTGAAGCTGGAGCCCGGGCCAAGAGGCAGCGGCATCGTGTTCCGTAATGCGTGCCATCCGGACGTGCTGCCGGTCAATTATCAGCATCTGGTAGAGCAGCATATCGGGGAGCGGGATCATCGAGGCCTGTTGACCGGATCGCCATTGACGGATATCCAGGTCACATTGCTGAAAGGTCGTGCTCACAACAAGCATACCCATGGCGGAGATTTCCGGGAGGCTACGTATCGTGCGCTGCGGCAAGGGCTTGAGAAAACGAACAATATTCTGCTGGAGCCTTATTATCAGTTTAAAATCAAAGTGGATACCGCGTTTGTCGGGAGATTAATGTCGGATCTGACGCGGGCCAAAGCCAGCTTTGAGCCGCCGCAGACGCTTGGAGATCAGGTGGTGGTTGTCGGATCTGCGCCAGTCGCGACCATGATGAATTACAGTGTGGAGCTTGCGGCCTTCACGCACGGGAAAGGCATGATCTCCCTTCAGTTTGGCGGATATGATCGCTGCCATAATGAAGAGGAGGTCATTGCCCGAAAGGGATACAACAAGGATGCTGATCCGGAGTACAGCTCCTCGTCGATCTTTTGTGCGAAAGGCCACGGCTATAGTGTACCGTGGGATGAAGCGGATGCGCATATGCATGTCTAAGAAGCATGGAAATGCCGATAAGGCTGGAGCTTATCCAGCTGTCGACCTTCCTGAGTTCTCGGCATGCGTGTCAGTGCCACGCAGTGACCAATAGGTGAGGCCCGTGGTGATCAGCATGAGGATACCGGTTATTAGAAATACGGAGTGAATATCCAGGAATCCACTGATCGCACCGCCTGCGAGCGGGCCTGCCATGCCGCCGATCTGTGTGGCGGTCTGGTTCAGACTGAATGCCCGGCCGCGGAAATCGCTCGGGGTATGCCGAACAACCAATCCGTTCAGTGCAGGGAATACCGCACAGAAGAAGATGCCATAAACGAAGCGAATGGCCGAGAACGCCCAGATATTGCTGAACAGCATCTGTGCCAGGGAGCCAATGCCGCCGGCGAGCAGGCCGATCAGAAGCACCCGATGAAATCCGATTTTGTCGGCAAGCTTGCCCCAGCGTGCGGCAAACAGAATGCTGGCGATCCCGACGATGGAGAAGACAAAGCCGGCGATCATTGAGGTATGCTTGCTGGATCCGCTGATATCGGCGACATACAGAGGCAGGACCGGCTCGATGGTCATGACGGAAAACTGGGTCAGCAGGGTTAGCATCAGGACGATCATCAAGGTTTTGTTATGCCCGGCTACACGGAACGTGTTGATGACGGATACCCTTTCCTTGCTCGGGACAAACTTCTCTTCCTTCACCCATAATATGACCAGCACGGTTGCAATGAAGCACAGGCCGCCAGCGAGCCCGAAAGCCATCCGGTTGCTGAACAGGGAAGCGAGCGTGCCTCCGATCAGCGGGCCAAGAATGCTGCCCGTTGCAGTCGCGGTGGACATCATGGACAAGGCATACCCGACCTTGTGCTCGGGAGTGTTCGTCCCGACAATGGCGATGGCGCCCGGAATGAAGCCGGAGAGCAGACCTTGCAGCAGCCGCAGCACGAGCACCTGATACTCGTTCGTCACAAATGCCATAAGCACATAGATGACAAACAATACGAGCCCCGCGCGGATGATCATCGGCTTGCGTCCGTATTTGTCACCGACGGCTCCCCAGAACGGAGAGGACAGTGCTCCGGCAAAAAAAGCGGCGCTAAACAGCAAGCCGGACCACATTTCGGTATTCTTGGTCACCCCAAGCTCAATGAGAAAGAGCGGGAGAAAGGGGATGACCATCGAGAAGCTTGACGCTACGATAAAGGAGCCAAACCAGAGGACCCACAGATTTTTCTTCCAACTTTCCATAATTTCTTCATCTCCTGATGTTTATGCTGATATCGCTCCGGCCCCCTTTACATTGCAAAGTTATATGATGAAAAATAACAACCCTAGCGGAATTCCACCTATTTATTACCCTGATTCCATAGGAGCATGCCATGCGGAATAGCATTTATACCTTTGAATCGCAAACAGTACGGCATATATAAGGTGAAATTTAATACAATGAATGCTTCACGTGCTTAAAGACGAGATTTTATTATTTCAGAATGGAATGAGTTGATGTGCGTTTCTTAAGTAAACGCTGTACAAAAGCAAACACCTCTCCAATTTGGTAAACTGAAAGCAGCGAAAGCTGCCGTTTCCAAAATGAAAGGCGTAAGTTCATGGTACACCACATTTCATGTTCTGGGAAGGCATGGGAAAGAAGTTAGGAGCGTTGAAGATGAGAGAGACGTTAAAAGGGTTATATTCATCGGCTTTGCTGAGCGATGTGGCAGAACAATTGAAACAGGCTTACCCGGCCTTTGATTCGAATCGATTTATGCAGTTAATCCAGGACGAGGCCTGGGAGCAGGAGGAGTTCAAGCAGCGAATCAGGCATATTGCGCAGGCCCTGACGGACACGCTACCTTCTGCTTACCGGGAGGCGCTGGACATATTGAAGCAGGTGGCCCCTCATTTTCGCGGGGTGGAATATTTGTTTTTCGCGGATTATGTGGAACTGAACGGACTTGAGGACTTTGAAGCCTCGATGCAGGCACTTGAGGTGTTCACGATGTATTGTACGGCGGAATTTGCGGTGCGGCCGTTTATTATGCGGGATCAAGAGCGGATGCTCATACAGATGAAGGCGTGGGCGCTGTCGGACAATGAGCATTTGCGCAGGCTGGCCAGTGAAGGCAGCAGGCCGCGGCTTCCCTGGGCGCCTCAGCTGCCTGCTTTGATAGCCGATCCGAAGCCCGTACTGCCGATTCTGGCGCAGTTAAAGGAGGACCCGTCCCTTTATGTGAGAAAAAGTGTGGCCAACCACCTGAACGATATTTCCAAGGATCATCCGGAACTCGTGCTGGATATTGCGGCAGAGTGGTACGGCCATCATCCGTTAACGGACTGGATCGTGCGGCATGCGCTGCGGACATTGCTTCGGCGCGGGGATGTGCGGGCGCTGTCTATCTTTGGTTATGAGGAGCTGGACGAGCTCCCGGGGCTGGAGATTACCGATCTTCGGCTGAAGCGGACCGTTATTGCCGTGGGGGAGGAGTTGGAGTTTTCATTTCGCGTTGTGAATGAGACCGGGGAGCCGCGCCAGCTTCGGATTGACTATGAGATCGATTATATGAAGCAAAGCGGCAAGCATGCGCCCAAGCGCTACAAATGCTCGGATAAAGTGTATGAGGCGGGAAGCTGGGCGGTGGAGAAGAGGCAGTCTTTCAAAATCATCTCCACGCGCCGTTTTTATGCAGGGGCGCATCGGCTTCATATTGTCGTGAATGGCAAACGATTGGCTTCGGCTGATTTTGTGCTGGAGGGTGCGGAATCTATAAAATAATTGGGAATGGAAAAGTCCCCGCAGACAGCTGACGTCAGGCAGCAGTTCTGGTACACTAGATAAGTTGAAAAGACGTTTATAGAATAGGAATTGTTACAAGACTAGATAGAAACTAGAGTGTACCGGTGATGTTACCGGCGGGAGGATATAGATGGATACAAAAGCGTTACGAAGAGAAGATGTGGAGCTGCTGGCGCCAGCGGGCGATTGGGACTGCATGCGCGCGGCGGTGGCCAATGGTGCGGATGCGATCTTTTTCGGTGTGGAGAAGTTTAATGCACGTGCGCGGGCGAACAATTTCCGGATGGACGAGCTGCCGGAGATTATGGCTTTCCTGCACAGCTACGGGGTGAAGGGCTTCCTGACCTTCAATATCCTCGTATTCGAAAATGAGTTGGTAGAGGCCAAAGAGCTGATCGATGCCTGTGTTGATGCAGGCGTAGATGCCGTGATCGTGCAGGATCTCGGCCTGGTGAAGCTGATCCGCGAAATTTCGCCGGATTTTCCGATTCACGGTTCTACCCAGATGACGATCACTTCCCCGGAGGCGGTGGAGTTTACGAAGCCGTTCAACATGGAGCGGGTGGTGCTGGGTCGCGAGAACAATCTGAAGCAGATTCAGAAGATCGGGGAGCAGGCCAAGCTGCCGATGGAGGTATTCGTCCATGGTGCGCTGTGCGTCTCTTATTCGGGCCAGTGTCTGACCTCGGAGATGTGGGGCGGCCGCTCCGCAAATCGCGGAGAATGCGCGCAGGCTTGCCGTCTGCCGTATGACCTGATTGTGGACGGCGAGCCGAAGCCGATGGGCGATGTCGCTTATCTGCTCTCGCCGAAGGACCTGGCGGCCATTGACCTGATGCCAGAGCTAATCGAAGCGGGTGTGACCTCTTTCAAGATCGAAGGGCGTCTGAAAAGCCCTGAGTACGTAGCGAACGTTGTGAGCAAATACCGGAAGGCGATTGACCGGTATTTCGACGGGGAAGATGCAAGACCGAGCAAGGAGGAAGTGCGCGAGCTGCAGCAGAGCTTCTCGCGCGGCTTTACACACGGCTTCCTGGAAGGGACCAACAACAAGCAGCTGGTTGAAGGGACGTTCCCGAAGAGCCGCGGCGTGTATCTGGGCCGGGTGGAGCAGATCCTGCGCGACGGCGTTGTATGCCGCCTGGAAGCGCCGCTGAAGCGTGGTGACGGGATTGTGTTCGACGCAGGAGACCCGACGAAGCAGGAAGAGGGCGGACGTGTCTATGACGTGCGCCGCAAGGGTGTGAAGATCGAGGGCGAGGCCCAGGAGGGCTGGATCATCGATATCGTCCCTGGCCGCAGCGACGTCGATCTGCGCAAGGTGCATGTAGGCGACCGGATCTGGAAGACTAGTGATCCGGCGCTCGACAAGCGTCTGCGTCAAACCTTCGAGACCGACAAGCCGTACCGGGTGTTCCCGGTACATGTGCGGGTCAGCGGCCGCCCAGGGCAGCCGCTGTCGACGTGGTGGACCGATGTGCAGAAGGGCACGACGGTCCAGGTGAATTCGGAGCTGGAACTGGACATCGCCCAGAAGCGGCCGCTGAATCAGGAGCTCCTGGAGGAGCAGCTTGGCCGCCTGGGCGGAACGGTATTCCAGCTGGAGCAGCTTGACGTCGAGCTGTATGGCGACGTCATTGTGCCGATTCGCGAGCTGAACAGCATCCGCCGCCGTGCGGTGGAGCTGCTCGCTGGCGAGCGGCCGAAGCCGCCCGTGTATGTGAAACGGGTGGTGGAGGTGTACGGCGATGCGGCTGTGCCGGCATCGCCGGTGGCGCGCGGTGAGGCGAAGCTGACCGCGCTGTGCCGCAGCCTGCCGCAGGTGCAGGCTGCGCTCGAAGCCGGCGTGGAGATGATATACGCCGACTTCGAGTTTATCAAGCAGTTCCCGGCAGCGGTGGAAGCCGTGCGTGCAGCCGGCAAGCAGATTGCGCTGGCGACGCCGCGCATCCATATGCCGGGCGAGAACGGCTACCACAACAACATCCTGCGCCTCCAGCCGGATGCCGTGCTGGTGCGCAACACCGGTGCGCTGTATTATTACCTGCGCCACCGAATGGAGAACCCGGGGGCTGCGCATCCCCGGCTGATCGGCGACTTCTCCCTGAACATTGCCAACCACAAAGCGGTTGACCTGTTCACCGAAGTCGGCTGTGACATCGTCACGCCTTCGTATGATCTGAACATCCAACAGATGGTGGATCTTCTGCGCAAGGCGGACACGGCTAAGCTGGAGATTGTCATCCACCAGCATCTGCCGATGTTCCATACCGAGCACTGCGTGTACTGCACCTTCCTGAGCGAAGGCACAGATTACACGAACTGCGGCCGTCCGTGCGAGGAGCATCGTGCTTCCCTCCAGGACCGCATCGGCATGTCCCATCCGGTCCGCGTGGACGAGGGCTGCCGCAACACGGTATACAACGCGATCGAGCAGTCCGGTGCCGAGTATTTAGCTAACTTCATGGAGCTGGGCGTGTCCCGCTACCGTGTAGAGTTCCTGGAAGAAACGCCGGAGAAGGTTCACGAGGTGATTGACCTCTACAACCGTGCCCTGCGCGGGGAAATCAGCGGTACCCAGGTATGGAAGAAGCTGAAGGCCACGAACCAGCTTGGCGTAACGCGCGGTCAGCTGGTGAAGTAACGCGCTGGTTGATCGCGGGGCCTGCCCATGCGATCAACATGGGCGGGTTTGTCCGCGAGCAGACTTGTGGTCTGGCGGTAGATGATAGGGATATAAGAGGAAAGTAGAGGCAAGGCAGACCTGGTGCATAGCTGGTGTGCCTTGCCTTTTTATGTGGGAGGGACTGGGTTGCGGCTGTTGAAGGGCTGCTGTTTATTTGCTAATTTTCATGATTTTATGACAAACACGGCCTATTTTCGATATAATGGCACTGATCTTGTTTATTACTATGTTTGGTGTTGAAAAGGAGAAGCTTTCATGAAAATACGAAAGGCCATTATTCCGGCAGCAGGGCTAGGAACCCGGTTTCTCCCTGCAACCAAAGCGATGCCTAAGGAAATGCTACCCATTGTGGATAAGCCGACCATTCAATATATTATTGAAGAAGCCGTAGCTTCTGGCATTGAGGATATTATCATTGTCACGGGAAAGGGAAAAAGAGCCATTGAGGATCACTTCGACTCCTCGTTTGAGCTGGAGCATAACTTGGCGGAAAAGGGAAAATGGGGGTTGCTTGAGGAGGTGCGGAAACCTTCGGATATGGCCGACATTCACTATATCCGTCAGAAAGAGCCGAAGGGTCTTGGTCATGCGATCTGGTGTGCCCGTAAGTTTATTGGCGACGAGCCGTTTGCTGTGCTTCTTGGTGACGATATTGTGGAATCCGAGATTCCTTGTCTGAAGCAAATGATGGATGTATATGACAAGTATCAAGCCGCAATTGTAGGCGTGCAGCCTGTAGCTAAGGATCAGGTGGACAGGTATGGAATCGTCGATGGAAGAGAAATTGCAGAGCGAATATACGAGACTTCCAGGCTTGTAGAAAAACCATTACGTGAGGAAGCACCTTCGAATCTGGCTATTATGGGGCGCTATATTTTGCCGCCTGGAATTTTTAATATATTGGAGTCACAAGAAGCCGGGAAGAATGGAGAAATCCAGCTCACAGACGCATTATCCTCTCTATCCCGCAGCGATGCAATCCTCGCGTACCATTTTGAAGGGATTCGTCATGATGTCGGTGAGAAACTTGGTTTTATCGAGACGAGTATACATTATGCTCTGCAGCACGAGGATCTACGCGAAGATTTAATTACATATTTAAAAAACACCTTGTCAAAGTTAAATTGATAGGCCCATGGCTAATTCGATTTCGGTTTCTTGAGAAGATGAGGTTTAGAGAGCGGAGTTTAAGAAAGAGGAGTTAAAACTCC
>NZ_NPBY01000062.1 GCF_002272015.1 Paenibacillus campinasensis | reverse complement strand
AAGATGGGGTTCGTCGGAGCATCCGCTTCGGTAGCGCTGCTTCGCAGTCGGCCGTACGCCCGTACCCTATTTTTATAGGTTAAAACTATAAGATCGATTGATATTATATATTTCCGATTATGAGAAAAAGATGCCACAATAACGACAACACCAAATATAAAGGAGTCTTGTCCATGGCCAGAAGCCAGATTTGGAAGCCTGAGCAGTATGACAGCCACATGTCTTTTAACACAGTGTACGGAAAGGATGTTATCTCCCTGCTTGCACCGAAAGAGGGAGAGCGAATTTTGGACCTCGGATGCGGGACCGGTACCCTGACAAGCGAAATCGCAGCTGCCGGAGCGCAGGTAACCGGGATGGACAACTCCGCGGAAATGCTTCAGCAAGCCAGAGCAAACTACCCGAACATCCCTTTTATCAAAGGCAATGCCGAGCAGTTCCAGACCAGCATACGCTATGATGCGGTATTCTCCAACGCAGCTCTGCACTGGGTACAAGATGCATCCGGAGCTTTACATTCGATATACGGAGCGCTTGAACCAGGCGGACGGTTTGTTGCCGAGTTTGGCGGCAAGGGCAATATCGAAGAGATCTATCAGGCGATCAAAACCGTGCTCGCAGACGATTACGGAATCGATGCCGATAGCCGAAACCCATGGTACTATCCCAGCCCTGGCGAATATGCAGCACAATTGGAAATGGCAGGCTTTCGGGTGAACGCCCTATTCTATTTTGACCGTCCGACTAAACTGGTTGGCGGTGAAGAGGGAATCCTCGTGTGGCTGAAACAGTTCGGAGACAGCTTCTTCACCGATTTCTCTGTGAAAGAGCGGCATCAAGCATTCCAACGGATCAGCGAGATCGCTAAAACCCATCTGTGGCATGCGGATAGCTACTACGGTGATTACAAGCGGCTCAGAATAGCTGCTGTTAAACCCCATTAGAAACGGGCTGTTGATTTTTCACGGAGATTGGTTATAATTATGAAAAACTTGAGCACGACATTTCTATGATTGGGAGAGTAGTCGCCAGCCTTAGTCCAAGCGAGCCGGAGCAGGTGGGAACCGGTACAAGACTGTCGATGAAGCGGGCCCAGGAGATGGTCTTCCGAACTATGTGGTAGGAAGTCCCGGCTTACCCCGTTACAGGTTATTGAAGCGGTCAGACACAGCTCGTGTCTGGCAACAAGAGTGGTACCGCGAGCATAGCCCTCGTCTCTTAGGAGATGGGGGCTTTTTTGCATGGATGCGGACGCTCCTCAGGATCGACATTTTATCTAGACATAGGAGGATATTACAATGCTGAGTCAATGGATCATCCGTGAACTGGAGCAAGCGCTGGACCAAGTATGCCTCGCTGCCGGCACAGCACGACCGGAGTCGGTCATCACCCGGATCGAGCAGCCCGCGAACATCGAGCATGGAGATTATTCCACCAATATCGCCATGCAGCTTGCCAAGCATCTGCGTCAGGCTCCGCTGCACATCGCCGAGGCGATCAAGAACGAATTAAACAAACATGACGCCTTCAAACATGTAATACATACGATCGACATCGCCGCCCCCGGCTTCATCAACCTGCGTATCAATTGGCGCGCCTGGGCAGACATGACTTTTGCGCTGCCAGCCACAGCGGATGAGAAGGTGGTCATCGAACACACCTCCATCAATCCCAACAAGTCCGCCCATATCGGCCATTTAAGAAACGCCTGTATCGGCGACACGCTCGTCCGCCTGATGAAAAAAGCCGGGTACCGTGTCGAGGCCCACAATTATATCGATGATCTCGGCAACCAGCTGGCCGACACCGTGGTCGGTTTGCTGCATACGCCGCTGGCGAAAGCGCATAGCCGGTTCGGGGATTACTGCTGGGACATCTACTCCCTGACTAACAAAGCATATGACACGACGCCGGAGCTTGCACAGAAAAGAACCGAGGTGCTCCACGAGCTCGAAGAAGGCAACGGCAACCTTGCCTGGATGGGCCTGCTTGTTGCGGAACGAATCGTGAAAGAACATCTTGAGGAAATGAAACAATTCGGCATCCACTATGACCTGCTGGTATGGGAAAGCAGCATTGTCCGCGAGGGCTTCTGGTCCTCTGCCTTCGAGCAGCTAAAGCGCACCCCGAACTTCTACCAGGAGCAGACAGGCAAGCTGGCCGGCTGCTGGGTACTGAAGCAGGAAGTCGAGGCAAACAGTGAATCTCCGGAGTCAGAGTTCAGCGCTGAGAAGGTGCTGGTGCGTTCCAATGGGATTTTGACATACACCGCCAAGGACATCGCTTATCATCTCTGGAAGTTCGGCCTGATCAACAAAGACTTTATGTATCAAAAATTTACGGGAGACGTGTGGAGCACGGGCCGTCACGGAAATCCACACAGCTTTGGTAAAGCCGATATCGTCATCAATGTCATCGATTATCGTCAGCAATATCCGCAGGCGATGGTCAAGCAGGCACTCGAAAGTCTGGGCTATGCGGAGCAGGCTGAGAAGCTGCATCATGTCAGCTACGGCGTCGTCTCTCTCAGCCCTTCGGCAGCAGCCGACCTCGGAATCGATGTCTCGGATGGAAAATCTTCTTACGCGATGTCCGGCAGACAAGGCGTCGGCATTAAAATCGCCCACCTGATCGATCAGATGGAGCAGGTCATCGAGACGAGCCGCTCGGACAAAAACGGCCTGTCCAGCAGAGAAATCGCCATCGCTTCGATTCGCTACTACCTGCTTCGCTTCGCCCTGCAAACGGAAGTCGTATTCGATATGAAGCAAGCATCGGAAATTTCGGGCAACACCGGCGTCTACCTGCTCTATT
Source organism: Paenibacillus campinasensis (assembly GCF_002272015.1). Lineage (GTDB taxonomy): Bacteria > Bacillota > Bacilli > Paenibacillales > Paenibacillaceae > Paenibacillus_AQ > Paenibacillus_AQ campinasensis. The sequence continues at coordinate 3,599 of NZ_NPBY01000062.1, read as the reverse complement.
CCTACGCCCGCTCGCTCAGCGTGCTGAACAAAGCGCATCAATCCGGATTCCCCCCAGCCTTGCCTGAGACGTTCCCTAAACTTGAACAGGCTGAGCATGCACTTCTTCGCCATATGAGCACATGGCAGGATACCCTGCATACGGCAAGCCGGGAGCTTGCGCCTAACATGATATGCAATTACGCTTATGAGCTGGCTTCCCTGTTCAATAATTTCTATGCTGCATGCCCGATTCTGAAAGCTGACGGCGATGTGCTTCAGCTCCGTCTCTGGCTGACCGCCCGCTTCAAGGACACGTTGGCCGAAGCCTTGGACGTGCTTGGAATGCCCACCCCTAGCCGGATGTAAATATAAGAAAAAAGAAAAGCCGTCCCATTCCGTTTCAGGAATCGGGCGGCTTCTGTCATCTATTTATTGAAGGCCTCTGACCGTCAGCTTCACCTTAAATCCGCCAGGAGCAGCTTCTTCATCGAGCAGCCAGTTGACCGCAAGCGCCGTTTTCAGACGGGTCAGCTGATTTTCTTGAAGATGAAGCCCTTCAATCACCCCTTCACCGACCGTAAAATCCGTCTCCGAGCTGATGCCAAAGGACTCCTCCAGCCACATTTTCAAGCCGTTGCGCGTGTTGAATGTAATCTGATAGCCATCCGTAATGGCTTTCTCCAGATCCTCACCATGCTCCTTCGCGTAAGGAATCCATTCATCATAATGAAAATGCTCCGCCTCTGCGGCAGCCAATTGGGCCAGATCTTCAGAACGGACAGCCTCAAGCAGTTCATCCGACGTCAGGCCGGATTTACGCGCATGCTCCAATAGAATCGCCGTGCGCTGTGAGATTTTGACTAGCGACATACGTATGTACTCCTCTCCCTGATATAATAATTTCGAATTTCTACTATATAAATATAAAGCTATAAGGCATTCAAATATTGATTCTACCCTAATATCTTTCCGGGGCATAGGCATGCTTTGACAGTCATCGTGTAAAAATATTGCAAAGCTCGTGGAAAACACGAAAAAACCGCCACAAAGGGCGGTAGACAAGCAATGAGTCCTGTATTTATGGTCAATACTCTTTTGGAGATCTCGCTTGGCGTGCTGCTGATACCAGCATGCCGAGCAGATAGATGATGATGAACAAGCCCATGAATCCAGCGGAATAACGATACATGACAGCATAGTCCGTAGCGGAAGCGATCGCTCCCAGAAGCACCGCCCCGATGGCTACGCCAAAGTCGGTGGAATTGTAGAACATACTGTTGGCCGCGCCATACTGCTCAGGCGAACTGCGGCGGATCATCCAGGCTTGAATTGTTGGCTGAATCGCACCAAAGCCAAGGCCATAGAGCAAAGCCGACACGATCAGCATCCCGAGTGTCGTTGCAAAAGAAAGAACCACCATGCTGGCGACAACCATCGCAGCAGCGGGAATCAGAACGGCCGCATGCCCCCTGCTGTCAAAAATTCGGCCGGATATCGGACGGATCACAATAATGGTAATCGCGTTGAACAGGAAAAACAGGCCTACCTGCGGCAGATGGACAATCTCTCCATAGAGCGCAATGAAGCTTAGCAAACCGCTGTAGGTGATCGCCAAAATCACATTTAATAACGCCGGGAACAAAAGCTTGCGGTTAAAGCCGCGGGCTTCTCCATCTCCTTCCTGCTTCTGTTCCATGGCTGCGTCTGCCCTCGCCTTATCCCGCGCTGAACTTCGGGAAGAAGGCGGTAAGGCCCGCGTCAGCAAGAGAAGGGGAAGCATCATCAGGACGACAGCGGAACCTGCCAGCGTCAGGGTACCGAAACCAAACTCCCCCATGACGTTTAAACCGATCATCGGACCAACGGACATGGCCATACTGGTCGATAATCCGAAATAACCGATGCCTTCCCCCATCCGCCGCAGCGGAATCATCTGGGATACCAGCGTGGGCAGAATCGTACTGGCAATGCCGAAGCCAATGCCATACCCCACGCGAATGATCAGCAGCCCCTCGACAGAACCGGGCAGGCTGCTCAGCGCTGTTGCTGCTGCTGAAATGATCAGACCGATGAACAGCAGATGGTTCGAAGACATCCGCTTGAGCAATACCGCAGCCATAAAGCGCGTGGCGATAGCCGAAGCGGCAAAGACGCTGGTGACCAGGCTGACCTGCAGGTCCGTGGCGGATAGCTCATTTTTGACATAAGAGGAAAACGAGGACAACAACATGTGCAAATTTAAAAACAACAAAAAAGAAGAGACCGTTAACGAAATAAACGATCCCGTCCATAATGGCTCACGCTTAGTATTCGATTGCATTACATTTCTCCCACTCTCTACGATCTATATCATCTCTAAATAGTTGCAAAAACTACGATTCCCGCCGCTCCAGCTGCTCCCCGATATGCCGATGGATTCGATCCAGCAGGTCCAGCAGAATGCGATACTCTTCATCTGACATGCAGCGCTTCACTTCGTCCGTGATCCCTTTCTCGATGGGCAGCGTTTCCCGGATGAGCGCCTTCCCGCGTTCCGTGCTGAACACGACAAACGATCTCCTGTCCTGCTTGCCTGTCTCTTTGTAAATCAAACCCTTGCTCTCCAGAAGGTCGAGAATTCGCGTCGTGGTTGGTTTGTCCTTGCCGCAGCGATCCGCAATCTCTTTCTGAATCAACCCCTCAGCCTGATCGATCTGATAAAGGACGGACCACTGCTCCGGCGTAACATCATAGTCCTTGATCCGATGCTGCAGCAAAGCAGCGATTCTCCGGTAAGTCATGCCCATGATGAAGCCGACCGCCAATTCCTGCTCGCGATGCTCGTTCGTCATATAAATCTCCGTTCCTTCCTGCATTATAATGATCACCATCATTATAGTTGTTGAAGCAATTATATTCAAGCTAACTATTATTGTCAAAAGGACATCACGCAACACTATCATTTACTCCTGCTGGTCATTGACGCATGCATCGACTCGACGAGGACTTGGATCTCCGCTTCCTAATGCCATAAAAAAACCACACAATTGTGCGGTTTATACTGTACTTGGCGTTTTGTTATATATGGCGAATCTTAATCACTGGAACTGTATAAAAACGTAAAGAATTGTACCAATTACAGATAAGGCCATCATCGATAGAGAAATCATATGTTTTTGAGAACTGCGAATGTATCTCCATTCGAATAGGGCTCGAACACCGAACACTAGGGCAAGTAATACACCTACCCAAACATAATGATAAGGAGGTTCTTTAACATAAATAGCTGACAAAATGATTACAATTGCTGCAATCACGAAGAACCATCTATACGGGACAATACCATCCGTGTCTGATATCTTCTCGTCTGTTTTTCGGATCGTTATATCCAGAACCAGTTGAATAACAGCGGCCAGAAATAATACAACAGTGAAATGATAATGCATTAGAACTCATCCACCTTCTTTTACCATTTATTCAACTATACTACAATGATAAATCGTTTTCCATGATCAACAGACATAAGCACCACACTCGATGTTTTGACATAGATTTGATCCTCTTCGGCCCCAAGCGCCTAGGATCAGCTACTCCCTGAACCAAAGGGATAATGATGCTAGAGGGGCGGTGCCCCTCGTC
>NZ_NPBY01000061.1 GCF_002272015.1 Paenibacillus campinasensis | reverse complement strand
ATAGGTATGTAATTGGTTTTTTGAAACAGTGACGAAGATTATTATATCGCATTTTGGAGAAAATTCAAAGCCTTTTTTTATTCATTATGGGAGCCCGAATCAGAGCCCGCTCCATAGGGTAATATGTAAACAACATGACAGCGAACAAGGAGCGTGAATGATATGAAACAGCTGCTGTCCTCCCTGTCCTATTTCAGCATCTTTTTTGCTCCCTTTATATTCCCCTTCCTCGTATGGGTTCTCTCGGACAACGCCTATATAGCCCGGCATGCGCGTCATGCGCTCCTCTCCCACCTGATTCCGGTTATTGCGGCCATCCCGCTTATCTACCTGATGTTTAACGCTGAGGTGCTCGGTTCCGTCATTATGTATCTGATCCTGTTTGGCCTGATTTATTTTCTGACTTTTGTGTACAACGTTCTGAAGGGGGTTCAGGTACTACGCGAATACGTTTAACGCGATCCCCCCCTAATATAAAAAAAGCCTGGCGACTTCTGTCACCAAGCTTTTTCCCCGCATATTCTGTGTTCTCACATATGCATTACATCCAGTTCGTGCCTTCGCTCAAACGCTGGTTCAACTGCTCGTACAATTGGCCAAAAGAGAGCAGCTGCTGCTTGAATGCATCCCGATTCTCCTCGGCAGTGGCCGTCGTACTGTTCTCGAACGCTTCGTCCGTCGCGTCCTCATAAGCGCTGTGCATACTGTTGTCATACCAATCTACCTCCAGGCTTGCATCACTGCGAACGAGCTTGACCAGCTCATAGCCGCCCAGAGGAGCCGAAGGCGTCAAGTAAGCGAGCAGGACGCTGTCTCCTTCCGTTGCCGGGTATACCTCAACCTCCGCGCAGGGCGCTCCATTCATTTCGGTAATCCGGCGAATTTTGACATCCTGTATCGTATACATCTCTGCATTCTCCTAACTATCGCACTGCGGACAGCACGGTTTAATATTGTTGTTCCAGACCCGGAATCAGCCTGAACTGCTCCATCTGCTTGCGTGTCTCTTCGGTTCCAAACCGGTAAATCGTCCGGTAGACCCGATCCAGCGAATCCTGAAACAGGGCGTTATTGCTTTGCTCCGGGGTGTCCGGCCATGGAAACACATAACCGGGAAAAGCTTCTTCCTCCTTCTCCTGCATCATGTCCAGCTCGATCCGAACTTGATCCGCCTCTTCGGGTGTCGCTTCAATCTCCCACTCGTAGGAGGCGTCCCCTTGCTGATTCATCACGGATTTGCTTTGAACGGAAACATAATATTTCTGTTTGTTCATGGACGGTTCACTCCTTTGTTCTACATTCGTCCTCCTCCCTAGTTTTCGTAAAAGGACAGACATTTTATGCCTTGCTTCGGCATATATCTGTATCACTTTCCCAAATAACCCCTTAAAGAAGGACAACGTATGACAAAGTGAAGAGAGGATGAGCCGTCATGTGCGGAATAACCGGTTTTATACAATGGAGCGGCGACTTGACCCAGGATTCGCAGCTGCTGGTCAAGATGACAGATAGTTTGGCCCACCGCGGACCTGACGGATCAGGCACTTGGATTTCCAATCCCTGCGCTTTTGGTCACCGCCGTCTTAGCGTGATTGATCCCGAGAATGGTGCCCAGCCGATGATCATTCATAAAGAAGAGGATGTATATGCCATTGTATACAACGGGGAGTTATATAATACGGCAGAGCTGAGAGCCGAACTGGTTGCGCGGGGACATCGGTTTCAGACCCAGTGCGACACGGAGGTACTGCTCGTCTCTTATATGGAGTGGGGACCGGATTGCCTTGAAAGGCTGAATGGAATTTTTGCCTTTGCCATCTGGGACAGCGTCAGAGAGCAGGTTTTTTTCGCGAGAGACCGCGTGGGCGTAAAGCCGCTGTTCTACAGCTACAAGGACGGCACGCTGATCTTCGGCTCCGAACCGAAAGCGATCCTTCAACATCCGAAGGTGGAGCCTGTCGTCGGTGCAGAGGGCTTGGCAGAAGTGTTCATCATCGGGCCTGCAAGAACCCCGGGACATGGCGTCTACAAGGACATATCCGAGCTGCGTCCGGGCTGTGCAATGATCTTCAACCGGGAGGGTCTGCGAAAATATAGCTATTGGAAGCTCGAAAGCAAGCCGCATGAGGACAATGTCGATCAGACGGCCCGCCATCTCCGCGATCTTCTGAGCGATACGGTGGAGCGACAGCTGGTATCCGATGTACCGGTCTGTTCGCTGCTGTCCGGCGGTCTGGATTCAAGCGCCCTGTCTTCCCTTGCCGTCGACTATTACAGCCGAACAGGGCAAGGCCAGGTCCATACGTATTCTGTGGACTATGTGGACAATGATAAGTTTTTCCAGTCCCATTCCTTCCAGCCCGGTGCCGACGCCCCCTGGATCAAACGCATGAGCGAGGAGCTTGGCACGCAGCATCACTGGATTGAATTTGACACACCGGAGCTTGTTGAAGCGCTTGATGCCTCAACCCGTCAGCGCGACCTGCCAGGGATGGCGGATGTCGATGCCTCCCTCTTCCTCTTTTGCCGCGAGATCAAGAAAGGCGCCACCGTTGCCATTTCCGGCGAAGCAGCAGACGAAATTTTTGGCGGATATCCATGGTTCCACCGGGAGGAAATGCTGAATTCCGGTACCTTCCCATGGTCGGTTGCACCTGACATGCGGGCAGGACTGCTCTCGCCAGAGATCCGGGAGTGGATCAAGCCGCTTGAATATCTCGGGGACCGATACTCCGAAGCTGTGGCCGAAGTTCCCGCACTCCAGGGCGAAACCGGCGAACAGCAGAAAATGCGGGTCATGTCTTACCTGAACATTACACGCTTCATGCCTACGCTGCTGGATCGTAAAGATCGGATGAGCATGGGCGTGGGCCTTGAAGTTCGGGTGCCTTATACCGATCATCGGCTAATTGAATATGTATGGAACATTCCATGGAGCATCAAAACGGCAGGAAACCGTGAGAAAGGCATCCTTCGCAAAGCGCTTGAGGGCGTTCTGCCCGATGACGTGCTGTATCGCAAAAAGAGCCCTTATCCCAAAACCCACAATCCGAACTATTTGACAGCCGTCAAACAGCAGGTGCTGTCGATCCTGGATGACTCAACCTCGCCGCTGCTCCCGCTGATTGATAAGAAAAAAATTCGCGAACTCGCCTCATCACCGGACGCCTCCTCCAATTTGCCTTGGTTCGGCCAGCTGATGTCGGGTCCCCAATTGTTCGCCTATTTGGCCCAGGTGCACTTCTGGCTGAAGGAGTACAATGTCGCGATCCGGTAACATCCATAAAACCACAAAAAAGGCCGGGGTATTGAGCAGTTAGGCTCATTCCTCGACCTTTTCCTGTCTATATGATGCTAAAGTGGCTAGCGGACGCAAGGGGCGTGAGACCCTTCCGGTCCGGATAACTTCAGCTCTCCTGCAATTGAGCCACAAGCTGACGCAGCGCTGCCCCCCGATGGCTGATCTCCTGCTTTTCCTCCACGCTAAGCTCCGCCATCGTTTTCTCATGGCTTGGCAGGTAGAACAACGGATCATAGCCGAAGCCACCGCAGCCCGCCGGCTCCGAGGTAATCCAGCCCTCGACGGTGCCCTCGGTCTCAATCTTGGTGCCGGATGCCGGATCATACAGCACGAGCGCGCATACGAATCGTGCCGTGCTGAGCAGCGGCTGCTCCGTATCTTCACCAAGCTTCAGCTTCTCCAGCTCCGCAAGCAGCTTGTTGTTATTCTCCTCATCGTTGCCATGTTCCCCGGCGTAACGGGCAGAGTACACCCCCGGCTCTCCGTTCAGAGCATCGACGCACAGGCCGGAATCATCGGCCAGCACCGGAAGCCCCAGCGCATCGCCAACCGCCTTTGCCTTCTTGTAAGCATTCTCGGCAAAGGTTGCGCCATCCTCCACCACGTCCGGCAATTCCGGATAATCATACATGCTTTTGACGGAAGTTCCAAATGCAGCGAAAGCATGGGAAAATTCCTTAACTTTGCCTTGATTACGTGTCGCAACAATTAGTGTGTCTCCAAGCTTTAGCTTCATTTGTTATCTTACACTCCCACTCTTGACTGAACCAATTTTATCGGCAATCGGACCAAGCGCTTCCTGCTGACGGCGGATCAGTTCCCGAATCCCCTTGTCACCCAGCTCAAGAATCTGGTCAAGCTCCTCGCGGGTGAACGGGCTTTCTTCACCGGTGCCCTGCACCTCGACAAAGTTGCCGCTTCCTGTCATCACCAGATTCATATCCACCTTGGCTTTGGAATCTTCCTCGTAATTGAGATCAAGAAGGGCCTCTCCACCGGCGATGCCTACACTGACCGAAGCCAGATAATCGGTGATCGGAAATACAGGCAGCTTATGCTGTTCCACAATTTTGTTAACCGCAATGGCAAGCGCAACGAATGACCCGGTAATGGAGGTGGTGCGCGTACCGCCGTCAGCCTGAATCACATCGCAGTCCAGCGTAATGGTACGCTCTCCAAGTGCATGCAGATTCACAACAGACCTGAGAGCTCTGCCGATCAGCCGCTGAATTTCCATCGTCCGGCCGCTGAGCTTTCCACGATTCGCTTCCCGTTGATTCCGGGATTGCGTAGCGCGCGGCAGCATCGAATACTCTGCCGTTACCCAGCCCTTTCCTTGTCCTTTCAGAAACGGAGGAACCTTCTCGTCGACGGTTGCCGTCACCAGCACCTTCGTGTCCCCCATTTCGATGTACACGGAGCCTTCCGCATATTTATTCACATGGGTCGATAAATTCATCGGGCGAAGCTCATCGCTCTTACGTCCGTTAGATCTCATGTTTTCTGCCTCCTACTTCATATCGCAATCCTGATTAGCATTCCCTATTCTACCAAAGTGCAGGCACAAAAGCACCCTCTGGACGGATGGCTTGCTTAAATGGAAATTTCGTTGATGCGCTCAGGACGGGTGACAGGTTCGCTGTAATTCAGGCTGTCGGTGCCGACCACCTCGGCCAGATCATTCATGCGGATTTTCACTTTGGCATTCTGTGCGTTCTCCGACACCGTCAGCACAACGGCCTGCAGCAGCTCCGAAGGAATCGGGTCTCCCTCCATGAACATGTCGTCCTCCAGCGCAACCGTCACCAGGCCATCCTCGCCCTGCTCAACAGAAGCTACGGCGGCATCCCCGGATATGACACTCTCCAGGCCATCTCCTGGCTGCGGCCCCCGGATCAGCTCATTCAGCGCTGCTTGAAGAGCGCTTTGCCCGCTTGGAACGAGTCGGGTTACCGGCACATAGTACTGAATCCCCTCCGGCGTCACCGAAGAGAAGTACACGGTTACCGGTGTAGAGGAGGAGTAGATCGCATCGTCCGCTTTCTGAAGATTGATGCCCAGCGCTCTGGTCAGCGGCCGGTCAACCGGTGTCCCGTTCACCGGCATCTCCGTCAGCTTCACACCGTCCACCCAAATCTGCAGCTGTTCAATCCCTTCCTGTCCGGTGAGCGTCCAGGTCAGCGCCTCCAGTATCCGCCGTTCCTCCTGAGCACTGTAGCTTGCAAACGCCGGGTTAAACTCGACCAGGGCCAGCTTGTTCTCCTCATCTACGGTAACATTGTTGACTTGCGTTCCTGGCGGCAATACCCCCTGGAAGCCTGGCGGTATATAAGCGGCGTATCTTCCTCCCTTGATCAGCACTTCCAGCGCGCTGCTCATGCTATCCGAGCCTTCCTCGCTCGGGATTCCCATCGTAACAGGCACCAGCATTCCACGGTTGTCCGTCAGATATACGGTCGTCTGCTCGCCAATCTCCCCTTGGGTTGCGGCCGAACCGATGCCGTTCATCATTTGTTCCTCCACTTGAGCCGGCGGGGGGTCGATCGCTTCAGACTGATTGCCTCCGAATGGACCGCAGCCGGATATCATGATCGGAACAGCAAGGAGCCCGGCGGCTGAAACTCTGCGCAGTGATCTCTTACGTGTCATGTATTGTTCCTCCCTAAATTTTGTACAGGTTGTACTCCTATGTATACGAGCCCTTTTCAAAAAAATACCCTCGTTCCCCTGTTTTCTGGACAAAGGGGTTGTGAAAAAAGTACAATCTTCAGTAAGCACCATCATTCAAACGAAGAATTCAATGAGGTGAGATCATGGCGGATACAAACATCCCTTACAGCCTGAACAGCAAAAAGGTAGCTGAAGCCACCTGGAAGTTGCTCGAAGAGCGGGGGGTTCACACCGAAGAGATCGCGGAGCTGGTTATGGTGCTTCAGAAGAAGTATTATCCAGACCTCTCGATGGAAGAATGTATCGAAAATGTCGAGGCCGTACTCAGCAAAAGAGAAGTCCAAAATGCCGTGCTGACCGGCATTCAGCTTGACATTCTGGCAGAGCAGGGCAAGCTGTTGTCCCCGCTCCAGGAATTGCTTGCCAATGACGAAAGCCTGTACGGCGTGGATGAAATTCTGGCCTTCTCCATCGTCAATGTTTATGGCAGCATCGGCTTCACGAATTACGGGTATATCGACAAGCTGAAGCCAGGGGTGCTTGAACGGCTGAACGATAAATCGGAAGGCATCGTAAACACCTTCCTCGACGACATCGTCGGCGCGATTGCAGCCGCAGCCAGCAGCCGGATCGCCCATCGCAAGCAAGAGGACCATGAAATTGAATAAGGCGAGCCAACCGCCCCGGAACAGGAGTAACAGCCAGTGCAACTGCCCCTAACGAGCAGCTGCTCTAAGCAAGCCTATGTACCGGCGTCGCCTGAAGCCTTAAAGCAAGTATAGAACGCCAAATAAACCTCTGATGATCAGAGGTTTATTTGTTTATCTATTCGAAGGCAAAGCCACCTGCTTGTCGAACGATCAGATCGGCGAGATTCCCCATATCTCCGACGCATACCGATGAATGGTGGCATCACTGGAGAAATGGCCTGCATGCGCGATGTTCTTCACCGATCTGGCCATCCAGGCGGAACGATCGACATAAGCGTGGTCCACAGCCGCCTGCGCCGCTAAGTAACTATGAAAATCCCCCAGCACAAAAAATTCATCGTTATGATCCAGCAAGGACTGATAAATAGCGATAAACTCCTGCTCTTGGGCACAAAACGGACCGGGCTGCACCAGCTGATCCACCACCCTTGAAATGTCCGGCATCCGCTCGTATATTTCCCGGGCTGCATAACCGCCGTCCCTGTAATAAGACAGCACCTGTTCGGCCCGAAGGCCAAACAGAAACATGTTGTCATCGCCCAGCAGCTCATGCATCTCCACATTCGCCCCATCCAGTGTGCCAATGGTCAAGGCGCCGTTCAGCATAAACTTCATATTGCCCGTGCCGGAGGCTTCCTTGCCAGCCGTCGAAATCTGCTCGCTCAGATCCGCTGCCGGGATAATCCGCTCTGCCAGGGAGACCGAGTAGTTCTCCAGAAATACGATGCGCAGCTTCTTGGAAACATCAGGATCGCTATTGACCGCATCCGCGACATTGTGAATGAGCTTGATGATGTTTTTGGCCAAATAATAACCTGGGGCCGCCTTCGCTCCGAATATGACGGTTCGCGGAACAACCTCAGCTGTCGGGTCGTCCTTGATCATGTTATACAGATGCATCACCCGCATAATGTTAAGCAATTGCCGCTTGTATCCGTGCAGCCGTTTCACTTGAACATCAAAGATCGAGTCCGGGTCCACGGCAATCCCCTGCTTGTCGAGGATATAGTCGGCCAACCGAAGCTTGTTATGCCGCTTGATCTCCTGAAGCTTTTCTTGAAAAGAAGCATCATGCTGGAGCGGCTCCAGCAAGCGAAGCTGACGCGGACTTAACATCCAGTCCGTTCCGATCGCTTCGACAATCAGACCGCTGAGCGCAGGGTTGCAATACAACAGCCAGCGGCGATGGGTGATGCCGTTCGTTTTGTTGTTGAAACGTTCCGGGTAGAGCTGGTAGAAAGGCGCCATCACCTGGCTTTTTAGCAATTCGGTATGCAAGGCGGCCACGCCGTTCACACTGTAGCTCCCGGCGATTGCCAGATGCGCCATCCGAATCTGTTCGCCTTCGATGATAGCCAGCCGTGCGATCCGCTCCGGATCGCCGGGATAACGGTCAAGCAGCATCGCGCAGAACCGCTTGTTAATCTCTTCAATTATCATGTACACACGGGGAAGCAGTTCTCTGACCATGCCGACCGGCCACTGCTCCAGTGCCTCGCTCAGCAAAGTATGATTAGTGTACGACACCGTCCGGCTTGTAATGTCCCACGCTTCCTCCCAGCCAAAGCCGAGCTCGTCAATCAACAGCCGCATCAGCTCGGGAATGACAAGTGTCGGATGGGTATCGTTAATATGCACCGCCACATAATCCGGCAGCTCACGGTAAGGCCGACCCAGCTTGGCAAAGGTGCGGAGAATGCTCTGGATGCCCGCCGAACAGAGAAAATACTGCTGCTTCAGCCGAAGCAGCTTCCCTTCATAAGCGGAATCATCCGGGTACAGAAATTCCGAGATCGATTCCACGGAGCGGTTGTAATCCAAATATTGATGATACCCATGCTGGCCTCCCGGCCCGATCCGGCTCATGTCGGTGACGGATTCGGCGCTCCACAGGCGCAGCGTATTCACGCTTCCTTCGCCATAACCGATCACCGGCACATCGTAGGGAACCGCGCGTATCCGCTCCTGGTCAACAGTGCGGAATACGAGCCTCCCGGCTTCCTCCGCGATTTCGACCCGCCCCCAGAAATGCACCTCCACCGCCTTGTCAGCCCGCCGTTCTTCCCACACATTGCCGCGCTGAAGCCAGTTGTCCGGCAGCTCTACCTGATGACCGTCAATGATCTTCTGCTCGAACAGACCATACTTGTAGCGGATGCCGCAGCCATGTCCTGCATACCGCAGCGATGCCATGGAATCCAGGAAGCAGGCAGCAAGACGACCGAGACCGCCGTTGCCAAGCCCTGCGTCCGTCTCCTGCTCTTCGACCGCCTCCCAATCCCATCCGAGCTCGGCAAGTCCGGTCCGCACCATATCCAGCAAGTCCAAATTAAGCAGGTTGTTGCCGAGCAGACGTCCGATCAGAAATTCCAGCGAAAAGTAGTACACCTGCTTCTGCCCCGTTTCCCGGTACATGCGGTTCGTCGTGGCCCATGGCCGCCCGGCATGCTCCCGAACCATACTGCCAAGCACCTTGTATACATCCCCGGGCGTCGCTTCCTCCACTGCCTTCCCCAATCGGCTGACCAGCTGTTCCTTGAAATGCTGTTTGAATGACTCCTTGTCGTTAAACAACGTCGTTCCTCCTGACCCATCCTATTGGCGGTTAGATTGAGACATCCTTGGCGATCACAAAAGGCTTGCGATAATCGCCCTGCAGCTGATGATCGCGGGAGATGATGACATCTTTGTCCAGGATGACATTCTCAAGCCGGACGTTTTCACCGATGACACATTTTTGCATGATGATGGAATTGTGAATGCTTGCGCCTCGCTTTACCTGGACTCCGCGAAACAGAATGCTGTTCTTCACTTCCCCTTCGATCCAGCAGCCGTTGGCCACCAAGGCATTGCTGACGTCCGCCGTGTCCAAATATTTAGCGGGCACCTCGTATTTGATCTTCGTATGAACGGTCCGCTTGCCAAACAGACTATCATACGTTTGGGGATTCAGCAGGTTCATGCTGGTCCGGTAATAGCTCTCCAGCGAATTGATCACGGCATGGTAGCCCTTGTATTCATAGGCGGCGATGCTCAGCTTGTGGCGGTTCTTCATAAGGGCATCGCGAAAGAAGTGCTTTCCGCCATGGGCGATGCAGTGCTCAGCAAGCTCCAGGAACAGCGACTTCTCCATCACAAACATCTCCATATATATGCAGTCATGCCGCTGCTCGTAATGAATATCTGCAACGCTGCCGTCCTCGTCAACGTCCAACCGGTAGCAGAACCGGTGCTCGGGTCTTGGCGAAGGGACGCGGGTATAGACCAGCGTCACATCCGCTTTCTTCTCCAGATGGTAAGCATGGACTGCGTTCAGATCCACCGTGCTCAGATGCTGGCTGCCGGCATGGACGATATGGGAGGCGGCCCCGCGCTCGAAAAAATCGAGATTATTGTTGATATGCCTCAGCTCTCCTGCTGACATATCCGTCTCATCGTTCCAGTCGGGCGGCAGTATGAACAGCCCTCCCCGCTTGCGGTTCATATCCCAGGGGCGCCCCTCGCCAAGATGATCCATCAGGGAACGATATTTCCGCCGCACGAAAATCGCAATATCCTGGATCCCGGCATGCATCATGCTCGACATAATGAAGTCGATCAACCGGTATCTGCCTGCGAACGGGACCGCAGCCCCGCAGCGATAATAGGTCAATTCATTCAGCACATCCCGTTCCCGATCCAGATTAATAATGCCCATCAGCTCTCTCATCGTTCCTGCCTCCTGTTCCTACCCCTGATCCGTGCGGAGCGAAGAGGTCTGAAGCAGCTTCAGCCCCTCTTCGTCTTGTCCGGTAATGAGCGTGATTTCAGCTTCAGCCGCATCCGGCGTCCCGATCACCGCATGGTCTCCGATTTCCATATCCTCCGTGATAATCGCCCGGTGTATCCGCACATTGCGACCGATGCGGGCCTTCGGCATAATGACCGAGTCGGTGATGACGCTCCCTTCGCCGACCTCCACGCCGTAGAACAGCACAGAGCGCACCACCTCTCCGCTAACCGCGCATCCTTCGCTGATCATACTGTTCCGAACGATGCCCTGGGGAGAAATATACTGCGGTGGCTGATTCGGATTACGGGTATAAATGCGCCATCTCGGATCGTTCAGATTCAGCTTCGGCTGAGCAGTCAGCAGATCCATATTGGCTTCCCACAGACTCTGAATGGTGCCGACATCCTTCCAGTAGCCGTCAAACGGATAAGCATACAGGCTCCTGCCCTCCCTGAGCATCAGCGGCAGAATATCCTTTCCGAAATCATGGCTTGTATCCGTGAGCTCGGCATTGCGGAGCAGGTAGGACCGAAGCAGCGGCCACCGAAACAGATAGACGCCCATCGACGCGGTCGTGCTTTTCGGACTAATGGGCTTCTCTTCAAATTCGAGAATGCGGTACCTGTCATCGGTGTTAATCATCCCGAATCGGGTAGCTTCCTCCAGCGTCACTTCAATGACCGATATCGTGCAATCTGCCTGCTTCTCCTTGTGATACGCAAGCATGCGATCATAATCCATCTTGTAAATGTGATCCCCGGACAGAATCAGCACATGGTCAGGCTCATACTGATCAATGAACTTCAGATTGCGAAAAATCGCATCCGCGGTGCCCCGGTACCACGTCGTACCGTCTTCGCGTTCATGAGGAGGGAGCACATAAACGCCTCCGCTTAACCGATCCAGATCCCAGTCGCTGCCGACACCGATATACGAATGCAGCACGAGCGGCTCGTACTGGGTCAGCACCCCGACCGTGTCTATGCCGGAGTGGGAGCAATTGCTGAGCGGAAAATCGATAATGCGGTAGGTTCCCCCGAAATAAACCGCCGGCTTCGCCAGCGTTTTCGTTAAGCCTTTCAGCCGCTTGCCCTGGCCTCCGGCAAGCAGCATGGCGACGACATCTTTTTTCTTCATGGCCGATTCTCCTTTAGAGGCGCTTGATCCAGAATCTTAGACAAGAAATCAGGCGGTTGAATGCCAAGAAACGAGCAGCACTTGCTTGCAAAAAGGACGGGGCATCATGGAGATGCATCAGACTGAAACATGGGGCTTGAGACGTTTGAGAGCGTTGCTTAAAGAGGAAAGGTATTCAAGTATATGCGAGAGAAGCGGGAACTCTGACTGCGAGATTGACAATGATTCGAAAATCGGATACGTAAAAAAACCGCCTGCGCTACGCATGAGAAGTCAAACGTGCAGCAGGCGGTCAGTTTTTAGTTCAGTCGCTCACGGTAAAATAAAGCGCGCCGCCCGTGCCTTCGGCCATCCGGGCGTTATGGCGCCGGGCCAGCTCGGCGAGATGGGCCAGCGCTTCGCACATGGCGAAGCGCAGCTGATGGATGCCGAGCGAGTCGCCGAAGAGGGCGGTGCATACCTCGTAGGCGGTCAGCTGCCCGGCCTCGCGCAGCAGGCCGGCGATGTGGGCCAGACGCTCCTCGTGGTGCTCGAGGAGCGCGTCGATCCGTTCACGGAAATGCGTGAACGGGTTACGATGTCCGGGATATGCCGTCCGGACATCCAGCTCGCGCAGGCGGCGCAGCCCGGCCAGGTAGAGCGCCAGCGGCGCCTCATCGCTCCCGGGCAGCAAGCTTACGTTAGGCGAGATTTGCGGCAGCACGGCATCGCCGCACAGCAGCACCCCGCGGTCGGCATCATAGAATGACAGATGCCCGGGAGCATGTCCGGCCGTTTCGATCGGGAGCCAGCGGCGATCGCCCATATGAAACGGTCGCCCCGCCTCCAGGAAGGAGACGTCCGGCTGCGGCGTGACCTGGGCGTTAAAGCCCTTGAGATGGGCCGGAAGCTCAGCCAGCCGGTGCTCCGGCATGCCGTGAAGACGAAACAGCGACGGAAGCGCCGTCTCCATCGCGGAATTCGGCCCCCACATCAGCATCGCTTCCTGGTGCGCACGCCGCGACATCCATACACGGCCCCCGGAGCGTGCCTGGAACCATCCGGCAAGCCCATAATGGTCGGGATGATGATGGGTCAGCACGATGGAGGCAATGTCGCCTGGCGTAATGCCCAGCTGCGTCAGCGCCGCCTCCCACTCCCGCTCCGAGCCTTCGGTTCGCGGCCCCGGATCGATGATGGTCACGCCCTCATCCCCGCGCAGCACATAGCTGTTCACCCACCGCAGTGGGTTGTCCAGCGTTATTTTCACCTGTGCAAGATGATGCTCCGGCATTTCCTTCACTTCCGGGCCCGGCTCCCGCTGCTGCTTGCTCATGCCTCTAACTCCTCCGTCCACAGACTGTTGTAGGTTGTAGCTCATCTGACTCCATCATAAGCCGGAAACCACACTCATGTACATAGTTTCTGGGGATTAACGTTTCATGCATTCATCGGACCCGTCAAGCCAGCTCCTCGGCGTCTAGCGTGCCACATCTGCCGCCTGACGTACATGCTGCACCGCTTCGGCAGCCGGGATTGTTGTCTTGATCCCGTCTTCACCCATCCACTCAATTTCGCCCGAAGCCGCTCCGCGCCCGACAATGATCCGATGCGGTGCGCCAATCAGATCGGCATCCTTGAATTTGACGCCTGGCCGTTCATCGCGATCGTCGAGCAGCACATCCACCCCTGCCGCCCCGAGCTCGGCATAGAGCTGCTCGGCCAGAGCGCGCTGCTCTTCATCCTTCATCGACACCTGGATGATATGCGCTGCGAACGGCGCAACCGACATCGGCCAGACGAGCCGATCCTCCACAATGCTCTGCTCGGCTACAGCTGCCATGACCCGCGACACCCCGATGCCATAACAACCCATCACAAGCGGTTTCTCCCGGCCATCCGAATCGAGGAAGGTCGCATTCATCGCCTCGCTGTATTTGGTGCCAAGCTTGAATACATGCCCCAGTTCAATGCCGCGATGGAACTCCAGCGCTTGACCGCAGCGCGGGCAAGGTTCGCCCTCTGTCACATTCCGGAAATCCCCGGTAAATTCCAGCGCAAAGTCCTTCCCGGGACGAGCGCCTGTGAGATGGGTATCAATCCGGTTCGCGCCTGTAATCCCTTCAGCCATAGCTGCAACCTCATGATCCACCAAGATGTTTAAGGTCAGGCCGACCGGACCGACAAAGCCGACCGGCGCACCGGCGGCCTGCAGAACCTCGTCCGCACCGGCGAGCTCCACTTGCTCCGCCTTCAGATAGGATTTCACCTTCGTATCATTCACTTCGCGATCTCCACGAACCAGCACGGCGTACAGCTCGCCGTCTGCACGATACACCAGCGTCTTGATGATCTGCTCCGGCCCAGTCCGCAGAAATGCGCTCAGTTCCTCGATGCTTTTAACATTCGGCGTACGCACCTCGGACGGTGCCTGTCCATCGGTACTTGCATGTGGATGATTTCCCGAGCTCCCCGCCGTCCGGCCAGACTCCGCCCGTTCCAGATTGGCAGCGTAATCGCAGGCGCTGCAGGATACGATGATGTCCTCACCGATGTCTGCCAGCGCCATGAACTCATGTGTCTCCCCCTGCCCGCCGATCGAGCCCGCATCGGCTTCAACGGGCCGGAATGTCAAGCCGCAGCGGCCGAAGATGCGCTCATAGGCGGCATACATCGTCCGGTATGCAGCATCAAGCCCTGCCCAGTCGCGATCGAATGAATACGCATCCTTCATCAGAAACTCCCGTCCCCGCATCAGGCCAAACCGCGGCCGCCGCTCGTCCCGGTATTTCGTCTGAATTTGGTACAGATTGACCGGTAGTCTTCGATAAGACGATATTTCATTGCGCACGATCGACGTAATCACTTCTTCATGCGTCGGCCCGAGCACAAATTCCCGCTCCTGGCGATCATGGAGCCGGATCAGTTCGGCTCCATAGGCGCCATACCGGCCGGATTCCTTCCACAGCTCAGCAGGCTGAATGGCAGGCATCCACATTTCTTGGGCGCCGGCGGCATCCATCTCCTGCCGAATCATGTGTTCGATCTTCCGCAGCACCCGCCAGCCCAGCGGTAAATAGGAATAAATCCCTGCCGCAATCTGCCGGATATAGCCGCCGCGAAGCAGCCATTGGTGGCTTCGTGCCTCAGCTTCAGACGGCACATCACGCAGCGTAGTCAGCAATAATTGGCTTTGACGCATCTGTTCTCTCCCCTTTGTATATCATGACTGGATTCATCCCAAGGACAACACAAAAAAAGCACATCCGCCGAAAGGGACGAATGTGCTCGTGGTACCACCCTGATTCAATTCTTGCGCCTAAAAATCCGCAAAGAATCCTCTAGGCGGCGATAACGTGCCGCAACCGTCCGGGATGCCCAGTACCTGGCCAGCCCGGAAAACTACAAGGTAGGAAGCCGGCACCCGTGCGAGGAAGCCTTTCAGCCAGGGGCTTCTTCTCTGGATCGCCGAATGATGCGAGCTTATGTCCTTGATCATCGTTCTTGGTTCCATTCAGTTGTTCATAAATTACACTCCAACTGCCACAAATGTCAAGAGCAAACCGGATCATCCGTATCAGTGGGATATATGCTCGAGCACCTGCCGCAGTATGGCGATGACATGTTCATCTTCGTATGTATAGTAAAACATATTGCCGTCCCTCCGGTATTTCACGAGCTTCAGGCTTCGCAAATAGCTCAGCTGGTGCGAAACCGCAGACTGACTCATCCCAAGCGCCTCCGCGATGTGCCCCACCGGGCACTCTTCCTGAGACAGCATATGCAGTATGCGAATCCGCGTCGGATCCGATATCGCCTTCAGCAATCGGGAAGCTTCGACCGCCTGCTCCTCATCCAGAAGTTCATGGCAGTGTTCCTTCATTCTTCATCCCCTCTTTTCAAGTATCGCCTCCACGATGCAGCGGGCATCCTCAGATACCCCGGCCAGCAGAGCCGACCCGCGGTGCGTTTGCCAAGGAAGACCGACATAGTACAGGCCGGGAACCGGGCTGATTCCCCGGGAATGCCGCACGCCGCCCTCGTCATTCAAAGCCCCTTTCATCTGGAGCCAGCCATAGTCAGAAGCAAAACCGGTTGCCCATACAATATTGCGTACCTGAAGCTCCGAGTCGTCCTCGAATCGAACGCCGCTCTCGCTTCCGCCAACCGTTTTGCCATGCAACTTCACTTTACCGTACTTCATCGCCTGTTTCAATTCATATCCAAAAATGGGATCTCCCTGGCGTTTCAGCAGCTTTCCAACGAATGAAGTGGAGCTTGCCCGAAGCAGCCCCAGCTTGTCCAGCCACCAGAACATGCCCTTGCCGCCCAGAACCATTGGCAAATGACGCGGCCGCTTGCTCATGGACAGATGGGTCTCCCGTGTATGTGACAGCTCGTACGCAATTTGGGCCCCGCTGTTCCCCCCGCCAACGACGAGCACACTTCCAGACTGGAGCTGGGAAGGATTGCGATAAGATGAGGAATGAAGCTGCACAATATCCGCAGGCAGGCTTGCGGCCAATTCCGGAATTCTCGGGGTCTGGAACGGTCCGGTCGCCACAATCACCTGTCTGGCGTGATAATCTCCCTGGGCCGTGTTCACGAGGAAGCCCTCCTCCTCTTGATGCACAGCGAATACCTCATCCCCGTAGCGGATCGGAAACTCAAACATGTCCGCATATTTCGCCAGATAAGCAGCCATCTCCGCTTTGTCCGGAAACCCGTCCGGATCCCCTTCCAAGGGTAATCCCGGCAATGCGCTGTGCGTTCTCGGGGTAAAGAGGCGAAGCGAGTCATACCGCTCTTCCCAGACCTGCCCATGCCGCTCCCCACGATCCAGCATAATGAAGGGGACGCTCGCTTTCTTCAGCCAATAGGCCGCAGCCATTCCTGCCTGTCCTGCTCCGATAATCAGGGTATCCCATCTCATCTTCCCCACTCCTATTCATATATGTTCAATTGCTCATATATACATATACCATAGAAAAAGCATCTCGGCAACCCGAAGAATCGGATGCAAAAGATGCAGAGAAGGGGCTCCCTATTCATGAAATCGGCTGCGGAAGCGGCTTGGCGGCTCCCCGGTCCAGCGCTTGAACTGGCGGCTGAAGTGAGCGATATTGTGATATCCCAGCCGCTGAGAAATCTCCTCAATCGTCAACGCCGGGTCCATCAGCAGCAGCTTCGCCTTTTTCAGCATTAAAGTGGACATATATTGGCGCGGGGACATCCCGTACACCTCGGAGAACATCCGGTTCACGGACGACAGGCTGTACCCCACCTCTGCTGAGATCGAGGCAATCGTCTCCTGACCGTCTCCATCGCCTCCCGGCTGCCTATCGATCGCTCGCTCGATATATTCGGCTATACGAGCCGCTGTCTGGGTCATCCCATGCGCTGTCCGGTCGCCAACCTGTCTGGAAAGCGCTGCGCTCAAACTCCCGAAAAGCTCAAACATAGCGGACAATGCCATCATTCTCCCCTCTACGCGAGCAGCAGATTCCTGGGCAGTCAGCTCGATCAGTTTATCCAGTGCCGGCCGGATCGCTCTGGCCAGATCGCTGTCCGAGGCATGATAACATGTCCGATTCCGGTGCATAAGCTCGCGGAAGGCCCGCTCGTCCACATCAAAATGAAGGCAATAATACGTCATCCCTTCATCGCCGACAGCCCAGCTCTCATGTTCATCCCCCGGATTCAACAGCAGAAGATCCCCCGGGTGCTGCACGTACGTTTTTCGATTCACGACCGTCTTCTGTGTCCCGGACAGCACGAGATTCACTTCAAACAAGGCGTGCTTGTGACGCGGATAGCTCCAGCTCGGCTCCACCCTTCGCCAGTGAGCGGCAAATACGCGAAAGGTGGTATCCATATCCGGAAGCATGAACTCCCCCTCTCCCATGTTGCGGGCAGTTAAACGCTGCATGGTAATCCCCCTTTATGAATGCGCCTTCATGTATACGAAAACATTTAGTTGATTTGGGTAAATAACGGCATAGTATGGATATGGGAAGCACATCTCTATTATTGATATTATACAGATAAAGCCATATGAATAGAATGCTGTGAAGATGGATAACATCCGCACAGTCTTTCATTATTCCCGAGAAGGAGTGACCATTCATGTCAATCATTCGCAATCCGATTCTGACAGGCTTCAATCCGGACCCGAGCATCTGCCGCGCCGGTGAAGACTACTATATTGCCGTCTCCACCTTCGAGTGGTTTCCAGGAGTCGGAATCTATCATTCCAAAGATCTGAAGCATTGGCGACTCGTGTCCCGTCCGCTCAATCGGCTAAGCCAGCTGAACATGCTTGGCAACCCCGATTCAGGCGGTATCTGGGCTCCGCAGCTCTCCTATCATGACGGTGTATTCTGGCTCATCTATACCGATGTGAAAGTGACGGACGGGCGCTGGAAGGACTGCCACAATTACCTGGTCACCACAGACACAATTGATGGCGAGTGGTCTGAACCGATATTCCTGAACAGCTCCGGATTCGATCCTTCCCTGTTCCATGATGATGACGGCAAGAAATATCTCGTGAATATGATGTGGGATCACCGCAGCGGCCATCATAACTTCTATGGCATCGTGCTTCAGGAATACAGCCCGGAAGAGAAGAAGCTTGTCGGCAAGCGCGAGGTGATCTTCAAGGGAACCGATGTGAAGCTGACCGAAGCTCCGCATCTGTACAAAATTGGCGACTATTACTACTTGCTGACTGCCGAAGGCGGCACGAAATACGATCATCAAGCGACCATCGCCAGATCCAAGCAGCTTCACGGGCCTTATGAGGTTCATCCTGACAATCCGCTGATTTCGTCCTTTGCCGTACCGAGAAACCCGCTGCAAAAGGCCGGCCATGCATCCATTGTGAAAACGCATACCGATGAATGGTTTTTGGTCCACCTGACGGGCAGACCACTGCCAAGACCGGATCAGCCGCTTCTGGATCCTCGGGGATTCTGTCCGCTCGGCCGTGAAACGGCCATTCAGCGTCTGGAGTGGAGGAATGACTGGCCTTATGTCGTCGGCGGCAACTTCCCTTCGCTTGAAATTGAAGGGCCGGAAATTGCTGAAGTTCCATGGGACCCGGATTATCCGGAAAAGGACGATTTCGACAGCAGCGAGCTGAATCTTCATTTTCAGAATTTGCGCATTCCGCTTGGCGAGCATATCGTCTCGCTGACCGATCGCCCGGGCCATCTGCGCCTGTACGGCAAGGAATCCCTGACCTCGAGGTTCACGCAGGCCTTCATCGCCAGACGCTGGCAGCACTTTAATTTTACCGCG
Source organism: Paenibacillus campinasensis (assembly GCF_002272015.1). Taxonomy (GTDB): domain Bacteria; phylum Bacillota; class Bacilli; order Paenibacillales; family Paenibacillaceae; genus Paenibacillus_AQ; species Paenibacillus_AQ campinasensis. The sequence goes on along the minus strand of NZ_NPBY01000061.1, from coordinate 83,178 downwards.
GAGACGAAGGTGGACTTCCGTCCGGATACCTTCCAGCAGGCCGCAGGACTAGTGAACTATTACAACACTCAGCACTGGACCGCTTGCCAGATTACGTGGCACGAAGAGAAAGGAAGAGTGCTGGAGCTGTCATCCTGCGACAATTCCGAATACGCTCAGCCGCTGTACGGGCAAGAAATTCCGATCCCGGACGAAGTGGAGTACGTGTATCTCCGCGTAGATGTGCAAACCGATCTTTACCATTATTCATACTCCTTCGATGGAGACAACTGGGTACAGCTTCCGGTAAGCTTCGAGTCCTACAAGCTGTCGGACGACTACATTCGCAGCGGCGGTTTCTTCACCGGAGCCTTTGTCGGCATGCAGTGCCAGGATACGTCGGGGCGAAGCCAGCCAGCTGATTTTGACTATTTCATCTATAAAAGCCATTCCTGATCACGCGCTGTCACCTTGGTTCATCAAAGGTTATACGCTAAAGGCCTGGAGCTCTTGACCGAGCATCCAGGCCTTCTTCATTTGTCAGCAGTTTGAATCCGCAATGATCATTTTGCTTGCATAATCAGCCTTTAACGGAGCCGGCCGCTATCCCTTCCACAATCCGATCGCTCAGGAAGAGGAACATAAGCAGAATCGGCAAAATGCTGATCATGAGCGTCGCGCCAATCGCACCCCAATCCGTTGTATACTGACCAATAAAGTTTTGAACACCCACCGTTAACGTTTTAAACGTATCCGAGCTGATGAATGTATTGACAAAAATAAACTCGTTCCAGTTATAGATCATATTGATGATCGCCGTGGTGGCCAGCACAGAGCCGGTCATCGGCAGCACGATCCGGAAAAACACGCGGTGGACAGAGCAGCCGTCCATCACGGCAGCCTCCTCCACTTCGCGCGGAAGCGAGTAATAAAAGCCGAGCAGAATCATCATCGTAATCGGCAAGTTAAAAGCCGCGTAAGAAAGTACAAGCGACAGCGGATGATCTGTTAATCCCACCCGGTTAAAGAGACTGAACAACGGGATAAGCGTCGAGTGAACCGGAATCATCATCGCCACCATGAACAATCCGAGCACAAGCGAGCTGCCCTTCCACTTCATCCGGGTGATAGCAAAGGTAACAAGGCTTCCCAATATGATCGTCAGCACCGTCGCCGCAATCGTAATCCAGACGCTGTTCAGGAAGTAGACGCTGATGTTGCCCGCGCTCCACACCTTCTCGTAGTTTTCCCAGCGCGGATTCATCGGCAGCGACAAAGGAGGAAGATCAAACACTTCCTGATTGTTCTTCAGTGAAAAAAGAAGCAGCCATACGAGTGGAAATAACTGAAAGGCCGCCACAACAATAAGCACGACATAAAGCAGCAAGTATCCCAGCTTTCCAACCGGCGATCGGGAGCCTGCGTTTTCCGTTCCGAGCCGGGCTGCAGTTGAAGGTACCATATAGACCCCCTCCTTACGAATATTGAATTCTGTCTTTCGTTGCGGTCGCCCGGCGAATGGCCCACGTCACGACAAGGCAGATGACAAGCAGGAAAAATCCGATTGCACTGCCGTAGCCGAAATCGTATGCCCGGAAAGCTTGGCGATACATGTAGGAAGCCATAACCTCACTGGCCCCGTTCGGTCCGCCGTCTGTCATGACATAGATCAGATCAAAATATTTCAAGGAGCCAACCACCGCCAGCACAATCGTTACCTTGAATACCTCCATCATCAGCGGAAGTTTGATTCTCCACGCGATTTGGAGAGAATTGGCGCCGTCGATCTTGGCGGCTTCCTCCAGAGAAGAAGGGATATTCTTCAAGGCGGCGTAGTAAATCAAAATATAAAAGCCCGCATATTGCCACAGGATCGGCACGAACAGTGCATAGAGCACCAGGGACGGTTCCGCCAGCCAGGCCGGCGGATTGGCCACCCCAAGCGATTCCAGCACCGAATTCACAATCCCGTTCGTCGGATGATACATCCGAAGCCACAGCTGGGCAATGGCGACCGAGGATAGCAGCATCGGTATGAGGTAGATTTTGCGGAACAGATTCGCTCCCTTGATCTTGGAAGCCAGCACCATAGCCACAATGAGATACACAATCAAGCTCAGCGCTGAAAATACCGCCAGCAGCAGCGAGTGACCCGCACTGCTCCAGAACATACCATCCATAAGAAGCTTCTGATAGTGAGCCAGGCCGACAAAGGTCATAGCGCCGATTCCGTTCCAGTCATGCAGTCCATAATAAGCCGTAAGCACAATCGGAATATAGACGATGGCCAGAATCAGGAGCAGCGCAGGCAGCACGTACAGCGTGATGATTTTTTTATTTGACATGACTTTATCCAAGTGCTCCCACTCCTTTCTGTACAGGCTTGCAGGAAGTGAAGCCCCCTCCCCGGCACGGACGGCCGGAGAAGGGGTTCCTGCTCCCCTTGGCTGCTTTAAACCTTAGTTCCCCTTGGAGATCGCCGCGTCATGCTCCTCCGCGAATTTCTCCGGAGTGACGGCCTTCCCAAAGAGCGCCTGGATCATATTCAGATGCGTTTCCGCCGCTCCGGCTTCCATCTGAACATCGGCAAACAAGGTGATGCTGCTGGCCTGATTCATCTCATTGAACAGGTCGATATAGAGCTGAGGAAGCTCAAGCGAAGCCGTATCCACTTTCGTAGCCGGGATGACGCCTGCCCCAGTCACGGACTGCTCACCCCACTTGGTGACAAAATATTCAACGAACTTCTTGGCTTCTTCCTTCACAGCCGAGTTCTCCGCGATAAACAATCCGACACCCGGTCCGCCGACCCAGCTGTCCACATTGCCCTTGCCGCCATCAACGGTCGGGAACTTGAAGAAACCGACGCTGTCGCGGAACTCCTGCGGAATATCTTCATTCGTTGTAAAGTTCGGCAGCTCCCACGTTCCCATCATGTACATGGCCGCTTTCCCGTTCAGAAATTCCGACTTGGCTTCCTCGTTGGATAAGCCGTTGTATCCTTTCACAAATGCATTGCTGTCCACAAGCGACTGCACTTCGGCAGCAGCCTGCACCAGCGCATCATCCTTAAAGGAGCCGGCCCCCGTGATCGCTTCAGCCAGACTCTCCTGCCCGCCGATCCGGTCAGCCAGGTACATATACCAGAGCGAGCCGGTCCAGCGATCCTTATTCCCTAAAGCAACCGGTGCGATGCCGTTGTCCGACAGCGTTTTCACAATCGATTTGAATTCTTCATACGTTTGTGGAATTTCCAGCCCATACTGTTCAAAGATCGCTTTGTTGTAGTATACAGGTGCGATGTTAAACTCCAGCGGCAGCGCGTATGTCTTGCCGTCGATCGCATAGGCCTCGGTCGTGCCCGCTACAAACTTGCCGTTGAGTTCCCCGCTCAGCAGGTCATCCACCGGTGCAAACAGATTGCCCTCCACATAAGGTGTCAGAAATCCTGCGGCCCATGTTACGCCGACATCCGGCAGCTCATTCGAGGCTGACAGCACCTTCAGCTTGTTTTTGTATTGCTCGTTATCCAGCACTTCCTGCTTGATCACGACATGGCTGTTCTCTTTCTGGTATTCCTCGATAATCTGGTTGACAATTCGGTTCTGTCCGGCAGAGACGCCAGCCGGCCATAGATGCATGAAGTTCAAGGTCACCTTGTCGCCTTCGCTTCCGCTGCTTCCGGATTCGCCCGAACCGCCGGCAGCTCCGGAATTTCCACCACTAGATCCGCATCCGGCGGCAATGAGTGCCAGACACAACGTCAACAGCAGTACAGTCCACTTTTTCTTGAACACGTTTTCAACCCCTTTTGGATCTTTATTATGAAACCGCTTTAATTCAATTGTAGCAGTGGTTATTTCGAGCGATAAGGTCATGGCGATTGGGACTAATACCACTTTTATTGGATTCGTTCTCCGCGATCGGTTGCTTGCTGGCGATACTGGCTTGGACTCATGTTCTCCTGATCTCGGAACACCTTGATAAAATATTTGGCCGTCTGATAGCCGACCCTCTCCGAAATTTCAGAGATAGGCAGCGGCGTGGCCAGCAGCAGCTCCTTGGCCCGCTGGACTCTGCGCCGGGTCAAATACTCACTGAAGGTGAGCCCCGTCTGTTCCTTAAACAGCACGCTGAAGTAACTGGCGTTCAGATGCAGATGATCGGCTACCTCCTTCATGGACATGCTCTCATGCAGATGCTCATCCACATATTTAAGCGCCTCCTGGATCTGTGCGCTGTATACCTTCTCCTCCTGCACCGTCTCCAGCAGCTTGGGGTCCACCAGCTGCTCCATGCGCTTGATCCGGTTCTGCTTCTCCTCACGCACCAGGGCCGTCTCTACAGCCTGCACCAGCTTCCCCTTGTCGAGCGGCTTCAGCAAATAATCAACGACGCCGAATTGCAGCGCACGTTTGGCATAATCAAATTCGGAATGTCCGGAGATGACAATGACTACAGGCGGATTCGGCGCCTCGCTCAGCTTCTCGATCAGTTCCAGGCCGCCGATTTCCGGCATGCGGATATCGGTGACGACCAGGTTCGCTCGAAGCTCCGGCAGCATTCGGAGCGCCTCCACGCCGCTTGCGGCTGTCTCGATCCGGCAGCTTCCTGCCGACCAAGCTTCCAGCGTCTTGCGAATCCCTTCCCGTGTTCTCGGCTCATCGTCCACAATCAAGATCGTTTTCATCTTATTTCCCCCTTGCCATCGTTCGGGATTTCAAAGGAAACGGTCGTCCCGCTTCCCTTCCTGCTCTCTACCTGCAACGCGTTGAGCCCGCCTTGCTCAGCGCTGTAATACAGCCCGATTCTGCGGCCGACGTTGGCGAGCCCGACTCCGCTTCCTTTGGATGATTCGGAATGCCCTCTCTCCATCGCCTCATACAGCTGTGCCAACGCCTCCTCATCCATGCCGGGCCCGTCATCCGAGACCGATATCCGGGTATATCCCGGCTGCGCCGAGGGCTCGACGCGCAGCACAACCTTCCCGGGCTCCAGCTTCTGCTCAACACCGTGCAAAATCGCATTTTCCACCAGCGGCTGAATCAGCAGCTTCGGAATCATGATTTTACGGCATCTGTCGTCCGCCTCGATCCGCCAGGATATGCGGTCGAGCAGCCTCATTTTCATAATGGTCAAGTACCGCTCCGCGTGCTCCAGCTCATCGGCGATGGTGACCCATTCGTCCTCGTCCTTCCGGTTGATGACATAGCGGAACAGCCCCGACATCGCCACCACCACCTGAGCCAGCTCCTCTTCTCCTTTCTCCTCAAGCGCCCAGTAAAACGCTTCCAACGTATTAAAAAGGAAGTGCGGATTAATTTGCGCCTGCAGCGCTTTCAGCTCCGTGCGGCTCTGAATAATTTCCTTCTGATATACAACCTCAATCAGTTCATTAAGCGAATCCACCATCTGATTATACGTATTGTTCAGTTCATTGATCTCCATCGTGGAAGAGGTCGCTTTGTTCGGCTTCAGCGTCCCGAAGCGCGCCCCGCGCATCGCCTTGATCAGCTGCAGAATCGGCCGGGTAATCATCGTGGTCAAGATGAAGCTGAATACAAGAAACAGCAAGGCGCCTACAGCCCCGGATACCAAAATCGAGGTCCGCAGCACCGAAATCCCTTCGGTTGTATAATCCACCGGTGTCAGCATCACAATCCGCCAGCCAGTCGCTGCCGACTGTTTGTGCACGGATATATAATCCTCCTTGCCCAGCGTAAGGGTCTCTCCCTCTCGCTCCAGAATATAGGCCGGATCCACATCCTCATGGAAATTGGAGGCAATCATATGTCCCGCCTGGTCATAGAGCAGCATGGCTTCCCGAATATCCGAGGCAGCGCTGGTGTCGGTCAGATCGAAATAGCTCTTCTCCATCCGGACCAGCAAATATCCTCCGTGTGCAAAAGACTCATCAATCAGCCGAATACGCCGCAGCGCGATGACCAGATCCGGTTCCTTCGGGTCCTGCCCGAACCAGTACAGCCGGCCTTGCCCGCTGTCCGCAAGCGCAATCCACTCGCCCGGCACCCGGCTCTCCAGGCTGCCTTCATCGAGCGGGAACAGGCGCCGGTAATCGGTCGTATAGATTTCCATCGAACGAATGCCTGTCGCGTAGGCCTCGTACTTTCGCACCTCCTGCTGCAAAGACTGGCGCTCGCTGAAGCTGATCGGTTGCCCCTCGGTCTCTTGTGTCAAAAAGCGCTGCACCGTCGCGTTCGTGCTCACCTGTGCCGACAGCGTATCCACCTGCTTCAGGGAAGCATCCAGCTTGCCCGCAGCCTGGACAGCGGTCTGCTGAATATGCCGTTCCGCACTGTTCTGAAGCAGTACCGACACCTGGTTGTACACAAAAAAACCGACCAGGGCCAGCACAATGACCATGACCAGCATAAAACCCAGAAAAATTTGATTCCGGAGCGTATTGAAACTCCCAAATCTGCCCAGTCTGTTCATCTCTTCCTTCTCCTTCCCCCTGCTCCGTTGCCGCCCGGCCATCTGCCATCCCATTGCGCGGCCAAGCTCTTACCTACACAGCGAATCAGCACGCGCGCTCGGGATACATCAAGGCCCTTCGCCTTTGCCTGGTTTATTAAGCCAAGCATCATCGCTATGGCGTTAGCCGAGCTGCTGGCTCACATCGGATACAGCTCCTGATGGCGCTCCAGCACCTTTTTGCATTCTGTGCACAGCCCGCTGACCACTCCGGCATCATTCGCATAATAGGTCAGCTTGCGGCGCTTCCGGCAGCGGCTGCATGGCTGAGTGTCCGCGCTTCCTGCCCCTTTGCGCTTTCCTTGCAGCGGGACCACTGTGCCGGATCGGCCTTTCCTGCGTTTTCTTCGGTCCCACAGCACCGCGCCTATCACGATAGCCCCTATGACCACGGCGATGCTGATCCAGAGTCCGGTATGTATATCCATATCACTTATCCTCCCCATGACGACCTGCCTGTGCTTGCCTGCTATACAGAGTACGCTTGTGAGCACACTCCGGATGTAATTTACAATAACTTACATAAGTCTAGCAAACTCGGGGTGACATTTCTACCTTGGGCATTTCCAAGAGCAGCAGCAACACAAAAAAGCCTCCTATTTCCCGTTCTTGCTGGGAAAGAAGGCTTTCGCCGTGTTCGGTCCATAAACCGGCACCGACATGATGTCAGATCTTCAATTCACCGAGTTTTATCAACTCAACGACAGCTTGCGAACGTCCTTTTACGTTCAATTTCTGCATCACATTGGTTATGCATTTTCAAGCACACATCACGGGGCAAAAAATTAAATATACGTCTCCACAGTGATATCTTCACCATTTACGTATATCCGCTTCACCACTTGATTAAGTAACGTGCGCGTCCTTTCAACATCATCGTTATATGACGTTATGTCAGTGAGTTCCCGAAGTGTCTTCTTCGCCGCCTTGATCAGTCGCTCCAAATCAACGACTTTCTTTTCTTCCGCCAGTATCCGAACCAATCGTTGTTCGAAGTCAGCAATCTCCTTCTCGTATTGTTCTTTCTCAAATTCATACTGCACCTTATCGATCTCATCGAGCATATGCTGCCGCCTGATCTCAAATAACAGCTTGCGGTTACCCTCTATGCGTTTCTCAAGCTTCCGTTTTTCCTTTTCAAAATCATTTACCGGAATCGAAATCGCAAGCTCCTCGGTGCCGCTGCTTTCAAATTTCTCAATCGCCTTCGAAATCCTACTCAAAATCTCGCTGATAAGCTCGTCTCTTGCTTCTTCGTATGGGATCCATTTTTCATTCGGGCAACCAGCTTCTCCGAGTCTTCGGCGCCTGCTGCACATCAGATACCTGTAACGCTTGCCGCCGCGGCCGATCGACGACATGGAAACCATGGCCGATTCACAATGAGCGCAAAAAATCATTTTGGCAAAAACATTAACGAATTCCCTGCGACCACCTCTCCCACCACGCGAAAGCCTGATTTCTGTAGCCCGGTCATATCGTTCTTTCGGGATGATAGCCGGATGAGTCATTTCCTTGGACCATTCCCATTCGCTAGGCGGGTTCTTCACGAGTTTCTTCCTACGGTTCATTAAATCAGTGATGTCGTCGTAAGCTATTTCTGATTTATATCGGCCTGCTACGTTATAGCCTGTATAGGTCGGATTTTCGAGAATAGCCTGCACTGTAGACAAGGACCATAGCTTCCCACTGTAGGAGTCATAAACTGTCTTCTGCGGGTTGTCCCCATTCAGGTATTTTACGATTGCTTTTGCTCCAAACCCTTCATCGATATATAGCTCATAAATCAGTTCGACAATGGCTGCCTGCTCGGGCACAATCTCATACGTTCTCCGTTTATCAACGGTAACTTTTCGGTACCCGAAGGCAGGTTTAGAAGCAATAATGTTCCCTTTATCCAGCGCTGATTGCCTAATCCCTCGCCTACTGGAGATACTGATATCGCCACTCGTATTCTGATTAACAACCGACTTAATACCGAATAATAATTCGTCATCCTTTTTGGCCGAGTCATACCCGTCCTCGATTGATACAACCCTGATTTTCAGTGCGTTGACAAGGATCCTTTTGAGTGTAATCGCATCAAGAGCATCACGACTAAACCTGGATAGAGAGGCGAACCATAGGGAACGAATATACCCTTTCTGGGCATCGCTGATCATCTTTTTAACATCTTCGCGCTCTACAATGTTGGTTGCAGTGTCCCTATCCAAGTAAACATGCCTTATTGTGATTTGTTCTCTTGCGGCACACTCTTTGATAAAGGATTCTTGATGCTCCGGGCTGTCCTTCTGGGTTTCATACTTTGTAGACACCCGGACATAGGCTCTATCCTCTTTGATCATTACGCATTTCCCCTGTAATATATTTGGACAAAACATCATCCAAATTGTACGACACCGCTCCGTGATTATCCAGCACCTTTTTTATTTCACTCTTGGTTATTTTCCTGATAATTTCCGCGGACTGGTCGTCATCCCCCACCTTAACGAACTTAATATTAAACGATTTCCCCATGATCTCATCACCCACTATTATGCTATGAGAAGGGGCTTGGTTAAGTTGCCCCTTCATCATCTGGTCCCTTCTTCGTTACAAGCACATCAAAGTCCGCAGCCAGTTTATAAAAAGCTTTCCACCTTATCTTGCTGTACTTTCCCCCGCTGATCGGAGGCTGAAAGACGTGGTTATATACATGCTGGTCGGTGATGTAATCATGCTCTATGGTCATATATCTTTCTTCGATAAGGAATCTTTCCAATCTTGGCATCCTTCTCACTACTCGCTCAACCCGTTCACAGAAGCTCTTCTGCTGCGCCCTGGTGTCCACGTTGTATATAGCGATACTGGCCGTTTGGTCACTCGTCGTCCCCGTGAAGCTCCTCGGGATATCACTGATATTCGAGGTGGTGCTTGCCTCACGCTCTTCGAAAGAAAGGAATTTATACATCCGATAGCGCTCAAGGATCGCCTCCACGGCTTCTTGAGTCCGTTCCCGGTCAATCTCTGGTAAAAAACTCATTTGCCCCACTCTCTCCTCACCTCACAGTTTCCAAGGGGGATGCTCCCCGGCCGGAGCCGGGGTCTTGATCCTTGCACTCTATCAAAACGGCAGATCATCGTCATCATCTGGCATCGGCGGCCCGTCCTGCTCGGCTGCAGCTACTTGATCGAGAGTCAGCTGGTTTGGATCGTCCACCTCTACCGTTCCGTCCAGATTGATCTTGCCCTTCAAGCCTTCCCGATACTTTTTCTGGTGCTCCCGAAATTCCTCAACCGACTGACTGGCCTTAGAGATTGAAAGGGTAACGTCAGTACCGGAACGGCTATAAAATGCGCTGCTGCTCTCTTCTGATGTGCCGCCCTTAACCTCGAACTCCAGTACGGTCTTTTTATCATCCCTGTTGAGTTTCTTGAATTCGGCTTCGACGGTGACTCCACCAAGCTCTTCGATTTCGAGTGTAACCACGCTGCGGGATAGTGCGCGCAGCTCCTCTTTTTCCTCATCCGCACCCTTGACCCAGAAGGTCATGCTCTCTTTTTTGCTATCGCGGGTTTGTTTGTTGAATAAAGCTTTGATTTTAATAGACATGGATATTTCCCCTCTCGGAATAATTTCATTTCGTTTCGACAGGCTGCAGCATCCTCGCGAGCTCCTCAGTGCTCGCTGTGATCTGGTTCATTATCTTGATCACTTGCGGATTAACACCAACCGACAGCCTCTGCCGCATCTCTTCTTCCCAATTGTTCCAGGCCCCTAGCCGGATGCCGTACTCAGCCAGAAGCACTCGTACTTCCTGGAGCAGCTGCGCATCTCTTTTCAACCGTTCTTTCTCCCAATCTACATCCCTGACCTTCTTCCGCAGATCGCGGATCTCGGCAACGAGTTTTGAACTCACTTCACTACCGAGTGCCTTTCTGTCCGCTTTGTCCGAAACATAGGCTTCCAGCATTTCGCGGCTGTTGCTGAAGAAGGGATGTCTGTCCGATTCTGTCCGAGACATCAGGATGTATTGATAGATATCTGACGGGATCTCGACCATACGATGCTTGGCCGAGCGCTCTGATCTGAGTGCTCCGGAGTCTGGGTAGTAGTAGACCAGCCCGACTTCTTCCGGCAGCTCATCCTTGCTGATCAGTCCTTTGGGACACACGAAGCTGAATTTGTGGCAGTATGCCATGTATCCGGGCCACTTCTGATCCTGAACAAAGTCCCCCCGGCTCACCTTCACCTCATATCCAGTCAGGCAGGGGTTAGCCTAACTCTTCTTCATGGCCAGGGCGTCGAATTTCAGCAGCTCTGTGTTGTTCCATGTCGCCCCCGTTTTGACCTCTGTAAGGAACAGATCGTCTGTGTGGCGCTTTGAGAGAGCTCGCTTTATTTGGTCAGCCCTGATTTTAACGGCCTTCAATACTCCCCACCTCGCTTGAGATACTTGCCGCTGTAGCCCTTCCGCGGGGCGGTGATCTCATATTTCAATCCACTGTTTCTGGGTTCTGGTGGCTTGTCTGCTCCGATCGCTTTGAGATGGGCGGCAAGCTTCTCCGGAGGCCAGATTTTGGTTTTCATCGAGCTCATACATCTCCCTCCCGTACAATCCCTTTCTCGCTTAACATAATGAACAGCTTCGAAAAGGCTCGATGTCGTATCTTCATGTATGTCTCTTTGGATATTGGCGGGTCGAGGATAAAACTATATACTTGGTAATCCTTTCGATAGTAATCGATCATGTAGCGTTGAGTGATCAGCTCCTTCTCCTTGTCCGACAATCGTTCAACAGCTGATTCGACTGCTGAAGCATACTCATCGCGGTCCGGATTCCCTGGAGTCCTCTTGCAGATGTCATATTGCTCAAACAGACTTTTCATCGCATTGAGTAATTGATTTTTATCAAATTGAGGGGTCACAGATTTTACGATCATGCGGTTCACTGGACCCGACCGCCCTTCTTATTCTCGGCATGCATTTCCGCTAAGCCGTGCCAGGTGTCGCGCTTAATTGCTTCGATCAGCTCAAACACTTCTCGCGGAGTCATGCCGTAGTCATCGACCAACATTCCCATTGCTCCGACGATCAGCTGCGCTGGAGGGTATGCCTGCCAGTTCTTCTTGTTCTGGTTATCCATGCGGCACCTCCAGCAGAACCGGGTTCTTTCTACCCTCCAACACCTCGTATTCTATTTCCCACTCGCCTTCCTCCCACTTTCGCAGTGGGAAAGTATCTATGGTGAAAAAACCGTCCTGACAGAATCCGACCTCGCGTTTGTTGATGACATCCAAGTAATATCCGCATTCCTCTTCAGACCATCGGACGACAGCTCTCTCATTCCATTCGAATGATAAACCACCATCCAGTTCTTGTGTGCCAGTGATTAGAACCGTTGCTTTCTCGTATATTTCCTTGCCCTTACGATCAGGAAGTTCGGTGTATTGACCTACTGTTCCGGGATCGACCTGATATGGCCCGTTATCGGTGTACAACCAGTATTCCTTGTTGCCGTCGGTATACTCCACTACATGAACACCGAATCCGTATACCCACTGATCTTCTCCTACAAGTGGCTCTATGCTTCTTCCGCGAAATTTGTACTGTCTCATACCTTCTCACTCCCCAATAGATCGGGATTGTCCCAGCGGTTGCCGTGAACAACGCACCCATCAGGGATGTATTCAAAGCGACCATGAAAGCTTGCGACTTCCCATCTGTTGTCATTGTCATCCCACTCGACCGTTCCAACGTATTGCAGATCAGCGTCTAGGTTTCCTGGAGCATAAAGTTTGTCGCCGTCAAATATTTCGTTCTTTTCTTCGTCCTTTTTCCCGGTGTATTGACCTACTGTTTCGGGATCAACATCATAGACCCCACACGTGCTGTAAATCTCTGCTCTTTTGACTCCATCGTCTTCCCATATGAAGGCGCCGAACCCGAACACCCACTCTCCGTTATCCAGTCGCTTGCCACGGAACCGGTACCCCCTCATAACACCTTCCCTCCATGCCGCTGCGGCCGGGTCGCGTTATAGGCCATCTTCTCGGTGATCGCTTTCTCAAGATCGATACCGTACCGCCCGCAGGCATCGAATATCCGGATAACAACATCGGCAAATTCGGATGGGATGCCACATGGCTTCCACTCTGGGTATCTTTGCATATCGGATTGAATGATTGGACCTTCATATCCATCTGCCTCATACCAGACCTCCGTTGGCTGCTTGCCGTTCCTGTGATCCTCCAGCGCCTCCGACACCTCCGAGTGGATCAGCGCGATGATCTCCCCGAAGCTGCGCGGTTCGTCCCACCACCCTTTGTCCTTTGCATTTTGATGTGCTGCCTGCACTAATTCGTTTATGGATTTCATTGTTTATCCCGACCTTTCATTTTTGTATAAAAATCAGCACTCCCGAATCTGGTCAATTCCGTGAAATCGAACACATCGCCGCAGCGGGGGCAGAAAGGAAGCATCGCCCCGCGGCGGTAAGACTGCTCAAGCTGTTTGAATAAAACCGAATGCGGTTTTTGCCGTATCCATTCCTTTCGCTGTTTGTTCATTGCTTCGTGCTGGCGGTTGATACGTTCGTAGTGAGCTGCCAAGTCAGCCATTGCCTCAAACGGATCCACCGGCCGGCCGCAGCCACATGTGATTTCCCTATTCACAGTATCGACGGTGAATTTGCGCTGCCCCTGACAGGTACACTTGCGGGGTTTGTTCCGATCAATCCTAATGGTGTCAAGGATGATGATTTTGTCGTCTTCCATATCGATCAATCCACCTTGCGGAAGGGGATTGCTCTCCAACCCCGATCCCTCAACTCGTCACACATCACCGTGACGGACAGTGCCCGCCGATCACCTTGGCCACCGCATGTTGGCACGACCATATAACCCGAACCAATCCATTCGCGTTTCCCGCGGCAGTATAATCCCGCCTCGCTGATGGCTTGCAGCACCTTTTCTTCCCGCTGACGCGGCAGCTTGAGGAATACTGCGTCCAGGTTCGCGCTGCCTCCATCAGCAATCGCGCTTGCCGCAGCTGTTGCCGCTGCATTGGCCTCACGCAAATCAGTCACGATTTTATTCCAATCCATGCCGTTCACCTCTCCTTTTAGCGGGGGAGGGGCCTCCCTTCCCCTTTGATTTAAAAAACAAGTTCGAGCTGGCCGTCCTTTTCGACGAAGTTCAGCGCATCGAGCCGTGCTCGGTACCTCTCGATACACTCCCGTGAATCTTGAATTCCGTCTTGCTGCCATGGGATAAAGCTCTTGGTCAGATGCTCGATACGTTCTTTAGCGACCTTCGTGTCCTTCCCCCTGGCTTGGTGTTCTTGCTCGATTTGCCTTTCAGCAGACTCGATCAGTTTCTCATACTCGCGAATATAAGACTCATTACAACGGATTCTGTATTCCAACCACTCTCTTTCAGAAGCAACATCGTTCATCGGACTCACCAATCAATCTCGATTTTCCCAAATCTCAATTTCTACCGGACCACAATAATGGCCACCACAACTCGGACACAAAGGTTCTTCAATTTCGTCGCCTGGAGTCTGCTCGATTGCAAAACGTTGCTTGCAGTCATCACATTCAAAACCTTCCCATTTCATAGGCGGTTACCTCCCCCATTTATCTATGCATCGCGCTTCATTACATCTGAAGTCGCTACAAATTTACCGTATCCCCTGTCTTTCACATCTTCGCTCTGGCAGATAGGGCAAATTGTAATGGAATGGTCTACATCCATATCATCCTCAACAGTAAACATTACAGCGCATTCCCCACACTCATAGCCATGCATCATCAACAGGTCCATGTCTGGCTTGCCCGAGTAACTAACACGTTGCGGCCAATCTAGTGGATTACGTAACCGTTCGTGATAGATCATCGTTCGTATGGATCCCGATGTGCTGCCCAGTTGAAGCGCAATTTCTTTAATCGGTTTGCCGGAAAGGAACAACTTGTGAAGTTCCTTTTTGTCGACTTTTTCAGGTTTCATTAATTCACCTTCCAAATCATTTACTCTGCGACATCCCTTGACCTCACAGTGAAAACTCCATCTGCCCAGAACCGGCAGCCTCTTTGTACCGTTCAAACGTCAACGCATTTCCGGACCCGGTACATAGCTCTGGCAGGTTCGCCCTAACCAATGCTTCTGCAAACGGTGGCGGCACGGCGTTGCCGCAGCGGGCAACCTGGGCGCTCTTGGAATACTTCTTGCCGTCAGCGTCCACATCGATGATGTAGTTTGCTGGGAATCCCTGTGCCGCAAATAACTCGTGCGGCTCTAGCATCCGCATGCCGATATCGACGATCTGATAATCAACGCCATGGATGGTTACCAAGCCGAAGCGGTCCTTTGTGGTGACTGTATGGAGCGGCTCACCCAGCTGCTGGCCGTTGTCGGCGCTGCCGTAGTATTTGAGAAGGAAGGCCCGGACCTCCCCGACATGCAGCCCGCCGGCTGTGATCGTCGGCAGCGGCTCCGTAACCGGCTGCCCGTCCTGGCAGGTGCCGCGCAGCTTAACCAGATGGGAAGTTACAAGGCCAAGGGCGTGTGCGGCTCCTGCTGGTCTGGCCGCTCCTGCTCCGCTTGTGATGGTGTGAAGCGGTTCGTCCACTTTGTGTCCGGTGGCTCCACCTCGGAACTTGGTTATATGCGCTGTTACCAGAGCGTTGTGGTCCACCGTGGTCACTGTAGAGAGCTGTTCGTCCAGTCCTTTTCCTGGACCGGTGTAATTGCCACCGTAATGCTTGGCAAGGAACGCTGCTACCATCGCATGTTTACGGCCGCCGGATACAACCGTCCCGAGTGGTTTTTGCAGACCGGGAGCCCGCGGTGCCTGCCCCGGACCTTCGCCGTATCCGATCTCGATCAGGGTCGGGCTGACAAGCAAATGCTCCGCTTTGGTGGTTACCGTCGTCAGGGGATCGTCAAGTTCATACTGCAGGCGATCTCCGCCGAATCCCGTCTGCCCAATGCGGGCAATGTACGGTGTTACAATTCCCCAGCCGTTTTTAGATGTGACTGTCTTGAATGGTTCGTCAATCGAATCCGTGTAATGATGGTTTGAACCGCTGTGATTAACACGGACTATAAAAGGCATCGGATTATCTATCACAAACCGCTGTATCCCCCGGGCGATTCGGCGCATAGTATTTTCCGCCAGAGGTTTCTTCCGTTCAAAAATACTCGGGCATGGAATCGACCAGTCAATGATTTCCGCCGCCGTCCGCCACGGTTTACGCTTGCCTGCAAGCACCTCTGGACTGTCCGGCGCGCCGTGTGTTGGCTCCGGCCAGACAATCGGGCGACCATCGAGTCGTGCCACTACGAATAACCTCTTTCTAATCGTTGGCGCTCCATAATCGCAGGCCCGAAGTTCTCGGCTCTCAACCTTGTACCCAAGGCTTTCGAGCTGCGATTTCCATTGTCCGTAGGTCTGGCCTTTTTTGCTTTTTACCGGCCGGCCCTTCCTTACGGGTCCCCACGTTTTGAACTCCTCCACATTTTCGAGGATTATGACTCGGGGCCGGACCCTCCCAGCCCACTTGAGAATGATCCATGCAAGGCCACGGATTTTCTTTTCTACCGGCTGTCCTCCCTTGGCTTTGGAAAAATGCTTGCAGTCCGGAGAAAACCACGCCAGGCCGACCGGCCTCCCCTGTGTCGCCTCCCGGGGATCAACATCCCATACGCTTTCGCAATAGTGCTCCGTCTCAGGATGGTTAGCTCGGTGCATAGCGATCGCTGCGGGATCGTGGTTGATGGCAATGTCCACGCTGCGCCCGGTTGCCAACTCTATCCCTGTAGAAGCCCCGCCGCCGCCGGCGAAATTGTCTACGATAATCTCCCTCATCATCATGCATTGACTCCCTGAACCTTGTGCCCAAAAATATCCGCCGCCAGCTGCAGGCCAGTCCTGAACACCGCTGCCGAATCAGCCCCGACTCTCGCCTCTGCCTGTTCGAATTCCTGCAGCAGCAGCTCCTCCGGTTTCTTGGCGAGCTCGTATCCTTGATACACCGCTCGGATCATCTCATCCAACGTGAGATCGTTCAGCGGCTCCAGTTCTTCTTTCCACCACTCGTGAGTGATGATGATTGTTTGTGAATGAAGCAGTACGATTTCATCGGCCGGCTTATGTTGCATGACCAGTTTCAGGGCGTTGGCCTGCTCTAAGGTCAGCTGGACAGGAATGTATGGGATCGTGTATTGTTCCTGCTGCTGCGGCTCCTGAGGAGCGTATTCCTGTGCGGTCGGTTCGGTGGCGATTAGATCGGCTTTAAGCTCGTCGGCCGGAGGGGTCGCATCCTCCTTTTTGGTTGCTTTGCGCTGCTCCTTATACCGAGCAATCTCCTCTTCTTCGCCTGCGATACCGTTAATATCCCAGCGCTTAAGCCAGTACTTTTCTATACTCTTGATTGTCGTGCCCAATTTCTTAGCAGCCGTTCCCCGGGATAAACCCTGTGCTCTAAGTGCTAAATACTCCTCTTTATTGACCTTTGGCACGTCGTTCACATCCTTTTCTTTTTTAGGATTGCTGGCCTTTGTATCAAAGCCAATCGGTTTTGTGTGTGACTTCGGAATTGGCTTGCCGACGATCTCCTCCAACTCCTCCGGACTGAGTTTGTATTTCTTGACCGGGCTCGGCGGTGCCCCCTTCAACTCATTTTCACGCCTGGGTATCGACGTCCCCATGCTGACCCTCCTCCTGGACCGGCTGCACCTTAAACTGACGCCCTGCGATGCTGATCACAGCCTCCTCTTTCAGATTGAAAATATATCCCTCGGTCGGCGTAAGATTGTGAATGATTTCGGCAGCAGTCCGGAATTGCTCGGATTCGGTATCATCCACCGTCACCATCCGCAGGCCGTCCCACTTCTCCCTGATCTCATCCGCCTTGATAAGCACTTGCTGTACCAT
Source organism: Paenibacillus campinasensis (assembly GCF_002272015.1). Classification (GTDB taxonomy): domain Bacteria; phylum Bacillota; class Bacilli; order Paenibacillales; family Paenibacillaceae; genus Paenibacillus_AQ; species Paenibacillus_AQ campinasensis. Next base: position 65,786 of record NZ_NPBY01000061.1, on the reverse strand, counting down.
AGGCTTACTGATCCGAGGGTGACATTCCATGGCTTCGCGCATGTGTTTAATCCCCATGGCGTATGCACGGGTGTGGATATCGTTCATTTCTTGCCAAAAACGTTCGTTACTCATAGACTTCATTTTCTGAAACTTCCGGATTAAGTTCCTGTCCATATCCCCTTCCCCCTCTCAAAATAAGAACGTTTGTTCCTCGTCTTGGGTGTGACCGTCCGCCGCCGCAGGTTTCCTCCGGCGTTTGGTCGATTTCTTCTTTGGCTTTTTGACACTCTCCGGGTCAATGATCGTCATAATGACCTCTTGCTGGTATTCCGGATAACAATTGAGCGCTTGACCGTTCTTGACGTCGTATACAGCCTCAGCGATCCGTGCCAGCACGTAAGCATCGGCAATGTTTTCTGTCGGCGGCTTATCTCCCCAGTGATCTTCGACCGCTGCCATTACGCGACGCTTGACCGCCTTTCCATCCAACTTCACCTTGCTGCCGGGCTCGCCCTCCCATTCAGAGACTTTGACAAACTTTTTGAGCTGATTGGGAGTTGCTGATATAAAGCTGCCGACTTTCCGATCTGTAGCAAGCCGGACTCCCCAGTTGAACCCGCTCGAAACCTTGTTTGTGTCGTACTGGGCCTCCATCGCGAAGCCCTCAATGCAGACATCATCATCAGGCAGCAGGTACCGATAGACCTCGTTGAGAATCATGTTAATCCGAGCTGGTGCAGTCTGGCCTTTTGCGACAAACTCCTTCCAGCCGATTAATTTGCCGTCTGGGCCGAGGGCTACAAATCCGGTATGTGTGGCCGGATCAATTCCAACATGCCTCATGTTTGCCCCGTCCCTCTCCCGGGCACTATACCGGTCTTACTCCACCTGGAAAAGGTGCGATAGGGCAATCCTCTCTTGTGCAACTCCCGGAGCTTATCCTTTATCCCCTGCTTGCTCCTCCCGAATCGCAATGCTATATCACTCAGCAGGTAGCCCTGACTGTACAACTGGCTGATTATCTTCTCTTCCCGGCCGTCGTATTGCCGGACGGTATCAGGGCAGTGTGTCTTGCCACGCCGCTGCAGCTCCCGGGCAGCCGCGTACTTGATATCGATATCACACACCTCGTGAAGGGCGATCTGTAGCAGCTCGCGCTTCCTGGCCTTACTCATCTCCAATTTCATCCGCTCCCTTTAATCATCATCATCGAGCCAGGCCATCAGGCTCTTTTTGGGTGTCGGTTTTGCTGGCGGCTCCAGCTCCGGCTCCTCCTGCTGATCTTCTGGCTGCTGTGTCGTTGTATCCTGCCGCTGCGCACTTCCCGGATCCGTCACCGCCTCTGGTTGCCGCGGCTCGCCAAACTCCTGCCATTCCCAGCCCAGTTCCGTGTATTTCTCCCTCAACCCCGGGAATTGTTGCACCAGCCGCCCCCGTTTGTACAACTGAATCCTCTCTGCCGTTAGGTCATATATGGCCTTCGTCCTTTCTCGTTCTGCCGGGGTCATAGGACTCAAAGGATCTTCCAGCTTCGCTGCCATCGTCACGAGCCCGCTGAGAGCCTTGTTATATTGATCATCGTTTTGAATGAGCTTGCTCATGCTGCCTCACCTTCTCCGCCAGTTTCTCTTTCTCTTCCTTCGTCAGGTTGATAAAGCGGCCAGTATCGCTCTGAAATATCATTTCAAACGTCCCCGTACCGATATCCCGCCCTTTTGCCACGATCAACTCGACGATCCCTTTTTTGGCCGTATCTGCGTTGTAATATTCGTCGCGGTACAGGAATGTAACCACATCAGCATCGCTCTCAATGTCACCTGACTCGCGCAGATCAGACAGCAGGGGGCGCTTATCGGGCCTTTTCTCCGGATCCCTGCCAACTGCGGATATAGCAACCACACATACTTCAAACTCCCGTGCTATCCCTTTCAGAACCTTGGTGATGTAGGCGATACGTTCGTGATTTTTTGTGAATTTCCGCTCAGTATTCAAAAACTGGAGGTAGTCCACATATACAACCAACTTAGAGTGCTTCTTCTTCAGTTGTTTTACTTGCTGGCGAACATACTCAACTGTGGCACCAGGTGTATCGTCAATGTACAGATTACGGCTTGCGATTATCTCGACAGCTTTGCTGTATGAATCCCAATCGTTATCAGACATGAGCCCGGACTTGATCTTCTTGTTTTTGATCCCTCCGATACACGCTACCAAGCGCTCTACCAACTTAAGGGACCTCATTTCTAGCGAAAAAATTATTGCTGACCATCCGGCCTTAGTAACAGCGTCCATGTCATTAAGGACATATTGCGTCTTTCCCATACTTGGGCGAGCAGCAATTATTTCGAGATCACCCGGCTGATGGCCGCCACTCATCTGACTGATTTCGTCATTTGCTGTCTTGGCACCGGTCACACCCTTGCTTTCGGCGCGTCTCATGATCGTATGTTCGTGACCTTCAAGGGTAGTGGCCATATGAACGTAACCGCTCCCGGACTGACCGCGCTGCAACTCTGCCAACTTGTTCATTTTCAGTTGGAGTTCCGATAGATCCCCACCGCCAGAAGACGCGATTTGCTGCCCTATTTCTTGAATCTCCCGCTGAATCCGTGCTGAACGTACACTCTGCTGATAATGGGAGAAATCTGCGGTTGTAGGCACGGAGCTTCGGAGATTTATGAGCCGGGTCATTCCACCAATCTTCTGAAGACGCTCACCCCACTGTGATACAAGGAGAACTGGGTCAAATGGATCTTTGACTCCTTCAAAGTGTTCTTTGGCATACTGAAGCACTTTAAAAATCGTCCGGTGATCTTCCTCTTCGCTGAAATCAGCTGCTGACAGATAACACTCATCCATCAGTTCATGATCTTTTAGTAGAGCCCCTAAAGCAGCACGTTCTGCTTCAAGATTCATCCCGATTCACCCGCATGCCTGCGAAGATTTGTCCCAGCCGTTTGGCAATATGATCCGGCATCGGCTTAACGTCTTCCCTTTCGTGGTACTCTTGGAGCTCGAGGAGCTGCTGTTCTTGCTCTTTCCGCTGAATATCGTATATGGTCAAAGATTTCTCTGGTTCTTTGCCGCCGATCAAATCAGCCGGTGTAGGCGGGAAGCTGCTCGTTCTGAAATGCATCATCAGATTTGATTTGGCGCTCTCTACCGAGGTTTCTCTGAGAACCATATACCAGACATCGATCTTCGCCGGGTCTTCAACCTCGAAATTCTGGTAAACGTTGGTAATCAACTTCATGAGTAATATCACGTCGCTGCGTTCCATCCCGTCCACCTTCCTTTCGTAATTCTTGGTCTAAAATGGACTTTGCCCGTTGAGACTTAGTTGAATATGATCCATCGCTCCCCTTTCGAGTTACAACCTCTAGCCGCTGGTTAAGGTATTTGGGGAACTTGCTTGGTCTAAAGAGAGTTTCGTAATCCAGGTACTTCTCTTTATCTGTTCCGATCCATTCGGCACATTTAACGTCGATCACATGAATGCAGTCCTCTTTGGAATAGCCTTCGTTTAATCGGCCCAAGATGTTTTTCATAGTCCCCGGAGTAGCCCTGTATCGCTTCCCCATTTTTTGATTGAGGTAAGCAATTACTTCTTTCGCAATGGGTTCGTGATTTTTCGCCATATTATTAATACCTTCTTCTTTATTACTTTCTTCTTTAATACCTTCTTCTTTCTGTGGTCGCTCTGCTGGTCGTTGTGCTGGTCGCTTTTCAAATTTGTGCTGGTCACTATCGCCAGAAATCCCTTGCGACATAAAGGTTTCTGCTGGTCGCTCTCCCGGTTTCTGCTGGTCGCTCTGCTGGTCGTTGTGCTGGTCGCTTTTTTGGGTCAATCCGGGTATATATTCGAACGAATAAATCGTGAATTTGCTGTATTTAGCGATTTGTTTTATGAACCCTTCATCGACCAGCTTTTTAACCAGGGTCCTCAGCCGCCGCTCGGAGATATCCATCCGGGTACTCCAGGACGAACGACCGAAGATAAACTCCCTTTTTCGAATGGTGACCTCTTGCCCGTCGATCACCCGAACCTCTGGAGAATCAGAGAACCGAGCGAGGAATGCCATTTCGCAGAACACCATCCAGTAGTCCTTATCGCGCCTGAGCCAGTGATTCTGCAACTCTCTCCCTATCGGGATAAACCCGCTCATACCTCCTCACCAACGTTCAGGTTGTTGTTATTAATTCTTGCGCCTGCTCCACGATGCGATCAGCCAGTCGATGAATCTCCTCAGCTCCGGCTTCATCAACCGGAGAATCCAGCCAGCTATAAATCAATTCCTCAACTTTGGCGTGCAGCCTTTTGCCCGGTGTCTGCTCGACCGTGTAGCCATTGATTAAAGCCATAATCAGTTCGGATCCTCTGCTTAGAGAAAAGTCCTGAAGTATTTGTAGTCGGCGGGTTCGGTCCGGGCTCGCTTTTACAAGATTACGCATGATGTAATCGACATCATGGCCATCCTTTCGAAAGTCCTCGATCGCCTCGGCCACCTCCCGCGGTAGCTCCACCTTCTTCGCGTCCTCGTCCACTGCCCGCTCGATCTTCTGCAGGAGTGTTGTTCGCTCTTCCTTTAACTCAACCAATTCTCGTGCGTGTCTGGCGAGATCGTCGATGCTTTTGTTGAATCGACGGCGAAGTTCGTTACATACGGAGAGCAGTTCGTCATATTCGGCTTTAGTGTAGAGAAGCTCGCCATCTTCCCGCCTAACAGTCCCGTGCCCGCAAACCGTTGTATAGAAATAGCCGTCTGTGTAGTCACTAATTGGGTAAGCCTTGCCTTTCCTGTCTTTATACCAAGTGCCGTTGTCTCCGTTTTTTATCAAAACCATTGGCATCTAAACCACCTCCAAATGATAATGTTTGCCCGCCTCATACCCGATCTGCCGCAGCGCTGATATGACGGTCATCTCCGCCAACTGGGGAGTGTTATTTTCGCCGGATAAGTGAGTGAGGTATATTCGCTCCCCCCGGCCACAGATAAGTCGCTGCAGGATCTCCGCCGTCTGCTGATTACTCAGGTGCCCAATGTCGGAAAGTATGCGGGCCTTGATGCTGTCGGGCCGGTTACACATCTCGACCAGGTCGGGATCGTGGTTTGCCTCGATCAGCACATAATGACTTCCCTCCATGTTTTCAATCATCTCTTCCGTCCACTTTCCGGTGTCAAAGACCACGCAGCAGCGGTCGCCCTCGTCATCTTCTATCGCGTATCCGACCGGCTCGTAGGCATCGTGATAGGTTTGGAATGGGTACACATGGACGCCGCCCAGCTCGATCATCTCGTACTTGCCCCACCGGGTTTCCGCCACCCGCCGCAGATCCTCATCTACGCCGGATATGCCTTTCCACTCTCCCTCCGTGGCCCAAACCGGGATCGAGAACTTGTTGGCCAGCGGCAGCCCCCTGATATGATCGTTGTGGGCGTGGGTTATGAAAATCGCCGCGATGTGATCCGGCCGGATGCCGACTTCCAGCAGACGTTTCTCGATTTTGGTCTTCGCCACGCCGGCATCAATCAGGATGGACTTGCCGCCAGCGGTTACGGCCACGCAGTTCTCGGCGCTGCCGGAAGCGAGAATGTCAACTTTCACTAGCTCGCTCCTCCTCTTCCCGCCGATCATTGTCAGAAAGCATCATTGCGTAGTTTGCAATGTTCGCGCAGCGGCGGCGTAATTCCGAATGTGATAAGTGGTGGTTGCGGAGTTCTAGGTGTTTCGCATTCCTATAAAGTTGATGGAGAAGGTAATCATTCGAGCACACCTTCCAGCCACCTTTGAGTTCATTTGCTCTAAGCTGCTCTTCCATGTCCATTGCAAACCTTGCTACTTCTTTTCTTGGCAGCGGCGTTCGAATGGTAACTTGCTGTACGAAAAATCCGACTGGTTCGCCGAGTTCATACACCTTAATGCAGTCGCGGTCAGCACCAAACCGCAGGGCGATAAGATCGCGGTCAGCGTTATAATAAGTCTCATACTTCGGGTTATCTTCAAATGCTTTGGCAGCCTCATCCACAAACGCTAGATGTTTTGGGGTAATTTCCTTCATATCGCACGCTCCCTCTTTAATCGTTCCTGCCACTCCTGATCGTGCGGGCACCCCTTGGCTGGCTCTTCGTAGCACCGACGCCCGAGCACGAACGAGACGAATTTATCTGTGGCCTTTTCGTAATACATGCCGTTCAACACTTCCCCGGCCGGGTCCGGAGGGGAAGCAACATCAATCTCTGCGCCTCCAAACAGGTCCAACTGCTCGGGCATGTTTCCCATGCTGCTTGCCTCCTCTCAGTCCCTTGTAGCACCGGGGGCATACCCTGCGCCCGTGAAGCTGCCTCCCTTTCCCCGGGTCCCTTATTTCATCCCCGCATATCTGGCAGTCGGGGAGACGCTCAAATATCTCTACCAGATACTTCTCCTTCACGGCTTACTCCGGCAGCGTGTCTACCGATTGCTGCTCTGCTGCCTGCTTTTCTTGGATCTGCATTTCCATGATTTTTAGGTATGCTTTGAGCTCTGCGTCCGTTGGGGTATCGCCTTTCATCTTGCAGAATTCCTGCATGTGTGCGGCCATAGCTTCTTTGTCGGTGATGCCCAACTTCTTGTATTTAAGCTTCATTTCTGCCCGGAGTTTATCTGTCTGGGTAGGTTCAGCTGCAGTGGGTTCTGTCTGTACTGGTTCGGCGGGCCCGGGTTCTGGGGTTATGTCTTTACGATCGTAAGGTTGAACTGCAGCCGCTGACGCCCCAGCTGTCCCGAACTCATCCTCCGAAACTTCAATTCCATATTGCCTTTTGAAGGCTCGCTTGATAGCGTGTTTAACGATCATGTCATCAAAGTAGTCCTTCCACATTTGAGCGTTGCGGCCTTTCAAGAGATGTTCAACCTGATCTCTAGTAATTATCACTGCGATATTCGGAGCACCTTCCCGATAAGCTACGCAGTAGGCTCCGACCGTTTGACCTCGATTCATGGATACAATCCGATGCTTGGGCTCGCCTGTAACCATGTCAATCTCGAATTCATCAGCTTCCTTCACCTCAGAAGCAATGAAGCCCTTATACTGTGGATGTTTTTTTGCCAAGGCCACGATACCCTCGACCGCGATCTGCATGCTCATTACCGGTCCATCTTTACCGTTGTACACGATGCAGTAGATTTGGTTCAGGAACGGGTCCAGCCCCGTCCGGACGCATGTCTGAATAAACAATTGAAGCTGCTCATTACTGGTTCCTTTGGCGATCGTGGACTTGATGATGTCGAGATGCTTTTGTGTAAAACTGCCAACGACAAGTTCTTCTGAAACCGCCTGCAGTTGTGTATTCGAATTTGCCATATGAATAAGTGCCTCCTAAAGATATAGTGTTTTCTCAGTGCCGAGATATCGGTGCGTCAGCACTAAACGATCCGGCAGCGCTTTGGATACAAGCCAGTTCTCAATGTTCAAGCCGGCTTCCTTGATAGCGATCCTCTGGCGACGGGTGGGCTTCTTTCCGTTTTTCAATGAGAATCCCTCCTACCCGCGGGACTCACTGTAGAATGGCCTGAATGCTGTGCCCGTATCTTTGGCCCACTGTCTGCGATCTTTCCGTGAGAGGACCACGCCGTTGAACATACTTTTGATCCTCTCTGCTACCCCAGAAGGCCCGATGCCGCCCGGCTTGTAAGGCGGTTTATCCGATGCCCCACGTTTAAACTGCCGCCGGGATTTAATGAGTGCGAAGTCGCGTGCTGCCCCTGCTTGAAGTGCTGCTGTCAGTGCATGCTTTTTATTTGGGATATGTCTCATTTGGATGAGTCCTCCGTTTCGATTTTTAATGGGCCCTCGACCACCTGGCAAAGAATAAGCTGCCCGCGTGGATCCTTGTAGCGCGTAACGCTCTCCTTGTTGTCGATGAAGCAAGGAGTGATCCAATCGCTTTGCTGGCTGATCACATCGCGAACTTCTAAGCCGGCTCGGATGCTTTCCGAAAGAGAAAACTGTGCTGGGGTCTTGCCATTTCTGGTGACTACAAAGTCCGGTTTGACCTCGCCGTTCTTCAGTTGCTTGAACAGCTTGATGTTCAACTCGCTGAACATGCTCTGAACCTTGGCCGCCTGCAGTTCCGCCGACTTGGCCTCATACGCTTTGATCGCGTCCAGAATAAAGATCGAGTCGTTCCGGCTCGCAAGCAGCTCGGCTTCGTCCGCCCGTGCCTTCTCTAGGTCTTCCCGCAGGCTTTGACGCCGGTTATACCAGCCGATGGTGTCGGCAGTCACGTCTCTGCGCTGCTCCAACCCTCGCATCTGCTCCCATAGATCAGACACGTCTATCAGTTCCACCGCATCAAGCTCCGCTTCAATCTCCTTGCGGCGAGCGACCAGCTTGTCGTGCTCTTCCCGCAGCGGCTTCTTCCGCTCTTCCTTACTCGCTTCGGCTGCCGCCTTCGCCGCCTCGTCAAACGGCCGTTTACAGGTTGAGCATTCCTCTGCGATCTCTTCCCCGTGGACCTTCATGTATCGGGACTTGGCAGCTGCAATCTGTTGCCGAACATTTTCAAGAGTCCCCTCAAGCACCGCCTGCTTTCGTTTGGGCTCGTCGGCCAGCTCGATCTTGGCATGGATATTTTTGATCTGCTTGACCAGTTCAGCGTCTTCCGCTTCGATCGCCTCGATATCATCCAGTACATCTGGAAGCTGACGCAATTGTTCCTCAAGTGTCTCCGTCCGGCCCTGGGCCTTCTTATGTGCTGTGTCCTTGTCGTTTTTGTTCTTCTTATGGATTTCCTCAAGCTGCGGCAGCGAGTGTTTCTTCACCAGCTCGGCCAACCGCTCAGCTTGTGGGTTCAGTTTGATGTCCTTCAGCTTCTGGTCCGAGTTCGTCCGGCTCATTTCTGCGAACACTTCTTTTTGTGTCGGCGGCGTCGAGTAACGGAGCATCAGCTCGCGTTGCTTTTCCCAATGGAGCGAGAAAAAGTACAAGGGATTAAACAGTGCCAAGAACAGGTCCTTATCAATCAGCGATTTGACGATCTCCTCGAAATCACTCGCCTTACCTGGCACATCGTTGACATAGTAGGTTGCCTTCCCCTTCTCGATCCCGCGACCGAATTTCAGCAGCTTGCCGTCAACTTCCAGCAGCGTTTCGGCCAAGACATGATCGTATTTGTAATTCGTAGGAGTCGGGTCCATCTTGCCGCCGAAGGTGTCCGTGCCGTACAATGTCCATGTGGGAATTTCCAGAACACTGGACTTTCCTTCCTCGTTGTCCCCCGTGATCTTGGTCAGGTCGCCAAACTTAACGCTTAGATCACGGTGGGCTTTAAAGTTATGGCCGCTGCATTCAATCAACTTGAAATGACTCATGGTTTCCTCCCCTAAAGCTCCGCAAGCTCTTGCTCGAGCAACCGGATCTCTTCTCTCATCTCTTCTATGAACACACCAATCGCTTTATCAAATAGCCTTGAAAACTCATCCTGTCTAATTCGAGGTCCGTTATTATGGCGATCAATAATACAAATCGTTGTTCGCCCTTCGCTGTAGCTGATGAAATGCTGAAGCTCCTTGATACGCCGCTGAATATTTCGTGCTTTATCAACCCGTTGACCCATGTACTCCAATGTCTTTTGATCCATGTTGTTTCCTCACTTTCGCTTGATTTCAGAGCTCAGAACCCCGAATTTGGCAAAAAAATAATAGGCTTAGTCTTCAGCGACTTCTTGCCATTCCACGATTACCGGACAGTTTTCGATGCTGACGATGATTTTTTCGTTCTCATCGACCACCCAAAACTCCGATATGTTCTCATCCCCAACCTGCTTGATCTCGATGATCTCGCGCCCATTCATTTCAGTACCGACTTCGAAGATTCTGGTCGGGTTACTTACCACCGTCAGCTTCTGGATCACTTGCATTGTCTTGTTCACCTCCTTCCAAGGAATCGAGCATGCTGTCCTCCACCTGCTGCTTGTACGCATCGAGGGCATCCTCTTCCAGTTGACCTGCAGATTTTTGTTCACCCCACAGTGGCCGGGAAAAGCGATCGAGGGACATCCTACATCGCCTCCTGCAGATACCTGCGGTCACCCCAGAGCTTCAGCAGCTCCTGCCGACATCTTCGATATTCTCCCCGGGCGTCTAGTGCCTCCAGGTATCTACGCTCAGCCAGCATGCGTTGCTCGGTCTGAAGTGCTTGGAGCATTTTCTTGCGAAGATAATTCTGATCGTTCAATGGTGGTACTCCTTTCTAAGAGCTTTTTCTATCCATCAATGGAATGACCCCGCGCTTCTTTAGTAGTTCATGAATAAAGAGCCTGCCCTTCTGAGTCCAGCGTGTGTTCATGGTTACGTCCGGGTCTCCGTTACTCCTTGTGATGTCAATAGTTTCTGACTTGGTGTATCCCTTGTCGTGGTACTCTCGGTACAGGAGCCATTGTTTATTCTGCTTGTACTGGACGCGCTCTTCGTGCAGGATTTTGTTTAAGGCATTCCCAGACATTCCATAGTCCTTGGCGATCTGCGTTATGGTCACTGTGCCTTTTGATTTAAGAATCTGATCCAAGTAACTGATTTTCGGCTCGTACTCAGCCACACGCTGCTCCAACATCAAAGCTTTGGTTTCGATTTCTTGTTTGGCTTTCTGCTCCTCAATCCACTTCTGAGCGCGCGCTATTGGATCGTCAATCAAATAAGATGGAACATATGCTGATGCTTTGAATTTTTTCTCGACTTCGATGAAGTAGCGCCGGGCTTCACGGCCTTTAATGTTGTTCTCTACCATGCAGAGTTCTTTCGCCATGTCGAGTTTTAGAATGTAATCCGTTCTTGGTCTCCCGTTAGGGGTTTTCGCCAGAATTGGCGAAAAGTCTTCGCGCGCTACAAATCCGTATTTTTCAATCCGATCCTTAATCCAATTGGTGAAATCGCGACCAACTTCTAGGAACGCATGCAACTCTCGACCATCAACTATCCGTTCTCCAATGTCGGTTTCGTATACCGGAAGGAGTTCATTGGTTAGTACCTTCATTCTGTTGTTCAAATTGTTTATGTCTCCTTTCTCTCATTTCTGCAGCCAACAAGCGTCGGCATACGAATAGGGCGTTCAACAACAACCAAGCGATGAAACACAAGAATGCCATCATTGTGCTTCCTTGATACCGGGGAAGTCTCTTTCAATCATTGCGATTTCCATATGAACAAAATCGATCTTTGCAGGGTTCACAAGGCCGCTGTTCTGGAACTTGTGAAGGTTGTTATAGTGGTTTATGACCTCCACCGGGATTGCGTTAATTGTCATAAAACAAATCCACCTCAATTCCAATTTATTGAAGAACATTCGTTCTCTATTGCATCAATTAAATTAACGGTGTATAATCCATTTTGTCGGAAGTGAATTAAATACACGCTCTATTAATTAGCGAGATCCTGGAATAGATCGTCTACTGTTGTTTCAAAATACTTTGCTAGTTTAAAAGCGAATTTAATTTCGGGGTTATTTCTGCCACTTTCGATACCACGAATAAAACTTTCGGTTACACCAAAATCTAAAGAAAGTGCACGTTGAGTCTTACCCTTTTGAATACGAAGCTCAGTAAATCTCGAACGTTTTACAACAGTTCGTGGTTCAGCTTTCCTACGCGCCAATTGAAAGAACCTCCTTTCAATTTATTTTTATATTTCTTGCGCGCATATTCTGCGCACAACAAATATAGCATGTGCATAATCTGCGCGTCAACACTAAAATTCTATTTTTTGGAGTGTGTTATATGTCTGCTAGTACCGAAGATAAAAAAATGATAGGACTAAGAATCCGGAATCTCCGCGAAAAAACTGGGATGACACAACAGGAACTGGCAGATCGTATTGGCATAACTCGTCATAGTTTATCTAATTATGAAATAGGCCGGGCTGTTCCACAAAGTAATGTTTTGAATAGGCTGGCTGAGCATCTTCATACAACAACGGACTTTATTCTCGGTAACACAGATGACCCTAGACATAGTGATGATATTCTAATAGATGAATTCAATTCTATACTTAAGCTTTTATCAGAAGATGAAAATTCCTTTAAAGCCGAGGTTTTTGCGGACGTAAAGAACACTCTTGATAAAAAATTCACTGTTGCAATTGAAGAGGATTTTACCTATACCCCTAAAGAAGTAAAAGCTATAATGCATGACGACTATAGTTTTTTCTTTAAAACTGAATTATACGGGGCACTTATGAACATTGGAATTAAACATAAGATTGTCGAGGGTATGGGATCGAATAACTTGCAGAATCAAGAACTGTCAACAGTCGAAATGGTAAAGATCCCGGTGTACGGCGAAATTAGAGCTGGATATGGCTCACTCGCACAAGAGGATATCATCGGGTATGAGGTGACCTCTCGCGATTCTGTTGGTGATGGCGAGTATTTTTATCTAATCGTTAAAGGGGACAGCATGATCGACGAGGGCATTTACGAAGGTATGCGCGTCCTTGTCCGGAAACAAAGCCACTGTGAACACGGGAAAATCGGCGTCGTTATTGTTGATGGTGAGGAAGGCACGTTGAAGCGTGTTTATTATGAGGATGATAATGTCGTGCTACGGGCATCCAACAAGAGAATTCCACCACGCCCTTACCCGCTCGACGAGGTAATCATCCAGGGACAAGTAACGAAGGTGGAATTTGATGTATAAAATATCAGTCATCTATGATTACAGTTATGATGGAATGTGGCCTGCTTGGATGGTTATAAAGCCACGCTGCGGATGCTTTGACTGGAACACCGAAACCATATACATTCCCATCGAGGCCCCTTTCCAACGTCTCTCTAGGGATGAAATGAATGACGATTCCTTAGGAATATCAATTATACAGACAGATCTGCTGGTGAGTGTCAAGAAGCCGAATCACTTTGGCATTTTTATGCCACGTGTAAAGCAGCGGCTCAATAAGCTGAGAGGAGAAAAACTGACTCCATTCTTTCGGATGTCAGACATCGAGCATTTAATCATACAGATGTCTGACATTGAAATTATCATGGGTATGAACATATCAACACGATTTGCTTGGGATTATAGTAAGAATGATCGGTCCCAAGTTAATGGGACCGATTTTTAATTTGATCGTTTTTTAACATCAGTCTCGAAATCATTCCATCAATGCTGTCCTGAAACACTCTGTATGGCCTTCCTTCCGTGCGGTAACTGCCGGCGCCTATGATCCAGATATAAGGAAACACCTTCTTCGTCGCCGGCTGCCACGCCTCTCGTTCCCATTCTCCGCTCAGATAGTACTGCTCATATCGGTTCATCTTATCCTGCATTACCTTTTCGCTGAATTGACTCCTCTGGATCTCCACGAACCACGGAGCTCCTTTCCAAATACAGAACACATCCGGCTCCGGCCGCCCCTTACCTCCGAGCTTAGGCTCCACATCGAACACCCGCGGTAGCTCCACCCTCCTAATCTGCTTGTAAAAGTCCACGATAGCCAGGAAATGCCCTGTCTTAGCGCTGTCCTTTTTGATGCCTGGAACAGGGAAATAGATATACTTCCGTCGGTCGGTGGCGCAGGAGATGACATCATCCCGCCGCAGCCGCTTAAGGACCATGTTCGCCTGGGTGATCGGATTTTTGACATTGGAGAAATGGAGCTCCGCGATATCATCCCGGCTGAGGCAGCGGAAGCGTACCAGATCGGACACGATAGCCTTATCCCGCGCGTTCACCCTCATAACACTCCTATCTCGATCTTATCGTCATCCTCCGGAATTTTCGGCTCATTCTGGACCGCTGCTGGCACCTCTGAGAGCTTGTAGGGCTCGAGGAGTGTCTTTGCCTTCGGTAGGTCCACAAAATACACCCAGCGCTCAGATGCACTGATCTCTTCAATGCCGTCCATAATGTCCTTTTCCTTTTCTCAGCAGCGCCACCTCATGATCGCCAGCACGATATATGGCGGCCGTTCCCTCGCCGGCAGATCGTCGATATTCGCCAGGCCCGCTCGGTCCAATAAGTCCCTCGACGCTGCATCTCCTTCCCGAGGACGATCTGTTGCAGCGCCAGCAGGATCCACAGGCGGGCATCCGAATTAGCTTTGCTCTCACCGTTCCTGCTTTCCGCACACTCGCTTTCGTGCAGAGCTAGGGTTCCGGCAAAACCCGCGCTGGCCGGTTATATCAACGCTTTGTGGACACGGTTTTGACGTAGTTGCAGCGGATTTTTGGGACTAAACTTCATATCCGCTATCTGTTAAACTTTAGTTAATAACGTGTGTGGGGTGAGTACGTGAAGAAAACAGGAACTCTTATTTTGCTTTTACTCATTTTTTTAACTGTAACGGCTTGCGGTGGTGGTATTGCGCGGAACGAATCAGAGGATAAAAATCGGTTGGTGTTGTTAAAAGAGGCAGAGTTTTATATCCGGATGGCTGCGCTAGGAAAAGAAGATGAAGCGAAGTCATCATCAGAAAATATTAGAAAAAATGCAGAGGGTGAAGATAAAGAACGATTTCTTGAGTTAGCAGACCTGATGGATCAAGGAGATTTAGAAAAAATTCGATCAGTATATGCGGAATTAGGTGGGGAATACATCGATCCTAACACTTCTTCGGATGTTGATAAAAACGAAGAAAATGATAAGTTCGCCGCTCTCTCACTTGAAGCCGCTCAGCTGTATGTCGAAGCTGAAACAGCGATATCATTGGAGAATCGATATGATATTGCCAAACTTATTGAAAGCAATTCATTTCTACTATCTCAAGAAGATCAAGCACAGTTTGAAGAACTCGCTGGAAAAATCAAAGATGATAATAAAGATGAAGCTGCGAGCCTATATTATAGTCTTAAAGAAAAGTTTGGATTATAAATCGAACTCCTAGAAATTAAAGCCTGCCAGGCATGACACCCGGCAGGCTTTAATAATTCGTCCAATAATCAGTATTATTTTGCCTTGGTGGAGACTTTTCGAGGACCTCGCTCTTAATGATCTGGATTCCCTCTGTCGTGGACTTATCCGGCCAGATGATATATCCCTCAGCCTCAAGGTACTCTAGCCCTCTCACAATATCAGGCCGCCTCCGTCCGGTCATCGTCTCTAATCGTTTGAAGTCAGGCATTCGGCTTGCATGGACTGGACTAGGGTAATTGATCAAAATCCGAAGTAATTTACGCTCTGAGTCAGGAAGCATTCATCCCAGCTCCTTTTGCAGGGCCCCAGGATAAGATGTTATCCATTCGGAAAACCCGAGGCTGGTTGGACTTGAGACAAGTCGCACGAATCAATTTATTTCTGATACCCTGCAGCCTAATTTTGCGTTGAGTAATCTTCCCTTTGCGATCCACGTAAATGATTTCAATTACATTCCCGATGTACTTTTCCATCATTGTCCGCCTCCTATTTAGGAACGTTTGTTTGTATTATATGCGAACAACCGTTCTTTTATCAATGTAAAAATAAGCCACCGGGCATTATGCCTCGGTGGCCTGTTCGGGTACATATTCGATCAATGCAGCAACATCCGTCAATCCAAAATACTGCATCAGGGTGTTCAAGTGCTCAGGAGGCCAGTGCTTTGCTTTCCCTTTCTCCATATCGTTCAGGGTGTTCCATCGTATCGCCGTATCCTCACTAAGCTGGCGAACACTGATACCTTTCTCTTCGCGCAACTCCTTAATTTTAAGCCTTAGCATGCTTTATCACCTCAAAGATACTATACACTTTCCATAAAAATAATTCAACGTTTTTCGTTGACATTCAACGAATTTCGTTGTATAATTAATTATAGAAAGGAGGTGGACAAGATGCGAAAAACAAGGAAAGAAGAACAACGAGATGAAAGAATCGCAAGGCTCATGCTAATGGGTGCCACCATCGGCTTAGCCGGTTCAATCATCAACCTCATCACCGCTCTGGTTGACTAATCAGACGACCCTGATCGGAGCCCCGCAAGGGGCTTCCGGAAGGGTTGGTGAAATCTAAGGCGTTGTTCTTCTCTCCTTAATTATATCACAAAGGAGCTGAAGATATGAATCTTGCCAGAATGTACAAAGTTACAATGGTATTAAGCGCAACATCAATCGTGATCAGCTTGGTGACGTTAGGGATACTAATAGCGAAATGGTAATCCCGCAGCAGTTAAGACCCTGCCAGCAATTAGCCGGTAGGGTCTTTTTTTCAGGCCGCTTTAGAAGGGAAAAGATTGAACTTGTTGAATATACAAATTGATTAGGGGGAGGGTTGAACAGTGTGGGAGAAAGAGGTAAGAGCGGCGGTACGTTCAAAGGGACCTGTTATGATCCGCTTAATGAATGGCGAAATATTACAAGGCATACCGGAGTCCTGTACAAAAAGCCTGGTGAAATTAAGACGGCCTGATAGCGTCATTTGGATACCTGTCGAGGATATTGTGCGAGCAAATCGGCTGCTCAAGATAAACAAAAAAGACCCTGCCAGCGAATAGCCAGCAGGGTCTTTTGATTATTTCTTATTTACCAACCGCATAATGACAATAGCCATTTCTTCACGGGTAATCGGTGCGCCTGGACGCGTCCCATCGAAATACCCTAGCTTTGTGGCTGCTTCCCACGCCGGCGCAGCCCATGAGCTAACAACGTTGATATCTCTTTCTTGCGCCACCAACTTCCCCTCCTTCTTGTTAAATAGCGCCAATTCAGCCTCCCGGCGGCGTACCAATCCGTTAAGAATCTTTCCTCCGGCTTTGTTGTATGCCGTGATGTTTTGGGCGATTTGTTCGATAGTCCTGCCCTCACATAATTTCTTGAGGTTGCCGGGGCCGCAGTTATAACAAAACGACACTAGTGCGTCAAATTGGTTTTGATTCAATTTGGCCGTAACCGGCACGTTTGCTGGGTCATTGACGTGTGCCTCAAACTTTGCAAGATCTCTCACCAGCAAGGCATCAGCCTCGGCCTGTGTGATGGTCATTCCCTGCTTTACATCGGGCCCATGATGACCCCAGCCAATCGTCCAATATTTCTCCGTTGGCACCGGCTTGTACGCCGTTAACCGACAGCCCTCGAAGGACTTGATAAGACTAAGCCCGGATTGTGATATTTTACGGCTCATTGTGCATCACCTGATTTCTTGGCCTGCTTCACAGCTTGGTGACCAAATACAGCAAAGGCCCCTGCAAGAATGCCCTGGATCAATGTCTCCACCGACCAGCCAAGCAGCCCAATGGTGAGCCAAACAGCAATGATCAGGACAATATACACAATGCTCCAATCCGGCACGCGTGGCGTCTGCTTGAATATATACCCCAGCACCCAGCATGCAGCGACTACGATGAGCAACCGAGGGTCAATCAGTTCAAAGATCATGTTCCATTCCATTTAAAATCATCCTCCCTGTCATTATTTGAGTCCGCCAGCAATGATAAAGGCGGCAGCAGCCAAAATAAAAGCTCCGGCAAATGTACGCCAGAGCCACTTTTGAGCATCTTCGATTTTGTCCAGTCTATGGTGAGCCGACTTTGCAGATTGCAGTGCTTCTACAGCAGTCTCGTTAGCACGTATTGCTCTGTCTAATTTCTCGTCCATGCTTACTACCTTCGTCTCAACTCTGGTTATCCGCTGAAGCATTTCTGATTGTACACCGTCCATCCTTCTCCCCTCCCATGACAAACATATAGCCCCAGACCACTCCCAGGGCATAAAAAATACGCCTTGCGGCGCTGTTATGCTACATACTCAATTCCGGTGATCTGCTGGTATTCATCGGCCGTGATCATCTTAGCCACTACAAACGTCTTGAGACTCTGGTTGTCGTACAACGGATGCTGATTATCATAATATCGTTTGATGATCGGATACCACATCTGCCTATTCACCTCCCTTCAGGGTGGCGACTTCCAGCAGAAGGCTGCCCACGGTGTCCTCAAGGGAGGATATTGTCGCCTTATCGTTGGCGCTCTCCAAGATGAGATTTCCAATGGTTTGATTCAATTCTGCATTTTCTTGCTGCAATGCTGATACCCTGGACTCCAAGGTATCTATTGCGTGGTAGTCGTAAAAAAAAGTGCCTTCTTCCAAATTGATCTTTAGATCAGCCACCATACCGGGGATAGCTAACGGTTCTGACAACTCGGCATCAGTATGGATGATGTTAGGCACCTCCTGCTCAGGCCTCACCTGAGACATGATCACCTGGACATCCCCGATCTTGGGAGATTCTTCGTTATACATTACGTACATGCGTTTCCCTCCTTACACATGGTAGAAATTTTTGTTGCATCGACTGTAGTTATAGGCGCCGCTATACCCTTCATTTATGATGCGCATTATAATCCGTACCGGGCCAGCCAAGTTGAAATTTGCTGGAAAGGTATCTCTATTACTGATACGCGAACTTTGATCAGCTGTAGCTGATATCATAATATTTCGTGTAGGATAGTAGATCATTAACGGACTTAAAGAATAATGTACATTAACTGTTTGTATATTAGGGTTTACATCTAGAGCTTGAAGTTCTACGTTGTTCGAATCCTTAAGGATTATTTGAAACCTCATATAATAATTTTGCAGAGTGCAGTACCAGTCATCCCGAGTTGACATCGTGTACATATTAACCCCTTCAGGGATCGTATACATCAAGGTGTCATAGGTACCGGCTTGACTTCCACCCGATTCACCGATGTTAAATTTACCTGTATTGGGAACTATTGATTGTAGCGTCCCCACAACCCCACCAACATTAACACCTGATCGGATATTACCAGCCGTCAAATTAGAAAACGCAGCCCGGATCACGCCCGATCCGTTATGATAACCCGCCGGGACAGTGTACGAGCCGTTTTGCGTGGTGATCGTCTGAGAGACAGCGCCACGGTTTGGCATGGTGCCCGTAAACGGACCGCTGGCATTGGAAGCTGTGCGGCCGCTCAACAGGTCCGCTGCCGTGGCGTTGCCTGTGGCCCGGATGACCCCTGCCATCTTCGCAACCAGTTGCGCCCAGGTATCGTTTGTGGATGCCGTTACACCGATGGAGTTGAGCGCGGCAACCACATTCGTTTTCTGCTCAACTCCAAGCTGCTTTGCCGCGGTCGCCTCGGTAAAAGCGGAGTCCGCCCGAGTCTGTGCGGTAGCAGCTGCCGTAACTCCGGCGCTCCCCCGGTCATAAGCCGCCTTTACTGCTTTCTCGGTCGCGGCCACATTTTCCCGAGTCCCATACGTGGCATTGGATAGCTGGACAACGCCCGGATGTGTCAGTGACGCCTCCGGAATGTCCGGATCAAGCCCTTCCAATGCAGCGGCCAATTCGTCATGAGTCACATACGCCAGATTTTGATCAATCGTTAACGTGACATTCGAGGCCGTCCCCACGTAAACCAACATGTCAACGGTCTTGCTTATTACGTCCCCTGTGTTTGTCGGAGGAATGTAATCAGCAGTATCACCAGCATTAGCATACCAGTATAAGATTTCTCCTTCGTCCGGATCCAAGGCGTACAGCCCTAACTCTCGAAAATAAAACCCGGTCGTTACATCCTGATTAGATAGGACGAAGCCTACGGTCGCCTGATTCGGCGGGGTCATCTTCAACCGAGTTACTTCGACAGTCTTTTTGGGGCTGATTACTCCGTTCAATGTCGCAATCGACTGCCCGCCGAGCTGCGCATCACCGAGAACATACTTTGTATACTTTAGTTGAGTTCCTGCCTGCGCTTTGGCCTGCAACACTCTCCCTTTATTGGTCAATCCCTTCGCTCCAAATGATGACATTGTTTCACCTCTACCTGATTATGATGTGTTCATTTACGACCATGCCGGTCCCGAAATATAACTGCAGCGCTTCTGTTTGGGACAGGATCACCTCTTCCAGGTGAGCGCTCAGTCTCGTGACCGATTCGACCGCACGGTAAAACTCCTGTGCCCGGTCAAGTGTGACTTCTGGATTGTTCGTGGTAACTCGATAATGGTATGGCTCTCCGCCATATTCAAACCATTCCTCGATCTTACCCTCGCCAAATAGGATCGTGACAAGGTCCTCAATCGCTCCAGGGGTTCCCTTGCTTCGATGGAATTCCTTCGATTTCAAGAGCAATTGAATCTTTTGCTCCAGCGGCAACGTGGTATCCCAGAAATCAATGTGATTCTGCCAGGCCCGCTCGTCCGCCTCGTCATCCGTGATTTTCCCATCGAGCAGTCGCCGATAGAAAGAGAGGTCCTTCACCTTTTGCGTAAGTTCTCGCATGTGCCCGTCCAGCGCTCGGGCCGCTGCCGACACGGTAGGGTCCGCCTGTGCATTCGGAGGCAGCAGGTCATAGATGCTGATCTGCTCGATATCAATCATCAGCAAGCCCTCCAAACGTGACATTAATATTCGCATCCTGAGCCACCTGCAGATCAGTTATCGGCGTATAGACCGGGCTGACTACCTCGACCCGGAGCGCACCGGCATTCATGATCTTACTGATCAACTCAGAAGGATTGATATGCCGTCCAAGCTTGGATTTTTGCCACAAGGCATAGGACTCCACCGCTTTATTCACAGCATCCTGTATGACCGCTGATTCGGCTGCTCGCTCCCTGTTGATGTAATAAGTTAGCTCGATATCGTACGGGACCGTTTCGGGTGCCTGGACAATCACATGATCCGTCAGCGGCCGGATTTTGCGGGCATTCACCTTTTCTGCAACAGCGTCAAGGATTTCCTGAGTCGGGATGACGCCTCCTTCCAAGAGCGGCAGAATCGTAACGACTCCAGGCGTCTCAGATATGGCTGCCACGTCCACGATGGCTGCGCTGGCCGTCTTGGCCCAATAAATGTACCCTTGCTCCGGCCCGGCCGTGGAAAACGATTCTGGGGCCATTCTGATGCGCTGCCGGTATGATTCATCATCCTCCATGTCGGCGCCCCCTGCAGTTGTCGTCAGGTTAGTCACAGACGCCACAAACGGTAACGGATCTATAAGCGTCGTCAGCTGTCCCGGCAGGAATCCGTTTCCGATGACTCCCGGTGTCAGGCATTCAATAGGCACATCCGTCGTCGTGTGCCCCGCTGGGATGGTCACCGCTCCCCTTGTGGCAAACATAATCGTGCCCTCTCCCCCATCCGGTGCGATCCGGGTTCCGGCCGGAATGACTTGCGGCGTAACCAAGGGGATTGATAGGGTAAACCGCTCGGTGGTTACTGCTGGCTCCGCCTGCAGCCGGGGGGTGTTTGGCTCTCCGAGGTAATCAAGGATCACGCCCCGGGCATACCGCAGCAACTCACCCTTGGCAACCTGATTGATCAAGACGCGCTGCTGCATGAACAACAACGCGAACGCTCGCAAGACGATCATTTCCGGATCCGCCCGATTCAAGGTTCTGCCGGTGATTCCTTGAAACACGTCTACCAGTTCCAGGAACACCTTATCTACGTCCTGTTCGACAAACTGAATATCTGGTAAATCTACGAGAGCCATCACTGCACCTGCCTTTCTACAAACCGGATAACGGCGTGATATCTTCCCTTCTCAGCCTCTTCTTCACTTTGATCAAATTCGATACCGATCACTTCCGCCCGGGGCTCAAACTCTGTTATGGCAGCCGTGAGCTCATTCACCAGAAGGGCCTGAGCTATGACATCCGGTTGATCCACAACATCCGGAGATATACCAAAGGCACGATCCAATGGGACCGTGCCTGCAAACGTGCTCGCTATTACTTGGATATTTTGTTTGATTGACTCAATGCCGGTCAGACCAAAACGCATGGGCGCTGGGGGAGTGCCGATAACTTCGTGTATCATACGTATTCCTCCAATGTTACCGATAAGGCAGCTTTTATCAGATTCCCTTCCCGGTCCACGCGGTCCCAGGACTGGTTCATATTTGTTATCTTCCATTTCCCGCGCCCGAGACCTTTGCCTCCAATTTGCAGTAAGAGGACTTTGCCCGCCCGCTGGTACTCCAAAAGCTTCTCCATCTCCTTCCGAGGATTCATGCCAAGACCCGCG
The DNA here is from genome assembly GCF_002272015.1 of Paenibacillus campinasensis. Lineage (GTDB taxonomy): Bacteria > Bacillota > Bacilli > Paenibacillales > Paenibacillaceae > Paenibacillus_AQ > Paenibacillus_AQ campinasensis. Next base: position 43,866 of record NZ_NPBY01000061.1, on the reverse strand, counting down.
TCTAAAATCATCGTGAAGGTAATGGTATCAAGCCCCGGGCCGAGAAACTGGCTGCGGGGCTTTTGGAGATGTATTTCATTCGATCCCCAGCGCGAGGTGGAATCACGCTGAAAATCTTGAAACGTGCGGACTTTGATCGGCATTTTAAACGAAGAAATGAACACCACATCTCCCAGAGCTCCCAGGCCAATCTTCATATGACCTCACCGCCTCGCGTTATGTTGCCGTCTACGGTTAGATTCCCGGTTATGGTGACGTCCCCTTCGAATTGCACGCCGCCGGCAGCCTGCACCATAAGCTTTTGAGTAGTTCGATCATAATAGACATAGGAACCATCCTCAAACCATACCCCTCGTTGATCTGGAGTGCCTGGAGGATCCTCTTCATCATCGACCACACCAATGCATATCCCGTCAGAAATGCCATTCGCTAAAAATAAACAGGCTATCTCTTGTCCGGGCTCAGGCATATCATTGCTTCTCGCCCATCCCCCACGAGTGATAACAGGTAATGGTCCGGATACCCTATCCTCCTGGTCCTCAAACACCGCCGTTATGGTTCCCGTTTCAGGGTCTGCCGTCGAACATACTCCCACCCGGAATATATTCCGGAATTGATTCGTGCTCATGATCACCATCCCAGTACCTTTCGTATTTCAATTTCTGTTACATACTGCGACACACCAAACCGATGGCGTGCCCTGTCAATAATGTACTTACCGTCAAATCGACCAAATCCTTTGACGTTCACCGTGATACCCGAGGCCAAGCGCACGTCACCATCCAGAGTAAAGGTCGCTCGTCCGGATTGTTTGTTATGTTCCCGAAGCCGATTCCTTGCCAAACGGTTAGCTTCGGCGACGGTTTCAACTCTCTCATTGACTCTCAATATCGGAATTCCTGATGCATTCGGGAGCGTGTATTTCCCCGTAATGGTTTTGCTTCCAGAAGAATCTTTTTTCTTCTCTTTCTTCGAGGAGGCCGGAGGTCGATAGGTTACAACACAAGATCCGTAGGCTGTATTGGTACTGCTCTCGCTAAAGGTATAGCCCATAATCCCGCTCTCCCCTTTGACAATATCCAACACTGCCGGCTTCCTCTCATACTCAGCTTCGTCAAAAAGCACAAGCTTCCCGCCCGATATTTTGACCGCTATTCCCTCGTCCATGGCAGTATCAACCAAAAACGCAAAGTCAGTCTGATCGCTCTGATCAAGTCGTTCATAAGAAGGATTGACTGACGCTGAGTACACCAGTTTTAGCTTCGCTCTTGTTGCGATATCTTGGGCGATCGTCTTCAATCGGACTTTTTCCCAGGATTTCGCGCGTTCTGTCTGCTTTGTTGTTGCTCCTTCGAGGGGGAGGGCTAAGGCTTGGACCATGACTTTATCCGGCGGTCCTTCCACGTCAATTGAATCAACTTCGAATGATCCGCAAGGCAGCTTCGCCTTCTGGCCGGGCTTATCCCAGTTAACAACGGTGATCTCTGCAACCAGTTTGTCTCCGAAAACCGGCTTCCAATCCTTCTGCCAGTTAGCATCCCGATCATCAAGTGTGACCGAGATGCTATCCTGTTCCCCGGGTGCTGCGTCTTCATAGGTAAAATCCATGAGGTATTTACTCAGGTATTCGGTCCCCATCTCTTTGCCGTTGTATTTCAGAATAAGTGATGCCCGGCGGCCGTCCATAACTGTTCTCATTCAACCTCTTCCTCCTGTCTCCAAGGAGGCAAGGTTGACGCTGCGGGAATAAGGATGTTTGGGACGACCAACTCCACCCCAGCCGGGAACATGACGGTTTCAGCATAATCTGCGTTGGCTTCCATCAAAGGCACCATAAAGGACTCTGACGCTGCAAGAGAAAAGGCGATACCGTCCCAAGTATCGCCCTGAATTGTTCTGTAGGTCCTCAACTTAATCTCACCCTTTGCTGTTGACGCTTATAAGATTCAAACTGCTGTTTAAAGTCGGCCTGATTCCTGCGGTCCATATCTTTGAGCGCAGCTTGGTCGACGGATCCGTAAATGTTGTAGCTTGGACTGTAAATAAAGTCCCCACCAGCAGCCCCTGTATCATTCACGCCCAGCAGCCGCCCTGTTAATGCATGAAGGTCACGTGATCGTTGGTCTTTTCTCAACGGAATGGCCATCTCTGGCCCAGCCTCGCCGAAAATAGATGGTTTGTCGGCATAACCTCCGTCGGCAAATGCTTCCATCGTCAACGCCCTACCGTTACCGCCCCCTGTATTTCCGGTCTGTCTCCAAACTACAGAGACGTCAATCGTTTTTTCCAGAGGTAGGCTGTCCATCTCTTTGTTTAATTCCTTAATCTGTTGCATCGCTGCATCAAACCGGGCCTTTTCCTTGTCCGATAAGGTATCGTACTTTTGGGCCATCTGGTCAATAGATGATCCCAAGCCGCCTTCTATAAGCTTTACCCGTTGTTCATACAACGTTTGGTAACTCTGTTCCGCGGTCTCTAATTCTTCTTGTTTAGCGATGTAGTCATCAAGAACTTCTATTTGTTTGCTTTGCAACTTCTCGATGCTATCACCTAACAAGTCTAAGTGAGGGCCTATTTCGAAGCTGAATCCAACGGTCTTCCCAACTTCATCGGCTCTTTTCCGAAGGTCTTCGAGCATAGCAACTGTTTCGTCGTTGAAATCCATCTGCTTAATCTTCTCGTATTCGACCTGGAATTCTTTAAGAGACGGTATTGCGTTATCCAGAGCCTCTTTTCGTTTTTGTAACTCCGTCGATTGGTCCTTCAAATCTCCGATTTGCTCCTCGAGATCCGGGAGCTTTTGATTTCCTTCAGCAACGGCCTTTTCCAGCTTTAGTTTATCGAGTTCTCTTTCCGCATCCGCTTCCTGTTTCAAAAGACCCAGTTTCTCTTGAATCTTTCGGTTCTCAATATCGTATTGAGAGATGGTTTCCGGATGGAGATTTTGTAGTTCCTCGATTACACCAGCTAACTTCTCCTGCTGTGTCTTTAAAAGTTCAGAGTTCCCGGCGCTCTTGTCAATGGCTTCGCTCAGATTGTTGTATGTCCAGACCAGATCATTCGTCTTCTTAGCTTTATCAAACGATAAGTCGAACTGAGTTGACACTTCCTCCAACTCGTCTCCCATATTGATAAGAGCCTGACGCGCATCATCTTGTCGCTTTTTGTAAGCGACAACTCCCGCCGTGAGGGCTCCTACTGCACCAATAGCCAGACCAACTGGGTTAGTCATTAGGCCGATGACCTTGCTAAACTTACTAACGCCGTTGGTCGTGTCAAATACGGCTTTCCCCACCCTGCCCATGTCCTTTGCCATGCTAATTGAATTTCTGGTGAGCATAGCGGCTGGCACGGCCATGCCGATTGTTTTGATTAGGTCCTTGTTATCAGATGCCCAAGCCGTCATATCCTTGAGTATCGGTACCAGCTCTTCTCCGAGCGGAATGATTACCTCATCCATTAACTCGCGTCCAAGCACTTTCAGATCATGCATCAAATTGTCATATTTGACCTCGGCGATGTCTTCCATGGTGGATTGGGTCATGTCAAACTGATTGCCTACAGACCCAAGCGCGGCGACAACGTCTTTCTCCAAGTCCTCCCACTGGGTACCAAAAAGCTCGACGCCCAGCATATTACGATATACCTGGTCATCAATGGTGGCCAGCTGTGCAATGACCTGCTGCATGACGTCTTTTCCGCTTGTGGCTCCCGTGCTCAAGTCCCTGAGTATCTTGTTGCCGTCCCCCATCATGCTTGATAGGGCCTTGAAAGTATCCTCCGCACCTTTGCCGCCTTTTTGCAGGTTCTTAACCATCTCTTGGGCGGTATCGGACGACACATGCTTGAGCAATTCCAGATACTCTGCAGACTGGGTACCGCCGTTGATCAAGGCCATCGTAAACTCTTCGATTCCTTCCGGCGCAAATAAGGCAGCCAGCGCATCCGCTGTCTTAGCACTTCCGTCTTGGATACGGATGTTGAACTCTTTTGCAAGGTCCCCCACTTTGTCCAAGTTCCAAGCGCCCGCTTCCAAGCCAGCCGCGAAGAAGTCGAACATCTCATTCGCGGAATAACCAAGCGCGGCAAACTGCGGCGCATACTCGTTCGCAGCATCCAGCAGTTCCCCTGACTTATCCAGGCCCCGCTGCGCCCCTTGGGCGAATAGGTTCATCGACTCTTCGGATGTAATGCCGAATTGACGCATTATGGTATCGGCCGTCTTGACCGACTCTGGGACATCGAAACGGAAAACGTCCTGCAAAACAATCGCATTTTTTGCGGTTCGCTCTAGTTCGTCCCCTTCCAACTTGGTTACATTTCGAGCGACGACTAATGCATCTGTGAGGTCGTTCACGCCTTCTCCCAGCCCTTGACGATACAAGGAGCCGGATATGTCTTGTAACTGCTCTAATTCGCCCGCCGTGGCCCCTGTGGCTGCTGCAAGCTGCCCGGATTGAGCATCCAACTCGCCGATGGTGCTCACCATCTCACCGATCGAGCCCGTTACCTTGTCGATGATGGCATATGCTCCGGTGTATTGCCCGACTCTGCGGAATATCTCCCCAAATTCCTGCACATTTTCGCGGAGCTCATGGAATGCGCCGGAGGCTTTTTTGGAATCTTTCGTGATCTCATCAAAGCTTCTCACTTTTCGGAGATCACCCAGGTCCTTTTCGAGCCCCGTAACATCCCTACTTAAAGAATCGAAGGTCCTCTGTAATCGGGGGTCTATTTTGCCGTTTAGCTCAAACGACATTTCATATGTTTTTGCCACAGCCTAGCCCCCTTTCCTGTCGGACTCGATTTCTTTGGCAACTTCATTGATCGCAGCTTTCCACTCTCCTAGAGACCAGATTGGGCACTGCATCCAATAGCTCAGCTCGATCCCCGTTTTTACAGACATATATAAACAAGTTTTCATGACCCTTTGCGGATCGTCATTTAGTCCAAACTGGACAAAAAATCCTTTGCTGCACCTGTCACTCTCAAGAAATCTTTTGCGGGTAGGTGCTTAAGCATATTAGCATCTATCCCCGCAGCTCTGGCAGCAACCACGGCGTGATACGCTGGATGCTCCGTTTTAAACGCTACAAAGACATTCTTTTGGCCCCGGATAAAATTGATAAATTCCCCTTCAACTTTCAAGATGTCCTCGCCAGAAAGTTTACCGAAGTCAAGATTGAATTCGGTGTAAGTCTCGTCTTCCCAAACAAAAGGCCGGGACAACTTAACCACTGTCCCGGCCGATTGAACCTCTTCCAAATTCTCTACATTAACTACTTTATCACTCATGTTTAATATACCTCCTGAGATTAGGCTTTACCCAAATGTTTTCTGATGTCGGCCAGGTCATCCTGACCGTTTATGCGAGAGATGTAGTTGAATCGGTCAAACTCAAGCGCTGCTTTACCATCAATGAATATCTTGATGTATATGACTTCGATGGTGTTGGTCGTACCTGTAGCTGCATTTTGAACCAATGTTCCAAGATCCACCCCTTTGCCCATCCCTCGCACAACGATTTTTATGGAACGATAGACCATCTCGGACCGTGTGTTATCCCATTCGCTGAACGACCCCCGGATTTCCAGACCTTTAGTCTTGGAACTCACGAAATCAAAAGCTTCCTTGTCTATGGTCCGCCAGGCGATTTGCAGCTCCATAGAGTCGTAATGACCCGGAGTAGGGATGTTAGCCGTCCCCAGAATCCCGGCTCCTGTGAGAGAGTCGGTCATCAAGGTCATAGAAGGAAGAGTCACATCTCCAGTTGCGATTTCATCCCCGCCCCCTTCCGGGTAAACAGCCATGCCCGATAACTTAATTCCAAGTTTCATAATTTAATCCTCCTCACGCTGCTATCAAGGCAGCAATATATGCAATATCATAAGCGACGGTAAACACGATCTCTTCCGCAACCGATGGAGGCGTGATGAATACACGATATACAATCTTTCCGTCACTAATTTGTTGGGTTGGGTTATCCGATCCCCAAAACTCTACCCGTCCACCGAGTAGATAACCGGAACCAACAAGACCATTCAGCCATACATTGGCTTCATCAGCGATCGATTCAATAAGTCGGAGATCCAGAGGGTTATCTACACGCTGCCAATGCCTTAAAACGAGTTGGTTTTTAATATATGAGAACATCCGGCGAACAGGTATAAAGGTTCGCTGCGCATCTGTAAAGTCCGGATATGCGCCGGTTCGGTTGCCCCATGCTCTATATCCGTCCTGCCAACGGATCGCAGTCACAATCCCATTAGCATTCAGGACGTTGGCTTGATCATACGGGATCCGGACTGGCGTTCCGTCTTTATATACAAGTCCATCAGCTGTAATCGATTGGTTCGAAGGAGTCTGTACAGGCACACCTTCATTTAGACTGTCTGTAGCGACCATGGCGGCCGTAACCAGCGTAGATGAATGATAGACTCTCCCTTTATTCGTCATCATCGGATATGTGGAAGCTTGAAGATGGCTGGTATATCCGTTCTCTTCCTTCCACGCAGTGATGTTGAAATATCTTTGACTTGCGTCCAGATCAGTCACAGCGTACGCTTCAAACAGCCCATTAATATCCTGGCATTTTGCAACCATAACAGCTGCAACCACCGGATCATCTGACCAGCCCGGAGCCACGATCAGGTTAGGGACAAACGAAGTCTCGATGAACACGTCCTCGATCAATTCCAATCCCGATCGCTCACCCGTCAGTGCATCCGTGCCGCCGATGATCCGGCTGGCCGTTACATTGGACGGCTTGAGTGCGCTGTAACCCACCTCAAGCGACGTGGTTCCCGCTGGAATGGCTCCACCGCTCACGATGGCTACGACCAGCTTACCAGCAGCATCAAACGTGAGAGTGTAATCCTTACCTTGTTCAAATGTCGTCGTGCCATCAGATACAACGACCGTATCTTTCAGGACGCCTTCGGCATTGATTATGTGGATGCCCCCGGTAAACGTCGCCGCAGCAGGCGCTGTTACCTCTACATCGGTGACGTCCAGCACGTTCACAAAGGCTATCGGCGCTTGAGCATTCTCCACAAAATGAGCATATGCGGCTTCGCAGAGCGTATACGACTTCCAGTCGTCCGAGTAGCCCAGTTTTGCCCGGAAGTCTTCGAGATTGTTAGCAATAATCACCTTATTCACCGCTCCGGACGGGTCGGAGACTTGGTTAATTGGGGCTGTGCCAAAATAAACAGGCAGCGTGTTCGTCTGCTCGACTGCTGCCCGGGGCTGATACACTTCAGTTGCCTTGACACCATGAAATTCCGCCATGGTCAAACTCCTTTCATCGACAGGATGGCCACGTTAAGGGCTGTTCCCGTCTGTTTGATTTGTTTCAAGGACTCTTGCAGCTTATCCACCGGAACAAACAGGGTCTGCATATGCGGGTATTCTGCAAATAAAGCCTTGAGATAATCCGGACGACCGCCGATAAATACCTGATTTGTACGCAAACCGATGCCGTTCTTGCGAATGGTCGGGCCGATGTAGATAACTTGTTGTTTTGTAGGCCCGGTTGCAACTGTCAAGTGGTCAGCTGCTGGTTTCTTCTGTGCTTCGGTCTTGATTTCTTTCGACTCGCTTTCCTTCTTAATAGCCATGTTTCCACACCTCCGGTTGTATTGATGGCACATCCCACGTAGTGGACATATAACCCATCCAGTAAGGGTCGGCCTGTTCTTCATAAAACCCCATAGTAACAGGGAGAGTTAACCGAAACGGCCAGCCTGCCCATGTTTCTCGCATCAAGAATCCGTGGACGTACTCCATGAGATGCAGCACGTCCATGTAACCCTTCGCCCCATGCCCTTCGCATCCAAACGCAAAATCCATCGTTACCGTCCGAAAACCCTCTTCGTTGTTAACCGCTTCGGTAAACGTGACGATGATGTAAGGCCACCTTTCATCGCGTGATTCTGGAAGGGTTGTTTCCAGCGGAGGTATGTCTGTGTCTGGCTGTACTGTTTCATATTCTGGCGTAGCACGCGGCGGCAAGCCAACCGTATACACATTCGGCCGCAGCCTTAGCTCACCTAGAGCCATCTCTTTGGTGATCTCTTGTAAATACTTCTGCAGCCGGTCCATCATCATGCTAGGCGTCACGTTTTCAACCTCCGATCAAGCTCGTGCGGCAGGCGTTTGGCCATCTCCTCGGCAAACACCCGCTGCACATGCTCTCTAACTTCTTCGTTGGCTGCCATCGACGGCACTGCAGGGCCGCGAAGTTCGCGAATCGGCAGCCTTTTTTTTCCTACGCGCTCAAACACACCTGTATGATTGCCTGCCTTTGTGACGAACGCACCCGGAATCGGTTTTTTCGTCCCTCCCCGGAAAACCGCTGCTTTCAGCGACTTCGGAGCCTTTTTCAAGCGGCGTCTCGGAGCCACGGCAAACCGAATCAACGGCAATGTGTGTCCCTTTGATGTAAGGGTAGCCTGTAAGGCATTCCCTGCCGCTTTTTTGATGCGTATTGTTTCGACAACATCCTTCTGCTTGATGACGTATTTCTCCCGGACCTTCCGACCCGTTTCGGTCTTCGCCCGCTGCGTAGCCCGATTAAGCGAGGATAAGACCGATCGATGAATGGCCTTATCCGTTTGTTTCAACGACGTGCTGAGAGAACGAAAATTTCCACGAACATGCAAAAAATCGCTCATGGTCGAGAACCATTAGACTGCAGCACGATTTTCAAAACACCCGTATCGTTAGATACATCCATGACCGTATACCGTGTAAAATCCAAATAAAAATTCTGGTCCACTCGAGGGGTATAAGCCAGAATTTCAGGATCGATATGAATGATAAGGTTATGGGCAGACACACCGTCTGCAGTTTGGATAGGTCGTCCGTCCAGCGTGAATTTTTCGATGATCATTTCGAGTTCTCGATCCCTGCGGCCAACTTGTGTCTCATCATTCGAAAAAGTCGTGACCGTGTGGATCTCAGCAAACTCCTTCGGATTCATGAACGTTCGCTCCACATCTTTGAGTAGTTGATCCCGAAAATTCATAGCGACACCGCCTTTAATTATTGTCAGCGGCCGCTACTTGATCGGCATACCATTCTTCGTATTGAGCGACACGCTCCTCTTCCTTGCCAGCGGGCTCAATCTTGAGGGCCTTAAGATGAGCTTTTTGCTCATCCGCCTTCAGTTCCGCGAAATCCTCGACAGTGAGAATCAAACCTTTCAGAGGTAGTTGATCCCCATTCACCAGGTCACTTACATCAGTGCTGGAGGATTGTCCCCCCTCATTGTTCTGGCCGTCAACTTTGTCGCTCACATTCTCAAATTCAGGTGCCCATTCACATACACCAAGTGAGACAAGGCGGCGCTCCTCATTCGTCTCTAGCCCTGGGATGATTTCCCCCGCTTTATACTCACGACCACCCGTCAGAACCTTGTTTCTCTTCACTTTTACACTCATAAAAGAACCTCCTAGCGGACCTGAGCGACGAACCAGCCGTCAACATCATCCGGAATTGGAATTGGGCGCGAACTCAAGCGGATCATGCGGGCGTCACTGTTTTGGTCAGACCACGATTTCGGAATCCGGGTTCCCTCATAGGTATGGAATTGGCCATCGGCCTCCATTTGGGTCACGGCGCCATAAGAAAAGCCGCCCAAACCTGGACGGCACAAGACGACATGATCGTCAGGGATATATGGTTGTTCGATGCCGTCGTCGTCAATGAACCAGTCATTGTAGGTGTACATTTCCATACCTAGTTCCGGGAGGCGACCTACGAACGTAAGGGCCTCATCGATAACATTAGGATTCATCAGAGCAAGGGTTGCATTCGTCTGATCCACCAACTTATCAATTTCTGGGTCCTGCCGGAAGTCCTCCCATGCGCTTTCGCCGAAGATGACCATCGTTGGAGCAATCCCGGATTTTCTGATAACCTCAAGGCGCCATGTCTTCAAATTTTTGAGCTTCTTTCCAGCAGAGCCAATCTCGCTCCATCTGTCGCCACCCGCCAAGATCACCTTGTTGTCAAAGCCAAAGTCGATTACATCCTCTACATATTCGGAATCCAACTTATCGATGTAGCCCTTAACAACGATCGGTCTTCCAAGAAACAATTCTCTTGCCATCCATTCGTGCCGGCGGAAAGTCATATCTTCCAATTCGGAAAGGTCTTTAGCGAGAAGTTCAGCTTGTCGCTGCGCGGGAGTTCGCTGGCTAAAGACATTTTCCCCCATCCCCCGAGTCATCAGATCATCGACCGTTAAAATACGCTGCGGAGCGATCTTTGGCGCTTTATATTCCTTTGTTTTGTATCCATCACGCGCCACCGTAATGCCGCCTACACGAGGCGCAACGAAAGGAGCCATTGGACGCTTCCCTTTCTTATAATCAAAGATGACATTCTCTGTAACGAACGTGTTTACGCGTGGGAAGAATGTTTTCGTGAAGAATTTCCGTAATGGCAGCGTCTTTTCGATGGCTTGAAGCATAGTCGTTGTTTTATAAAGATCCAAATTCATTGGCATGTCGATTTATCCCCCTTATTTATCATATGCTTGGTCATCTTTGAGGAAGATTCCAAGCATACGTAATCTTGTTTCATGCTTATCCGCTGTGTCAGAGCCGCCGAACTTGAGCGCTTGACGGTTGAACGACCCTGTTTTGTAAGCTGTCGTCACAACGTTGTCTGTCGCCCCCGCAGCTCCAGTGTCAATCGTATCGGTCAGGATCGAATCTGCCAGTTCACTACCGTCAGTTTTACTGCTGTCAACGGGTACTGCGAGGCTGTCAGCAGTGACGATTCCGAGTACAGTTCCCCGTTCAAGCACCCCTTGTCCTGCTTTCAGTTTTACTGCTTTGACATCCACCGGATGCTTTGTGTCATAGAACAGATTATCTGGTGTCGTCGACCCGAGATTATCATTCCAAAGGTTTGTCATTAGTTTTTCGCCTCCATTCCGCCTCTACGGGCGTTCATCGCGTTCGCGATAGCATCAATTTGCGAAGCTTCTTGCACCTTTTTCTGGTCATCATTCCCTGGAAATTCTTGTGATTTAACGCTGTTGTTGTTCTGCAACTCTTGCTGGCGAGCATTAATAAACGCCTCACCACGACCGGAGTCCTGTTTCAGCGCCACGAATGCCAGCTTTTCAGCATTCATAGGCTCCTCAAATTTGGCCTTGTTGACCAATTCAGGGGAAACGGTGTTGGCGATTTCTTCAATTTCCTTAATCCGGTTCCGTTCCGCGGTTACCGCATCTTTAACAGCTTGATCGACAAGCTGGTTGCACAACTGCGGGTATTCTTTTTTCAAATCTTCGACATTCATAATAGACATGTTGTCACTCTCCCCTTCATTTGTATTTTGTGGTTCTTTTGAAGTAGCTTGGGCAGCAGCATCAATTGCTTTCCACTGATCCAAGAAACGTTTCATAGCTGCATTTGCGCTGTTTTGAATAGCCATTCGACTGAACGAGTATGAATTCTGAACAGGTTCGTCATCGGATGATGGTTCAGTGTAGAGAACACCGTCAACGAAACCCGCTGACATCGCTTTTTGAGCGCTCATCCACGTCTCTTCATCCATCATTTTAGAGATTTCATCCCTATCCAAACCCGTCCTGGCCTGATAAGCATTCATGATTGTGTCCTTGACGACATCCAATACATCTGCGGCGTGCCGCATATCCTTCGCTTCCCCAACAGCTCGGGACCAAGGATTATGGATCATCATGATACTTACCGGAGACATGTAAATTTCGTCGCCGGACATAGCAATTACTGACGCAGCTGAGACAGCTTTTCCGTCCACCTTTACGGTGACTTTTCCTTTGTGCTCTTTCAACGCGTTGTAAATACCCGCCGCAGCAAAGACATCACCGCCCCAACTATCGATCCACACGGTAATGTTCTTGCCTGCATACTGGGAAAGCTCTTGTCTGAATGCATTCCTTGTTGCTGCAGGAATTCCAAACCATTCATAGATCCATGCGTCATCGTCGCTGACGATCTCACCCTCAACTCGGAGTTCGATATCTTCGTCACCAAGATTTTTGAAGCTCCAGAATTTACTCATTTTCTTGTTTCACCTCCTTTCCAGGATCTGTTTGTGGCGTGTCAGGTCGATCAGACTGAATTCCCGCTGCCCTCATCGCCTCGATCTCTACCTTCTGCTGCTGGATGTTTGTCCAAAAATCACTTCCATTTGTCTCAATTGCTTCGCGTTCCCTTGTACTCAAACCAAGTGCGATTCTGCGTTCGGCCGCCTCAACCTCTTTTACTGGATCAAGCTGACCAGGCGCCGGACCGTTCCATTCCGCTTTACACCAAGCTTTGCGAATTTTTGGATCACCAAAAAACCCAGGCGCGCGAATACGACCGAGAGCAACGGCTTCAGCCAGCCACTCTTCATAAATTGGCTGGCAGAACTCTTTTGCCGTCCATTGCCGGCGCATGCGGAACATTTTCCAAGCTTCAAGCAGCGCGGCTCTGGACGCCGAATATGAGGACTGGAAGTTTTTGAGCAGTAGTTCATAAGGAATTTCCAACGCCGCCCCCACATAAAGGCACAATGAGCGGACAAACGGATCAAAATTCGAATTAGGCCGCTTAGGGTCTGCGATCTGAATTTCTTCATCTTGACCAAGAACATTGATCGCTCCCGGCCCCATTTCATAGTTGTTGGGATCGTCCGGTGCTACTTGCTGATCAAGAGGGATCATAGGCCCCATCGTATTATCAGTGGTTGGGCCGGTTGTCTTGATAAAGACCGTAAACATCGCCGAAATTACAGCCGCCATCAGTTCCGCTTCGGTGTACCGTGTAATTTGCTTCAGCGTCTCGATTACCGGGGCCAGAAGTGGAACGCCGCGGCGTTGTTCCGCACGTTCAGTATCCATCAAGTGCAAGATATTGGGCCGTCCAGTGTTTTTTCCGTAGGCCTCCACTCTCACCCACTTGCGAATTTTCCCGCTGGTATAGTCGGTAGCATAGGTGTTTGCAATGTGATAAGCCACAAGCGCCCCATCATCATCAATTTCAACTCCGGAATAGATTCGGTTGCCATTCTCTGCCGTACCTTCCACTGAATCACCCAGAACTCCGTCTCCTTGCGGCGTACATATACGATCCGCCTCTATAAGATGGATTCGAAGTCCGTACGGCATCCAGGATGTTCGTTTCGCGTGCTTAAAAACAGTGAACGAATCCCCGTTCATCAGCATTCCAAGGAAAGCAATCCCCTGCTGGTCATAGAAGTCGTTCATCCGGATCGCATCCGAATGCTTCGATTCCGCCCAGAGGTTAAATTCCTCTTCAACCTGACCACACCAGGCGTCCGCTTGTTCAGTCGTCAGGCCAAGTAATTCAGCGTTAATCCTAGCTTTCAACCTCAGCCCCGGACCGATCACGTTTGTTCGAGTAGTCTTTAACGCAGACGCACCTATTGGACCATTCATGTACAGGTCCCTGGACCGGCTGCGGAGCGTGTCGAGATTACGATCAATGTCATCTTTCGGGTTTTGAGCTGAAGTAAGCCAGCCGCGCATACTCTTCTTTTGTTGACTGGCCCCTCCTTGCTCGTATCCATTGATTATGTGTGTAACCTTACGAGCTGCTGCCCGTCGCATGCCCGCTTCCGGGTTAAAAGCCGTCACCAATCGATCTATGATATTAATGTTGACCACCCCCTCTCAAGCGCTGTAATTAAAAATCCCGGGGAATTACGCCGAATACTTTGTTCCGGCCCTGCCCACGGGACTTTGCTTCTTCTGCCGCTATTTCGTTTTCGAGATACCTGATCATACTTGAAATTTCCGATAGGTTTGCCCTTGTCAAGCTCCGGCCGGCGATCGAATATGACTGAGCGCCGCTTAAAATGGCTGATTCGCATGCAACATACTGTGATAATCGGGTCCTCAGTTCATCAATTCTAGCCATGTTTTTCCCCCTTCTATATTTGAATCCCTTTGTTAGCTACCCCTTTCCTCCTCGTATTGTGAGGAGTGGTACTAGGCACGGGAACAGCACCGATGCAGAATGGACGCATATTCTCTAAATCTGGCTGCAGGATCTCAATGGCCGCCCGATTATATACCGCTAAGTCAAGCGGCTCGTTTCTCGCCCGAACCTTCACCCAAACTTGATATGGGACACCCATCTTAATTCGGGTATGCAGTGCCTCTGCCGTTAAACCTTCGAAATATTGCCGCTCATATCCCCGATTTCGCTCCGGTGTGGTTAGTGGGAAGTGGCAGTAACCTCGTGACTTACTTCCAAACTCGTCCACCATCGGTATTTTTAAAGCACTCATGACCTTTGACTTCCCTTCATCTACCCCGAGACGGACAACTGTCGCCTTGTAACGATTGTTTGTTGTGGTGCCAATGATCAGCGGCTGGCGCGTACCGTCCCCGGTCCCTTCCCCTTTGATCGCAAACAGTCGGCGCGCAGCTCGCTCCTTACAAAATCGATATACCTCGTTTGTGAAGTGTCCGCCGGAGTCCATGCAGGTGAGCGCGATCGGGAATCTTCTTCCCTCGGCATCTTCCCATGTTCGTTTCAAGTATTCATCCAGGTCCTCCCAGACCTGTTGCTGCTTGAGATCACCATAAATAACGTGGTACTGAATCCGCCAATTTTCATGGCCGGCTCCCCACCCCTGCACTTCAATTTCAAAGCGGTCATCCTGCGTATCGACGGCTGCAGTCAGGACCTTCACGCCATCAGGCACATCTGCATGGTACATTTCGCGGCGATTGTAAAGAACATCTTCGTCCAGCTGCTCTCCTTTTTCTTCCCACGTTTCGCCGAGGGATGTGTTTGTCCAGGCCTTCAGCGTTTCCGTGCCGTTACGTTTAGCCTCCTTGAATTCTTCAATGATGGTTTCCCATCGTTTCCATGGGCTCGCGAGCTCGTTCAAATGGAAGCCGCGGACCTTGCGGTTTTCTTTCCGGGCGATCCACTTCCCTTGACCGGACTTCCATTCGATTTCTGAATGAATAGCGCCGCAATATTTGCAGGCCATGGTCGCATCCTCAAAGCGAATTTGACCCCACGCGAGCGGTTGGAGATCCTCGCAGCTAGGGCAAGGCAAACACCACTGCTCCATGCTGCTCGACTCATAGGCCGTTTCGATTCGAGATGCTCCTTTGATCGTCGGTGTACTCACCAAAATGCGCTTCCGATTGTGGAAGGTGGTCGTCCGCTTCGAAACCAACGTCACAGGGTCACCCTCAGTACCGGCTGAGACCGGATACCGATCCACTTCGTCGAGAAGCACAATCCGGATCGGCCGGGACGCCAAAGAGGCCGGTGAGTTGGCGCCAGCCATCGTGATGTGTCCGCCGGGGAAAGTCTTGTGCAACATCGTGTTCCCGCTGTCCCGACTCTTCGTCCCCGCCATTCTCTTCTTCAATTCAGGACTGTCCCGCACCATAGGCGAAAGCCGATCCTTCGAAAAGGCCTGAGCCAGCTCGAGCGTTGGCTGGACCAACATGATTGGTGACGGATCTTGATGGATGTAGTATCCGATGATGTTCAATATAATCTCCGTCTTACCAACCTGGGCCGAAGACATGACGACGATTGTTTCGGTCTCATCATCATTCAATGCGTTCATGATTTCTCGCTGATAAGGTGCCCGCTCGGTACGCCATTGCCCTGGTTCTGCTGAAGCTTCAGAGGAGAGCCGGCGATAAAGGTCGGCCCACTCGGAAACCGTAAGGCTTGGAGGAGGGGCAACGACCCTGGCGATCCTTCGAAAGAGAGCTTCAGTCTTTAAGAAATTAGGAACCGCCATCAGAATCATTCCTTGCCCGTTCTTGTCGGAACAGCTCCGGATCATAATCAGCTAATTCTGCAAGAGCTTCATCCAGCGCCGCAGACAATCGGCCTTTTATAACGTTCAATTCTCCCTGCCCGATCAATTCGGGGGCCAGACGCATCGGAATAGCCCTAATACGCTGCCGAAATGCCCCCAGCATGTCGTTCATGACCGCCTCAACATCTGCAGAACGGTGTAATTCCCCCTGCATTTCAGCCAGTTCTAGGGCCGCTTTTTCCTTCTTGATGCGCTCATGTTCCGTCTTTTCATCGATAAATCGGGGCTTCTTATCGTCCTCTTTGCCGCCAGAAACGTGCTCACAATAGGCTTGAACGGCCTCCGCGAGCAGGTATTTACCTCTTCCAACCTGCTTCAAGACGCCGTCCCGGGTCAATTGACGGATCCATTGGGGAGTTTTCCCCACGATCGCAGCCAATTCGGAGGTGATGACCTCCTTATCTTGCAGATTTTCCGCTTTCGCTTTAGATCTCGCCAATTTGCCCACCTCACTTTCGTTTTTTCGATGAAATCGACTGTTTCGAAATTTTCATGCATAATTCGAAACGAAAAATAAAAACGCCCTCGATCGGCTGCCTGCCAAGCGAAAGCGAAAGCAATTTTTGAAATTAAAATCTAGCTCTTTTTCGGGGTCGTCCGCACCCGCACTCCATCCGAGACCCCAGAAGGACCCGCTCGCCGAAAATTTGGCCCATTGCTGACGTTTTTAGGGATGGTCTAGTGTATTTATACCCCGAAACGCTCTATGCCCCCTTAGAATCGCTGTGGTGACGTAATGTTAATAGTCTTGATGATTACGAGCTCTTATCTCCTCTATCAACTCATCACATTTTCTACGCATGACTTCTGCATAAGTTAGGAGTTCAGTTTCGTAGGCCATGAAATTTTCGTGAGTTCGAGCTTGCCTTGAATACTTCTCACTAATTGCAGATAATCCATCGATAGTCTGAGTGATCAATGAGAACAATCTCTTGTCTGCCTCGATCGCTTCTGGAAGGTATTCTTGTAGCTTATTGTTCATCCGCAGTACACATCGGAAAAGTTCGCCAAAGCGAAAATCCTCTGTTACAAAGTAATCCCACGCTAAGTTTAACTCCTGTCTCAAAATCGTTGCCAGAACGTAAGTCTTTCGGTCCTTCGAAGGCTTCTCGGCTTCTCGTTGATTACGGAGTTGCCAAACTGCAATACCATACGCACCGAGTACCCCAATAACTCCGCCTAAAAATCCGCCCATATCAAAATCCATAAATAATCCTCCAACGTGTTTTAATATCCTTAGCGGCCATATTCGACGTTAGGATACAAAAACCTTCAAGAGAATCATCCAACATCAAACCGCCTCGGAGCTGCATGAAGGAATGCAATGATATTCCCGTTGTTGCTCTTCGGCAGATTCTCGAAGTGATCTTTGACCTCAGCTTCCCATTCTTCGATCGTAATCCCATAGGATTGGATCTCCTTGATCTGGTCATGAATCATTCGATATTGCTCTTCTGTTACCCTCATATGCTGTTTGTTCTTTTTTATCCTGAAGTATTTTAGATAGGTTTCAACGAATGAATTTCCATTGCTATTAAAAGCGATGTATTTATTTAATCTTTTATCATTCGTTATTATATAATCATTCGTTACTAGTGTTGGATTTTCCACAACTGGAAAACCCGATTCTGGACGTAATGACGGGCTTTCATAAACATCCATCTCCCACGACATGATCTTTCCCCGGCCGTCTTTGACCGAGTAACGTTTGATATACCCCAGCTGCTCGAGCTCCTTCAAGCCGGCGCGGATGCTGTCCTTTCCTTCGGTCGTGTGCTTGGTCAGCTCATCAATGTAGAACCGGTAATTGTCCGGTTTGGATAGCATGTAGGCGAGCAGGCCACGTGCTTTAAAACTCAAGCACTCGTCATGCAGGGATTCATTCAGGATGCGGGTAAACGGCGGCGCCTTGTTCCCCGTCTTCTTGATCCGGTAGGTTGCCATTTCCTCATGTTACTACTTGGCTTTCTTTGTTGGTGGAAACGACCAAGAACGGCGAACGAACACCTGCACTGAAATTTTCTGCAGCAATCAGAGCTTCTCGAAGCCGTTCGCTCGGACTCATATCAAGGCGAGCGCTGGTGAAAAGGCTGCCCTTGGCTATATCCTCACCACAACCAATTGCGTCATACCCACAAGCTGCCCGGCCGACTTGATAGTCATCATCGACTCTGAATAGCTGGCCCCGATACCCAACTAAGAATGTCCCGCCGGATTCCTCACCACCATTGGTTTTTGAATATCCTCCATCGCGGAGACATCTACGCACTGATTCAACAAATTCGGAAACCATAAATTCATACGTTCCCATTCCGGGCCTGTGATAAGGTATCTCCAGCTTATAACGTAGGAGTTGCCCCATTCGGAAAGATGAGGTGAACCCCATGACGAAATCGCCTTTTCGAAACACCTTTTCATCAGCCCTGACCATAAGGCTTAAACCTTCGACGCCTGCGCTATCCCCGCCGATGTATACTCCACCGTCATTTTCAATCCCAGCAATACACGTCATCTATTCACCCTCCACTCCGGACAACACAAACAAGACAGCCAGAGCAGCTGCCGCAATTATCAGTTTCCTTTTCAATTTAGATCATCCTTTCTCTACAGCAACCTTAGCACCTAATCTCTTGAACCATTGAATAGGGCTACTTTCAAGCACCGGATTGAGCCAGTATTCCCCGACCAACACGATCAGCATCTTACTAGCGTCCAATCCATACAGCGTATATTCGTTTCTGCTTACGAACTTGACTCGAGCATCTTTCGGGTATTTTTCTCGGACGTATCTCCATAAGAATTGTGCTTGGGCGGAGTCCTTCCCGATCACCAAGATTGTATCGTATGGTTTGAACCTCGCTTCACTCACCACCTCCGCCTCCCTCGACCCGCGCCCGCAGCGCATCCATTTTCTCCTTGATCAGCGCCTGCAGCTCAGCTTCCTTACGAGCAGCGTCCTCATGCTTGTCAGCCGGATCGGCAAAACGCTTCTGCACTCTCCGGATCCGAGCCTGCAGCTTCCGGATTTCTTCATCCGCGTAAAACGCCACATATTGCTGGCCGCAGTGCGGACAGCAATAGAACGTCTTCTCAATTCCATCATTCAGTTTTTCCTGCTGGAAATGGTCCAAGGTGAATGCTTTCTGACATCCGGCATCACAGTGTGTTTTCAAACTCATGGCGTCCCCTCACCGCCTCGCTTTTAGTGCATTGCCTATTCGCTCAGTGTGTTCAGCGGTCGTCTCACTCAACCGCTTTATCTCCTCTTCAAGTTCAGATGTATCGGCAGATATTTTAACTACAATCCTATCTACCACCACTTCATTCTTGATTCCCAAGTCAGACTCAATGCTGTCGCACACCCTGGAAATCCTGTCCCGCACATTGTTTATTTCCATATTCGCTCCGTTCAGAAAGTTTAAATATTTCAGCTTCAGTTCTGTTGCTCGTTCCTGTGAAATCCAATCTTTAGTGACCCCAACTCTCGAGGTATTTTCCATAATCTATCTCATCCTCTCTTTGTATAATTCGCGCACCACCACTAAACACTCACGCAGACATGGTGCGAAGCACGATGCCGGAGCGACACCTGCAAAGATTCTGCTTCGCAGTACACGGTCGCCTGCTTCTTGTCATTGCTTTCTTAGGGTGACGGTGTACTGAGCGACACCTTCAAGCAGAACCGGAAGCGGGACAAGCGAACAAAAGAAAAAGCCGCTCATTTGAGCGACTTTGCTTAATCTAACTATTTAAACCCCGGAACCCATCCACGTATCTCTTTTGCAATCTCGTAAATCTTGGCTGCGTTTGAGTTCTCATTTAAGAATATCAATCCTCTTAGTGTAATTCTTGGATTAACTGCCCCGTATGCCAAGTGACTTGATCCTAGATGCGCTATTTCAGCAAAACCATCAATTAAGCCTTCTTCCAACATCATTCCGATAACCCTGTTCCATCTCGCTTCGCTTATACCCATATTTTCCGCAGAGATTGGACCCATATCAATTTCATCACTATCCATAGATTCATCAAAATGTTCTAAAATTTGTTGCATAACCTTTAATGTTTTAGAAGCCATGACCCCACCTCCTCGACATCAACGGAGACATCAGGAAGAGTTCTCCTTTTATCATAAGAAAAGCCCTGCCCGGCTGCTTATACGTGATGAATGAATTTTGCTGCTCCATCCATGCCGCCGTACCATTTCTCAACAATTTCGTCGGTTGTTAGCTGGAATAGATCTCTTATAAACTCAGCTTCACCTGCAGAATCAGGATCAATATAAGCTTCCATTGTTGATTTTGGCCACTTATGATTTAGTTGCTTAGATATAGGAGCAACTTTTAACATCATTGCTCCTAGAACTTCGAGGTTCAATTCTTTTACTTTTATCTCAAACACCCCCTTTGACATCATGATTCGACATCGAGTAAGGGATTCCTGCATTTCCCATTCAAACAACAAACTCAACGAACGCCGGCGACCGCAGCATGCCTTTCTTGGTCCAGTTCCGGGTTTTTACCCTCGCTCGAATCCGCGGCTCCAGGTGGACGAAATTCTTATCCTCGCCCGTTACAAGCTGCTTGCTCACCCCATAGAACGCTCGCTTGGTTTTCGGCGGCACTCCCAGCTCAACGATACCCGTTGGCCGCAGCCGGCCGGACTCCGTAACCACGGAAGTCAGCCACCCGAATTCGTCCTTACGGTACCCGGTGATAAACACCTCGGCATAGGTCCAGTTGATGACCTTCTGCCAGGCCGGAGAGCGGCGGCTCTCATAACGGCTGCCCTGAAGCTTCCCGACCATCCCCTCGAGCTCCCGATCCCTCATTTGCTTAAACAGTGCCTCGCCTGCGCCTTCCACGAACGGTATGACGCCGAAGTACTTGTTCGGCATGCTGATGCCTGCCAGGATATCGAATACAACATACGTGACAGGCGATATGCCCCTGAGTTGTCGGATACGCTGCTCCTTCTTGGCCTGGAACCGGGTCATTATGTTTTCGAAGTCAACCAGCCCCGTCTCTGGATCAGTACAAGCAACTTCGCCGTCAAGGAGGATATCTTCATCAAATGGCGTCAGGAGCTCGGGGTACTGGCGTGTGCAGTCGGTCTCGTGCCGGGTATACAACCGGATCCGGCCGCCCTCCTGCGAGAACAGGAGCCGGTGCCCGTCGATCTTTGGCTCAAATATATAATCATCGTGGCTGAATGGGCCACTTGCTGTCTCTAATAACATCGGGCTGATAAACATAGCAACACCTCTCACTCGATTATACCGTTTGGTATGTTCTATGAGAGGCGGTAAGTCTTGTAAATTAAAAGCACGGCCGTTGTTCATTCAGAGGTTCACTTTCTCCGGTTTCGTTACCTACTTTCCGGACGTATCCAGTATGTGTCGGACTCCCCGCAGATCGTTTAACAGGTACGCATCTACCTGCACCGTGCTTGATATGATTAGGCCGGTATATTGCCCCGGCAGGCAGGCACTATTCTTAACCCATTGTGCCTTTGGTGTCGGTTCAGGCTTTTTGTAGAGGGAAAACAGCACCGACTAACGCGAAACCCCCACAGTAATTAAGGAGCGGACAGAGGGACTCGAACCCGTCTTCTCCGGCTTGGAAGGCCGGGGCACTACCTTTATACCATGTCCGCAATGTAACGCCCTCTCGAGCCTAAAGCACCTATGACGTGCCCTCCAGCAGCCGAGACGGGCGTTTAAACTTGATTAGAACATTTAACCCGCTTGTACTACCCTTGCGGCTCTGATGTAGGTCTTATTGCGAGGGGCTAACTGGTGCCGCTCGTCTTATCGCCTACCACCGTCAAACAGGTATTGAAGTTGTTTCGGGTGATGTTCCAGAAACCGAGAGGAGGGAGCTTTCACCATCGCATTAAAAAAGGCCGGCTTCTGCCGACCCGATCACCAGGGCGTTCACGCCCCTGTGGTGTCCTTTTCTCGATTTCCTATGATACCAATATATCACGTTAAAAACCTAGTGGTTCACAAGCTTTTTGCAATTTTAACGCAATCTTTTTGCTGATATTTTTCCGATCCAAATAATCTAGAAGGATAATGGACCATTACCTCTCTTGAATATTTGAGTAGCATATTCATCAGTATATCCGGCCAGATTAGCACTGTAATGAACCAGACCATTGTCCGCTCTCTCTACATGTATGCCGGCCTCATACTTTTGACGATCAGTCCAAATTTCATGATGACACGTCCTGAATGTTGCACTATCAAGTTCTAGCTCCCCTTCAATCCTTACCAATAGCCGATCACCGTCTTCAGCAAGGATTGTTCTCTTATCAAAATGAATATCCATAGTTAACCTCCTTAAATTATGTATGTAACAACAAAAAGAAGAAGCACACATGTTGTGTGCTTCAAATTATACTACATTGGAGATGTGGTTACGCACCGTTTTTTCGCTAATAAATAACTGCCCGGCGATGTCGCGAGTCGTTTTGTCCTGCACGAGCAATTCAAACACTTCGCGTTCACGGTGGGTTAACAAGAACTTGCTGTTATGGTCGTTTCCCTTCAATGGTGTCACCCCTCCTTGCCCGGGTATGTGTGGTCTAACAAGGTTAAGGGATACAGTCAACTCATATTATGTCGAGGTACAGGCGAAGGTGCGTAGATAGCGGTTAAATGGGCTTATTTCCGCCGAGAATTGTAGTATTTCCCCTTGCTTCCTGGTCCAAGTTCGACTATGATGAAGGGGTAAAAATTATTTTCTTTTCAAGTTTTCATATTAATAAAATTATTTTCATAACAAATCTCGTCACCCGCTCGGATCGGGTAATGAAGGAGGCCATTTGATGACACCGATCCTGCATATTATCTCCGTGGAGAAGGACTCCCTTCCCCGTCAGGAAAGGCGGCTGGCCGAATTCATTCTGGCAAACCCCTCCAATATTGTGAACATGGGGATTACAGATCTGGCGGCTGCATGCGAGGTCAGCGCTGCGACGGTGACCCGCTTCTGCAAGAACTTTCAGTGCAAGGGGTATCCTGATTTCAAGGTGAAGCTGTCGGCTGAGATCGCTCATGCTGAAATGGCATCCAAAATGGGTAACACCCGCTATCAGGATATCGTGGCCGGTAAGAATCTGGCCGACATCGTGGAAGCCATTGAGTCCAATCACCTCACCTCCATCCGCGACACCACGCAGCTATTGGACCTCGGACAACTGGAGCGTGCGGTGAACGCCCTATGCGGCGCCAAACGCATTGATCTCTATGGAGTTGCAACCTCGTCGATTGTGGCACAGGACTTCTATCAGAAGCTGGTACGGATCGGTAAGAACTGTACTGCCTTCGCAGATTCCCACATGCAGATTACGTCCGCTTCAACGCTCTCCGAGGGCGATGTGGCGGTTGCCATTTCCTATTCCGGGGAAACCCCGGAGACGATTGACGCACTGACCTGTGCCAAAGACGCCGGCGCCTTCACGATCAGCATCACCTCCTACAGAAGCACCCGGCTTTCCAAACTGTCGGATATCCCGCTGTACTCCTCTTCACTGGAAGAGGGGATGCGCCGCGGGGACATGGCTTCCCGAATTGCGCAGCTGCATATTATCGATATTTTGTTTATGGGTATGGCCAGCCGTGATTTTTCAACATATGTTCCGCGTCTAGAGCAGTCTTATCTGAATGTTCAAAACTACCGCAAGGGCCGAGGAGGACAATAATCATGAATATTTACACATTTAAGGACGATGAAAGCTTTGTAGAAACCGCCGCCAGCATCATTTCCAGCCTGGTGCATATCAACCCCCACGCCAAGCTCGGATTGGCTACCGGAAGCACCCCGGTAGGTTTGTATGCCAAGCTGATTGAGATTCACCGTAAGGGACTGGTCAGCTTTGCCGGCGTAACCACCTACAATCTGGATGAGTATGTCGGCCTGCCAGAGAATCATCCGGAGAGCTACCGTACCTTTATGAACGAGAAATTCTTCAATCATATCGACATCCCGCTGGAACAGACGCATGTGCCTAATGGCAATGCGGAGGATCTGGAGGAGGAATGCCGGCAGTATGACCGGATGCTCGATACATACGGGCCGGTCGATATCCAGCTTCTGGGACTTGGACACAACGGCCATATCGGGTTTAACGAGCCGGGAGACAGCCTGAGCGGAGCAACCCACCTGGTTGAGCTTCAGGAAAAGACACGGACAGCGAACGCAAGATTCTTCCCATCGATTGATGATGTCCCAACCCATGCGATTACAATGGGCGTGGCCAGCATCATGAAGGCTCGTCAAATTCTGCTGCTCGTTCGCGGAGAGGACAAGGCGGAAATTGTGCACCGTGCGCTTAAAGGCCCAATCACTACCCAATGTCCGGCATCGCTTCTGCAATGCCACCCGAATGTCGTGGTGCTGCTGGATCAGGGAGCGGGGAGATTGCTGGTATGAGTACATTCAACAATTCGGTTCAATTGCTGTACGGGAACGTCCTGCTGCCCGATGGACTGGAGCAGGACGGCGTCCTTGCCATCGGCGGGGATTTCATCCTCTATGCCGGACCCGTCTTCGGACTTCCGGAATCGATTCGCAATGCGGCAGGCGAGACGCTGAAGCAGCCGGATGGCTACATCATTCCCGGCTTTATCGACATCCATGTGCATGGCGGCAACGGCGAGGACTTCATGGATGCAAGCCAGGAGGTGCTCGACAAAATCACTTCCTTCCACAGCTCCCAGGGTACCACCGCGATGCTGGCCACAACGATGACCGCGCCTAAAGCAGCGATCGACCGCGTGCTGAAGGAAGTGAACGCTTATCGCCAGCAGGCAATGCCTTACACACGCCTGGAAGGCGTTCATCTGGAAGGCCCATTCATCAGCCCGAAATGGCCGGGTGCGCAAAATCCGGAGCATATCGTTCCTGCCAACATCGATTGGCTGGAGGAGTGGGAAGCTGCTTACCCGGGGCTCATCCGCCAGGTTACGTTAGCGCCTGAACGGGAAGGCGCCTTGGAAGCCATCGCATGGCTTAGCCAGCACGGCATCGTGGCTGCACTTGGCCACACCGATGCCACCTACGAAGAAGTGGAGGCCGCTGTGGAGGCAGGATTAAGCCACGGGGTTCATACCTTCAACGCGATGACAGGACTGCATCACCGCAAGCCTGGCGTCGTAGGGGCCATGCTCAGTGATGACCGCATCAGCTGCGAAATTATCGCTGATGGCATTCATGTTCATCCGGCAGGTATCAAAATTTTGACGCGTACGAAACAAGACGGCAATCTTATTATGATTACGGACGCTATGTCAGCCGCCGGCATGCCCGATGGCGAATACACGATCGGTGATCTTCCGGTCATTGTAGAGAATGGTATCGCAACGTTAAGAGATAATCGCAGCAGTCTGGCCGGCAGTACGTTAACGATGATTAAAGGCTTCCAGCTGCTGACCCAAACGATCGGATTAAGCATTGAGGAAGCCTCAAAAATCGCGAGCTTGAACCCTGCACGCAAAATCGGGATTGATCGCCAAACCGGCAGCCTGGAACAGGGAAAACGGGCCGATGTGCTGCTGCTGAATTCGGAGCTGGAGCTCCGTGGCGTATGGATACAGGGACAGCGTAAGCATTAATGACTTCCCCTGCTTTGCTGAATCGTTATGTTCAGAAATATATAAACTAAAGGAGCTGCCTGCTGGTGAATTCACCCGCGCAGCTCCTTTATTTATTATCGTTACCTGCCGTTCCGGTTCCCGCCAAACCAGCCGTCATCGCGGTCGTTATGAATCAGTCCGCCTTTGGCACGATACTCATCGGCATCGTTCGCATTCATCGGGAATACGCGGTTAATCCAAGATTCAAAATCGTGAGCCAGCGTTCCTGTCGTGTTCTCAGGACGGTTGTTGTTCGCATATCCTGCCGAATGCTGATAAAAATCAGGATCAGAGGTAACATATACTTGTTTGATGTGTGGGGCTGTCTTCTGGATTTTGGTTGTAATTTCTTGACGCACATGGTCTGGAACTTGATGTTGAGCTCCCATATTATTACCTGTGCCATTAGTACGGGTACCCATAAGGCCATTGCCACGAGCACCGTTCATTCCCATTAGACCATTACCGCGGGTGTTGTTCGCTGTGTCAAAACCAGTACCGCCAAAGCCGCCGCCGTTCGCCGTTCCACGAACCCCGAAACCGCGAGTATCGTTGTTGTTAGCGGTCATTCCGCGCAGCAATCCGACAGTGCCTGTACCCGAGGTTCCAAAAGTGCCGTTGCCGGTTCCAGCTCCGGTATGGTTACGGTTGTTCATTGTACCCACACCCGTACCGGCACCTGTTGTCCCTCTGTTCATTCCATTGACGCCACCGCTAGCACCCGTGCCTAGTCCAGCGCCGTTACCAAGCCCCGCACCATTGCCAGCTCCGGTGCCCATGCCCGTGCCATTGCCCTGATTGGACAAGGCAACATAAGCGCTGCGATTCGTAACAAATACGTGAGCCGGACCTGCCCCGCTGATGTCGGACACCTTCTCAGACAGCTGTCTGCTATATTTCAGGTTCGTCAAATCATGCTGTCCTGCAGTCATACCGCGCGTGTTGTTGTTGACACCGACGCGACCTTGGTTCCCTGCATTGTGCATCTGTGTTCCGTTGCCGTCGGTGTTGCCGCAGCCTGCTACAGCGGCCATGCTCAGCAGCAGGGCTGTGGAGACGGTCAAATGAAGAGCTTTCGATTTGATCATGAATTCATCCTCCATCTCTGTAATAAGTGTATGAACATTGTTTAGGATGACCTCACCGAAAGAGCGGTATGCTGAAAGGTTTTGACATGGAAGCTAAGGGCTTCTTATTTGTACAAAATAAAAAGAAGACCCTGTATCTAGGGTCTTCCTGTATCGTCCATTCCAGTCTTGCGACGAGCGTACTCCATAATATCGGAAAGCGACTGTTCAAACGGGATCCGCGGCTGCCACCCCAGCGTATCCAGTGAACCCACTTGGTCGCCGCTTCTTCCTTTATTAAGAGCGTCTGCGGATAGTGGCGCGCTTTCAGGCCCCCAATCCATCGGGACATCGACCTTGGCTTCAGCAAGCAACTTGGCCGCGATCTCGCCTAATGTATGCTCGCTGCCTGAAGAAATCGGGTATGTTCTTCCAGGCGTGCCCTCGGCAAGCAGAACGGCATAAGCCGCTACAGCATCTCTTACGTCAAGAAAATCGCGGGACTCATGCCTTGAACTAATCCGGAACATGGGCAGCGATTTCCCCTGTTCGCATCCTACCACATAACCCGCAAGCAATGTGCAGAAGCCTGCCGATTCCCCTGGACCGATCAGGTTGGACGGTTCCGCCAGAATGACGGGAAGGCCGTACATGGCATGCCACGCGGTTGCGACCCAACTGCCGAAGGTTTTGCTGAGGCTATAGGGATGCGGCGCCGCCGCCGCCCCTTTGGCCGGATCAATGCTGAGGCGGGAGCCCGCGATCACGATGCCCGCGTCCGGACGATGTTTGCGCATCGCCTCCAGCAAATAGACCGAAGCCATCACATTGCTCTCCATGTAGCTTGCCGGCTTATGCCAAGACTCGGAGGCTGAATTTTTTCCGGCCAAATGCAAAACATAATCGGGACGAGTATGCCGGATCATCTCTTCCACTTGTGTTTGATGATCCAATTGGCAGCCCCAAGGCTTGATGCCTGGCATATCCTCTAAAGCCGAGACATGACGGGCAACAGCGACAACGTCACAGCCCTGCTTCGCGAAATATTCGCAGGCGTGGCGCCCCGTGAAGCCGGCTGCACCTGTAATGAGCAGTTTTTTTCCTGTTAATTTGTTTGTTGCCATTCGTACATCTCCTTGAGCATAGCCGGATAATCTGGAACAGGATAGGCGGCATCAAGCCGGGTGCTGCGCAGCGTCCGGTCCTGAACGACATCATCCGTTGGAACGATGATCACGTCATCCTTGCTCCATATATCCTGAAACAATCGCAGCAACTCATATTTGCTAAGAGGATTCGGCGATGCCAGATGGATCAGCCCCCCGACATCTTTAGTCATAAAAAAGTCGATGGCTTTCGCAAGCTCCAGGGTCGTGACGCCGTTCCATTTGACAGCACGATAGCCGGACACCTCACCGCGTTGCTTCATAAACCACTGGAACAGGCCGATGCCGCTTTGGCGGATTTCCGGCCCGATGATGGATGTGCGGATCGTGAGATGATTCGGATCATCGATTTCCCCAAGCGCCTTGGTTACCGCGTAGGCGGACACGCCATCGGGAAGATCATCTTCCCGATAGCCTCCCTTCGTGCCGAGAAATACACAATCCGTGCTGATGTGGATGAGCCTTGCGGATATTTTATCTGCCAAGTAGCGCAGACGATGCGGGAGGAAGCCGTTGACATGATAAGCATTGATTTTGTTCTCCTCAGCCGCCTTGTTCAGAATGCCTACTGCGTTGATGATGATATCCGGTCTGACCATTCTGACCACATGCTCCACCGCATTCATGTCGAGAACATCCAGCACGAGCCCTTCGGGAACATGCATATCCCTGGTCGTGTAAAACACATGATGCTTGCCCGTTGTGCGAAAATATTCAACAAGCACATGGCCTGCCATGCCGTTTCCCCCGAGTACGAGCAGCTTCATGACAGGAAACCTCCTCGTTTCAGAAGCTCCCGAATTTCATCCTTGCTCATTAAATTATGCTCAGAGCTGAAGCTGTTAAAGGAAACTTTCGGCAGGCTGGCATACCGGTCTTTCAGATCCGGAATATCGAGCGTCGGGAGAATTACCAAATATTCTTCATCATACACGACCGTTGTCATGCTTTCAAAATCACTCATCAATATTTCGTGAATCTTCTCGCCAGGACGGGTTCCTGTCTCAACAACCTTCACACCGGACTTCCCGGAATCCTCAATCAACACTTCCGCCAGATCAATAATGCGGCAGGTTGGCATCATCATGACAAATATTTCGCCGCCCACGCTCTCAATGGAAGCTTTAAACAGCAGCTTGATCGCATCCTTCAGCGTCAGGAAGAATCGTGTCATATGCTGATCCGTAATGTTGATTTGCCCTTTCTGCTTGATCTGATTCATGAAAACATGAACGACACTGCCATTTGTACCGAGCACATTTCCGCCACGTACACAGACAAACTTGGTAGTCGGGCTGAGCAAGTTGGCGTATACAATCAGCTTCTCGCCAATCGCCTTCGTCATTCCGTAGAAGTTCGATGGATTGGCCGCTTTATCTGTCGATATATAGATGACTTTTTTAACGTTGTTTTCGATGGCTGCCTCGATTACATGCTGAGTGCCCACGACATTCGTCTTCAGAGCTTCATAAGGATGCTCTTCACACACCGGAACATGCTTCAGCGCCGCCAGATGGAAGACATAGTCCACATCCTGGCATGCAGCCGTCAACGCTTCTTTATCCCGAATATCGCCGATACGGAAGGTCAGTCTCGGATCCTCAAACTCCCGATCCATCGCGACCTGCGTAGCCTCGCTTCTGGAATAGACGATAATCTGCTTAGGGTTCAGCGGGAGCAGCTGGCTGATCAGTTCATGTCCCCAGGAACCCGTACCGCCGGTTACCAAAATCCGTTGATTAGTGAACATTCACTTTCCCTCCAAGCACAAATTTTACAACCGTTCTCGATACATTCTCCGCCATGTACCCTTCCGGACATTTCCAGTCCCGGCTCAGTGTTGTCATCAGCTTCACTGCGCCATGAATGCGCTCTGCGCTCAACCCGGATACGATATTGCTGCCGCAGTCGACCGTTTCCGGACGTTCCGTCGTACGACGAACCGTCACGGTTGGCACATGCAATATACAGCATTCTTCCTGTACCGTTCCGCTGTCGGTGATTGCGCACAGCGCATCCTTCTCCAACCGGACAAAATCAAAAAAACCGAACGGCTCATGAAATTCAATCAGCGGGTGAGGCTTGAGCGGCTGGTCACTCGACAGGCGTGAAGCGGTTCGCGGATGCAGACTTGTAATCAGCCGGCGACCGAACGTTTCGGCGACCATATTCAGGCCGTTCAAAATCTCCCTAAGATGCTCCGGACGGTCTACATTCTCAGAGCGATGGGCGGTGACCAGAAAATAGTCCTGCGGCTTCAAGGACAGCTTCTCCATTACCGTGCTGCTTTGAATGCGAGGCTCATAGTGCTTCATCACCTCATAGATCGGATTGCCTGTCACGACGATCCGGTTGTTCGGAACGCCTTCGCGGAGAAGATGCTGCTTGCTGTACTCCGTATACGGCATATTGATCGAGGACACCGCATCAATGACCTTCCGGTTTTTCTCCTCCGGCACATCCAGGTCAAAACAGCGGTTCCCCGCTTCCATATGCACAACAGGATAGCCCAGGCGCTCGGCCAGCACGGCGCACAGCGCGCTGTTCGTATCCCCCAGAAGCAGCACGGTGTCAGGCTGCTCCTGCTCCAAAATCTGCTCCATTCTGCTGAACATGACAGAGAGCTGAGTGCCAAGTGTTGCCTGTTTGTTCTGCAGCACATAATCGGGACCGCGCAGCCCCAGCTCCTTAAAAAACACGCCGCTGAGCCCAGCCGTGAAATTCTGACCGGTATGCACAAGTACGTGGCGCTCCGCATACTGGTCCAGCAGCGGAATAATAAGACTTAGCCGAATGATTTCCGGCCGGGTTCCAAGTATCGTTAACACTTTCATCTCTGCTTCTCCCTCCTGGCCTGCATCCATAAGAAGTATTGGTATTAAGCCTTTCGCCGCCGGATGGGATGATGGCGACGCTTGCGTGCTCGGGCCTGCGACCGGGCAGGTCGAGTGCGGCTTCTGCGTCTTTCCCTTCGGATATCGTGGCGACGAACGGAATTCCCTTTCCTCTTCTTACGCTTGCCTCTTCTCCCACTGGAAGCGGAAGGCCTCGCCTCAACCTTCGTTCCAGCGGCGACCGGCGGCCCGTGGAACCATCCAGGCTGCTCGGACAGCCAGCGCGCGACGATGGCATTAAGCCGGGCCCGGTAGCCCTCAGGACCGTAGGCAGCCATGACCTGGTTTCGATTGTGCGCGCCTAGGTCCTTCCCTTGATCCGGCAGGTTCAGAATCGTCCTTACCCGATCTGCGAGCATGCCGGCTGAACCAGTCTCAACAAGGAACTGCCCGGAGCCTGCGGCACGTAGCACCTCCCCCAAGCCTCCGGCGTCGTAAGCTACGACCGGCTTTCCGTACAGCAATCCTTCCAGCGCTGTCAGGCCAAAGCCTTCCGGCACCAAGCTTGGAACAACGACGATATCAAGCCCGCAATACACCCTTCCGATGTCGCCTTGCGCCTCAAGGAAAATAAAGCGGTCACTCGCCCCGTACGCCTCAATCCGCTTCTGACACTGCTTCTCATATTCCGGACGAAGCGCATCTCCAACGACGAGAAATACGGCGGCAGGAAATTCATCCTTGATCGATAAAGCCATGTCGATAAAATGGTGTACCCCCTTGCTCTCCATCCGGAAGGAGGTGATCATCCCAATCAGCGGAGCGTGGCTACCGATTTGAAGCTGGCTGCGAAAAGAGTGCCTCAGGGCAGGCCATTCATCCGGATGATGCTCCTGCTGTTCTCGCCATGACGGAGGAAGGATCGACATTTTGCTCTGTCTGAGTTCAGGCGGAAATCGGGCTGCCACCGCTTCGGATATACAGATCATCCAGCTGCTGTAACGATGGATCAGATCGGTTGCAAGGCTGGTGCTCCCGTTCTGCTCAATCGCCTCGGTCAGCTGCCATATGACCGGAATATCCAGCCGGCGAGCAGCCGCCGCTGGCATAAAATGGACGCAGGTGTTGACAATAACAAGCCTCGGCGCCTCCTCCGCAATCCAGTTCACCAGTTGGCTGAACGCTGGTGAGCTTTGCATCTTCACAGCCTCGCCCGTCAATCCGGGATAGGGGCTGTACATGCGATGGAGCAGCGGCAGCTTGTAAATTTTGACCTCAATGCCGGACTTCCGGGCAAGCGCAGTAAGACGCCCTTCTTCCGGAGCAACCAGAACGCAGTGAAAGTAAGGGAGCAGCTCCTGGCAGAAGAATAGAAGCAGCTTCTCCGCTCCCGTAATGCTTGCAGGATTCGAAACGTGTGAGAAAATGAGCAATTTAGGTTTAAAGGTCATCGGTTAATCCGCATCAGCAATCGCTAGGCATCGGCAGTGCCGGATGCGATTCACCTCCTTATCAGCCAGTTGAACACTTCAATACCAGACACAGGGTGGCTCGAGTTTAGCGCCATCTGTGCCATCTATTTCCTAAGGTCCGTCCCAGCGTCTTCGACTTCCGTCACGGGAAAATGATCGAGAGCATCTGGTTCAGCCGGTGCGCGTAAGTGTGCTCCCGGAAGGTCCGCTCAAGCGCCCGAAGAGCGATCTGCTTTCGTGCAGCCTCATGTACGAGGTAGTACTGAACCTTTTCAAGAAGCTCCTCCTGAGAACTGTAGGTTTCGATCTCGACTCCCGGGGTGTAAAACCGTGCCAAATCATCGCGAACATCGCACAGCTGCAGTGTTGCACAGGCGTTAATTTCAAAGGTCCGCGGATTCGGCGAGGCTGCCGGGATGTTCATTCTGTTCTGATTGATCTCACTATCATCGGGAGCCCGATGCAGGTTGATGACGATTTTAATGTTGTTGTATACGTCCGCTGTTTGGGCAGGGCCCATCCATTTACCGATCTCCATCTTGTTTTTGTACTGTGTATAGCCCGGGAATTTATCCCACCAATTGCCGTTTATGACCGTATTGTGACGCATCAGACGATCCATGATCGGTCTGAAAAATTGGATCCGCTTCGGATATGCTGTACCGACAAAGCCGATTTCCCGGCGCGGAGCCGCCGGCTTCACGACCGGGCGATAATGGACCGGATATGCTCCGAAAGGCAAATAATGCACCTGTGGGCATCCCATATTGCGATAAAAGTCCACACAGTGAATCTCCAGGGTGAACACGTAATCGTAATGAAGCACCCAGCCCACCGTCATGTCCGTATAATAAGGGTCATCCGTCATCCAGACGGCGGTTCTGATGCCCATGGCCCGCACCGCATCCATCTGTTCAGGCGGCAGATACATGCCGTCCAGAACGAGCACAAGATCTGGCATTGTGGTTCTGGCAATTTCGGCTATATTCTCCCTTGCGTTGGACATGCTCAGTTGAGAGACCATCCCTTGCAATGTAGCAGCAATAGCTTCATCAATGGGGGAGTAAGGAAAGCCTTTCCCCGAACCGATAAACAAGACATGCAAATTTCGCAGTGGCGGCGCATAGGCCAGCCGATTCACGATCCCCTGCGCCTTTCCACGGAAATAGCCTTCCTCGTATCCTGCTTGCAGGCCAACACTCCGACCTCGCTGATAGGAGCTGGCTGCGCCGCTGCGTAGCGCTCTTCGCGCCAACAAACCAGGCATTCGTTTCACTCCTTCGTATGATGGTAGTGACTGCTTACTTCCTCGCAGCAGCCTCTTGAACCGAGAGGATATCAAGCAGCCGGGGCAACCGGTGAGCATAGGTATGACGGGACAGAGTGGTCTCAAGCCCCTTCATCGCAATGCTTCTGCGATGCTCCTCATGCGCCAAATAATAGGCCAGCTTGTTCTTTAATTCCTGGACCGATCCGAAGGTCTCGATATCAACGCCAGGGGTGTAATAGACCGACAGATCCTCCCGAACATCCGTAATTTGCAAAGTTCCGCAAGCGTTGATCTCAAACGTGCGCGGATTGATCGAGCGGCCTGCGATATGGAGCGAGTTGCGGTTGTCTTCCCCGTACTCACAAGGTCTGTGCAGATTAATGACCATTTTGGCCCCGTTATAAAATTTGACCGTTTCCGCAGGCGGGATAAATCCGCTATACACAAACGGGGACAGCTCTTTATAACGCGCCAGCCGCTGCCAGAACCCCCCGATGATCCGCACTTTCTTCCCTTTAAGAAAAGGAGCGAGCGCATCAAACAAGGCTGCCCGATTACGAAAGGCGTTGCCGATGAAGCAAATATCGGATTGATACGCTGGACCGGCATGCACCGGGCGGAACAGCTCGGGATGCACGGCAAGGGGCAAGTAATGGACCTGCCTGGCCCCCCGCTGACGGTACAGCTCGACACAGCTGAGTTCATGTGTGAACACATAGTCAAAGTGCAAACACAGCCGGCTCGTATCCTCCGTGAAATACGGGTCATCGACAAACCAGATGGCCGTCCGAATCCCCCTCTCCCGGAGCTGCTGCATCTGAAGCTCTAAATGATCAGGGAATACATGGAGCCCGTTCAGGATCAGAACGACATCCGGCTGCTCGCGTAATGCAAGCTCCGTGATGCTGCCTGGTGTGCCGATGATCAGCTCGCGAACCATAGCGCGAAGACCGCTGATAATTCCATCATCAATGGATTCAAAGCCTTGCGGGATATACACCACTTTCAGATCGTATGATGGGAGAGCCGGGCCTGCGATGCGTTCCAGCAAAGCCTGATACCCTCCCAATCGGTAACCCTCGCGATATCCGGACTGGTAGCCCTCCAGATGTCCTGCTCTTCGTGCCAAACTCACCATCCTCACCTGTCTTTAGCGAGATTTCTAAGGTTCATATAACTATATGCCGCGAGGACGGATGCATCATGGACGGTTGTCTTGGAGAGTGGGAATTTGGCGGATGCCCGTACTTATGCGCTTATGTTCAGCATGCTGGGGAGTTCCGCCGCACGATAAAAAGCGGTCCTTGCGAGACCCGCTCACAAAGACCGCCATATCGTTAAATTCTATGAAACACACTCATTTATTCCGGTGTTGGTTCTTCTTGCACTGACTCCTCCGGCAATGGATGAGGGATTTGTCCATCTTCATAGCCTTGAGAGAAGCCTGTCTTAAAGCCCTCGTCATAGGCTTGGTTAAACCCTTCGCCGTAAGCGGCCGTCGGCTGCGGATACCCGCTTTTCCCTTGTTTCCCAACCGCGCTGCCGTGACGTCTGCCTACCCGGCGCCGTCTGGAATGGGCTGGCTTGGCCACAAGCCGGCTTGCCTTCCGTCTTTTGTGTCTGGTCAGGGCGCCTCTTTTGCCAGCCCCTTTGACCCGTTTCCCATTTCGTACGCCTGATCTGATTTTCATGCTGTTTTCCTCCCCTATAGATCAATGATGCTCCGCGGCGGCTCTGCGCTCCGGCCCGCACGCGGAGGACAACCATGGTGCTGCCGGGCTGCCGGTCTTGGTCCGGTTCAGCGAAATGCCTGTCAGCATCTCCGTCATGACAGATTGGTAAGCCGTGAGCACCCGAATATTCTCCGCCAGCTGACGGGCGGTAATGTCCGAATGCTCCGCAATGTCCGCAATGCTGCCCAAGATGCTCGCCAAAGCCTGCTGACTGCTGGCGATCGACGAAATCATGGCGATCTTTGCCGCCTGCTCCTGCTCCAGTCGCGACATCATCCGTCCGATTCTCCAAAATCAAACTCTTCAAAGCCGCCTTCCCCATCCTCCTGATCCGAGGTGCCCAGAATAATCCGCAAATTCCGGCAAAGCCCCGAGCCGATCCGGGTCAGGCCTTCAATCTGCTCCACGATCTGCTCATGCAGAGCCAGCGGTTCCTTCAGCCCCTCTGCTCCAAGAGCTTGGTTGGACAGAACCCATTGGCAAACTTTCTCCGCTTCGACAGCCTTGCCCTCCAGAATAAGAGAGGTTTCACGCTGAATGACAACCGCTGCATCCAGCATCTGCATTAATGATTCCACCTTGCTCAATTTGATTCCCGCCTTTGGTCCCCCGGCCTGTGTTCCGGTTTATTCTTCCTCGGTACCCCCGAGCTCCTTCATGATCACCTGAAGATTGTCAGCAGCTGTCTGCTGAAAATCAGCCATCGCATTCAAGTAAGCTGTAATGCTCTTATTCACTTGCTCCGCCTGTCCCTCCGGCCGCCTCGTTCCGGTTGTTCTTGGCGTCTCTTGGCTCGGCAGGGAATGTATAATTTGAGCCGCCCGAATTGCAGCATGTCGCTGGGCTTCCAGAATTCTCGCCAGCTGCTGCTGGGAACGGGATAGATGCGATAAAAAAGCGTTGACTTGACTCTCCATCCTTAAGCTCACCTTCACTTTAATTTGTTGATTTAGCATATGCGGGCACGCGAGACACGGTGCTATAGCGGTTGGTCGGGCTTCACATTCCCTTGGGCCAGCCTAAATGTGCACCATCCCCCCCAAATTTAATGATGAAGCACAAGTCCATCCGCCCCGCAGCAGAGCCGATTGGACGACGGAACCTGCAACAGCCATGCCAGCATACTGTTCCGAATGGAGGCCTCAGATTCATTCAGATGGCCATACATACTCAGCGCTTCACGCCGAAGTAACAAGCAGCTCGGCGCTCCCTTGATCACCCCCTCCGCACCCGACGATGGCTTCGGCTCGGCGTAGCCACCCTCCAGACCCAAGGAGTCCTCCGCCCGATATACGGCATGAACGGCATCTCCTTGCTGAAGCCGTGCGGTCATCGGATGAAGCCAGCCTTCCCGGACTGCGGCGCCGGAAGCAAGCACAGCGACCATCTCGCCCCGGGCAGCGCGAAGCGCCTGATTAACGGCCGTGATGATGCTGCCTTCAGATGACTGGATGTACCGGACCGCCGGGCTTCGAGCCAGGTGACGGCTTCCTCCTGCTGCGCCTGAGATGGCAACCAGGAGTTCATAAGGCTGAGGCGTACACGCCTGGAGCTGGCGGATGATGCTGCGATCCGGGATGCTTCCGTCCGCCGGGATAACCAGGCTCACGCCTGGATAGAGGCAGGAGCGATCCTTCCGTCCGTAGCGCACACCTAGTGAATAGCCCGCCCGGAATCCGGCCTCATACAGCTCCTCAGCTGCGGGTGGCAGCCCTCGGGAGGAGCGGGCCCGGTTCATGGCAGAACATCCTTCATACGAGCAGCCGCTTCCTGTAAAGATTCGAATGTTCCGGCATCACACCACCATTTCTGCAGCAGTTCATACTTCAGCTTGCCTTCGGTGGCGTACAGATTGTTGACATCCGTAATTTCAAGCTCCCCCCGCTGGGACGGATGAATTTTGCGGATTTTCTCAAACACCGAATCGTCGTACATGTAGATGCCGGTAACGGCATACTGACTTTGAGGATGCTCCGGCTTCTCCTCGATATACAGCAAGCTCCCGCTGCCATCCTCTGCAAAGACCGGGACCCCGTACCGATTCGGATGATCCTGCGGACTCAGCAGCACCATCGCCGATCCTGCCGGCTGCTTCATATATGAGCGAATATAGGGAGTCAGCTCATCCTGGAACAGGTTATCTCCCAGAAGAACGATGAATTTGTCGCCGGGGGATACAAACCCGTTCGCCAGTTCAAGCGCCTCAGCAATGCCGCCAGCCTGGTGCTGAACCCTGTACGTCAGACTGACCCCGAAATCTTTTCCATTCTCCAAATATTCCGCGTAAAGTCCGAGGGAGCGAGAGCCTGTGATCAGCAGAATCTCGGTCACGCCTGCCTCGCGCAGCTTGCTTATGCCATAAGCGATCATCGGATGCTTCCCCACTGGAAGCAGGTGCTTGTTAATATACTTGGTGAGCGGAAGCAAACGGGTGCCATTCCCGCCAGCCAGCAATATGCCCTTCATGATGCACCACCTCTCTCATCGATGAACTGTAGTGGATCCACCTTCCATTTGTTCAGGAAACGTCTCCGATTACGTTCTACAAGCTCTCTGAATCCGCTTGGGAACCGGTGCCGGAAGCTTGCGCTGCCCTCATGATGAACCAGAACATGATTGGCAACCAGCAATCTGAAGCCTGCAAGACGAGCGCGATAGCAGTAATCGTCGTCTTCGTAATGTCCGGGCGAGTAAAGCTCATCCAGCCATCCTATCCGCTCCATGACAGATCGCTTGAACAGATAACATAATCCGACGATGCGCCTAACTTCCCGCCAGTCCTGAGCCCCCGGCGCGTTCCGGCGATCCGCTTCGGATACAAAACCCGCAAGGTCGCTGTATCCCACCTCGACCTGCTGGATACCGCTAGCATAGTTCGTTACCGGCCCCACAATCCCGACATCCTCGCTGCTGTACAAAGCGTCTATGAGTCCGGATAACCAGCGTGGAGACACGTAGACGTCATTGTTCAACAGCAGAAGATTGTCCCCCCTGGCCGCTCTCATGCCCCAGTTGCACGCAGCGGGAAAGCCCAAATTATGCGGCAGGGAAATCAAGGTCAGCTTCTCCTGGGTGCAGTACGCTCCGGTCCCGTCATGAGAACCATTGTCGACCACTATGATTTCATAAGGGACATCCGTATAGGCTCGAATATGCTCTACACAGGTCCGGAGCAAATGCAGACCGTTATATGTCGGGATAATAATGCTCGTCATTCCGTTCATATCCCATTCCTCCGCAAAGCCAGCTCCTGCCGGGACACCTGTCCCCAGTGCAGACGGCTCCCTTGTTCCTCCATCACTTCCGTTAATGCTTCAATATGATCACCGATAATTTGCCCGGGATCTTCCTGACCGGAAAAGCCGCTTCCGGTTCGTCCTGCTGCATCCACCGCATGAACCGCTTCGATGCGAAGCCCTCTCTGTATCGCTAGCGCCAGCGCCTTCGGCGGAACCGTCAGATTCGCATATCCGATCACATCCATGGCCCGCCTGCTGAGTGCATGCGGTAGCACCGTGAGCGCATTCGCCCCGAGATCATCACGCCCCAGCATCCGGTTAAGAAAGGCCTGGCAGCGAACCGTTTCAGTCTGCTCGGCAAAAGGAGGAAGCTGCGAAGTTATGTCATTCAGGGCAACCTCCACCCCCCGATCCGCCGCAGCAAGAAATCTATATAATTGCGGGGCAGGCACCGGCAAGTCCCCATTCAGGAACAAAACGTAGTCCCCTGTGCTCGCCCTTGCTCCAAGTGCTCTTGCCGTATCCAGACCTGCCTGTTCCGGAAGATGAATAATGATCACGCCCTCTACGGCTCGAGCTGCGCTAAAGCTGTTATCTTCGCTTCCATCCAGCACCACAATCAATTCATGAAGCGGCAGCTGCTTCAATTGCTGAAGCATGCTTGTGATCGTTGCCGCATGATTTCTGGCCAAGACAACAGCGGAGACCCGGGCTTTCACCGATGGCAGCGGCCCGGTCCCAAGCCTGCCCTTGCTGCCTCTGGCGCATCCACGCCGGAAGGATTCCGCAAGCTCAGGCAGCCATGAGTTCAGCCGGAGCCCCTGAAGACCGGTGGTGGCAAGCCAGTGTTCAAAAGCGCGCGGAGACAGCCTCCCGCCGCGTCGAAGCGCCCTTCGTCCCGCAGTATATCCGGCATACCAAGCCCGTCGCTGCCAACGCTTCTTCGGCGCGCTCCGGCGCAGGCCGGAGTTCTTGGGGCGTGACTGGCGTGCCTGCCGCTGGCTTCTCCCCCACGTTTTTTTCGTTCTGTTCAGCCGCTTCAATATGCTCACCTCACGAGATCTCGCCGTCTTTCTCCATCGGAAAAACCGCCGCGCGGTCCGCGTTGCATGGCCAATTCATAGAGCGCCTCCAGATGATCTCCGAGCACCAGCCTCTCCAGCGGATCAGCTCCAGCGGAGCGGCCCGGATTCCTCTTGCCCACTTCGACGCTGTGGACCGTCTCTACTCGCAAGCCTCTGCACACTGCAGTTACCATCGCCTTCGGGGGAACAGACAGTGCCTCCGCCCCCATAACCTCCAGCGCCTTCCGGCTTAATGCATGAGGAATTGCCGTCATGGAGGCTCCCATCAGGTCCGATCTTCCGAGCATCGAGTTCAACGTAAATTTTGCGAGAATTACCCGGTGCACAGGCTGTCTGTGAATCGGTCCGTTATAATTGTTTAACGCAACATCCACGCCGGATTGGACAGCGTAGACAAACGGCTTCAGCTCTTCAGCAGATATCACCATATCACTGTCAATGAATAGAATAATCCCGCCCTTTGCTTCCCTAGCACCGATGCTTCGACCGACATCGTGACCGAGCGGTTCGGGAAAGGACAGCACCCTGGCTCCCATACGCGCTGCAATTGTCTCTGTCTGATCCCTGCATCCATTGGCAACGACGATCACTTCCGACTGGGGATGCACCGCCCCTGCCTGGGCAAGAACCGCCCCGATCCGTTCTGCCTCGTTCATTGCAGGGACGACAACCGATACAAGCGGATCTGGATGGTTGCGTATGGAAACAGGTTCCTCCCGCATTATCCCCGACAGTCGAGCAGACTTCCCCGCTTTATCTGCAGATGCTGCCGCACGGGGCTTTTCCCTTTTGATGGCTCGGCTAACAGCGAATGCAGGCTTGGATGTCAAACGTGCCGATCCTTCGGTTGATCGTACTGACCGCCGTATATACCGCAACCAGATTCCTCCCTTCAGCTTTCAGGGTCATTTGCTTGTCGGCAATCTATGCTATATTATGATGTGCCGCTCACGGCG
The DNA here is from genome assembly GCF_002272015.1 of Paenibacillus campinasensis. GTDB lineage: Bacteria > Bacillota > Bacilli > Paenibacillales > Paenibacillaceae > Paenibacillus_AQ > Paenibacillus_AQ campinasensis. The sequence continues at coordinate 3,537 of NZ_NPBY01000061.1, read as the reverse complement.
TAACGGCTTCTGTGTAGTTCTTCTCTATGAATGCCAGCAGAAATGATAAAAAGGCAGGGAGTTGTCTTCTCCCTGCCTCTAACTCATGACCAGCCGACTGCAATCCAGTGCAAAAGCCCCTTCTCTTCCCCCGCACCCTCTAGTCTGCGGACTTCGACGACCGCTTGCCCCGCCTCTCTGGACAACACCCAAGCATGAAACCCAGGGCTGCTGCTGGAGCAGATCAGCGTATATTCGTTGTCTGCGTATCGTTTCTCCAACGGAATCGCAATCTCCAGAACTTCCTCATCTGCCGGAAAGGCGAAGTCCATACATCCAAATTGCTGCAGCAGAGGTTTGCCCGCAGCACCCTGTACCGGATTGAACGACAGATGCTCCGGTTCTACAGAAGCGAGAGCGATCTTGGATGTGGTGATCGATTCGGGGGACAGATGGATGCTGTGAACCGCATAGTTTTCAATCGCTTCGCTCCGGACGCTCCGATGCTGGAGATGCGAAGCATTGACCGTGTCCTCATACAGCCTTGCATACATGCGCCTTCTGCCAGGCTCCGCATCAGCCGGCGCCCTGAACCTCCGCTGCTTGGCAGGACCTGCGTGATGCCGGTAAGGTCTTCTGCTGCTTCTTGCCGCAATCCTTCTGGCCTTGTTCAAATGAGCTCTCTCCTTACGCTATATTCGTTGTGACCATCTTATTCCAGGGACAGGGCGCCTGCCACCGCTATTCGTTAGCTAGATTCGCTGCATCAACGAGACCCACCGCTCTGCGGTGTGATCCCATCTAAACCGCTGCCGTACCGACTCATGAGCCGCCATGCCGATGCGCTGGCGCAGATCCTCGTCATCCAGCAGCCGGTTGATGTAGTCGGCCAGTCCGGAGGGCAAATTCTCGCCTGGCACCAGGAATCCGTTCACACCATGTTCCACAATTTCAGGTATCCCGCCGGATTCGGCGGCAATGACCGGAACCCCGGTCGCCATTGCTTCTACATTAACGAGCCCAAAGGCCTCTCGGGCCGAAGACGGCACGACAACCACATCAGCCAGGGCATACCAATCGGCGATGGCAGGGTACGGGATGAAAGGCCGGAAAGCAATCCAGTTCTGATAGGGCTCCGCCGAGGCCTTTAATTCCCGCACATAGGCGGTTTCCCGGTCGGAGGAGTACGCCGCGCTTCCGATAATAAGCAGAAGCACCTCGGGATGTTGCTCGATAATGCGAGGCAAAGCCTCGATTAGATGGTGGACTCCTTTATCCGGGATGAGACGGCCAGCAAACAGGACGATCCGTCTTCCCTTCCAGCCCATATCCTCCAGCCTGGCTTCCTGAAGAGCCTTGGCCGCTGGACTGAAGGGGGGCGTGAAATGCTCCAGGCTCGCGCCCAGATGGTTAATCGTTATTTTATCGGCCAATTCGGGATGGCGGGAAGTAATGTCTTCGTATAGAAACCGGCTGTTTACGACGATTGCATCGACCCAGCGGGCGATGCTCCCGAACCGCTCACGGCTCATATATGGAGGGCGAATAAACGTATTGGAATGAAGATTCAGCACCATTTTGATATCGGGAAGATGCAGCTTGAGCCGCTGGGCAATTACGGGTCTGTTATGAACCTCAACCACATCCGGTCTCCACTGGCGAAGCCTGCGCAGCAGCGATGGATAGTAGGCTGCTCCCGCTGGCAGACGGTAGCAAGGCACACCGTTAATCACGCCTTTGGGTGGAAGACCCTGTCCAAGCACGCCAAAAATCCGCACCTCGACCGCCTCCCGGGCGAGTGGAATCGTCTGTTCCACAACGCGCTCGACCGAGCTGCTCCTTCCCGAAGGAATCACAAATGATCCCGGCGTTACAACCGCTACCTTACGCATTCCCATCACTCCACATCATTCTGATCATACAACAGCATATACCGATGGACCTGTCATTGGTGACAACCGTCACAGGAATCTTGTCTATCCGCATGCTTGTTCAGAGCAAACCAGGTTCGCTCAAGAATAGGCAATCCCCTCGCGACACCCGTCCACCCGCGTCAGGCAACCGCTGAATAAGCTGTTTAGGAGCAATCGACTACATGAAAGTGGTGACAAGGAGGATAACCATGCATCCGGATTATGTCGGCATACTGCTCAACAACAACCTGTATCGCAGATTATCCGGCGGGAGATCGGCCAGATTGTCCCTGAAAAACTATGAAGAAGCAGCTGCCATGTACGGGCTGGTTCCTTGTTTTACAACCATCGATCGTCTGTCTCCGGAGAAAGGCACCCTCATCGGCTGCATTCCTGCCGAATCCGGCTATGTTCAAGTCCAGATTCCGATCCCGCGCGCCATTCATCTGCGTGCCATCTACACTGACAAGCGGGCACTCTCCATCATTGACCGGTTAATTGATCAAGGCATCTATGTTTACAACGGACGAACTCGCTATGGCAAAGATGTCATCCACCGCATGCTAGGGGAAGATCCCGAAATGCTTCCCGCGCTTCCCCATACCGTCCGTGCGACACCGATGTCCATCCGCGAGATGATCCACCAGCACGGCGACCTCGTGCTGAAGCCATGCAGCGGCAGCGTCGGGATTGCCATTATGCGGCTTCGGGCCAGCAGCGGCAAGTATTATCTGACGTACTCCCGCTCCGCTCCCTCTGCCAAGGGATGGCGGACCGTGCGGGTATCCGCCGCGAAACTGCACCCGCTTATACACCGCCGGATATCACGAGCTGCCTTCCTCGTTCAGGAACGCATTCAGCTGGCTGAGTACGAGGGGCGTCCCTTTGATATCCGGGTTACCGTTCAACGAGGAGGCTCCGGAGAGTGGGAAGTTACCGGCATGTTCGCCAAAACGTCCCCTCCGCGCACATTTGTTTCCAACATTGCGCAGGGGGGCTCTGCTCATCTGGTGCCGGACATTCTCGCGAAGAGCCTGCCCTATATCCCTACAGCGCTGATGCTGGAGCGGCTGGTCCAGTTTGCTCTGCATACCGCCCATACGCTGTCCAGACATATTCCGTTTGCCGCCGATTTCGGCCTGGACATCGGGGTTACGCCGGATGGAAAGCTATACTTTATAGAATGCAACGGATGCGATCAGCGCTACGGTTTTTTAGAGGCAGGGATGGAGGAGACCTGGAAGCAGTCCTACCGAACGCCAATGGCTTTTGCCCGCTATCTGTATGATCGCGGAGCCTGGCCAGCGATGTAAGCATTGACGCGGGTGAGTCATAACCATGGCTGGACAAAAAAATGAGCGATCCATCGTCGTCTCTGAACGATGGATCGCTTCTGAAGTTGGCTATTAGAGCAGCATCCGGTATGGATTGCTGTACCTCTTGCATATAACGCTAGTGCAGTAACACGAATGCTTGTAACGCGCTGATGCACGTAACACTAGTGCGGCACCTGCGAACGAAAATCCCCTCGGCTCGACTGGTCCCCATGGTAAAACACTACATCCCCGTCCCTTAGCGGAAACGTATTTCCGTACGGGTCAGTATACGTACTGCCATAGCCTTCCAGCCGCCACTGGTTCATCAG
>NZ_NPBY01000060.1 GCF_002272015.1 Paenibacillus campinasensis | reverse complement strand
AATAAAATCGCGCCCTCCAATGGAGAACGCGATTTATTCCAGCTACGCTGTATGTCGACATCGTCAATTAAGCTTTCGAGCGACCACCGCCAACCGACCGTTTTCGGTCGAGTACTCGCAGGTGGACAATACAATGAGCTTGTCGCCATAACGGGGGGTGATCCCCGTTTCGTAAAGAGCAAGCTGTTTGATATTCCGAACATACGAATCGAACTCAGCGGGCGTATTTACCTTCTCGATCTGATAGTATTTAAATACATCATCCGATTTGCGATACACTTGTGACAGAATAACGGCGACAATCTCATACTCTTCCTGTTCGTAAAGCGTGCTGAACTGGAACGTGGCATGCTCCTTATAGAAGCTTTCTTTCTTATACTTCATCAAGTCCTTGAACATCCAGCCATTTTTCATATGATGTCCATGAATCAGCAATATGTCGGAACCATGGATCCGGCTGTGCTTGTCCAAAAAGGGGAGGCCGCCATTGCTCTTCTTCTTATCGAAATCATGCTCGAGATAATACTGCTCGTCTTGTAGATTCTGCATGACCGGGTACTCAATTCGGGTGCCGTCGATCTTGAGCCAACCGACGATGTCCGGGTTCCTCTCGTAGAGCTTTCGAAATTCGGGGAGCATGACCGGCTCGTTCGCTTTCATAATGAAAGGGGAGGGGAGCGCCTCCCCTTCTCCTTTGTCCGATTCTTCCCAAATTTGGGTCAGCTCATCGATTTTCCCCTGCTCGGCATAACCCTCCAGGAACGCTGTCGCTAACTTAACAAGGGAAAATACCAGCACAAGGAAGGAAACGGCGATAAGAACTTTTTTAATCTTGCTCATCTTCTTACCGCCTTTCCGTTTACTGAATTTGCTGCTTCTTCTTACCTGTGAATAAACAGAATCCAATTGTAAATAAGGACATCAGTGCCAGAACCATGTAGACGATAGGCGATGGGCCGTTGTCTCCCGTTTTCGGAGCATCGTCCAGCTCGTTACTTCCTTTGCCCGTATCCTTATCCGCTACATCGCCGTCATGACCAGCGCCGTTGTCCTCGCGATCCGTCACCTGATCGCTGTTGTTAGATCCGTTATCGATGTTGCCAGGCTGGCTCGGAACCGGGCTGACAGGGTCAGGATGAACAGGACCTGGATTCTCCGGTTCTGGAGCAGGGTTGACGGGACCTGGATTCTCTGGCTCTGGAGCAGGGCTGACAGGACCTGGGTTCTCCGGCTCTGGAGCAGGGTCGGCAGGACCTGGATTCTCTGGCTCTGGGGCCGGGCTAACAGGACCTGGATTCTCCGGCTCTGGGGCAGGATTGACAGGACCCGGTCCGCCGCCGGAAATGATCGGCTTCATTGGTACGTCGTATCTCACAATGTCATAATCGACAGAAATCGTATCACTTCTGTGCGTCTCGTATCCGTCCTTCGTGACGATCAGATAGTAATCTGCTTCAGGGAAGACCATGTACGCATAGAAGCCATTTGCGTCGCTATCCTGCTCTGGACTCTTGTTGTCGTGTGGCGGGAAATTCGGAACCGGAGGAAGTGTCACCTTCGTATCCGGAGTACGTCCTTTATCTCGATTCCGCTGCGTATCCGCATAATACAGGGTAACGATAGCTCCTTCAATTTTCTTGCCCGTGACGGCATCGCCTGTCGTTTCATCATACACCGTACCGTAAGGGTCGACTAACTCCTCGGAGATATTCAGCTCCCCGTTAGCCTTCACGTCCAGCTGCGTCACCTTGAAGAGCAGTTCCTCGCCCGTGTCAGCTAGATAGCGAACTTCCATCGTGTACTGCTGCGCTCTCAGCTCTTCGTCTTCTATGGAGAAGGTGCCGTTCGAAGCCAGCGGGAACGCCTTAGGGCGACCGTTCTCCTGAATATAATTGCCGTCCTTATCCTTCAAGTAGATGCGCATCTGACTGGTAAGCGAAGGATTGAACAGCTCGGTTGTTCCGTCCATCTGCTTGAACAGAACGATCCCTACGGCCGTAATATCCGCCGGCACGGTCTCGCCTGTCACACTGCTGTCCACATTTGCTTTTTGCGTGAACTCGATAGGCACATCTTTTCCGCCTACTGTATACACCTTCGTATACGTGATCGTGTAGTCGGTGTCCGCCTCGGCAGGGACGGAATATTCACCCTCCCCATTCGTCTGAATCGTCTGCTTCTCGCCTGTCTTCAGATTCGTAATCGTGATCGGTGCATTCGGAATGACTTCGCCTGTGTTGTTGTCACGCAGTACGCCTTCCAGATATGGGCGAATGTTGACAAAGTGCGCCTCAGCGTCTGATTTCTCCGGAATGGTGCCTGTGTGTTCGAAGCTTTCAGGCTTAGTCACATAGCCATCCTGCGTATAATCATCCTGGGTCACCGTGTACTTGAGATAAGTCGGGAGTCCTTCGATAACGAAAATCTGATCATCGGTAAGCTCGAAGGTGTCTCCGCTCGTGATCGTTCCTGTGCTGCCATCCGACTTCTCATAGGCATAGGATTTGTCCGCACCCTCGCCTGTGAAGGTGAGCGTGTACTTGAACGGCTTGGCCTTGTCGTTGTCTTTACCTTCAACTGTGTTGCTGATGATCAAGCCGCCTTCGATAACTCGCACGTTCGTGAACGGAGCAATTTCATCTTGGCCCACCATGACCCCGGTATAATACCGTTCTTTAGGCAGGGTCACGTATTCGTCCGTTGTGTAGTCCTTCTGCGTTACCGTGTATTTCAGATCCTTAGGCAGACCCACAATTTCCAATGTCTCTCCATCGGTAAGGGTGAAGGATTCGCCGGACTTGATCGTGCCCGTGCTACCGTCCGATTTCTCGTAAGTATAGCTTCCATCCTTGCCTGTATCCTCAAAGAGGACGGTATACTCGAACGTCTTCGTCTTGTCACCGCCGTTGCCCATGACCATGTTGCTGATCGTCAGCTTGTTCACGGTCCGTTCATTGGTGAAGTCCGCCTGGCGATCGACGCGCGCCATGACTCCCTCATTAGACCATTCAGGTGTAGTCGCGTAGCCGTCGTTCCGGTAATCCTCCTGAGTGATCGTATACTTCAAATTCTCTGGAAGATCCTGAATTGTAAAGGTCTCACCATCCGTGAGCTCGAACGTGTCACCGGACTTGATCGTGCCGGTCGTACCGTCTGAATGCTCGTAGTTGTACTCTTGACCCTTTCCTGTACCGTCAAAGGTCACCGTATACTTGAACGGCTTATCCAATTCTGCGCCATCCCCTGTAACGGTATTGCTGACGATCAGATTGCGAACGTATCGTTTGTTAACGAAGTCTGCCTTATGGTCACCTTGATTCACGATGGTACCGGACCATTCTCTCGTCTCCGGATCCGTCGTGTAACCATCAACGGTTGTATAATCATCCTCTGTAACCGTATAGATCAGGCCCGCAGGCAATGCAGGGAGCACCACAGATTGCCCATCTTTGAGGGTGATTCTGTCACCACTCTTGATTGTGCCATACGTATCATCCGGCTTCTTATAAGTGTACTCCCCATCCATACCTTCGCCGGTGAAGGTTACGGTGAACTCGAAATCCTTATCAGGATCGCTGCCGTTGCCTTCCACCTTATTGGTGATGGTGAGCTTGCCCTGGGCCGGTGTAGGCACGATCAGCGGATTGTTTGAATCCACCTTGATGCCGTCTACAAGGACAGGCTTGCCCGGCGCATCAATGATACGTACCCGGTATTCCGTAGTCGTAGGCAAGTAGGTTTCGAGATCGATATACGTTTGTTTGAGGACATAGTCCCCCGGCACCTGAATAATGAAATTCGTCTTGCCGTCCGTGCCCGTCTCTTTTTCCTCCAGCAGCTTGCCATCTATAGCCTGGGCTGGAGTACCGTCAGGATTAAACAACCTGAACTTTACTTTACTGAGCGGTGTTTTGCCGTCGGGGCCAACCTTCAAGAGATAGAGCAGACCATTCTCATTAGAGCTTCCCGCCACATCGTTCGTATCGAGCATAATACTGCTCTGTGCTTCGATCGGCGGAAGGGTATCGTCACCCATCAGCCGGATGGAATTCCCGGCCGCTCCAGGCTGCATGCCCTGGGATTCGGTCTGGTAAACGATCTGATAGAGCTTGTTAGGGTTTTCAAAATCAAACCTGAGCGTCGATCCCCCCGTTGCTGGGTCTGTACCCGCGGTGACCTTCACCTCACTATCCGGATCCGCAAGATTCAGCGGTCCTCCGTCACGCTCCAGCGTGCCATCCGGCTTCAGGTTGCCAGGATAAACAGCAATGTCTGAAGGTTCGAGAGATAGACTGCCATCTGGATTTGTGCGCAGCTTCAATCCGTTGGCAAGGGTATCCAGCAAATAGACACCTTGCTTCATCTCGAACGGTGGCGTGTAATTCACGGTCCATTCCTGTACACCAGCAACAGGCTTTTGTCCCGTCTTGCTTAGAGACTTCATAGGCACAATAATTCTGTGCTCTTCGGTGGCACTATACAGCTTGTCTCCCCATTTCATGGAGAACACAGCCTGATTCTTACCAGCATCATTATTGCCTAGATTATAGGTCGCAAGCGCGGCATTGGTTGGACGCGCCTTCACCAGAATGACGTAAGGACTCTCCAGCTTGGAGAAGGAGAAAGAACCTACATTGCCGTTCTTAGTGAAGCTCACCACGTGTCTTGGATCGCTCGGCTGAATGATCTCTGTTGCTTGTGCATATTGTCCATAACCACCGCCGCTTTGTCTTCCCAAGCCAGCGTTCCCATGATAACCTGTATTACCTTTATAAAGTCGATATGCTTCGCCGGGAGCATAATCTACAAATTCCCATCCGTCAGGCAATGTATCCACTAGCTTGATGTCGCTGGCTATGCGGACGCCGCCGTCTTTAGCCATCTCTTCTGTATTGAAGCCCGGCATGTTGACTGCCAGTCGGAAGGTGACTGTTCTATCTTTGCGGTCATAGCCTGCCAGAACGTAATTGTCACCACGGCTGTTGTCCAAATACAAATTCGGGTCATTGACGACAATCGGTCTCGTCCAAACACTGGCGCTCCAGTTGCTGTAGTTGCGGTTCCAATCGGCAGCTATGTTCCCTAGCGGATTGCCATTCTCATCAACTGCACTCGCATACAGCATCTCCTTGTTCAGCATTCGCACCCAATTCTTGACAGTAGCATCAGATCTGGCCTGATAACTGTCACCATCGAAGAGCAAGCCGCGATTGCTCCACGCACCTTTACTATCTTGACGGAACAGGTTGTCCGGATTGGTCGTGAATGTTTCGAATGAAACATCACCCCTTACTTCTCCTTTAAACCCAGTTACCTTGATAAGATCCGCGACCGGCTCACCATTTACTGTCAAGGTGATCACTTCACCAGTCAGCCCATTGCTCACGGTCAGCGAATTGTTACGATACTTTTGCCAGAGCTGCTTGTCGTCGATTTGACTCTTGATTGCATTCAAGGTCTCCGGCGATACATTCGGATTTGTATCCAGATGATCCAATACAGCAAGAGAATCACCATGAATCAGTAAATCATAGACAACCGGATTATCCAGATCGTACTGCAGTGTCAGACTAATCTTCCACTTCGCACCGGCTACGTTGTGCAGCGCGTACGCGAGGCTTGAGTCTGCTTCGGCTACTTTCGTGAAAGCATGTGCCCCGATGGTAACCCTCGAAATGTCCACAACGGAAGCAGGAGCGGTCCAACCGGTCGCATCATTGTTCTGAATGGCATCTCCTCCATCCATAACGTCCAATTCCCAGTTAGCGCGCGCCTTGTATTCAAAGGTTGACTTGCTGCTGTCTGACACCTTGGTTACAACGGTCAAATAGAGGGGGCCGTCCAAATCTCCGCCGATGGCGCCTGCGATATCGTACTCGCCTGCGGCATTGCGGGTAATTGGGGTAACTGCACCACTATCCCCGTTCTTATAAGTTGCCGACTCAAACTCTGTCCCGTCAGGCAGGATGTCTGTTATCTTAACATTCTGCAAGCCGGTTTTGGAGAGCACCCGGCCATTGCTAATTGCCCTGTTTACCTCAACATTCCAGGTAATAAGGGTATCGTTGCCGCTTCTGGAAGGCTTGCCGCTCACCACAATCCAGTTGGGACGCACAGCAACCCGATGCGTATTCGATGAAGCCTTCACATCGGTCTCATTGTCACCCAATAGCTTTGCGCTGTTGGTCACAGCAGTCCAGCCAGACGAATCCCATGCACCGTTCTTCTCATAGTAATACTTATCCTTGGGAATCCATGTTTGGAAGGTGATGGTCGCCATATTTCTAACGTTATCTACCGTCGATACATCTGGGAACTTATATGAAAGTGTGCGGTCAGCAGCATAGATTGGATCTGCCGCAACTCCATCTACATTGAAGGACCCAGGCACATATACACCGACATCCGCAAGCGGGTCAGAGAAGGTCAGTCCATCCAGCGGCATGGGAATTGTCTTATCGTCTGTGTCGGTAGCAGTCACTACCACCCGCCATGTAATGATGCCTTCTTGAAAATGGGCGGTGCTGATTTCACTGTTATCACCACCGTTGCTTGCCGACTTGACGTCAATGCTGTACTCCGGCACCAAATCAGAGTTTTGGAGCTTGTATCCATCTCCGAAAAGGGTCGTATCGCCGCCGCCGCCCGGACTCTGGTCCGCAGCCTTGGCAGCAGCGGAGAAGCCGATTTTGACGTCGCGTCTACTGCCGCCATATACCTCTGTGCCATCAAACGTAATTCTGATGGAATCGGTAAAAAACTGAACGGTTGCAATTTTCCGGTTGCCCTCGTTGATGGCTAAAGGGCCTGCAGGTGTCAAATTCACATCCGGAAAGTAGATCGCCTTATCCAGGATGGCATAATCCCCCTGCTGAATCACGCTTTCAGGCGGAGCATTGACATCGTCGCCTATAGTCGGCACCGCGATATTATCCAGCTCAAGGACAAAATCCTCCCGGCCGTTAATCTCGCCTCCAAGCGGAATCACAACCGCAGGGTTACCCTGCTTCACCGTGAGATTAAACGTCGGATTGGCGTTGGCCAACACCGCCGTCTTGTCGCCCGGCATGGCCGTTAGCGCAAAAGAGGACGGGACATCATACACTGCGTCAGTTACCGCTGGCGGTTCGACTGGCGCGTCGTTCACCGCATCAGGTACCGTCAGTGAGTCAGCCGCGTCAGGCGAACCGGATGCAACGTCCGCATATGTAGCAGCAGGAAATACCACTGTCTGCAAGAGAAGCAGGACTGCCAGACAGAAGGATATCGTAGCTTTACCTATACTGCGTTTTGGTTTCAATGCGAAAATCTCCTCACTCCTAAAATTTTGAGCAGAGGCCAGTCGCTGTGCCTCCTTTCCTTGGCCATCTCCACCACATCTAATATAATTTAGTAAAATTCGCCATATTGGTGGCGTCCCCGCCCATTATACCGTTGAGAACTATACAATTTCTCGACAATTCCCGACTACAAGCTCAAGTTAATGCGGGTCTAAAGCACTAATTATATATCGAAGGTCATGAAGAGTAGGTTCGCTTGTGATCTCCCTCAAATACAGAAAGATGCATAACAAAAGAGAACAGCCCGTAAGCTGTTCCCTTCTGCCATCTGCGTTAAAAGCAAGTAAACGAGCGAATCCGATTCAAATCGATGCCGAAGTACGCCCAGAAGAAACCGAACCATCTGAACCCTGCAACCGAAGTGCGCCCGACGAATACCGGGAAGAACCAGAATTGCTCACCATTGTTCAGCCATACGTATGTGTAGCGGAACAGGCAACCTCTGATCGCTCCAGGGTCAACGGCAAAAGGGGTAGCCTGCATTTGCGGTACAAATGGCGGCGGGGGAGCTGTCGGCATTTGAGCTCCTCCCGGTGTCCCCCCCGGAAGTCCTGGTGC
>NZ_NPBY01000059.1 GCF_002272015.1 Paenibacillus campinasensis | reverse complement strand
CGGAAGTCCTGGTGCCCCCGGAAATCCTCCTGGAATCCCCGGTCCCCCCGGCACACCGGGCCCGCTTGGAGGTCCCGGAAATCCTCCCCCGGCCCCAGGCGGTGGAAAAAACCCCATATATAATCGCTCCTTTCCAACGAATAGGCATAATCATCATATGCATTCGCGGAAAGGATGCCCGGGCGAAGGCCCATAACAACCTGTTCTTTCCCTACTTCTAATTCATCCGTGCCAACCGGGGAATTCATTTGCGGCGGGTTATAATACATCCGCTCAAGGCCAATACTGTGGGGCTAGCCCCCTCTTGCTCACTATAGTTACAATGAAGAATCTATATGAACGATGTGGCTATTGAACTGCGTCCCGCTCCATTCTGTATACGCCAGCGATTCGCCTGACGGGCTCCATCGCGTCACGGTATTTCCGATGCCCACCGCAATCTGGGTCGACTCGTCGCTTAGCATATCGTACACATAAAGACCGTGGGTCGTCCCGCTGACATCCGCTTTGAGGCTGTACGCAATCATCCGCTGATCCTGCGACCAGGATACGCCTCCAAGCTCGGCTCCTTCCGCAATCGTCTTACGATTGCCCCCGGTCTCATCACACCACACCAGTGTGCTTCTATCCCCAACCTGCTGCAGCACAAGCAGCTGATCTCCGCTCGGCGATGGTACGACATCGTACACATGCTCCAAGCCGAGGCTTGCCTTCTCCTTGGTTGCAAGGTCCAGCACCTGCAAGGTTTCATCAGCACTGGTGTTGTAATACCATTTATCCTTCATCTTGTGAACGATGAATAACGCTTCCTCCTGTAATTCATCAATCGTTGTGATCTCCCCTGCTTTAGTCGCCATATAAGCACCGCCGCTGTATGCCGCACCGATGATCGTATCATTATCGGCCCATCTGGCGCTCATAGCTCCACCAATCGATTCGCCGTAAAGACCGACTTCCTCCCCCGTATCAAGGTTCATCATATAGTACACCGGGTCGCCTAAAGAAACTTCGCTATAGAGCAGATAGCCTTTGTCTGCGGATAAGGCAGCTTCCCCCAGAAAGGCGTTCTCCCGTTCCTTCAGCAGCTCATATTCCTTAGTATCAAGATGGTATACATACAGGCTTCTCGGGTAAGCATCCGACAGCTCTGCCAGGCTCATCTTCTCCAAAGCTTCGTTGTCCTTGGCAACGATCACCGTATCTTCATCCAGCCAGTCGGAAATTTGCATATTCTCATACGGGTCGATCCGCTCTACCTTGATGCTCGGCCTGCCTGCGGGTTCACCGGCATCTTCAATGACGGTAATCGTGCCGCCCGGCTTTTCAATGACGGTTGTATTCCCCTCCTTCTCCTCTTCACAGGCTGTTATGGTGAACAGCAATGCCAATATCGACACAGCTTTTAGCAGCGTTGTATATTTCATAAGTTCATCTCCTCCTTGCTCCTTATGCTATCAGGAGATTGTTTCCGAATTCGCCGCCACCTATTTCGAAGATGTAAACAATTGTTTCGAAAATATTACCGTCCACCCGTACCCGAGAAATCACAGGCTGGCAACGAGACGCGGAACGTTGTTCCTTCCGTTCCGGTCTGCACCAGCTCGACGGAGCCTTCCTGCGATTCGGCGTACTTCTTGGCAAGTGCCAGCCCTAAGCCGACCCCGCCGCTCTGCCGGGATCTGTTCTTGTCCACGGTATAGAACGGTTCGAAGATTTGCCGCGCCACCTCATCCGGGATGCCGATGCCAGTGTCGGCAACTTCAATGACCGCCCGGCCGTCCTTCAAGTAATTCTTTACCACAATACGCCCTCTAGGCTTATTGTACTTAATGGCATTGTCCAACAGGTTAGCAAGGATAATGGTCAGGATGTCTTTATCCGCCTCGGCGTAAACTTCCGTCAGACGTTGTTCCAATTGAATGCCAAACTTGTCCATCTTCCCCTTCAACCCGTCCAGAACCGGTACAACCACTTGCCGTATATCCAGCCGCTCTTTGCTGAATTCGAAATCGTACTTCTCTAATGCAGACAGCTGCAGCACTTTATCGACCATCTCGTACAGCCTCTCGGTTTCGCTCCTTATAGTCGCCTTTGCCGTTTCCAGCAGCTTCGGATCGTCCGGATACATATCCAGCAAGTCGAGATAGGCCTTCACGGAGGTGAGCGGCGTTTTAAACTCATGCGTGACGTTGCCGATAAATTGCTTCTGCTGCTCGATATGTCCCTTGATCTGCTCGCTCATGGCATGAATGCCTTCACTGAGCGTTCCCATCTCATCCTTGCGTTTAAGGACCATCGTTTCATATCGACCTTCCCGGACACTGTTCACCATGCGGTTCAACCGGATGATCGTATTCGCGAATGAATTAAAATAGACATAAGCCAACACAAAGCTAAGCATAAATACGCCGCCGCCGATCCAAATAAAAAGCTGCCTGATTTGATTATAGAACGCCAGGTTCTCCGATAAGGAGTAGTAGAACTGGACGACACCCACCTGATCGTTACCGACCCTTAGCGGGGTCATATAATACAGGGAATCATGCTCAGCCCAATAAGCGGTTTTATTGTCAAGCGCAAACGTCAGTGTCTCCTTCAAGCCGTCGGATAAACGAGCGGAGCTCCTGGAGCTGACGACGGCCCCTTCCCGGTCGTATAGAACGACCGACTGCCCGCTGATCAATGCCAGCCGCTCTGCAAACTGTTCTCCTTCGGACGCAAGGAACGCTTCAGGAACCTTGCTCGGTTCAGCCAGGATGGTCTGGATAAAGAATATGTTCGCCGTGACCGCCTGCTGGGCTAAATATTGCTCATACGAGCTCTGCTGATTTCGTTTGATTCCCTCCAATACGAGCAGGCTCAACACAAATACGGTAAGCAGCAATAAGACGGCCAGAAAAATACTAAATTTTATTCTTATGCTGTTGGTCACTGCGCCCTCCTGCTGCTTTATAACCGACGCCATGAACCGTCTGGATCAGGTCGCTGAACTCCGCCCCGAGTTTCTTTCTCACTCGCTGGACATGAATATCCACGGTGCGTGTGCCCCCGATGTAGTCCATTCCCCATACCGAATCCAGCAGCTGCTCCCGCGTATACACTCGGCCGGGGTTTACCGCCAATAGGGCCAATAGGTCATACTCCTTCGGTGTTAGCTCCAGAGGAATATCGCCTGCCACCACACTTCGCCTGCCCACATGCAGCCTCACGCCGCCCAGGTCAATCTCTTCCGGCTCCGGCTTCTCCGCTGCAGCCTGCATTCTCCGCAGCAGTGACTTCAAGCGAGCCAGCAGCTCTCGCATATCAAACGGCTTGGTCATATAATCATCCGCTCCGAGCTCCAGTCCCAGCACCTTGTGGACAATATCCTCTTTGGCCGTAAGCATAATGACGCCCATACTGCCCCGGTCAGGAAATTTCTTCAGGATATCGTAGCCATCCATTCCCGGCAGCATCACATCCAGAATAACGGCATCCGGCCGAAACTCAAGCATCTTCGGAATGGCCGCTCCGCCATGATCGACCACCTCGACGCGATATCCCTCTCTTCTGAGCGCATAAGCGATAGCATCCGAAATCTGCCTTTCATCCTCCACCACTAGAATTTTCTCATTCATCGGACGGTACGTCTGCGATGGGTTCGTGAACCACGCACACACAGCGGTGCTCCGTCCAGCCTGCCAAAGCCCTTTTCGAAGATACGTTACATTCGGTTACTCCCTGGCTCATCACATGCCCTCCCCAACAATAACTTCCTTCATCCATAATATCGCAAGCGGGATAGAACATGCACCTGGGAATGAGTATCTGATCGGCTCCTATTTTATTCTGTTGAGGATATATATGAAAAAAAACCATTGACGCACTCCCGCCATCAATGGTTGTTTGGTTCCTCGGTACATGTCATTTATGCTTTCGTTCTAATATACCTTCTTCAACATCTCAATCGCTTCATCCAGGGTAAGCCCGAAGGATTTGTAATACGAGGTGTCAAGAAGCATTTGCTTCAGGATCATTTCATTGCGAATCTCCAATTTTCGATCAGCGGATAGTTCGGCGACAAAACAGCCCTTCCCTGTTACGGTATGAATCAACCCGTATCGCTCTAGTGCCTCCCAAGCCTTTTTGACCGTAATGACACTGATGCTAAGCTCCTGAGCCGCTTGTCGGATCGGTGGAAGACAATAGCCGTTTTCCAATTCTCCCTTCAGAATCTGGGCGCTGATTTGCTCAAAAAGCTGCTGGTATATCGGTTTGTCCGATGCGTTCGAGATTGCAATGTTCATTAGACTTCCACTTGGAGGAATCGTTTCACCGCAAGCCGATTAGCGATGACGGAAAACGCCGAGAAGATCACGATTCCAGAGATCAGGATGAAGGCCTGGAGCCTCACTTGCTGCGCGCCGGTTCCGTAGAAAATCTCATTCACAACCGGGCTTTGAATGCCGATCCATTGGGTGATTCCGGCGAACAGCATGGCGGCCGTAACGGCGGCGAGCAGCGCCCAGCCGAATTTGTAAGCCGTTTTATAGAACATCGGGATAAAGATGAGGTTAAAGATCGCAAACATGACAAAGTTTAACCCCCAGAAACCCATATTCGGCGGGAAAAAATAATAGGTTACATTCGGATATAAGCTCATCGAAATGGAACCGAAGATCGCGGCAATCACAATATGCAGCAGTTCAAAGCCGGCGACAAGGGTTACCCTTGCTTTTACCATATCTCGTTTGGCGACAGGCATCACCGACGTAAACATCAAATCGTTCTGCGCTTTAAATTGGTTGAACACATTCGGAATCGTGATCCAGCAGAAATACAGCGGAACCACAAAGTAAATCCAACCGGGAATGAGCATTAAGGCACCAAACAAGAGAGGAAACAGAAAGAAAAAGGGGGGCACGGCCAGCCGTACATCCTTCATCACCAGGTTATACATACTCATCCTCCTTCTTCGCATAATAGACCATGATCTCCTCCAGGCTCGGCGTTGCCGCCTTTATGTTCCAGGAGTTATCGAAGTCACTCGCGGGAATCAACCCTGTAAATCCAAAAGAATTCATCCTATAGGAAATCAATCTGTCCTTCACCTGGTTCAGCTGCGCTGCAGAACCATTGAGAAGAAGATAGGACTCTTTGAACTCTTCCTTCTCCCCGCTGTGGACGATTTGCCCATCTACAATGAAGGTTATATAATCCGCACACTTCTCCAAATCTGAAGTAATATGCGTCGAGAACAAAATGCTGATTTCCCCGTCGGCGACAAGTCCTTGAAAAATATCCAACAGCTCGTTCCTTGCCACCGGGTCAAGCCCGCTTGTCGGCTCATCGAGAATGAGAAGCTTTGCCCCGTGGGACAAGGCGATGGCAATGCTGTATTTCACCTTCATTCCCGTCGATAGCTCGGCAATCCTTTTGTTCTCATCCAGCTTGAATCTCCGAAGGTAATTGCGGTAGGTTCCCTCGTCCCATTTGGCATAGAACTTCTTGATCACATTGGTCAATGTCTTCAATTTGCTTCGGGTGTAGAAATCTACACCGCCCATGGCGTACCCAATCTCCTGCTTCAGTTCAAGTTCGTACTCGGCCATATTTCTCCCCAATACATGAATTTCTCCGCTATCCATGCGGGTCATATTCAGAATGGATTTGATCGTTGTGGTCTTCCCTGCGCCGTTCGCACCGATAAAACCCATAATATAGCCCTTCTCCAGCTGAAACGATACATTCCTAAGTTGAAAATTGGGGTATGTCTTATTTACA
Organism: Paenibacillus campinasensis; assembly: GCF_002272015.1. Lineage (GTDB taxonomy): Bacteria > Bacillota > Bacilli > Paenibacillales > Paenibacillaceae > Paenibacillus_AQ > Paenibacillus_AQ campinasensis. The sequence continues at coordinate 96,929 of NZ_NPBY01000059.1, read as the reverse complement.
TTTCGAATGTCTAATGCAAGCACCTCATCCATCCCTCCTCACCAAATTGTGCATATCGTGTATTCACAATATATCTCTTGCGAGGTGATCTTGTCAATGCCTGCCAAAAAGTTTTTATCGAGAGGCTTATAACGATCTCACGCTCTACGCGCAGCGCTGGAGTAAAACACATCCCCATGCATATGCTGAATTCTGTCCCAGTGCGCGGGGTTCATTGTATCTGGAGAGCGATTCTCCAGAATGCCCTGGTACAGCGCTGTCTTCTCTACCAAATGGGCAACGTGCCGTTTGGCTTCTTCGAGCTTAGCGAGCGCTGCTTCTTTATGCTCCATCATGAGTGCGTAGCGTTGCGGAATGGTCGAATCCCCCTCGAGACATAAATCGATGTACTTCTTAATGACATCGATCGGCATCCCGGATTGCTTGAGGCATTTGATGCCATGCAGCCAGTTGATCGATTCTTCGTCGAATAATCGAATATTATGCGCATTGCGCTGTATGCTTGGCACCAGACCTTTATCTGTGTAAAAGCGAACGGCGTGCTCCGTGAGTCCCGTAATCTGAGCGGCTTCTTTGACCGTATACATGTGGATTCCCCCTTAAAAAAATAAAAGCCTCTTGCCTTCGTGTTACACGAAGGCACTAAGCTTATTGTAAAGCAGCTGAGCCGTAATCGGAAATCCCGCTCCAGTCCCCGATGCTCGGGGATACGCACCAGTTGCTGTTATACATTTGAACCATAGGAGGAATCGCAATGCAAACTGTAACTTTGAATAATGGTGTGAAAATGCCCATCCTAGGCTTCGGGGTGTACCAAATTCCCGATGCGGAAGAGTGCGAGAACGCCGTGTACGAAGCGCTGTCGGCCGGTTACCGCTTGATCGACACCGCCGCCGGTTACCTTAACGAGGAAGCGGTTGGACGTGCGATCAAACGCAGCGGTGTGCCGCGTGAAGAGATGTTCATTACGACCAAGATCTGGGTTCAGGATGCTGGCTACGAGAGTACCAAGCTTGCGTTTGCCAAATCCCTGAAGAAGCTGCAGCTGGACTATCTCGATCTATACCTGATTCACCAGCCGTTCGGCGATTACTACGGCACTTGGCGGGCGATGGAAGAGCTGTACCGGGAAGGCATCATCAAGGCCATCGGGGTCAGCAATTTCATGCCGGATCGTCTGATGGACCTGATTGTGCATAACGAAATCGTCCCCGCCGTCAACCAGATTGAAACGCATCCGTTCTATCAGCAGACAGAGAGCGCTGCCTTCTTGAAAGAGCAGGGCGTGCAGCACCAGTCATGGTCGCCGTTCGCGGAAGGACGGGGCAACCTGTTCGGCAACGAAGTATTGACTTCGATTGCTGAACAACACAACAAGTCCGTGGCCCAGATCGTATTGCGCTGGCTTGTTCAACGGGAAATTGTTGTCATTCCAAAGTCGGTTCGCAAAGAACGAATCATTGAGAATTTCAACATTTTCGATTTTGCATTAAGCGAGGACGATATGGAACGCATTTCGGCTCTCGATACACGGGAGAGTCTATTCTTATCGTACCGCGATCCGGAGGTCGCCAAGATGATGGGCAACTGGAAAATCGAGCTGTAAGCCTGGGTTCGGTTTCTCCATGTATCGGATCTATCGGCGTAAACATAATGGCGGCTATGCAGCCGCCATTGCCCATTAATGCAAAACTATTGAAATAGCACTATATACCAATAACAACGCCATAATTACATTAAACGGTCTTCTATACTGTATTAAAACCTTTTGAAATATAAAGCCGAATAAGCCCCAACTGCAAGAACTCATTATTCCAACCACCCCCAAAAAGAGTGAGAAAATGAAGTAACTAATGTAGGAATTATAATAAGGAAGAAGGAAGGTTCCCACCACGGTTATGCCATAAAGCACGCCCTTTGGATTTATAAATTGGAGTAATACCCCCATTACAAAAAGATTTCGATCCCTGCCTTCATTCCCCTCCCTACCATGATGATTGTCATTTTTACTGGTAAGTGTTTTGAAAGCCAGATAAAGCATATACCCTACACCTAAAATGGTCAGTGGAAGCTTTATAACTGGCAGCAGGTTTATAAGCACAAGGTTAAAAAAACTACACAATAAGGCAAGAACAAAAAATCCTGCTCCGACTCCTAAACAAAACGTCATTGTTTTCAATAATCCATATTTGTTCCCAAACGACATCGCCATAAAGTTATTGGGGCCTGGGGTAAAGCTGTTCACAAAAACAAACAACAAGAATGAAAACATAGGCATGTTGATCTCCCTCCTTCGTTCGTGTGTTATAATGTATGAAACGTACAGTATAACTTATTATAATATATTGTACATACCGGACGTTATAATGTAAATTGCATAGGAGTGATTTTTATGGAAGAAATCAACATGATATTGGCAAGAAATTTAAAGGCGATTAGGGAGAAGGAAAGACTAAGCTTAGAAAAGGTCTCAGAATTAAGCGGTGTCAGTAAAGCTATGATCGGACAAATTGAGCGAGGAGAATCCAGTCCGACACTTTCAACGATTTGGAAAATTGCTAATGGATTAAAGGTCTCCTTTACTTCTTTAATTCATAACCCACAGCCTGATGCCAAAGTGATTTTAAGAAATGAGATGCAGGTCTTATCTGAAGACAATGGAAGGTATCGGGTATTTCCCTCCGTTCCCTTTGAGGAGGAGAGACGTTTTGAAGTTTACTCTATCGAAATGGATAAAGCGGCGAGGTTAAGTTCAGATCCCCATAGAAAGGGTACCGAAGAATTTATTACGGTTTTCGAGGGGGAGGTTACTATTACGGTGAATGATTGCCAATACAGGCTGAGCAATGGCGATTCTATTCGATTTAAAGCGGATCGGCCCCACACCTATTATAATTCCGGAGTAACATTAGCTCGTTTAAGTATGACCATTTATTACCCCCTGTAAAATGCCTTTAGGAAATTCACCACTGGTCCAACGGGTGATTTGCACAGGGGTATACCCCCCTGCTACCAAACCGCGGCTAAATACATAGCCTAACCACAATGCGTTCAGGCTCAATGTTATTTGTTGCTTCCACTTACCAGTTAAACTGGTTTACTTCTGTTTGTTCCGTTGCTGCTAAATGGGATCTTTCGTACTCTGCGCGTTTCACGTACTCAACTGGCTAAAGCCAAAACAAAATGGCGGCTATCCAGCCGCCATTGCCCATTTTCTCCAGCTTGTCTTAGTCCCTTACACTAACACTTTAGACAGCCGTATCGTCAGTTGCGAAGTCCCTGTCCACCTTAAACACCACCACGGTTTTCTTCCTTATACTGTTGGAGTTCAAGCGCTATATTGGCTCTGAAATGATGTTTGGCACTCCATTTCAATATCTTAGCTTTTCCTGCCCATTCTCTGCCTTCATCGAGAACAAGAGTACCCTCCGAGAAGCATTCGACATCCCCGGCACAACTGACGCTGAATAGAGGATATATGGACAATCACCCCGTTATGCTGATCCACCATACAAGGCAAGAATCCACGGTCGAGACGGACCGATGGAACTGGTTGGCGTTAACGTCGTCTGCAAAATCCTCATCTGTTAGAGCTAGAGCCCCTGGAGTTTAAACAATTTTATTTTACAGTCTCACTTTATACTTACAACTCTTAGCTTTCCATTATAAGTATAAGCCCAATAGACAAGACCATTATGATATATTGGCATTTCATAAGAATTTAGTTGTATTCTGCCGAGTGAAGTCGCGGGAGTAATCACATCGCCGCCTGCAGACAGTACCATATAAAAGGATTCAGGCGCAGGTTTACTATCTTCAGTCCACAATATGACAATACGGTCGTCAGCAACGACCACCTGTGGCGCTATAACATTCTTATCAGTATAGTTTGTGAGCCAAACTACGCCATAATCCGTTACTTCTGTTAAAGGTGAATTTTTGTTGTCATTAATATCAAACGATGTTGCACCGCTGCGAGAGCTACCTCCAACAAACGTAGACGGGGACAATTCTTTAGCAAGCGGGTCGAATATTTGAATAAACAGATTTTGCTTTTCCATCTTTGCCGCCTCACTAATAGACTTGGCAGATGCCCCAACAAGCACTACCCCTTTGCTTGTTTCCGCAAGTCCACCAAGTTGCGCAAAGGTCTTGTTTACTATCGACATATCGTAATTTGCGTTTGCTTCAAGATAGAAATGGAACACAATTTCATTGCTATCACCATATTTTCCGTTACTATTATTTATTCTGAACCCGCGGGGATATGCATCGCCTTGACTGGCAAAGAGAATTCTTGAGGATAACTTACTGTAAATAAGACTCTGATTAAAGGAGTGACCGCTGAAGGTATCATTAGGCAATTGATACACCGACATGTCTGAAGTTCTTACTGCAATAGCATTATCACTTTGGTGGCCGTCATACCTTAATTTTGAATGATAATTAACCAATATACCATCTGCGATGACAGAAACGCTATTACCCGAGCTAAATGGAGTCTTCGTCTTGGCTGCATTGCTATCACCCCACGGAGACGACTTCCCGACAAAGCCTGTTGTTTTAATATGTTGGCCTTCTGGTGAGTACTTTGAAATAAAAACATTTTCATTTATAAGACCATTACTATCATTTTGCTTTCCCCAAACTACATAGATATTTCCATCGTCGTCAGATATCACATCTCCAAGTATGGGGTATTTCATTTCAACACTCAATTGTTTACTAGGCGTTACAATAATAAGGCTTTTATCCTTGACATAGGCATATGCGAAACCCTCATTCTTGTAGGAAAACTGCTGTACGGGTGAAATGCTTGCCGTATTGCTTATATAATCTTTTTGTGTATTCTCTAGATTTATATCACTTCTATAAGAGTAGCTGTCGCCAGTGTTTTCCGGTATATAGCTAAACATTGACTCAATCTCGATACTATTTTTTTTACCGTCCCACTCTACATAGAAATCAAAAGTGCTACCAAGATCACGAAGCTTGAAATAATTGTTGCCGTCGATGATGTAAGCCGCGAGCGTGATCTCCTTATTATCAAGGTAGACTTTCGAGGTTGATAGTATCGCACTCTTTGTTTTTCCACCTGTAGACATAGCCATTTCACCACCGATAACGGTGTAAGGCCTGCCGCTTAAAAGGCTGATTGCGTTTTTTCCCCCATCCCATGTGACATCAAACTGCTTTGTCGTGCCAGACAATATGTAAGCAATATCGCGGAGCTTGAAATAGTTATTGCCGTCAATTGTGTAAGCGTCGAATGATTTCACAACGCCATCAACCGTGATTTTAGATGCTGTTTTTGTTGCGGTTAGAGAACCTGCAGCGGAAATGGGGTCAGGGATAAACGTGAATAACATAATCATTGCTAGTAGGCTAGAAAAAAATTTTTTCACTTATTATTCCTCCTGTATATATTTTGAGCTAATGCCGCGAAGTTAACATGTGTGTCACAACGAAAGGGACCTTGGAGATTCTCCAATGATCCCTCGTAAAGTGTGGTGCTTTCGCTATTTTGTTATTATTCTTAATAAGAATAGGGACCGGTTTGTTGAGAGCTTTACTCCGTCCACAATCTGAGGCATCCATTTGGACGTCTTTAAATTCTTGTACTACCCCCAAATGTACTTAACGTTGAAACACCCTTACACTAGACGGAATCGCATCTTGATTAATTGAAATTACGTAGTCCCCATACCCACGGGCCGGCTTGCTTTCGTCCTTCAATTCGGCAGTTACCGCATCGAATAGGGGTTGGACGGAGATGTTCCCCATCTTGGACGAATGTTCAAAAATGATTAGCTTCCGTGTGCTCATCAAGCCGCGCGCTGCCGATCGGTCGTGCTCGAACATATTGACAATCGATTCCCATAGCAACTCCAGATCGACTTCTGAGAATCCGGTTTGGTTAGCTAGTGGAGCGGATACAAATCCGTGCGCACGATACAAGCCATAAGGAATCGTGAACTTTCTACCCATCGTACGATTATCGCCGCCTTGCTTATCGGCTTCAGCTTCTGTCGCCACGGCCATTCTCGTAATACTATGCTCCAATGATACGACCGGATGAATCGACCTGGCAAACGTCATCTGCACGGGACCGCGCACTTGTCCGGCATTCGGACCGGTGGACAGAACGGCGCCGAATGTGCGAATATCATAAAAGTTCTGACACATGAATTGTCTTGCACGGTCAATCTCCTTACCTTGTCCTTGTCCGACTTTGTTCCGCTTTTTACCATCCCCCGGATCCGTCGGCTTTTCATTCAGATCAATACCCAAGCTGATATAGGCTTGTTCAATGGTATGGTTCAAAATTGATTTTTCCTTCACAAAGATGGAGTATGGTGGGTTATCCTCCATCTTTAAGCTGACATAATTACGGATTTTTCTTTTCAAGCTAACATCCGTCACCAACCCATGTCCCGTCTCAGGATCGACTCTCGGCAGGTTTCCAGCATCTGGATCTCCATTAGGATTTCCATCCTGTACGTCAAAGAAGACGACAAAATCATACCGTTTATTCAATGCCTCATTCATACTTCTTCTTCCTCCTTCATTATCGTTTCATTATCTACCTTTCCCGCTGCATCTGCCTTCTTGCTTGTAAACAGGTCTTGTCGCTGATGGTAATAACCTACGGCAAACATGCCTTGCTCTTGCAGATTAAGATGGGATGGGAAATGACTTAACTTACCCATTGTTTCTGTAAGCAACTTTTCGAAATTAATTACACGACCTTTATTATCGAGCTTGGCCAAATGATGATTCTTCAGACGCAGCAGGTTCGAGAAAACCGTGACTGGCGTCGTACAAGCCGCTCCGTAGTATCTTTCGCGAATCGTAGCATTAATGCCCGGATTTGCTTCTTCCTGAATCTTCTCCAGTACAGCAAATAACCTGCCCAGATGATAGCCAATCGACGTTTGATGAGTATCCAATGCTCTTCCTACCTCCTTATAACTTTGATTAGGGTAAAAGCGAAGATAACGATTCAGATAAGCCTTTATCAAAGCCGCCCGAACAGGCTTTACACGATATTCGGTATCGCTGCGAATACGGCGCAGAACAGCCTGCAGCAATGTTTCTGGATACGGTGTTCCCTCCAATATGGAACGCATAAACTCGCCTGCTAGATTGGGAGGAATATTTTCGCTCTTATCCTGCACAGCGACATTGACGAGAATTCTCCAGACCGAATAGAACTCCGGCTCTTTGGGAGGCTTGACGATCGTGAAATCCTCAAAATATTGCCTGATTCGGCTCGCGAACTCGTACACGGTCCCGACTTGCCAGAAGCGGATAGAGATACGAGCCATATTCGGAGACAGACCAAGGATATAAAAACGAGTCCTGTTGCTGTCCTCTACATAACTTCCTGAATGAACGGACTGAAACAAGGCTTTGATCCTCTCCGTTCCTTCGTCAGGATTATCCTTCGGCGGCTCCTCGAAAAGCGCGGAAAACTCAGACTCGAAATCATCCTCATGCTCAGCCCAGCATACAATCGACATGTCACCTGCGAATAGCCTCTGCTTGGATTCAAGCAGCATGTTCAGTGCCTTCGTATACTGGGATGCCGCTCTTTTACTGACAGGTGCATTCAAGCTTTGCCTTTTGGCATACGAGGTAAAAACCTCTTCATTGAAGCTTACGATACTCGCTCCGGCTGACTGTGATCCTCGCACACCCTTGATCACGGGATGTGTAACGGCCGCCGCAACATTCTGCTCTCCTGTGATCAGACAGGTCGCTGTCGCCCATTTGTCAGTCCCCTCTTCCTCTCGATTTAAAGCCGCGACTACTGCAGGGGATTGGAAGACAATCGGATACGGCGTCTCCAGAATGCGAAAGCTTACTCTGACGCTGCCGGTACCTAGTACCTCTCCATACTCCGGATGCTGCAATGCCCGTTCAAAATGACTGCGATCCTCCAGCCCCTGCTGAAAAAAAGCGCGGACCGCCGCAACGCCAACATCATCGGTTGGCCCCAACCATTGGTCGATTGCACTGATCATGCTTCGCAGATGCAAATCGCCTTTCGGCCCAAGACCAAAAACGAACTTGGCATTATCCCACAGCAAGTTAGCGTCCGTTCCACTGTTGGTATGCTTCAAAGCTTGATTGCCGATGTTCGGAAGCTGGAATAGTCGAGGCTGTTTTTTCTTTCCTGTCCCTTCTCTCAAATCCGTAATATCACGAAGCCGACCTTCCCAATCCAGTTCAAGCAGAAAATCAATCCCGCCTCCAATCCAGCCATCGGCAGCCATTTCTCCAATTGCAGCTTTTCGATCGTAATATTCCTTCAAAGCAAGCAAGATCATCCTCTCACCTCAATTTCCCGGCGGTCGGTATTCACAACCCCATTCTTCATAAATGCTCGAAAAAACAAAGGTGGCGGGCTTACTGGATCATGCTCAAAATCCATGTCATACAGCATAAAGCCTAAATCTCTCGTTTCTTGAATTGGCCGCAGCAATTCCTGCTCCGGATTTTTAATCAGTCGGAAATCACATGCGAACTCCCGACAACCTAGGTACGGTCGGTGGAAGCATTGCCCCTTGCGCGCTCGTCTCTCGAACATAGCCGCATACTTGGCTGGACTCTCATCTAATCGGACCATTTCTGTGCGTTCCAGCTCGTCAGCCCAATGCTCCTGTTCAGTCGGACGATTGTTCATGCGTTCTTCCGGCGGGATGAATTCGAAGTACCCGTGAATACGGTAACGCACGTCTTTAAGAAATAGACCCGCGCGTTGAATTCGCTCACTCACTGCCATTCCCATCGGGGGGCCAGGCAGGCCGGCCATTTGTTTGGCTGTCGGGGCTGCAGCTTTCTTATCCAGCTCATTTCGGCGCACGCTGATCCATTTGATAGGATGCAGTACTTCAATTTGGGTAACATGCCAGCGTATCGCCGGCTTCCACAGAATCGCTTCGAATATCGCCCGCGCGGCGGAAGGCGTCATGACGTCGTAGCTCACCCGCTCTGCCTTCATCTCCGGGCGCGTGTAGCAAGCGTAATCGCCCCATACCTCCAGACACCAGTTATGCAAAATGCACCCTCCTCTCTTTACTTACAATAAAGCTTCAATGAATAACCCTGCATGCTCGGTATAGTGCTTTATAGACGATAGAGCGAACATCTCGGGCCAAACTTCTTCTACGGCCTCTTGCCTCAGTAACTCCTCGAATTCCCGTCTATACACGGTTACCATATAACGCTGAAGCTTTCGCATGAGATAACGGTCAGGACCGTTCGTTCTCAGATTATCGATCAATCCATGTCCATCCCGGTAGGGGATCAGGATCGTCTTTTGATTGGCGTTATCAATAAGTTCGAATTGTTCCGCTGCTGTTCGAAAAAAAATGCTGCACTCCTTCGGATCATTCCGCTGGGGATCAAGCAGCTGAACAATTTTCTTTTCATCCAAGGAGTGAACTCTCCAATACAATTCTTCAAAAAACTTCTCGATAATAGCAGGGCTAGTGAAAGCATCAGCAGTGGATGAAGACAAAATGCTTCTTGTTGTGTCTGCCGCTTTGCGTAGAATCCCAATTGGAGCAGGTCTGGGAGGATGAAACACGATAACCTTGCCCAGCTCAGGCCATAGCCTGCCATTCCGATTACATCGACCAGCTGCCTGCATGATGGAGTCCAATCCCGCAAAAGCCCGGTAGACAATCGGAAAATCCAAATCCACGCCGGCTTCTACCAACTGCGTGCTGATGACTCTGACAGGAACACGGTTCTCAGGCCTTTGCGTACGGTTCTGCACAAGCTTTCCCTTAATCTCCCTGATCTTGTCACTGAGATGCTGGCCGCACATTAATGCCGACAAATGATAGGTTCCTGCTGGCATATGAGCATATAATTCACGACAGCTCTTTCGATCGGAAACAATACACAGCACTTCATCGGAATGCTTCAATTGATCAGAGATTTCATCCCAGCTCGAAATGATATGAGAGTCGTTGGGAAATTGAATTTCCGTGCGTTTCAGCGCTTCATAAAGCGACCGAACCTCCTCATCCGTTCCGACAATCTCCTTTACCTCTTTAAGGCCTTTAAATCGCTGACCATCTATCATTCGCTCTTTCAATGCCGGTTGGGTTGCCGTCATCAGAACAATGCTAACGTTGTAACGATCAACAAGCAGTTGAAGCGTTTCTAATATTGGAGCCAGAAATGCCGGTGGAAGCAACTGTACCTCATCCAGCACAATGACAGCGTTTGCGATATTGTGAAGCTTGCGGCAGCGGCCTGGCTTCGCCGCAAACAACGATTCAAAAAATTGTACCGAGGTCGTAACGATCAACGGCGCATCCCAATTTTCCATTGCCAACCGGGATCTGACGTCTGTTTCATCATCAACAACGTTAGTGTGATGTTCAACAACTTGATCTTTACCGACGGCCTCACGGAATACTTCCGCATTCTGTTCGAGGATGCTCGTGTAGGAACTGACATAAATCACCCGGTCATGCTTGCAATTGCTAGCGTGCTCCAAGGCAAAGGTCAGCCCACTCAACGTTTTGCCGCCGCCAGTGGGTACTGTCAATGAATAGATGCCTCGCGGTCCTTGCGCAGCTTTTATACATTTTCGGAGAATTTCGTCGCGGAGGTCGTTCACCTCCGTTCGCTCAGCAATCTTCCTTACTCCCTTGTTGTACAACCGGAGACGTTCCTTCAGTGCCTCAACGGGAAGATACATCCCTCTGTTCAATGCCTTTGCTTGATTCATATAGGATTCCGTATCGAGGAAATCAGCATCAACCAAACAAGAGAACAGCATCCGAATCCAAAGCGACATGTCAAGTCCGCCCTTAAATTTCCATGGAGGCTGCAAAGGCTTGGCCTCCCTGAGCTTTGCAATTAACGAAGGGTCGATCTGTTCAAGCTCCAAATCACTGACTTGCGATTTTCTAAATTGCAGCGAGGCTTGTCCAGCCCCTTCGCCACCGGACCAATCCGGCAGCCCGGTATGGTGACCAGCTATGCAATAGGCCAGCACGCGACCAATCCCCTTGCCATATAGTTGCTCGACCATTTCCGCTCCATGAATGGCATGAGGAATTTTGCCTATGCTCGTTTGACAACGCGCTTCTGGATCGTAACCGCTCTGCACCTTTAAATATGTAAGCCATTCAGCTCTCCCTTTGCCTACATCATGCCCCCATCCTGCAGCTTCACCCCATTGTTGAGACTGAAATTTGGAGGCAAAGGCTCCGGCCATACTTGCTGTTCTTTCGGCGTGATTGTCCAAATCATGCGGCTCTGCCCAACTACCATCCTCATTTTTTCGCACATGGGCTATGTATTTGGTACTAATAGCTTCTCACCTCCTTCTACAGAAGTCTGACGTCGATTCGCACATTATTGTATATGCCAAATAGCCTGGTTCCTTTATCCTATTATAGGATACTTTGAAAAAATGGGTAACAGTTTTATGTATTTTAGTGAAATTTTTCTTCTAGACTTGAAATCCATATGTAGCCGATTATCTACATATGCCCGAGCAGAAAAACAAGAAAATGCGCGCAAAATAGCATTGCAACAGTCCAACGTCCGTGATGCAAACAAGTGACCGACGGCCTCAAGCCCATTTACAAAGCCGCAACGGAAGATGGATTGCTGCTGGAGTTGGCCCTCTTCGAGGAAGTCTCGGGCGCAAAACCATGACAGATGTGACTCAAAAATGAACCCGCCGTGTCCAGAACTGGAGCAGATACTCCTTCAGCTTTCGGTCTTTTTTTGCCTGATCGGGTCAGCGATTACTTAGGTCAGAAACGCCAAATCCCCTCGGATGAGGGGATTGCTTAGACATGAGTTTGTACAAAAAAATTCACAAGCCAGACAATGACAAGATGATAAAGCATGTCCTTACGCTTCAAAATCTATGAAATGAAAACCCGTTCTGTGCTCAATTATTCTTTAACACCAACCAACCTTCAATACTAGACAGTCTACATGCGTCGATTGACTCAATTTAACCACTGGTGATGGCGGTGCACGACGCTATCGCAATTCTGTTTACTTTAATTTCCAAAGATCGTACTCTTCAAATGTTTTGTTTTTATGCGTTCTATTATTTAGAAATACAAAAAATATTGTTTAAGAAAAACGGAATGAAATCGTTATGAAGAAGTTAGGGGAAAATTCAGTAAGGAGCACTGAACTTCACTGATAGATTTTCAGGTGTAGGAGCAGTTATATATTGGACCTATAGAGGGTTTGTGACGGTAACTTGTTCCTTATTGACTTTGCTTGTTTTTAAAGCTAAAAAGAAATAACCATACGAGAACATAATAACGAGGCTGTCTCTTTGTCATCTACGATGACTTTTGAGACAGCCTCTTAACTAATCGGATTGTCAAGAGATCAGACCCCCGTGGATTCGCTCTACAATCATTAGAATTATAGTCGCGACTCCATCACCTCTCCGGTTACTTCACTCTAAACGTTCGATGTGCATACTTGCGGACGGATACAGCCGAAACCGCCAAATAAGCAAGTGTAACCACGAGAACAAAGCTCGTGAAAATAACGGGCGGCAGCGGAATAAAGACCGCGGCTCCACAGATCCCCGACACAACCATCGTCACGACGAAGTATAGCGGATTTTTCACGTTCAGATCCGTGGAATACGGCTGAAAGATATAGTATAGAAACAAATGATGGTTGGTGAAGAAGACCGCCAGCCCAATAATGCTGAGCCATAGCAGTACGGTATCCCATTGCAGCAGGTCCCCACCCGACGTGAAGCTTAACAGTGTCAGCGCGCCCCCCACCACAGCAGCAATTTGCAGATTCTGCCAAATCATTTTGCGAAGCCGGATCATGAAATGCTCATAAGCGGCGTCTCGGTAGAAGCTGTAACGGGTTAAGCTGATGTCACAATGATAGAACATTGCTCTGCACGTTGCTTCCCCAACTGCCAAGAAGCTCATCGCAATCGGCAAAATAGAGAACACCATGTTCAGCTCCAGCTGCGGGGACTCCGGCAGAATCCGGCTCATGGCCACCATCACGATCGAGCCGATGATACCGACACCGGCCACTATTGCAAGACGCTTGCGGACCGGTCGGCGGACCAGGCTGCGATGTCTAGCGAAGAAAATCGCGTTGAGATAACCATAGCCCTCCTTGCCCTCCACTGGCTCACGCCGCAAGGTTTCCTCTGCATAGTCGCTCTCTTGGGCTTGAACGCTCGTTTTATTGGCATCCGCAATCATGGCACTGACGTTCAAGTACGGATCGTCCCGCTTCGTGGTGGCATCCACTGCCTCCCGGTAATGACGATACCGCATCAGCTGAACAGCTGCCCATGTTCCTACCCCTGCTATCACCAGCACCGTTAACCCATGCATCGGGAGTGGCTGGACTACCGGCAGCTTCTCGAGGAACAACGGCAAATACGCAGCGGCATAGCCTACGATAATGACGGTCCATACAATGGCCATTTGCTTGACCAGCACCATCCCCGTCCTCTCGAATAGCTTCAGATGGAAGTACTCGCACAGCACCCTCCACCCTGTGACGGCAACCGCAAGCATCACCGCCAGCATCACCGTGCCCTGCAGCAGCAGCACGAATACCAGCAGCGCCGGCAGGTAACTGATGAAGAACACGACATAACGGTAGGACAAAGCCGCGTGCATATAATGCTTGGGCGACATTCGCATCAGCTTTACCGCCACATACTTCTCCCGCTTCGGTTCCAGCACATTGGCACTGCTGACTCCAGCAACCAGTAAGCTAATCAGTACAAAGACGTGAACGAACAGCGTGAGCGGATCGTGAGTGCGCGTCCATTCGCTGAACGCCGTCACCGGCCAATAGACAAAAAAGTATAGGTACAGCAGCTTGGACACAAAGCTCCACAAGAACAACACCACGAACACCAGAACACCGGCCGAGCGCTTCAAGTCTGTTCTTGCATAGATGGAACTCTTGACCAGCTTGCCAATCAAGGGCAGCCTCTGGAAATAGTAGAAGAATAAATTGATCGCTGACGACGTCCGGATCGCGAGCAACGTACTAAGAACCTTCAACATGGCTCTCGTCCTTCAGCAGCTCGATGATGCTCTGCTCGAACTCCGGACTGCGCAACAGTTCGGGCGATACAGACGACAGCCGACCGTGATTCAGAATCACGAGTTCATCGCAAAGGTCGGATGCCAGCTGCAAAATATGAGTGGAGAAAATAAGGATATGGTTATGCTTCATCTCGCGGAGCAGCTTCTTCATCTCCAGCGCGACGATAACGTCAAAGGATGTGAGCGGTTCATCCAATAGAATGACCGGCGGCTTCGTGATCAAGAACAGCAGCATCTGCAGCTTGTTCTTCATGCCGTGGGAATACCCTTTAATGAGGCGATGCCGCTCTTCCTCCGCCATGCTCATCATGTCGAAATATTGATCAATCGAATGGTCGATCGTCACCTGCTGACGGCGGGTCACCTCGATGAAGAACTTCACGAATTCATAGCCTGTCAGGAATTCCGGCAGGATCGGCAGCGAATAGACGTACCCCACATCCTGCTCACGCAGTTCGCGCGTCTCGCCGTCCGTCACTAACAAGGATTGGCCGCTATCCATCTTCAGTTCGCCGCTAAGGCAATTGAACAGTGTCGTTTTGCCTGCCCCATTCCGTCCCAGCAGTCCGTAGATCTTCCCCTTCTCGAATCGATGCTCCACACCTTGAAGCACCTGCTTCTCGTTGAACTGCTTCGTAATCTTGTCCAGCACCAGTTGTATGGTAATCATTCCTTCCTCAACATAATACAGTAGCTCGCAAGGTCCGTGTTCCTATTTTCTCCTGCTCCTGGTCATCTTTCTATTCATCGAGCCTGGAGACATTCGTAGCTTTATGCATAATTCCGTTCGTATCGATGGCTTCGCTCTTGCCATCATTCCTCCTTCTTCAGTTATTCATATAAACAATTATACTATAGCTTTTGGAGACTTGTATTTATGACACCCGTTTCGCGTAATGATCTACACACTATAGCCTCATTGCTATCCAGTTCATCGACTGATATTCAAGTGTTGTTTTTTTCGTTTCACTGCAATAATAAGGAAGATTAAGAGACCGTGCATTGCCAATATCGCAATCAGACATTGAATGAGAAATTCGATGTCTGGAAGGAAAAGACCAACCGTCCTCCACGAAACACCCACACTATATGTGAATAATGGAATCAGTCCGACAGCGAATGTGATGGAGAAGATCCCCATAGTAACCCATAACTTTTTATTTATCGTGGTTCTACGTTTTAGACGGAATAAACTAAGAAAAGATACAATAGCCGACAATAATACAACACCAAGTGTAATCCATTGCGTGCTACCGTCTAATTGTGCCAAATCCGGATTCTCTCCGTTCATAATGGCCCGAATTCCCTCCATGATACTTAAATACGAAACAGCTTCCAATTCATGGTATTTATTCATCAAAAGAACGGCGCCCAAATTTTGTTCGGGTATAAAGAATACTTCCGATCGATATTCGGGCGTTGCACCTGTATGATAAGGATACGTATTGCCCGTTCTTGGGAAGTGCCATCCCAAACCATATCGTTTGCCATGTTCAGGTGCAGTTTGTAATTGTTCTAGACTTTGTTCTGTTAATAATTCTCCGCCGTTTAGCATGAAGTTTATGAATTGGGTAAGGTCACTGGCGGTTGAAGTCATATAACCATAAGGCGCTCCCGATTGATCATACAAGCCATCGCCTTTAACGGGTCTGCCGACCCATGAATGAAAGCCGGGCACAAATCCTTTGTCTATCGCACTTTCGTAATTGGCAGTCGTGTTGTTCATGCCAAGAGGAGAGAAAATATGCGTATCCATATATGCTGCGAAGGACTGGTTGGACACCGCTTCAATAATAGCTCCTAAGAGCAAATAATTGGCTGAATTATATTCATATGCCTCACCCGGAACGCGGCTTAACTCTACCCCACTCAACTCTGTAACGGCTTGAGTTATACCTTTCTCCTTATCACGACCTCGCTGATCTGTCACTTTCAATCCATCATAAGCGCTTATCCCGCTTGTTTGTTCTAATAGATGACGCACCGTTATCGATTTCATTCCATCTGTTCGATACTTAAACCACGGGATGTAAGCTTCTATCGGTTCATCTAACTTTACTCTTCCCTCTTCCACTAACATCATGATTGCAAGAGATGTCAAAGGCTTACTTACTGAACCTATAAGAAAAGTCGTGTCTTCCGTTACTGCTGACCCGTCACTCATTGTTCCCCAGCTATCTTGAAAAATGGTCTGGCCATTATGTACGATTGCTAACGAAGCCCCGGGAATTCGATATTCCTCCAGCGCTTCTTTCATAAATGTTTCGATTTGTTGAGCCGTATCTCGATCTTGAGCGGCAACAGTAAGGGAGGGAGCGACGAGTAGGAAGATGAATAAACCGATTACTATTTTTTTCATATGATCACCTTTCGGGTTAGTTTAGTTGTATATACAAGTGAACACATGAGAGTTTATACAGAATGGGACTGGCTTAAATAAAGGTCAAGGAGTTCGCCCAAAAGTTGATACGCGTGGTCTATATCAAATTCATCGTCTACAATTTTCTGAAGCGCTAACCCATCGAAGCAAGCCAACAGTATACTGGCAAGCGCAGAAGCATTATGGGAATCGCCTAATATGTGCTGAAGTGGTGTGGAAAGACTTTCTCTCCCATTCTTGAGAATAGACGCTACTTGCTGTTCAAGATGCCCACCTTCGTCTTTGATCCCCAAAGAATAAATTTCATATCTCCAACGATACCAGTCAGGATTGTCCTCCGCTCTGGATTTGATTTCAAGCAAAAGTCCCTCGTGGCTTACAGCATCTTCTGTCCGTCTGTCATATTGCCTGTGGTAATGCTTTTGGACTTCATCTTGTACGGAAAGCAACAGCTCTTCTTTATTCTTAAAATAATAATGAACAAGTCCCGATGTCATATTGGCTTCGTTTGCGATATCTTTTATCGTAGAGTTAACATATCCTTTTTTCACAAATACTTTGTAAGCCGCCTCGATTAATACTTTCCTTTTATCCTGTGTGCTCATATAATACCACCCTTTCTTGGTTGGTTGACCAACAAAATTGTACTAACCTTATAATATAAAGTCAATAAATGCATGTTGTTGGATTTCTTCACATAAGCCTATCTATATGTTTACAATGGTTCCAAGTTTATGGATTTCCTGTATGATGATGTTATGAAAAAAATATTACCGTTCATGGAATGGGGCCTAACACGGATGCGAGCAGTTTCAGCCCGACATTGTGCTGATGGATATCAACATGCCTGTCATGGACGGCGTGGCGGCAACGGCCCTGATCAAGAAGCGATTACCTGATATCAAGATTATTATGCTGACCTCTTATAGAGAAGTGGAGTATGTGCTTGCGGCCTGCGCAATCAAGAGATTGCCGAGGCGCTTTTTCTCAGTGAAGGGACCGTTAAGAATTACATCTTAACGATTTATTCGAAGCTGCATGTCAAGGGAAGGCGAGAAGCTGCCCGCTTAGCCCGAGATTCGGTCATATTGGATCACAAGTAACCATGTCATGACCAAAGCGCACTGTGCTTTATGACTTTTTCAGCCTAAACTCATAACTAACCAAATGTGATAGGAGTTGATGAAAGACATGAAGAAGATAAGGTCCAGCAGCATAGAGAGGCTGCTTCGCTTCCCAATAATCTGGATGCTTGTGGGTGCAGTCGTCATTATTCTTATACAAGGATTACTCTTTGTGCTTACCCAGCGAATAGAAGGGGCTGGCTCCCTACTCTTAACCCTCCTGTTGGGCTTAGTAGCCATCCTGGTATATAAGCTTACTATGAAATACGTGGCTCGGCGGCCCATTCCAGAGCTATCCCGGCAGCATGCTGGGGTGGAAGCTGTCCGAGGCGTCATCACGGGGGCGATGTTTATCGCAGCGTCCACGCTTATTATTGTTATGCTCGGCGGCTACTCCTTTCAATGGGCGGCGCCGGCAGATCCGGGTTCTATTGTCATGGCGTCCATTGAAATCGCGCTGGGCGCAGCGATACTCGAGGAACTGGTGTTTCGTGGATTAATGCTTCAAGCTATACAGAAATTAGGGGGCAGCTGGATTGCACTTGCGGTAACCTCACTTACCTTTGGGGCCTTCCATCTTGGAAATCCAGGAGCAACGCTATGGAGCGCTGTTGCCATCACCCTGGAAGCAGGGGTTCTGCTCGGAGCTGCATTTTTGTGGCGGCGCAATTTGTGGTTTGTCATGGGGCTGCATTTTGCCTGGAATGCACTCGAAAGTTTGCTTGGCATTCCTGTATCCGGACTCCCTGCGGACGGGTTGTTTACTGTGCAGGCACACGGAGCAGCATGGCTCACAGGGGGAGATTTTGGCCTGGAGGGCTCTATTGTCACGGTGATCCTAGGACTTGTGATTGCTATTCCGATGCTGATCGGTGCTGCACGGAAAGCGAAACCAAACTGAATGCGATTCATTGACTTGCAAAGAAAGAAAGAGCGCATGTCTCCGCTCCTTCTTTGGCTTTTGGGAACAGCACTGAGCTGTGCCTTATAGGAAAATGTGGCTGTTCAACAGTTCCTATACTGTCATTGGACTGAGTTCATTAACTCGTAAAAATATTCAGGTTCATGAGTTTTGTTAAGACGATACCAAGCGTCTAATGTTTTTGGAAGAAGAACGTCGAGCGCTTTTAAAACATGAACAGAAAATTCTAATGGAGCTACTCCGGATGCAGTGATCAAATTCCCGTCGGTGACAGCAGATTCCATTTTGTAATAGGCTTCGCCCGTGTAACAATTGCACACCATTTTAAGGTAGGCCAGGTCATTGCTTGTGTGCCAACGTGAATCTAACAACCCTGCTTGAGCAAGTCCTAAGGTAGCGCCGCAAATTGCTCCAACTATGATTCCTTCCCTTAAACACATCCCGGCCATTGTTAATATGGGCGCATGAACCGCTTCTGTCCATGTATTTCCGCCCGGTAAAATCAGAGCATCTGCGCTTTTAATGCTGCACTCATCCACTCTAACGTCAGGCATTATTCTCAATCCGCCCATTGTAGTTACTGGGGTCTTATCTATCCCAACCGTGACTATTTTGGCCGGAGCCACACCCCGTCTGAAGTATCTTCCAGAGTTCAGTTCAGCGGCTAAATAACCGATTTCCCAATCGGACATGGTATCAAAAACATACAGATATACGGTATTATTCATTTCTAATCACTCCTCATCAAGTTCATTTTAGATAACAGCAACCCTTCACCTGTAATGAGTGGTTGTCATTATCATAGAACAACTTCACTGACAGCTGCTGTCAGTAAAGTTGTAGACTTGATTCATGGCGGTCACTAATATGAAATGCCGATGGAAGCGCAACACTCACATAAGCCATGCCCGCAAGCACAAGAAAGACGCTGATTCGCTCAGCGTCTTCCCAGGGCATTTCCCTATTCGACTTAATTCCTGCCTCCATAGCCCTTATATGTGGCATAAACTGAATTTGCATATTGATCTGCCAGAATAGGACGGCCATAAGAGTCCGTTGCGCCCGGATACCAGTTATCTCCTCCGTTATAGTGTAGTAAGCCATTGTATATGTTGCCGAATCTAACAATTTTATCATTTAAAATCAATGCACCCAAGTATACCTGATCTTGTTCACTGCTGTGATTATAGGCACGGCCAAATTTTGAGACGAACTGAGATGAATAAGCACTGCGTGTGTTTGGCTCTACCTGCATCAATCCGTCGCCGGCCGATGGACTACCTGGTAAACCTGCTCCAAAACTGCTTTCCTTTTTGATAACCGCACTGAGCAATAAAGCAAAATCCCCGCCTTTACCGTAAGCATTATCCGCATTCATGACATAGGTCCATATATGACTCGGCACCTCGGCAGGCTTTGTTACTCCAGGAGATGGTGAGCCCGTATAAATCTTAACCGATGACATTTTATCATTAGCTGCATTGCCGACCCAAGAGGTATCTGAGGTAAAGGTCCACTTTGTTCCTCCAAAATGATCATTCTCATATACTTCAACCGTCCAACCGCTAGGAACCCTAAGAGAGGACATCCAGTCATTCGGAATTCCATGTGCATTCAACTGGGACAATGTATAATTACCTACTCCAAGGGTTACTGCTGTTCCACCATAGTTTATATCTGCATAGAATGTCACGCCGTTTGTTGCTGGTGGCGTGGTTGGAGGTGTAGTTCCACCACCGCCTCTCTGCCATAAAGCAGGAACATTGGACGGTTCCCAACCTACAAGGGAAGTATGTGCCTGAAGACAGGTATACGTGCTTCCGTTATACGTTACCGTATCATTTACTGCATAGGCAGTATTAGGAGCCCATGCTCCTCTAGCGGCTGCATCTGCCGGCAAGGCCGGGTAAAATGTGGATACGATGAATGCAAAGACCAGCATAAGTGAGAGGGCTTTAAAAGAAAACTTTTTATTAGTCATTTTAAAACCTCCATAGATTATAGTTGTGCTATACCAGCTTTCGTTAAGCCGGTATACATATAAACCTTCTAAACAAAATCCGGGTATTCCGCAGGAAGTATATAATCACTGACTTATCCTAGTAGCTAATCAGCTTATTATTACGTTTGATCGTAGGCGTTCGTATGACCTCGACTTTCCATTCATCTATTCATAATGAGTCCCTCCCCCATCTATAAATTAATTTATAATATTCGTTAAGATATATCGCTTCTCCTTCTCAATATTTTCCAATATAATAATTTTTTCCTACAATTGTACGGTTCTCTGCAATATATCTAAGTACAAAGCTTGACCGCTAAATCTACATCAGTAGATAAAGAAGAAGCCACTCCTCTAATGGAATGGCTTTCACTATTCTGAGTATCTTGCCCCTACGGTCAATTGAACTCTGCTATGATACGATGCAATATATTTTTGCTATCTTCGTCCTACGGTTTGACCACAAAGTTTAAATTAATATATAGGGTGAGTATAACCATGTTCCATCTTCACTTAAAGAGTCTGGTCCACCTCCCCATTATTTGTTATGATATTTCTTTGAGAACATATGATGTTAGGAGGGATGCCTTATCATGAAAATCAATGTGCTTGATAAAGGATATGTTAGACTCGTAGACCATATGGGTGGGGATCTCTCCGTTGTAAATAGTGCAAGGGTTTCCTACGCAAAAGAATCAAAGGAACTTACACCTAACGATGTTAAGCTTATCAAGTTTTTAGCAAGGGAAGATCACATGTCCCCCTTCCGCCATGCTACTATTCAATTTGAAGTTTACGCCCCCCTTATGGTAGCGCGGCAACATTGGAAGTACGTAGTGGGAAGTGACCACACAATGGATGCTTGGAATGAAGCTTCTAGAAGATACATAACGATTGATGTAGAGAATTATGTTCCTAACCCAACTGATTGGCGAAGTAAGCCTGAGAACTCCAAGCAAGGAAGCGGAGAGCCTGTAACTAATACAATCGGTCTTGAAGCCACACAAAGATTACTTCGGCAGATTGAACAAGGGCTAAAGGATTATGAATGGGCTTTAGAAAATAATATCGCTCCTGAACAAGCACGTCTGCTTATCCCTTCAGCGTATGGAATGTACACAGCGTATTATTGGACAGCCTCACTTCAATCTGTTTGTCACTTCCTCAATCAAAGGCTTGCCCATGACTCACAATATGAAATTCAACAATATGCTGCGGCAGTTTATGAGTTGGTAAAACCGTTATTCCCCGTTTCGCTAGAAGAATTGATCAAATAATTGTGTCCCTCTCTTTTCTGATAAAGATTATAACTATGCATGCTGGCGCCATCCAACCAAAAGAAGCGTCAAGGACATTGAACTGTTCTTTGACGCTTCCCTTAGCGATGAGTTTGTGCTTACTTATGATACAGCTCTACTATTCTGTCCATACGGATTGCCTTCATTTTACGCCTCGTCCCCTAACGCAAAGTCAACGGCGGCCTCGGCATGAAGTCGTGTTGTATCATAAATCGGGATATTGCAGTCTTCTTGCGAAATGAGCATTGTGATTTCCGTACATCCTAGAATAACAGCTTCCGCTCCCTTACGGATAAGACTGTCAATTATCTCTAAAAATTATTCTTTGAATGTTCATTTATAATGCCAAGACAAAGTTCATGATAAATGATATCGTGGATGACCACTCTATCTGCTTCATCCGGAACCATAACTTCAAGTCCAAACCGGTTGATAAGCCTACCCTTATAAAATTCTTCCTCCATAGTAAAAGCGGTCCCTAACAAAGCCACCTTTTTTATTTTATCGCTAATAATTTTATTTGCTGTTGCATCTGCAATATGAAGTAAAGGAATCGATACCGAGTTCATCACTTCCAACGCCATCTTGTGCATCGTATTCGTGCATATGACGATGACATCTGCTCCACCTGCTTCAAGTTTTTGTGCCGATTCAATCATGATCTTCGTTGCCGCTGTCCAATTTGCTTGATGCTGGAGATCCTTGACTTCTTGAAAATCTACGGAATACATCAAACTTTTTGCAGAGTGGTGTCCACCTTTCCTTTCTTTTACCCTTTCATTAATGATTTGGTAATAGAGTAAAGATGATTCCCAACTCATCCCACCTATAAGTCCAATTGTTTTCATTACCTTCTCACATCCCAACCTTTTATCTTATTTTGGCATAAGTATTTCTAGTTTGCATTAGGATGGATCAACCTTGCCGTCACTTATGATACGGCTCTCCTCGTTGTCTGTAACGGCAAGTTTTAGGCCATCCTGCAAAGGATGGCCTCTCAGTTCTCAGTATAGTACACACCCATAAATGTCCAGGTTCACTTTGGTTGACGCTGGAGCTTCCCTCTTTCATAAAAATAGTTTGCCGCTTCATACGCTTCTTGTTCGAGGCTCATAACGGCCGTGACCTTGATGTGATTGGTCTGCTCGTCTAGCGTGGCACTGCTGAAGGAAACATTCGGCATCCTGAGCGTATTCTTAATAGAAGCACTATACGAAAGACCTTGGTCACTCCATCGGTAAATGGTTACATCCGGCCAGCTCATGTGCAACCCAGGGAATTGATTTATGAGCTCTTCGACTCCATCGCCATCCAAATCAGAGACCCTTGGGTAACCCCAATCTTCGAATCCGAACCATTCTCCTTGTATGGCATCGTAATAATAATAAGCCATTCGACCTGGTCCATTGGCAGCCAATTCAACGGCTCCATGCACAATAGACTGTACCCCTTGCTCTTTCTGCTTATAATCCAGCCTAAACAACGCCTGCTGTTGTTCGGGAGTTTCGTGTTCAATACTGGACGAAAAACAGTCTGGATACCTGTAATTCTCGTTCTTGTGGGTTAGAAGCACGACTCTTTCGTAATCGAATCCGCATAAATCATCTTCCGGCACTTTATACACGTCCAGCACGACGGGATCCCCATTGATCGAACCGAACGGAACGGTTCGGGTCTTTACCCATCCTTCCCCAATCTTCGAATTGACAAGTGCGGTCAATTCTACTGGCTTGAACTGGAGTTCGATAGACTCGGGAAATGCGTATCCTACAGTTCGATCTGCCATCACATGATCAGTCTCTTGCTCGGAACCGGCCTTCTCATCTTCCTCAACGATACCGGATTCGTTCTCCTCGCCCGCCATGGGAACGACAAACTCCTTCAAGGAAGACGATGTAGCTTGTTTGTCACTTCCGCACGCGGTAAACAACAACCCTACAACCAAACAGGTTGCTGTGATCAGGAGGCTGCGCAGCTTCGCCTTTGTTCTCACAATGTCCCTCCTTTTACATTCTCTACTAGATCAAACGTGACATACAGGGAAAAGTTGCATCCTAATTGCTCATAAAAACGAATACAGAATACCTAAAGAAGATTCATAAAAAGAAGGCGGTAAAGGAATTAGTACGCCATGTTAGCTGAGTGTACTGTTGCCAACTAGCAACAACAGCAATACCCTAAAGGCAATGTAATTAACACACTCACGCGGCCTCTTCTCCTAAATTTTCGCCCTACTTATGATATGGTTCCCCCCGATTTATCTTCACCGCCCGATAAATCTGCTCCACCAGCACCAGGCGCATAAGCTGGTGCGGGAGGGTCATGCGCCCGAAGCTCAGCTTCTGCTGGGCGCGGCGCAGCACGGCATCGGAGAGGCCGTTGCTTCCGCCGATGACGAACACGACATGGCTTGTGCCGTAGGTCGCGAGCTTGTCCAGTTCGGCGGCGAGCTCCTCGGAGCTCCACAGCTTGCCGTCGATGGCGAGGGCAATCACATGCGCCTCGCTCTTGATCAGGGCAAGCAGCCGCTCGCCCTCGCGTTCCTTCACTTGCCGAATCTCGGCTTCGCTCATATTCTCCGGCGCCTTCTCGTCCGGCACCTCCAGCATCTCGAATTTCACATAAGGGCCGAGCCGTTTGGCATATTCCGCAATGCCCTGCACTAGATACTTCTCCTTCAACTTTCCGACACCTACGATCTGTATGAACACGGCTGCCGCCCCCTCGTTTCATATCTATCCAACGTATCTAAATCACACCACCGATCATAACCGGCTTGCACGAGATCGTACGCTGTAATTGTTCAATGCTATTTGCTATTTGCTATTTGCTATTTGCTTCATCAGATCCACAGGCTGATGCCTCTGGCCCTTGGGTTTGCATTAGTTTTTCAGTTTTTCAGTCTTTCAGTTATTTCAGTCCTTTAATCTCTAATCCTCAGCCTTTGCCATGGGCCCTTCAGCCTCTACGCTCCCACTGCTCCCTGAGCAGCGCATACATATTCAAGTCCTGGTACCGGTCACGGAACAGCGCATACTGCTTCAGCAGCCCTTCCAGCTCGAACCCGAGCCTCAGCAGAAGCCCTGCGGACGCCTCATTCTCCGGATACACCAACGCTCCGATCCGGTTCAGGCCCATCGCCTCAAACGCATACTGGATCGCTGCGGTCAGCGCTTCCTTGGCAAGCCCTTGTCCGTGGTAGACCGAGTCCAGCTCATACCCGATCTCTGCCCGGTTATAATGGGGCACCCAGGCGTGGAACCCGGCTGTTCCGATCAGCTGCCCGTTCTCTTTAAGCTCCAGCCCCCAGCGGATGCCGCGAAGCTCCTCGAACAGCAGCCGGTGACGCTCTATCATTTCCTCCGCCTCGATGATCTCGCTCATCGGATACCGCCCGTAATATTTCATCAGCTCTTCCGATGCGAACAGGCGGAACAACGCCTCTGCATCTCCTGAAGTCAGCTCCCGCAAACGCAGTCTGGCCGTTTCCAGCACCGGAAACTCCAGCAGCAGTCCTTCATGAACCGTAGACATCCCGAGCCCTCCCCTTTATGGTTTCTCCGTATGCAGTCTGCATCGCATATACCGCAACACCACACCTGCACACCGCTTCTTCTATTGAGTGTACGTAGGCCGCCCAACATTATGTATGTATCCCATCCTGTGTTCTCCAGACGAATCCTGAACTCTAACGACCCATACTGCTCACATCACCACGAGACAACATCTATAGCTCCATTCTACCATCCACAATCTGGTTGTTACACACCTTGCGATCCGGCAGGGCATAATGCCCACTTCTTCATCCTTAGCACAAAAGAACACATCTGAGTACTTCCAGTCTCAGCCCGCATCCTCTCAGATCCATCTACCCACCCACAAGTGCAAAAAAAAGCGTGATCTCTCACGCTTTCCCAGGCTCTATCTATGCTATTGAGGCCGCATTGGCGCGATGCCTCTACACAACTAAAAATTCCGCATGCTTCTCGCACTCCGCACACTTCACCGGTGGGTCCCAGTCCGAAAACTCTGTCTCCTTCAGATCCACAATATCCGGGGCGTCCTCGTATTCGTCCACAAAATTCTCGATGGCAATCTCCACATGTTCCTTGCATACGACGTACATGAATTAAGCATCCTTTCTATCTTTCGCATCGTGTTGGGTAATGTCTATTATAGCCACTCTTCTGTTCTACCACACTCGGTGGAAAAAGGAAATGCCTTTAACAGAAAAGGAGCGCCTGATGCGCCCCTTTCCGTACTGCGTCTATTCGATAACCTTTTTCATGATTTATCTATTTCTCTAAGTTAACCTATTATTTATTATACCGATCAGTCCGATCAGCTCATTGCCGGTGGCGGAGTACACATCCGAGAACAATTCCGAGGTCTCCTCGGGTTAATCTTCCTTCTTCTCCTCCAGCTTCACCTTGAGCGACTGCAGCACCCCTTCACGATAAAAGGTAACGGTCATACTGCTGCCCACCTTCGTCTCGCGATACAGATGCTTGCGCAGCTCCAGCGTGGTGTTGATCGGCTTGCCGTCCAGCTTCACGATGACATCGTTCAGCTTAAGCCCCGCTTCCTTGGCAGGTCCAAGCGCATCCAGAATGACAACGCCCTCGGTCACACCCTTCGGCAGCTTCAGGTTCTCTCGCTCCTTCTTGCTCAGCGGAGCATACGGATTGCCCAGATCTACCGTATATACGCCGAGATATGGACGGGCGATGTAGCCTTTCAGCATCAGCTCCGTCACCACCTCCGTAATGTCATTGACCGGAATGGCGAACCCGAGCCCTTCCACGCCGGTATCGGCAATCTTCATCGTGTTGATGCCAATCACACGGCCATTAAGATCGACCAGAGCGCCGCCGCTGTTCCCTTCATTAATCGCCGCATCCGTCTGGATAACCGTAGCTTCCCAGTCGTAAATGCCGTCCTGATTCAGCGACACCGGGATCACGCGATTCGTATAACTCACCACGCCTGAGGTCAGCGTACCGCCAAGCCCCAGCGGGTTCCCGATCGCAATGACCGTCTCACCGAGTCTGACCTTCGAGGAATCCCCGAACTCGGCGATCTCGTCAATGCCCTTCGCATCGATGGATAATACGGCGATGTCGCTGACCCGATCCGTGCCGACCAGCGTCGCCGGCTTGATCTCGCCGTTCACCGTCACCACTTCATACGTGTCCGCGCCTTCCACCACATGGTTATTCGTTATAATATACGCCTTGCCCTCCAGCTTCTTGAAGATCACACCCGAACCGAGCGCATCTTCCTCAGACAAGCCGAACTCTTCTCCAAAATCGAAATCCTCGCCAAAATCAAATCCTTCCGGCAGTTCAAATTCCTCCGGCAGCAGTGTTGATGAATCCTCTTCTTCCACCGGCGGCCTGTTCTTATGTGTCAATACACTGACGACAGCCGGGCGCACCTTCGCAGCGGCATTGGCAAGCCGCTCGTACGGGTCTCCCTCGAACTGCGCTACCTGTTGTCCCCCATTCACATAGGTTACAGCAGGTCTATCCGCCGGACTTCCGGAGATCAAGCTGAACAACATGACGGCAATCAACGCACTACATACCGAGCTGATCGCCGATATTTGAAATGTAGTCAGCCCCCTCCGGCGACGGCTGGATCTCCACTTCACTCGCTCGGATCGGTCCTCGCTGGCATTTTTGCTTCGTCTGGATACTTTTGTAGAATAAAAATCGTCGTCAAACAATCCCATTGCGATCCCTCTCTCCCTCGTTGTTTAACGCAAGACATTTCCAGCTGTAGACATTCTGCCTGAACGACAACGTCCGAACGTACTTGCCTTAAAACAACCTGCCATCAAACCGTGTCCAAGCTATCTATGATCGCCTGACATTCAGTTGCTTATCTCTATATAGTATTTAACTGATGATATCCCCGAAAAGTTGCATCCTTATCGTACTCTTTCACGAAATGCTTGTGCAAAAAACCGAAACAGCCGACAAACCAATGATTGCTAATTATATACATAAAAGGTATGTATTCCCGCACCACTGTTAAAAAAGTACCCTGTACTCTTTATTACCACAAACAGGGTGTGCGAAGCATGGCATATCCGTTTATACAACAAGAAATGCTGGATTATAGCGGCCTCATTCCATCTGCCATTATCTCCTATTGTAACATACGAGCGAAGCTTCATGTCAGCGTATCTTTAGAACCAAAATAAGGGTAGGCCCCTCATCCACTCGCCCCGGACAAGCCTTCTAATCTCTTCTAACAACCGTTATCCCCTGATGCGCATACCTATTCATACGTGCTAAAAAGACCTCGGGTTTCATATTTGGCCGATCTTCCTAAATCCCGCACTCATGTTCTTGTTCCCCGCAGGGAATGCTAAAGAACACGCGATTGTTCGCAATCATATAAAGGAGGGTTGAACTTCGATGGCTAGAAGATCCCGCAGACACAGATCTCCGGAAATGCAGCAATTCATGAACCAGGTGATGAAACAGGAAGGCTTTCATGTCGATCCGAGCGCACAGAAGGAAGTGAAATACGAAGTAGCCGATTCGTTGGGAATACCTCTGAAGCCTGCGGGCAACAGAGACCTCACAACCGAGCAAGCCGGCAAAATCGGCGGCAGGATCGGCGGCCCGATGGTCAGAGAGATGATCAGACGGGCCCAGGATGAACTGAGCAAATCTTAACCAACCGCTGTCCCGGCTATCAGCTGTCCCACATAACCAAGGCTGCGTTCTCTCTTATTCGATGAAGAAGCAGCCTTGTTCCCGGTTCTATTCTATGATTGGAATGATAGCTTTCATGCATGAAATCTTGCACCAGCTTCAAGAAACGGCCCTTCTACTCGCCTACCTTATCCCAAGGCGTCGGGCGGTCATAATACGTATCACACAACTTGAACTCACTCTCTTTGAAAAAACAGCCCGCGTCTTCCATTGTGTCGCGCACCGTCATTTTGGCTAAATCCATCATATTGTGATCGAGACTGAGGTGGGCCAGATAAGCCCGCTTCGTATCCCCGGTCAGCAGCTCGCTTAACGCTTCGCCTGCCGAATTGTTGGACAGATGGCCCATATCGCCAAGAATACGGCGCTTGGTGTTCCACGGATAACGTCCCATACGCAGCATCTCGATATCATGATTCGCCTCCAGCACCAGCACGTCAGAGCCGTCCAGCGCCTTCTTCACCTTATCACTGACATAGCCCAGATCTGTCGCAACGCCCAGCTTCTCATCCCCATCATAGAAACAGTAGCCGACCGGCGCTGCAGCGTCATGGGAAATCTCGAAGGGCTCTACCCGCAGACTGCCAAAATCCTTCACCTCATGGCTTTCCAGCACAATCCGGTTCTCCTCCGCAATCGCGCCAATCGACTTCTCCATGGCCTCCCATGTCTTCTCATTGGCATAGATCGGCAAGTTGTACTTGCGCGCCACTGCGCCAAGGCCGCGAATATGATCGGAATGCTCATGCGTGACCAGAATGCCGTCGATTTCTTCCCCCATGACTTCCCGTTCCTTCAGCAGCTCATTGATCCGCCGTGCGCTAAGGCCGGCATCAATCAGCAGCGTCGTATCCTCGTTGCGGACAATCGTTGCATTGCCCGTCGAGCCGCTCGACAGCACGGAAAATGAAATCCCCATAAGTCTGTTTACTCCTTTGTATCGCTTTTGGGCGTGAAGACATCTCCACTAATGCCCTGAACATAGATCATTTCTCCCGTATCCAGCGTAAACCGCCAGGTTGGCGCGGCCAGCTGGACCTCCGTATTAAACAATTGCCCATAGTAGCCGAGCTGGATATCCCTGACCACCGATTCCGGCGGGATAAAATTCCGCTCAATCAACGTTTCCAGCGCCTTCGATGCCGGAAGCACCTTCTGCTCCTCCACATCATCGGTAGGCTGTATATCGAACACAGGCTCATGATAGGCCTGAATTTTCTGCGATTCATGATAGAACTCAAGCTCCACATTGAACAGCGGCCACTCCTTGAGCACAAGCGGACGGAACACGAATACATTCTCCTTGTCCGACTGCGGATCATGGCGGTACTGATCCAGCTCTTCGACCTGGCCCTCCAGCGCGCTTCGCAGCTCCCGCTCATCAGCGTAGATCAGCTTCGTATCCACCGGGGTGTCCATCACCACCGGTTCCCTCTGCTCCTGCGCACTGAACGTATACGCGATCTTGGGCAGCTGCGGCGTCTCCGTCGGAATCGGGCTGAGCACCTGAATCCGGTTGTCCTCCATGATCCGCTGGGTGCTTGGCGACAGGGAGGTGAAGTCCAGACCGGAGCCGGCCTGTTCCCGATAATCAATCCAGAGCTGATAACCGAGCACCAGATTGAGCAGCAGAAAGGCGTATATCAGCACATTTTTGGCTCGTCCCCAGTCCATCTTCTTCCCTCCTTCACATATAGCTTAACCCTGCGTCCGGTCTCGGAAATTGGCGATTCGCCATCACTGGTTTCACTCCACAGCGGCGACCGTACGAATGCTGCCATTCTCCAGTCTTACCGCCCATACCGGCTTAAGCCGCACGCCATCGTCCAGGCTTTCCGGAACATAGGCCGGATCAATCGAAGCAATGGAAGCCATAGAGGCTTCGCCGACCAGTTCTTCAAGGCTTGCCGCCAGCTTCTCGCCGCCCGGCAATTTCACCACCTGCTTGGCCAGCGGCTCGTCCTGCAAGTACAAGAGCGAGCGTTCATAAGACGTGACCGTTCCCTGCTGCAGATCCAGCTCCATAACGCCAAATGGGAAAGCACGCGTATTCAGAATCGGATACCCGCCATAATACTGCTGGAATCCGACCTGGGTCCGGTCCTCGGATTCATCCGCCCAGCTCAGCCGGAAGATGCCGTTCCATCCGCCATGCTGATTCACGAAATCAATGGCAGACAGCACATCCTTCCCGGGGTTGCTCTCGCCCGACGGCGGCGCTGCCGGGTCCGTATAACTGATCCAGCTCTGGGCATGGTCTACCTGCAGGCTTCGCTTGCTGTCAGTGTAGATCTGGGAGCCATCCCGCTCCCGGATATTGCGCGTAATGCTCGGATCGAAGAACAGGCTCCGCTGCATCTGCTCAATCGTGTACATGCCAAGCGGCATGTCGACACGGATCATATCCATATCGGTACCGGGCAAATAATAGCCGCCATCGGTCAGCGTGTATGACATCCAGTTCTGGCCAAAATCCACCAGCTGCTGCACATCCTGCGGCGTCAAGTCGGCCTGTCCCGCCTCGTAGACGGCATCCCCTTTTGTACTGAAGAAGAGTACATGAATCTTGGGCTCCCCCTCCACGCTGTACAGCCACATCCGGTTGATGCTCTCGCCTTCAAACGTAGAATCCGGGCGAATCTGCATCACTCGCTGCAGCAGCCTGACCGGGACACCGGAATCGAAGCTCAGCTCGATACCCTGACTTTCCGACCGCAGCTTCTCCCAATCCATATTGGTCACCATGCGGCGCTGAAAGCTGTCAAAGGTGCGTCCCTTGAGCCGGGTGTAGATCAGGTTGTAGAACGTATCATTCGGATAGAAAATCGTATGCTTGCTCTCCCCCATATGGACGATCATTTTATCCGGGTACAGCAGATTTTCGGCTTTTTCCTCCGTCCCCATCTCCTCGGTGCGGATGTAGGCATTGGGGGACTGTACGGCCGAGTCGTTGCCCGGCAGACGATAGATGAGGAAGAAGCTCTGCACCAGACTGCTGACGACCAGCACGGTGAGCACAATCGTTTTGAGCCGCTCCTTCACGTCGCAGACCCCCCTTCGTCTTTCAGAGGCAGTGTAAAGGTGACGACGGTTCCTTTTTCAAGCTCAGACTGCAAGGATATGGAGCCCCCGTGGGCCCTTACAATTTCCCGGGCAATGGACAGGCCGAGTCCCGTCCCGCCGAGATTGCGCGTCCGGGCTTTGTCCACCCGGTAGAAGCGCTCGAAGATCCGGTCCAGATCCTTCTTCGGGATCCCCATCCCTGTATCCTTGACGGACAGCGAGAGCATTCCATCCTCGGTGATCGCCGCTCCCATCGTAATCGTTCCGCCATCAGGCGTATACTTCAGGGCGTTGGAGATCAGATTGTCCAGCACCTGGTCAATCCCGTCGCGGTCCAGCATGGCGGTGGGTACCCCCGGTTTGATCTCAATCAGCGTGCGAATGCGTTTCTGTTTCATTTGAAAAGAGAACCTGTCCTCTACATCCTCCAGCATTTCCAAAATATCCGTCGGCTCCTTATGCAGCGCCGCTTCCTTGGAATCCAGCCGCGACAGATGGAGCAGATCCGTGACCAGCCGGATCATCCGCTCCGTCTCATTCTGGATAACACCGACAAATCGCGGTCCCATCTGCTTATCTTCCAGCGCTCCGCTCTCCAGCGCTTCCGTATAGCTCTTGATCGTAGTCAGTGGCGTGCGCAGCTCATGCGATACATTGGCCACGAACTCCCGGCGCGAAGCCTCCAGCTTCTCCTGCTCGGTAACGTCCTGAAGCACCGCAATCGTGCCTGTAATGCCAATCTCCCGGCGATGAATCGGGGTGAACGTCACCCGCATCATCACCGGCTGGCCGCCCTCGCGCGGCACAAACTCCAGCAGCTTCGAGCCAACCTCGCCGCCTTGGGCGAGAGACTCGGCCTCCGGCTCTTCCAGCCCCAGCAGGGAGCTAATCTCGCGGCCAGCCAGCTCCTCGCCCTCCACGCCAAGCATTTCGCTGGCCCGGCGATTCATCAGGATCACGCGGCCAGCATCGTCGGTGGCGATCACGCCGTCGCTCATGTTGGTCAGAATGGAGGCAAGCTTCTCCTTCTCCTCCTCATTCTGTGACAGAGCCTCGCGCAGACGGCTTGTCATATAATTGAACGCCTGGCTGAGCTGGCCGATCTCATCACTGCCGAACACCGGCGTTTTCTCGGTGAAGCGGCCTTCGGCCACCGCACGGGCATGCCGGGTCAGCTCCTTGATCGGATGCGTGATCGTGTGCGACAGAATGACGCCAAGCACAGCGGTCAATCCCAGCGCCAGCAGAATCCCGGATATAAAAATATTGTTAATCCGCTGCATCGTGCCATACAGCTCGCTCATGCTCGCAACGATGTAGATGGCCCCTACGATTTTTTCGTTGTAGATGACCGGCTTGGCAACCACCTTTTTGCGGATGTTATCATCATCAATAATGTATTCCTCATTGTCCCTGATCCCTTGCAGCGCCCGGCTGACCACTGTCTGGGTGTTCTTCGTTCCCACATAATCCGCGTGTGTCGGCAGCGAGGTCGTCAGTACCCGCCCCGTTGAATCCAGCACCTGGATCTCAGCCCCGTTCAGGTTGAACAGATTGTTCACCATGACGCGCAGACTCTCCACCGGGTCATCCTCCGATTCATTCTCGCCGCCAAGCGTCTTGGCAGCCAGCACGGACATCAGCTCCGCCCGCTCCTGCAAATCCTTGGTGAAGTTGCTGGTGAGCGAGGTTTTCATCGCGCTGACAAAGTACACCCCGATCAATTGCATGGCAATCAAAATGAGCAGCACATAAATAATGATCACCTTCGCCTGGATTGTGCGGAAGAAGGACAGCCATTTCATTAGAGGCCTCCGTTTTTAGGGCTGCGCATCAAATAGCCAAGCCCCCGCCGGGTCAGAATATACTCCGGCTTGCTCGGATTCTCTTCGATCTTCTCGCGAAGGCGGCGAATCGTCACATCGACCGTCCGCACATCGCCGAAATATTCAAATCCCCACACCGCCTGCAACAGGTGCTCCCGGGTCATCACTTTGCCTGCATTTTTGGCCAAATAATAGACCAGTTCATACTCCCGGTGGGTCAGGTCCAGCGCTTCCCCGCCTTTATAGACGAGGTACATATCGGTATCAATAAACAGGTCAAACAGCCGCAGCCCCTGTCTCGTGTCATGAGCTTCCTCTGCTCGTCCCACACCGAAATCCGGCTTGTGCTGCCGGCGCATCTGCGCCTTCACGCGGGCCAGCAGCTCCCTGGTGCTGAACGGCTTGGTCACATAATCGTCCGCACCAAGCTCCAGTCCGAGCACCTTGTCGATCTCTCCGTCCTTGGCCGTCAGCATGATGATCGGGATCTGCAGGTTGGCGGCACGCACCTCACGGCACACGTCCATACCGTCTTTGCCGGGCAGCATCAGGTCGAGCAGCATCAAGTCCGGATGCCGCGTCAGCGCAATGTCAACCGCACTGATGCCGTCAAATGCGCAGATGACCTCATAGCCCTCTTTCTCCAGATTAAACTTTAAAATATCGGCAATGGGTTGTTCGTCATCCACCACCAGAATCGTTCCCTGCATACCTTTCACCTCATACCTTCACTTGAACGGTCTTCTTTTCATTTTACCACACCTAGGGCGCAGGTACACCCTACCACGGAAGCAGTTCCGGTCTGCCCGGCCGTACGGAAGGTGCTGGGCCATACCCGGGGACTCGCGGTGTTCTGGGGCGCTCATGTGGCTGGAGTATTGCCTTTCGCTGGGCTGGTCGTTCTGTCCGTCGCCGTTAACCGATATTGGAACCACAGGCGCCGAGTGTCCGTAAAACTAGATAAGACGTGTAAACGCAGGGCTGGACACTTAATCAGATGCTCTGGAGGCGATTTATATGGAAGTTGCCGGTATTTTTG
The DNA here is from genome assembly GCF_002272015.1 of Paenibacillus campinasensis. Taxonomy (GTDB): domain Bacteria; phylum Bacillota; class Bacilli; order Paenibacillales; family Paenibacillaceae; genus Paenibacillus_AQ; species Paenibacillus_AQ campinasensis. The sequence continues at coordinate 62,439 of NZ_NPBY01000059.1, read as the reverse complement.
TTATCCTGGTTTTCCTCCAAGCGGCCCTTCGCAGGCTGCTGGTGACCGAAAAGGTATCGCTATTCGATACCGAGGGAAGTGACAGCTATTTTCGCATATTAGTGTGTTTCATTGCTTTTGTAATCAGTATGATGGTTCTCGACTGGGGCGGAATCATCGACAAGGCGCTGGCTACCAAGCTGTGGCTGCTCGGGGGCACGGTGTTCCTCGGAGTAAAAAGATACATGGATAAGAAGTATATCCCGGAAACGAAGGAGCATGTCGTCACGACTTATCTGGTATCCCTAAGCGGGATAGTGACGTTATGGGTGCTGTTCCTATAAAGATGAGTTCCCGCTACCGCTGCCCTCCATCCCCAACTCCCGCTCCCCCAAGCAGGACCGCTTCCTTCTTTGGGGGACCGGCGCTTAAGCTTCCTGGATCAGCCAGCATGGTGACGGGGATGCCGCTGGCGGAGCGGGAGGAAATCAGCTTGGAGAATGCCTTTGGGAGCCCTTTGCCACTTCTGCCCGGATTCATTCAGCGCAAAGGGCGGACAACTGCAGGCGGAAAGATGAATTCCCGCTACGGCGGTCCTCCATCCCCGACCCCCTACCAGCTGCTTCCCGAAACATAAAGCAGGCCGCCCCAACAAAGGAGCGGCCTGCTTTACTGTTATGATATATGAAACCATAATGGCTTATGTCACATTGACGCTACAAGTATATCACAGATTTATAAATATTTCATCGGATTTTGCGGAACTCCATTTTTTTGAATTTCGAAATGGAGATGGATGCCGGTTGAGCGGCCTGTGCTGCCCATAACCCCGACTTTAGAGCCCTGCTGCAGAGACTGGCCATTACGCACGGAGATGCTGTTTAAATGGCCGTACAGGGTTCTGTAGCCGTTGCCGTGATCGACGATGACCACCTTGCCATATCCGCTCTGCTCGCCTGCAAATACCACTTTACCGGCGGCCGAAGCCTTGATGGTCCGATTGCCCACAATATCGATCCCGTCATGGGATCTTCCCCAGCGGCTGCCGAAGGAGCTGGTCACCCTTGCTCCGCTGACCGGCCAAGCGAACTGCTTGCTGCTTGACGCTTGGACCGCAGGCGCGGCAGGTTTCTCAACCTTCGTGCCTTTGTAGACGACCTCCGGCAGCGCTTCCTGCACCACCTCTTGGCCGAGCCACTGCTTGGCCACGACCTGGCCGTTCTCCTTGGTCACTGAATAGTTGACCACCTTCACACCGTCACGCCCGGGGCGCACGACCTTGCGCGTGCCCTTCGGAAGCTCATCGCTCTCGCGAACGATGATCTCCGGCTTGCTCGGCTGTTTCTCGGTGACTGTTTCCACCGTTCGTACCGTAATCGGCGCTTCCGGCTTGGTCAATCGCAGCTCGGAGCCGATCTGCACATACTTTTCCTCAACTTCCGGGTTCAGCGCCATCACTTCCGCACTCGTCATCCCGTATTGCTGTGCGATCGAGGAGATGGTGTCTCCCTCTTTCACCGTGTAGATGACTGGCTGATCCTTCGTATCTGTCAGCACCTGGACAGCGGCCTCCACATCCAGCACTTCCTCCGGACTCGCCTTCGTTCTGGCCAGCTCGATGCTCTCCTTAATGTTAACCGACTTCAGTTCACTGCCCTCGGATGCCTTGTTGTCCGATGAAGCGGACGCCGAGACCTTGGTGAACTTGACTTGGCTCGTCTCTACCTGAGCTGCATCCGGCGCATACTTGAGCTTTGCAGCTTCCAGCGCTGCCTGTGCCGTCTCCTGATCCTTCACGACCGCCACCGTCTCGCCGTTCACCTTCAGCTCCACACCGCGCGCGTAGGCCTGCAGCATACCGTCCAGTTTCTGAAGCGTCTGCTCACTGTCAATCTCCGGCTTGTATCCACGGTCCGCTCTCGTTGTGATGCCTTCGGTCTGCAGCACCATGAACGTGCCCGGATACTTGTCCTGATATTCCTTCTGCTTAGCCTCAAATAGCTGATCGAGCTGGGCGTCATCCTCGATGGCGCCCACATGCTTGCCATCAACATATACATGATAGTAGGGGATTGTATTTGCATTAACGTAGGCTTTGCTTGTTGTATAAATTGAGCCGGCGATGATGATTGCTCCAGCCGTGATCCAGACCCACTTGCTTTGCTTAGCCCACCACCCGCGACGTTCGGGATGGGATGGCGATTTCGAAGCACTGCCGGACGCCTGAGGCTCCGCAGAGCTTTGAGCTTCCTTTTTGAGCAGGGCGCTGTCTTTCCACCACGATCCTTTGAAACCTCTCATGTCCCTCTCCTTTGAGTGTCATTTCTAATCCGAATGATTATGTAAGTTGGCACATCATTCTTTAAAAGGTATCAAAATTTTAACCTTTTTGATCTCCGTTTACTTTAGCACAGGCACAAACCTTTTTTCAAGTTCCGACAGAATGCGAAAAACCCGCGCCAGGCGCGGGTCTCATAAATTTTCCCATTTTACAAAGTATTCGATTTGGTGACAAAATCGTGACAACGCATCCGAAAACACGGAATGATCGTCTATTCCTGCAGCTTGGTCAGCAATCGGTCGAATTCTTCCTCATTCAAGTATTTGGATACAATCTGCTCGATTTCCTCCAGCTCTGCGGTCGTCAGTCCGTTCTCCATCGCCTCGGATATTTTTTGCATTTCCGCTTGCGGAAGCCGCTGCATCAGGATCAGGAAGATCTCCTCTTTGTCCTCCACAGGCAAGCTGTCCTTCTTATCCACAATATCATTCGGCGTCATCACAAGCTGCTCATTCTCCAGCCCTGAGTCTTCAGATCGGCTATCAACACCGCCCATGACCGGGAGTGAATTGTCTGGAGGCTGATCTTCATCAGTGACCTCGCCCTGGCCTTCTGTCGCGGTGGACTCCTCTTCCTCCAGCTGACCCGTCGCCCCGCCATTTCCATCCCCCTCAGGGGTCGACTGCCCTGCCGTATGTGAGGACGGATCGTTAGCATCACCCCGGCCGCTGTCCGCGGCGTTCTGGACCGGCGATTCCGCGTTCTTCTTCTCCGAGGCCCCCCGATCACCCAGCATGCTTTGCATCATCGTGCTTAAACCGAAAGGCTGCCCCTCCAGTTGAATATTAAAACTCGCAAGCAGAGACTGAATATAAGCATTGACGACGAACCCCGTCGTCATAATGGTTAAGAAACTGACCAAAATAGCAGACAAACATAGCTTGAGCAGCCATTTTAACATATTCATCAGGACTTCCTCCTTCTATCCCACCCTCTCATCATCAAAACCGGGCCACTCTATGATCCGATTCTCTCTTGTTCCAGTATTGACGGGATCTCATAGGTTCAGTCTCCGACTTTCATATTTTCTCGAAAAAAGAAGGGGAAGCCGCATGAAGAAAAAGCCTGCCGATCCCGGCAGGCTTCCATCTGTATGTTTATTCAATTCTATTATTCGTAAATCGGCAGCACCTGATTCGTCTGCTCACGGTTGCGTCCCACGGAGAAGATCGCAATCGGAATGCCCGTCAGCTCCGACACGCGCTCCACATAGCGGCGCGTATTAGCCGGGAGATCATCCAGTGTCTTCGCGCCTGTAATGTCCTCGCTCCAGCCCGGAAGCTCTTCATATATGGCCTCACACTCAGCCAGCATCTTCAAGCTGGAAGGATAGTGGCTAATCTCTTCGCCGCGATAGCGATACGCGGTGCAGATTTTGACCGTTTCCAGCCCGCTGAGCACGTCGAGCGAGTTCAGCGACAGGCCGGTAATCCCGCTCACGCGGCGAGCATGACGGACAACGACGCTGTCGAACCAGCCGACACGGCGCGCACGGCCGGTTACGGTGCCGTATTCATGGCCTTTTTCACGGATATAATCGCCGATCTCATTGTTTAGCTCGGTTGGGAACGGACCGTCACCCACACGGGTCGTGTAGGATTTCGCTACCCCGATCACCTGCTGGATCTTCGACGGGCCAACGCCGGAGCCGATACATACCCCGCCCGCAGACGGATTGGAGGACGTCACAAACGGATAGGTCCCCTGGTCGATGTCCAGCATGACGCCCTGCGCGCCTTCGAACAGCACCTTCTTGTTATCGTCAATCGCATCGTTAAGCACCACGGAGGTATCCCGTACATACGGACGGATGGCTTCCGCATAACCGAGGTATTGCTCCAGAATCTCTTCTACATCCAGGGCTTCCCCGCCGTATACCTGGGTGATCACTTGATTCTTCTCCTTCACCATATGGCGAAGTCTCAGTTCGAACTCTTCCGGGTCCATCAGATCCGAGATGCGGATGCCGTTACGCGCCGCCTTATCCATATAACAAGGACCGATCCCCTTGCGCGTTGTACCGATCTTGTTCGGTCCCTTCCGATCTTCCTCCAGCGCATCCAGCACCATGTGATAAGGCATAATGACGTGCGCGCGGTCACTGATGACCAGATTGTCGGTTGTAAAGCCATTGTCATGAATATATTGAATCTCTTCGATCAGCGCAGCCGGATTTACTACCATGCCGTTGCCGATGACACAGATCTTATCTTTATAGAAAACTCCGGATGGAATCAAGCTAAGCTTGAATTTTTTGCCGTCAATCAGAATGGTGTGGCCGGCATTGTTGCCGCCTTGGTAACGGGCGACCACGTCAGCGCTTTCCGCCAAATAATCCGTGATCTTCCCTTTCCCTTCATCTCCCCATTGCGTTCCCACAACGACTACCGTTGACATATTCATTCCTCCGTCGGTGTTCATACACCCTGTATTATTCCTTGACTCTCTCCCTTTATGATAAGGGCATGATAAAAAAGACCATCAGTCAAACATCACTGCACTAAAGCAGCAATATCAGTGTAACAGCCCCAATTTTCAAAGTCAAATACAAAAGCGAACAATTCCACTATCCAATTTATGATTGTTCGGAATTAGGACAAGAACAGGACACTGAATCCGTTAACTCTCAGGTAAACGACCTTGAATACTCGCAATCTTACAGCCCGCGGCACATATGAACCATCGAGAACACACAAAAAAGCCGCAAGGTTGAATCACCCTGCGGCAAATGCATCAGCATGTGTACGTTCATAGTTGACGAATTTATTGAAGTTCTTCAGGAAGACCAGCTCCACGGTGCCGACCGGACCGTTACGCTGCTTGGCGATGATGATCTCGATGATGTTCTTTTTCTCCGTTTCCTGGTTGTAATAATCATCCCGGTACAGGAACGCCACGATGTCGGCGTCCTGCTCGATCGAGCCGGATTCCCGAAGGTCACTCATCATCGGACGCTTGTCCTGACGCTGCTCCACGCCCCGGCTGAGCTGGGACAGCGCAATGACCGGCACTTCCAGTTCCCGCGCAATCTGCTTCAGTGTACGGGAAATTTCGGACACTTCCTGCTGCCGGTTCTCCCCCGGCTTGCCGCGCCCGTGAATGAGCTGCAGGTAATCGATCAGAATCATGCCAAGGCCCTTCTCTTTCTTGAGGCGGCGGCACTTCGCCCGGATGTCCGCTACCGTGACGCCCGGGGTATCGTCAATGTAAATTTCCGCTTCAGACAGGGCGGCAATGCCCATCGTCAGCTTCGACCAATCCTCGTCGCCCTTGAAATCCCCGTTCCGCATAACGCCGGCATCCAGGTTGGCCTCCGCACAGATCATCCGCTGTACGAGCTGCGGCGCAGACATCTCCAGACTGAAGATGGCAACCGTCTCCTTCGCCCGGATCGCCACATTCTGGGCGATATTCAAGGCGAAGGCCGTCTTCCCGACCGATGGACGGGCGGCTACGATGATCAAGTCACTGCGCTGGAATCCGCTGGTCATCTTGTCTAGGTCTACGAATCCCGACGGAATGCCCGTCGTGCTTCCCCGGTTCTGATGCAGCGTCTCCACCTTCTCGAACACTTCCATCAGCACATCCCGGATCGCGATAAAGCCGCTTCCCGTACGGCGGTTCGAGATTTCCAGGATGCGCCGCTCGGCTTCGCTCAACAGTGAACCGACGTCATCCCCGCCGGTATAGCCCTCGCTGACGATTTGCGTCGCTGTCCGGATCAGACGCCGCAGCATCGATTTCTCCTCGATAATCTGGGCGTAGTAGTCGACGTTCGCAGCTGTCGGTACCGCGTGGGCCAGCTTCGCCAGATAGCTGACGCCGCCCACTTCCTCCAGCTGGCCTTTATCCTGAAGCCTGGAGGTGAGAGTCACCAAATCGATCGGCTGATTCTCTTCCCCGAGCTGAACCATCACTTCGTAGATCATCTGGTGCGTCTTGTCGTAGAAGTCCTCGCTCTGCACCCGTTCCATCGCCGTGATCAGCGCTTCGCTCTGCAGCAGGATGGCGCCCAGCACCGCCTGCTCCGCCTCCAGGTTTTGCGGAGGCACCCGATCGAAATAGAGTTCTCCCCCCATGCTTATTCCTCCGTAATTTGAACCTTGAGCGTCGCTTTGACCTCAGGATGCAGTTTCACCGGCACCTGTGTTACGCCAAGCGTGCGGATCGGCTCACCCAGTTCAATTTTGCGTTTGTCGATTTTAATCTTCTGCTCAGCCAACGCTTCGGCAATCTGCTTGCTCGTAATGGCGCCGAACAATCGTCCGCCCTCGCCGGCTTTTGCTTTCAGCACAACGGTCATCTCATCCAGCTTCTTGCCGAGCTGCGCCGCTTCTTCCTTCTCTTCCGCCTTCCGCTTCTGTTCGGAGGCATTTTGCTGCTGCAAAGTCTTCATATTGCCTTCCGTCGCCGGACGAGCGATGCCGCGCGGGAACAGGAAATTCGTTGCATAGCCTTCCGAGACCTCTTTAACCTCGCCTTTCTTGCCTTGACCCTTCATATCTTTGATAAAAATGACTTTCATTCGAATAACCCCTCTTTCGCTTCAATGTCTGCCAGTACTTCCAGCAGCCTCTCCTCTGCTTCCTCCAGCGTCGTATTCAGCTGGACTGCGGCGTTCGTTAAGTGTCCGCCACCGCCCAGCCGCTCCATGATGACCTGGACATTGAGCTTTCCCATCGAGCGGGCACTGATGCCGATTCGGCCGTCAGGACGCTCGCTAATGACGAATGAAGCTTGAACATCGGTCATATTCAGCAATAAATCTGCCACCTGAGCTATAAGCAGCTGCGGAATCTTCTCCCCGCTCTTCGAGACTGCAAGTGCGATATGTTCATATACCATTCTAGCATGCTTCACGATTTCTGCCTTGGCAATGAATTCCGTCAAATCCTCCTTCATCACCCGCTGGATCATCATCGTGTCGGCACCATGCCGCCGCAGGAAACCGGCCGCCTCAAACGTGCGGGACCCGGTGTGCAGCGCATAATGCTTCGTATCAACCGTAATACCCGCCAGGATCGCCGTGGCCTCCAGCGGCGTCAGCGATACGCGGTCGTGGATATACTGCAGCACTTCGGTCACCAGCTCACAGGTTGACGACGCATAGGGCTCAAGATATATGAGCACCGCATCGTTAATAAACTCCTCGCCCCGGCGATGGTGGTCCATAACGACCACCCGGCTGGCTCGCTCCACCAGACGCGGCTCCATCGTCATCGACGCCTTATGCGTATCCACAACGACGAGCAAGGAGTGCTCGCTGAGCAGCTGCATCGCTTGTTCCGGGGAGATGAACCGGTCCATGAGCGCCTCGTCCTTGCGCACCTCGCTCATCAAACGCTGGATGGACGGGTTCAGTCCCTCCAGCACGATGAATGCCTCAACATTGTACAGCTGTGCCGCTTTCAGGACACCGATGGAAGCTCCGATCACGTCCATATCCGGCAGCTTATGCCCCATAATGATGACGCGATCGCTCTCCTGCATCAGATCGCGCAGCGCATGGGAAATGACCCGCGCCCGGACCCTGGTCCGCTTCTCCACCGCATTGGATTTGCCTCCGTAGAAGGAGAGGCGTTGCCCAGCCTTCACAGCGGCCTGATCCCCGCCCCGTCCAAGCGCCATATCGAGACTGGACTGGGCTAGCTGACCCAGCTCGGTGATATCGTCCGAGCCGAAGGCCAGCCCCACGCTCAAGGTGAGCGGCACCTTCAGCTCCGCTGTCATCTCCCGGACCTCGTCCAGAATCACGAAACGGCTGTTCTCGAGCGCATCCAGCGAACGCTTGTTCAGCATCATCAGATAGCGGTCAGACGACAGTCTGCGCAGGTATACGTTGAACTCGCGCGCCCAATCCGTAATTTCGCTGGTCACCTTGGCAATGAGTGCGGTCCGCTGCTGGTCATCCATTCCTTGCGAAGCCTCGTCCATGTTGTCCATCATAATAATCCCGAGCGCCAGCCGCTCTTCTTCGTATCGTTGACGAAGCACGGCCAGCTCGGTAATCTCGTCCAGATAGATTAGACGTTCCTCCGGAATAACTGTCGCTTCGTAATGCTTGTCCTCATGCGCGATTTCCAGCCGGAACCTCTCGGGCGCAGGCTCCTTGCCATCCTTGGCATCACGCATCGATGTGCTCAGCTGCGGAAACAGTTCGTTCAATGACTGCCCGACCAGCTTCTCGTGAGGAAACATGTTCAGCACGAACTGATTATGCCACTCCACCGTCTTGTCTTCGCTGTATAGCACAATGCCGATTGGAAGAGCGCTGATGGCTTCGCCCTCGACCCTCTGAATACGAAAGGACAGCTCGCCGATGTAATCCACCAGCTCCCGGCGGAATTTCATCTCTGCCTTCAGCATCGTGTAGCCGCCAACCACCGCCAGCAGCAATGCGATGATGCCGAGAATCGTATTATAGTAAGACAGCAGGATCACTAGCAGGAGTACCAGTGCGAACGCCCAAACGGTATGATAGCCGTGCCAGCGTTTCTGCAGAAATTTAGGCATGACTGATCACCCTATCTTTTGTTTTTACTGATCGCTTGACGAAGTGGAAACGCCAGGTCTATGATGCCGACAATGATCGCCGGTGGAAACAGGACAATCGGAATAGCCGTCAACAGCGGAATGACGGGGTGCCACTTTTTCTCATGGGCGAGGAAATAGAAGAATCCCAGCGCCTGAATCATGAAACAGATCTGCAGCAGCGGCATCGCGTTGGCTACAATCAAATGCATAAAGTTGTTGTCCGAATCTCGGATAGCCAAGCTTATGAAAAAAATAAGCAGGTAATACCAGAGCAAGGAGCGCGGCATCATCCACTCTCTAGCCGGCTTCAACCGGGGTACGGACAGCCCCATGCTGTTCAAGGTCGGACGGGCCAGCGCATGCGTAACCACCGTCATCAGGAACGCGCTGATAATCATCGCAAACGGCACCAGCTGCATCGTTCTGTCCTTTAATGCGGCGGTGTCTGCCTCTGTCCAGAACTGGCTGCCCAGACTGCTGTTCACACCCATTTCTGTCAGCGGAGCTGTGGTCATCTGTACGATCTCATCCACATACCGCGACAAACTCAACTCGAAGAAGGTTGTGCTTACCATCAGCAGGACAAGCATCTCAAGCAGCAGGACTGCGATCCCGTATTTGAGCACCTGCATCGCCGGTCTTCTTTTGCGGTACAAGTACCCGAACACAAGTCCCGGTATTAAGAAATACAGCGCCAGCAACAGGAAAAACGGTTCAATCAACATCGCAATAATCCATACTGGTGCGATGTGCACAATAAATGATCTAGTATCTAACGCCGTAAACAGAATCGCAACCGGCAGAACGAGCAAAAATGCGGTCACGATCGAAAATGGTGTTACAAGCGAAAGCAGCAGCAACAGATAGATGATGCTCCAAGCCGCTGTAGTCCAGCGAAGTTTCAATATGTTCACCTCTTACGCAAATGTTCTTCTAGCGCGGATATGTCCTGGTACCAATCCTCAAGCTGGTGACCTTCCTGCTTATGCTTTTTCAATTTCTCCAATAAGAGACTGTCTAAATCCCGATACGACATGCCCAGCCTGCGCCCTAGTATGTAGGAGCTCATCATCAGGCTTGCCAAACTGTCTGCAACCTTGGTGGTACTTCCTTCCCATAAAGCTTTGAACAACCGGGATACATTGTCAATCACTTCCGTTTTGAGCCATTCAATGACTTTGGCCCGTTTGGCTACATCCAAGTCTTTCGGCATATTTGACATCCCCATCTCTCCCCGAAAAAGCTTTATTCTCCATTATAGCACAAAAAAATCCCACTCACACAAAGCCCCCCGGCCCCGGATGCATAAGCCTCACTTCCTGCAATCCGCAAATAAATAGGACGTGCATCCCGCCATCACTCGCGGTTACACGCCCCTGCCGGTACAACTGCCGGCTTCTTACGAAGCTCCCTGCGGCTCAACCGTCTCCTTGGACACAAAACGTTCGCAATATTCAATAATCAGGCTGCGGCGGACGATGCCGATAAACCGGTTCATATCGTCCACAACCGGCACAAAGTTCTGCACCTTCGCCAGATTGATCAAATCCTCCATGTTGGCGTCGATCGACACCGGCTTAATATCCATTCGAAACGGGACATCCTTAAGCACAAACTTTGAAGCGTTCTCAAAAGTAATCTTGCCGCCGGAGTTCTTCATATGCCACAGCAGGTCCCCTTCGGTTACCGTGCCGGCATACTCCCCGTTATCATTCAGTACAGGCACAGCCGTGTACCTGTGGTATTCCATCCGCTCCAGCGTCTGCCTGAGCGTGGAATCAAGCGTTAAACAAATCACGTCTTGTTTCGGTAATAGAAAGAACGCGATATTCATTCTGTTATCCTCCTTATGACCTTTGCCAAAAGCCATTTTACCCTTATACCCATACATACGTTGCTGGAGGCAATTCCCATTCATCGGGGACACAAAATCAGCAGCCAATTCCGGACTGCTGAATCACTATTATTGGAATGACACGCGAATCCGCCGATCCGGTCCGGCCGGAGGCGGCGGAGCGCAGTCATATTTGTACATCCGCATCGCGCGGTTTCAGCAGCTGATCCGCCTTCGTATCGGGATTCATCCAGTTGTCAATCAACGCCCGGGCTTCGCGAACATCCTCCAGGTCGGGATCGTTGTAGTAAATGCCGCCAATCCGCATCCCGTCACCCATAATCGTAAAGCTGGTCATATCGACCTTGCCCCCGGTCAGCATCTGTTTGGCCAGATCAATGATAAATTTAGGCTGCATATCGGTCTGGAAGTTGTCTCCCATAATCTCGATCAATTCCGGAACCTTGCCAATCTGGTCAGGCTGTCTGAGCCGCTTGGCGGCCACATCGAGAAACACCTGCTGACGCTTGGCCCGGTTAAAATCGCTATCCTCCCGATATCTTACATAGTTCAAAGCCTCTTCCCCGTTATATATCGGTTTGTTGGCTTCTATCGTGAACTTCTCGTGATCTCTTCCCTTATTGACAATATCCTTGCCGATCGGCAGCGCCACGCCGCCCATCGCATCAACAACATCTTTCAAACCCTGGAAATTAATCGATGCGTAATAATCAATCCTCTTATCCAGGAAAGCCTCCATCGTGTCCTTGGCCATCTGGTGGCCTCCAAAGGCAAACGCATGCGTAATCTTATCCTTGCTGCCACGCCCGATAATGTCGGTGTACGTGTCGCGTGGAACCGATATGAGCAATACCTTGGATTCTTTCGGACGCACAACAGCATAGATCATCGTGTCTGAACGGGCAGGTTCATTCTCGCGCTGGTCGCTTCCCAGCAGCATGACCGAGAACGGCTTGCTCTGAAGCATCACCGGATCGGGCGCTTGACTACCTTCGAGCGGCTTATACGACCGCTGCAAGGAGTTCTCAACCTCTTCTGCCATGAACAGATCGAACGCCATCACCGCTAGCTGGGTTCGGAACATCCATGCGGTTGCACCCGCAACCAGCAGGACAGCAAGGGTAATATATATTGTTTTCCTCTTCATGAGTCAGATTCCTTCTTTATATATGAAAATATTTATTTATCCTTTTCCAAGAGCCAGGCATCGGCGGGAAGAGGGCGCTAACCTCCCTTTTACTATTAAACGGGACGCTATCTTCTGACACACTGGGTCTGGGTCATCACGCCATGTCACAGGCAGCTTCTGGCGAGCCAGGACGTCACCTAACGGTGAGTCATCGTCATCACTCCCCGGGCTCTATTGTAACCAGCGGCTTGTGAAATGTGAACCTCTCAGACGGTATTCACAACATATACCTCAGTTTCTATTACATGGAATGCTAGATTCCTATAGGCGTGAGAAAGACTCGTGAGTGACGGCCTCAGCCGCTACCGGATGCGTCATCCAGTCTCCGAGTCTTTCTTTCCAGCTTAATGTTTTGGAGAAGCCGTATTCAAACAGCTTGCGCGTTTCCTCAAACCTGGCTTCCTTCGTCGGCGTTCCCATAACGACGGCAATCAGCCGCGTCCCTTGTCTCTCCGCCGTGCCTGTAAAGCAGTAGCCAAGCTGTTCGTTGTACCCTGTTTTCAACCCGTCTGTGCCCTCATAGGAGTAGGGACCTCTCAAGGAAGGGAGCATCCAGTTCGTGTTGCTTAAGTATAAATCACGTCCCACAATCTTCAGTTGAGTCTGGCTCGAGGCAGTGAGAACATCGGGATGATGATCAATAAGATGAGCAGCCAGCAGCGCCGTATCTCTTGCTGTCATTCTAGTCCCTTCATCCTGCCCGGAACCGGCCTTCCCGCTTCCCCGGCCATCAATCGCGGATGCGCTGCTAAAGCGCGTATGGCTCGACAGTCCGATCTCCTTCGCCTTGGCGTTCATCCGCTGCACGAAAGCCTTCTCGGAGCCGGATGCATGCTGAGCCAGCGCCATAGCGGCATCATTGGCCGAGTAAACCGCTACGCTTTGAAACAGCTCGCGAACGGTTAGTACATCGCCTTCTTTAAGAGACAGCTGAACGCCTCCGATGGTGGATGCTTCCTCGCTGATGGCAACCTCGTCGTCCCAGGATATTCTTCCGGCCTTGAGATCTTCGAGAATGATCAGCTCTGTCATCAAATTGGACATGCTTGCCGGCGGCAAAGGCATCTCTCCATTGTGATTGACAAGAATCCGCCCTGTGTCAATCTCCATCAGAACGACCGCTTGCGCGTTGATGGCAGGCTTAAAACCGAGGCGTTCTGTATTTGAAAATAATACCGTACCGACAAATATCACGACTAAACCTATGCATAGGATAATAAGCCACCGTTTTTTCATCATGAAAAAGCCCTCCGTATATATAAGACGGTTGAAAACGGCGTTTGGTCTGCATTTTTTCAAAAAAAGTTAAGTGGAAATTTATGTAACGCGGTATCATTGGCCATGACAAACAGGCCTCTTCGAGTGAATCACTCGAAGAGGCCTGGCATCTAGTCTGCAAATATGAGATTTCGATGATTTGTATTAAGCGTAGTGGCAGGCAACAAAATGATTGTTGCCCACATTCCGGTACTCCGGCACCTGCTGTTTGCACAGGTCGGAAGCCAGCGGGCAGCGAGTATGGAACTTGCAGCCTGAAGGCGGGTTCGCCGGGCTCGGAATGTCCCCTGTGAGGACGATCCGTTCTCTCTTCAGCGTCGGATCCGGAACAGGCACCGCAGACAGCAGCGCTTTCGTGTACGGATGCAGCGGATTACGGAACAGCTCTTCCTTGCTCGCCATCTCCACCATCGATCCGAGGTACATAACTCCTATCCGGTCACACAGATGCTCCACCACACTAAGATCATGGGAGATGAACAGATAGGTCAGCTGTTTATCCCGCTGCAGATCGCTCAGTAGGTTAATGATTTGTGCCTGAATCGATACGTCCAGTGCGGAAACCGGCTCGTCGGCAACGATGAAATCCGGGTTCATAATCAGCGCCCGTGCAATCCCGATGCGTTGGCGCTGACCACCCGAGAACTCATGCGGGTAACGGTCATAGTGATACGCTGCAAGTCCGCAGATTTCCAGCGTTTCAATAACCCGGTCCTTCAATTCTTTTCTGCTTACTAACCGATGGTCAATAAGAGCCTCGCCAATCGCCTCACCGACCTTGATCCTTGGGTTCAGGGAGCTGAATGGGTCCTGGAAAACAATTTGCATTTTCGGACGCAACGTACGCATTTTCTCCTTAGGCAGCTCATGAATATCTTGCCCTTGGAAGATGACCTTGCCTTCCGTCTTTTCCAGCAGTCGCAGAATGGTACGCCCGATGGTGCTCTTGCCGCAGCCTGACTCACCCACAAGACCGAAGGATTCACCCTTATTGATCGTGAAGCTAACGCCATCTACCGCTCGAACATGGCCTACCGTACGCTGCAGAATGCCGCCGGTGACAGGGAAGTATTTCTTCAGGTTATTAACTTCAATCAGCGCTTGACTCATTCTACTTTCCCCTCCTCTTCATACAGCCAGCAGGCAACCTTATGGCCGTTCGGATCAGTACCAAGCGGGGGTTCTTTCTCCTTGCAAATCTGCATGCAGAATTCGCAACGATCATGGAAATGACAGTTGTCTCCAAGATCCACCGGGTTTGGAACCTGTCCCGGAATCGAATACAATCGCTCCTGCTTTTGGTTAATCACCGGCTTCGCTTTCAGCAGGCCTTTCGTATAAGGATGCTTCGGCCTTTGGAACAGCTCGATCACCGGCGCTTCCTCAATGACCTTCCCTGCATACATAACAACCACATAATCAGCCATCTCGGCCACAACACCGAGGTCATGAGTAATCAGCATGATGGCGGTGTTAAATTTCTCCTTGATATCACGCATCAAGTCGAGAATCTGGGCCTGGATAGTAACGTCCAGCGCCGTTGTCGGCTCATCCGCGATCAGAAGCTTCGGATTACAGCTAAGCGCAATCGCAATCATGATCCGCTGGCGCATACCGCCACTCAATTCATGCGGGTAAGAGTCAAAGATCTTCTCCGCACGCGGAATACCTACAAGATTGATCAGCTCAATCGCACGCTGTTTCGCTTCCTTCCGATTGACAAGCTGGTGAAGCATAATCGGTTCCACGATTTGCTCTCCAATCGTTAGAACGGGATTGAGTGAGGTCATTGGCTCCTGAAAGATCATGGCAATATCGTTGCCGCGAATCAAGCTCATATCACGCTTGCTCATCTTCAACAGATCTTTGCCTTCAAACAGGATCTCTCCTCCAACAGGAGGAACGTCAATCAAACGCATCAGCGACATCGCAGTCACGCTTTTACCGCAGCCGGACTCACCAACTACACACAGCGTTTCGCCTTCGCGAATTTTGAAACTCACATCGTCGACGGCTTTCACGGTGCCTGCTGAGGTTTGAAAATGCGTTTTTAAATTTCGAAATTCAACTAAATCTTTAGCCATATCGCATCTCCTACTTCTTCATTTTCGGGTCAAGGGCATCCCGAAGTCCGTCACCGATCAGATTAATCGCCACAACGGTAACCAGAATACATGTGCCAGGTGGAATCCATAACCATGGTCTTTTACGGAAATCAATCAGGTTGTTCGCTGCAGTAATCATATTTCCCCATGATGGCGTTGGCGGCACGACACCAATGCCGAGATAGCTCAGTGCGGATTCTGATATGATCGCACCGGCAACAAAAAGGGTTGCTGAAACAATAACAATCGGAATCGTATTGGGCAGCAGATGCCGGAAGATCTTCCGGCGGTCTCTAAGACCCAGCGCCTCGGTTGCTTGCATAAATTCCTGCTCACGGAGCGTCAATATTTGACCGCGTACGAGACGGGAGATACTACTCCACCCCAATACACCAATGATCACCATTAGAAAATAAATTCGTCTACTAGGATCAACCTTCAAATCAGACAATATGGTACCTAGAATAATCAGGATCGGAAGCGTTGGCAATGCCATGAAAATATCCGCCATACGCATGATGAGTGTGTCTACCCATCTGCGATAGAATCCGGCCAATGCGCCGAGCGTCGATCCGATGAGAACGGCAATAGCCATTGCCACAAGTCCGACTGTCAGGGAGATACGTCCTGCAAGCATCATACGCAGTAAAATATCGCGCCCCATCTTATCGGTTCCGAGCCAATACTTGGAGCTTGGCGGCAGGTTTTTATCCTGTACATTGGTATCAAGCACATTATAAGGCGAAAATAAGGGCCCAATAAAGCAAAGCATAAACATAAAAACAATGATAACCAGCCCGATGACAGCAAGGCGATTTTTGGAAAAGCGGCGAATAGCCATTCTCCACGGGGAATCCGGCTGTCTTTTCGGAGCTGTTAGATTCGTCTCTAACGGTGCAGTCTCTGCGGACAAATGAATCTCCTCCTACTTTAAGCGAATTCTTGGGTCAGCGACTCCATACAAGACATCAGACAACAAGTTGCCGACAAGTGTCAAGATAGAGATAAAGATCGTGAAGCCGAGCATAAACGGATAGTCCCGCATACTGATCGATTCCAGATACACCTGACCAACCCCTGGCCAAATGAAGATTTTCTCCAAAATGATAGCTCCGCCGAACAGTCCCGGCAATTCAAAGCCCATCAGTGTGATCGCTGGCAGCAGGGCATTACGAAGCGCATGCTTGAATATAACAGTGCGTTCCTTCAATCCTTTGGCACGCGCTGTCCGGATGTAATCCTGACGAATAACCTCCAGCATGCTGGTACGGAAATAACGAGTCAGGCTGCCTGTGCTAAGCATGGTAAGAACCGTTACTGGCAATATCATATGCCAAGCAATATCCATCAATTGTTCCCATGTACTTCCGTTCATTCCGGACGTCGTCATGCCACCCACCGGGAACCATCCCAGATCCAGTGCAAAGAACTTGATGAGCAAAAGTCCTATAAAGAAAGAAGGCAGCGACATACAGAGGAAGACAAAGAGCGTAATCAGCTTGTCTAACAAGGAGTATTGGAATTTCGCAGAGAAAACGCCGGCAAAAATCGCAATAATCCAGCTAAACATCAAAGAAAAGAACGCAATGAAAAAGGAATTCCAGACGTAATTCCCCATCACGGTTGTAACTGGCTTTTTGTGCTGAAGGGAATCTCCGAGATTACCCTTTAACATATTGCCTGCCCAGGTGAAATAACGTTCAACCGGCGGCTTATCTAAACCATAAATTTCCCGAAGCTGCGCTGCCTTCTCAGCAGACATCGTCGGGTTGTTCACTGCGGTGATGTAGTCTCCAGGCACCATTGCTGATATTGCAAATATAAGAATCGAAATTCCGATCATTGTCGGAATGATCTGCAGCAGCCTCCGGATAATGTACTGCTTCATAATATTCCTCCCGGCTTATAAGTGGATATGCCCAGCTCTTGCGAGCTGAGCATATATTTCCTGCTGTTATTGTTCAATCTCGACTTTGTACAGTTCAAGAGTGAAGTTTTTGTATGGCGTAATATCCAATCCTTTGATTCTGCTGTTGATTGCCCAGCCGTCACGTCTTTGGTAGATGAGAAGAGCCGGAACATCTTCATTCAGAATTTGGTAGGACTTAGCGTATGCCACCTTACGTTCTTCCAGGTCAAATGCTTTCAGACCTTCCTGCATAGCAGCATCGTATTCTGGATTAGAGTATCCAAGATCGTTCTGCTGACCATCTGTTTTGTATACTGTGCTATCCGGATCTGGTGTCAAGCCCCAAGCTGCGAAGAACATTTCGAAGTCGCCTCTGTCCTTCTTATCCATGATGGCGTTGAAATCCAGCATCTCAGCTTTAACCGTAATTCCGAGATCTTGGTAGTTCTTCGTCATAATAGGAATCATGGCATCAATTACAGGGTTATCTGCCGTTGCGGAGAAGTCAATTTCAAACTTCACGCCGTCCTTCTCGCGAATACCGTCAGCACCAACTACCCAACCAGCTTCATCAAGCAGCTGCTTCGCTTTTTCTTGATCAAATTCATAAGGTTCAATACCTTCGTCAGAGTAAGACCAAGACAAGTTCGACTGAGGAATATTCAATACGTTAGCATATGGACCATAGATGATTTCTACAATCTCGGAACGATTCAAGCCATACATAAGCGCTTGACGAACCTTCTTATCTTGGAATTTAGGGCTCTCATGGTTCATTGCTACATATCCATAACCGTTCGTCCGGAAGAGATTAAGGTCCATGAAGCCCATCCCCATAACCTCTGCAACACTGTCCTCATTCACACTAATCATGTCAACATCGACTTCACCGGATTGCAGCATAGCCAATCTGGTTTCTTCGGTTGTTGTTTTGTAAATCAGGTTTTTGATTTTTGGTGCGCCCAGGAAGTAATTAGGATTGGCTTCCATTACTACTTCTTGCCCTGGTTTGAAATCTTTCAAGATGTATTGACCACTGCCGATTGGTTTGTCATGCAGTTCAGTCATATAACCGAGTTCACCAAATTTATAGTCTTTGCCGTAGTAAGATTCAGGCATGAAACGTATGGTCGCCAAGTCATCCTTGGTCATAGCTGTAGCTTCTGTAACCGTAATTTCGATCGTATGATCGTCGATGATGTTAATACCGGAGATCTCATCCGCTTTGCCATCATGATAATCTTGACCGCCTACAATGTGGGTAGTGAAAATATCAGACTGACCGTCATAGCTAGGATCATGAAGAACCTTCAGCGCGAACGCAAAATCCTTAACTGTTACCGGTGAACCATCAGAGTAAGTGACACCTTTCTTCAGCTTGAAGGTATACTTCAACTTATCTTCGGATACTTCGATGCTCTCAGCCAGACGATTCGAGTAAGTGCCGTCATCGTTCAAGACGGTCCAAGCATCAAACAAAGTGTCTACAACATATCTGTCATAAGCCGTTTGCCAGTAAAGCGGGTTGAATACCCCTTTTGGCGCTGTCATACCTACAATCAGCGTGTCTGTGCGAGACAGGGCGGTTTGCGGGTTTTTAGAAGGATCCTGAGCTTCGAAATAACCTTCGCTTTCAACTCCTTCTTCAGCTGCCGGCGTTTCTGTGTTTTCGCCGTTGCCTTCAGTTTGTTCTGTTTGCTCCCCTTGACTTGGCTGTTCTGCTGTCTGACCACCGCCGGAGCATGCTGCCAGGAACGTAACCGTCATGAGCATGATCACAAGCAGTAACGACATTTTCTTTTTCATGCTAATCCTCCTTCTAAATAATGATAATGCTATAAATTATCAGGACGAATATTGAAATCATCCTTGAATAATTTCGGGAATGGGTTCATAGCTGTCGAATCTTGTTGAGAAAATAGTGAAAGACTTACAGAAAATATACCATTGGTCAATTAGTGCCAAAGTCTCTAGCAACCTGGTGCCTATAAAATTAATGTTATGATACGTGTAAAATTAGGTAACGTCAATTACTTTTTTGCAATTTTTAAAAAAAACATGTTTTTCGCGGTCCAAAAGAGGTTAATGAATTGGTTTGCTGCATCGTTAATCCTAAGTTTACTTAAAATGTATACAATATCAACCTCCATTTAACATTTTCTAACTGTACTGCAGCAATCAGCATGCAACCGATGTAAACTTATGTTACGTAAAACCCCTTAATCCGTCAATAGTAAACCTCAAATTCTAATATATGGCGATTTTAACGTTATGTTTATGTCATTTATAATTACACATATAATATTGCAAGATGCCCCTTCATTCCTAGACAACCCTAGTAAAAAGCCCACCTGTTCTTTTAACCTAGCGGAAAAATCGGAATTATTGGCCGTTGTGACCCGTGGCAGAAATTATAACCCCAATGTGCTGCGAGATTCCATCCAACATAAAAAATCCGGCCCTTAGGCCGGATCGTTCTCGTTCTCTTACCCGTCTTACCCGTTTGCATGGTTCGGAGCTTCATATGTCACGGATCCACCCCTGTCGCTCGATCATGCTTGATCGCGTACTAGACGTGTTTCACCCAGGCTTGCTTCAAGTCCATTTCCTCAATGCACTGCTGATGGTCATGCTTGTCATCCGCAATGAGCGGTGTGACCGGATATACTCGCATAGGCCCATGATAAGTGCGCAGCAACGGCTCGATCGCGTATATGCCCTTTCGCTCGGGGTCAAGCCAGTGATCAATATCATCCTTCGTCAATATCGCCGGCATCCGCGTATCAAATTCCCGAATGGTCACATTCGCTTCCGCCATCAGCAGCGTACAGGTACGCATCTCATTTCCCTGCGCGTCCCGCCAGGTCTCATACAGTCCCGCAATGCCAAAAAGCTCCTGGGCACCGATGACCGTGCGAACCGCATAGCTTTTCTTGCCTACTGTCCGCCAATAATACAATCCGTTACACGGAATGATACAGCGTCTTGTGTCTATCGCTTTCCGGTAGGTCGGGTTCTGATGCACGGTGTGCAAATTCGCATTGACCGCATCTTTTCCCCAATACGGCACCAGCCCCCAGCGGTATTCGTCGAGCGTCCGCTCCTCCTGCTCCTGCAGCACTATCGGAACCGTCTGTGTCGGACTGATGTTGTAACGGCTTTTATAATAATACTTGACCCGGCTTATTCCAAAATGTTCACTGACCTCGTCGAGCCCTGCCGACAAGGAGTAACGTCTGCACATGGGGATTCCTCCTTTTTCCTTTAGCCTTTGGAATGGGCAGGAGGATTATGCATGACCATACAAGATTTATCATCTACCATCTCATGTACGTTTGTTTCCTCTGAGTGGACATCACCGTGTACTGGTCCGCATCTGCAAGCTCCCCGACGGGGACGTATGCTTCGCGTTCTCAGTGAAGACCGCTTTGTAATAGGACCGATGTTTATGTTGAAAAGACATGTCCTTGCTGGCGGAAGCGCTCCTTGCTTCCTGCCTAATTTCTTAGCCCCGTTGGCGATGTAATGAAAGTAATTTAAGATAAATAAATTTCAGTTTTCAGGAGAGCTGTAAACTCGCCTATATATAATAGAAGGAATTTTTTCGAAGGATGGCTTGATTCAACCGTTTAAGCAGGCTTTGCACGGAGATGACCCCCATTTCCCTATATTGCATATGTATTTTCTATAATAGACACTGTCCATTATAAAAAGACATTATTTCAGGGCTTTAAAACTTTCAAGCGTTACTCCAACCTTGCAATTAATATGACATATTGCTTCTTTCAGTGTACGCGCTCAGGAGACAATGTCCTGACAGCGGACACAGTGTAACCTCTTCTTATCTTGAAACCGTTCCGCTCCAGCGCAGCTGCTCGATCTGCAATCGTAAACGCAGTCTTACACCTATCTGGAAGGAACAAAACAGTACATAAAAAAGCGGCCCCGCCTTGTTCGGCTGGACCGCTTATTCCCTCAACAGATTATTCTGTTGTGTATGGAAGCAATGCAATTTGACGGGAGCGTTTGATCGCAATCGTCAGCGCGCGTTGATACTTCGCGCTTGTGCCCGTTACACGGCGAGGCAGGATTTTACCGCGCTCGCTGATGAATTTCTTGAGCAGATCTGTATCTTTATAGTCAATGTGAGTAATTTTGTTCACAGTGAAGAAACATACTTTACGACGTTTGTTGCGGCCGCCACGGCGAGCCGGTCTTTTGTCGTTGTCTCCGCCTTCTCTTTGTTTAAAAGCCATGCTTTGTCAGTCCTTTCCGTATTAAAATGGCAAATCATCATCCGATATGTCAATCGGTTTTCCTTCGTCGGAGAAAGGATCCTGATTGTTGCGCGAATAACCGCTGCTATTGCCGCGGTTTCCACCGCCGCTTCCGCCGCCGAATGGTGATTCCTCACGAGGTGCAGCACCTCCGTTGTTGTCACGGTTGGACTCCAAGAAACGAACATTGTCCGCAATAACTTCAGTAACGTATACACGCTTACCTTCGTTGTTCTCGTAGTTCCGCACCTGAATGCGCCCTTCCACAGCTGTTAGACGGCCTTTGCGCAAGTAGTTCGCGCAAGTCTCCGCCAGCTGCCTCCAGGTCACGATTGGAATAAAATCCGCCTCACGCTCTCCGCCTTGTGCGGTGAACGGACGATCTACAGCCAGTGTGAATTGTGTGACAGCAACACCTGAAGGAGTATATCTCAGCTCGGGATCCCGAGTCAGTCGGCCAATTAAAATGACGCGGTTCAACAATCCAATCCCCTCCCTAGAACGAATCAATTACAAAGTCTGGTCGTTTCACGTATTAAGCAACGTCGTTCGTGATGAGATAACGAATAACTTCGTCAGAAATTTTCATCAGGCGCTCAAGTTCGGCTACAACTTCTGGAGTTGCACTGAAGTTAACCAGAACATAAACACCATCACGGAATTTCTTGATCTCATACGCAAGACGGCGTTTACCCATTACATCATGCTTTGTAATTTCTCCGCCGTTGGAGATGATGCCTTGGAATTTTTCGACTGCAGCTTGAACAGCTTCTTGTTCAATGTCAGGACGAATAATGTACATCACTTCATATTTGCGCATATCTTTCACCTCCTTATGGACTTCGGCCCTCAATCCCATGTTGAGAGCAAGGAGCGAGCCTAACTCGCACCAATATACTATAGCAGAACGGATGATCGGATGCAAGTGCTGGCGCTCTTTCCCTGCCATGAAGCGATTGATTTTGGAGAACGATAATTAATGCACTACAACTATATAGAAGGATGGTGACGGATATGGGAGAACAAAGCGAGTTCCATGCCGGGGATACAGCTCCCAATGACGGCGTATACATCGAATCCGGCGTACGTGACCGCGTGATGGGGATCGAGGATCCACAGCAGATCAAGCTCAAACGCGGAGACACCTTTCCCGAGAACACCAATGATGATCGGGTATGGGTCAACAAGAGGCGGGTCCAGCCAAAATAAACCTGTTCCATGACCACGCATAAAAAGCCAGCGATTGCACATGATAACATCAGGCGGTGCATGAGAGAGGTGTGGTTCCGTTGAACGTAACAGCTGAACGACGCATAGGATATCTGATTTTGCACTTCATGCAAGCGCAAGGGAACTAGCAGCAGCTTCTCCGTTAGGTAAAGCCAGGCAGTTGCCGTAGTTTGCTACTCCGTGTAGAATGCCAGAATTCCAATTCACAAGCACCGCCTAACCAGTGGAAGGACCTAGAAGGGTCCTTCCTTTTTTTTGATCTGCAGCAACCGAATATGAGCATAGAGAAGAATTCCTGCCCTCTCCTGCTCAGGTACAGAGGTCGAGACCTTCGCGGAGGAAGACGCTCCAACCCCAAATTATGTGCTCTACAATATCAAAAAATACCCTTCACTTGATCGTGAAGAGTATCTAATCTCTAAGATGTTAGCTGCTGATTATCATTCAAAAGCACGCTAACTATGTATGAGGTTGTACATAAACCGCTTCAGCGAATATGTTAACGGGAATGCGGAAAGGGTGGGATTCGAACCCACGCACGCCTTGCGACGCCTAGCTGATTTCGAGTCAGCCCCCTTGGACCTCTTGGGTACCTTTCCACAGCAAGATTTATTATACCATGAGGACTTGATTAGGTCAATAGGCTTGTCTCGAATTGTGGTGTAAACTTATCCTGATTTTGTGCTAATTTTAAATTTATACTTTCCTTTATGCATAGTCCTATTATGCGTCAGGCGTAGCTCTCACTGCTCCCCTTCCCCCTCAGCGCTGGCGGCAGAGCGAATGACCTTCTTCATATTCTTCTCAAATTTGGCGCGCGGGATCAGCACACTGTGCTGGCATTTCGTGCATTTGATACGAATGTCCATTCCCATCCTAATAATTTCCATTTCATTATTGCCGCAAGGATGCGGCTTTTTCATCTGAACGATATCCCCCAATTGAAATACCTTGCGCTCCATAGCTCCAAGCTCCTTTATATTCTACTTCTATGATCTCTATCTATCTCTATTATATAACATACAGCCGCGGTGACGCCCAACTTATGCATCAGAGGCAGACTCTTCTCGCTGTTGATCCTCCAATGCCTGTTTAAGCTCCATATAGATTTGGCGCTCGACGAGATCCCGGGCATTCGGGCTGCATTCGGCCACAATCCGGATCGTATACTCTGCGGTACCGAGCGCTTGAATGCCGAGGATGTCCGGTTCCTTATGCAGTTCAGGGCAGCGTTCCTGAAGCCCTTGCAGCGCCTCCTGAATCATCGAGATGGTGTCTTTCACCTGCTGCTCATTCTTCATCGGCAGATCCACAACAGCCAGTGAATTGGAGAGGGAATAGTTCGTAACACTTGTAATCATTCCATTGGGGATGATATAGGTCTCTCCATTCAAGCCCTTCACCCGTGTTGTCCGCAGTCCGATCATCTCTACCGTGCCTCGATACTCCCCGATTTTGATCACGTCACCGACTGCAAATTGATCCTCGAATATAATGAAGAATCCGGTGATCACGTCCTTCACCAGGCTCTGTGCGCCAAACCCGATAGCCAGGCCAAGCACACCCGCTCCAGCCAGCAGCGGCCCCAGCTTGAAATTGAACTCTGCCAGGATGATCAGAATCATTATAAAATTGCAGACGATCGCCGTTCCATTCTTGAGCAGTTCCCCAACAGTGACAAAACGTCTGGCATTGACATGTATCCGGCTTCTCTCCTGCCGCACCATAAAGTTGTCTATCATCCTGCACACAATTCGAATTACAACGCGCGTGAGCAGAAAGATGAGGACCACCCGGATGACAGATAACAGGACGTCCATCCACATCGCCTCATTCGTGAACCAATTCCACACCATGGTTTTCCACTTGTCGGTCTCATCCCGAAGGTCGCTCTCGAGGCTAGCCAACATATATAAATCGATACCCTGGCGCATGTCTACTCCTCCTACTCGTCGATACCGACATATAACTGATCTTCATTCAGTTTGAAAATGCCGCGTATCTCCACCTGTTCATGAACAATGATGTCCTGTACATCATTTAACGCCTCTGGCGGAAATTGAATCGACAATGCGCAGCCTGCTGTAATCTCTTTCGGTGTAGGAAACAGGTCAATCTCTATGTCTGCATACTCCAGCAGCATCTCTGCTCGCAGCGCCTGCTGAGTGGAATCAAAAGCGATCAGCATCGCACCTTCCACTATGTCATCCCTCCATGTTTCCATCCTCTTCACTATGCCCTAATCATGCCATCGCTACCCGAAGCAATCAGCCTGATTATACAGGATGAGAATGCCTTATGTATGTCTCTCCTTCCGTCTTATGATCAGGAAGAATCGACTTTTCATTTCATTTTAATTCCCAAAGTATAAAAACAATCTTTCATCCATATACTGATACTACCAAAAGCAGATGAAAGGAAGATTCTATGAACCGGTTATCCAAGATAACGTCTCGCGCGGAGACTTCAAGTTTAAAATTACCACATACCGATCCGGAAATCCATTCAGCCCTTATTCATCGTTTGCTGCTTCATTTATCCGCAGCCGGCGTTCAGCATCGCCCTCTGGTCATTGTGTGCATCGGGACGGACCGGTCAACAGGAGATTGTCTTGGCCCCCTGGTTGGAACCTCTCTCGCCCGCTATCAAACTTCCATGTTCCATCTTTACGGCACACTGGATGAACCGGTCCATGCCATGAATCTTGAGGACACCTTGAACTCTATTTATACCAGATTTGATAATCCGTTTATCATCGGCATTGACGCATGTCTTGGACAATCCTCCAGCGTAGGCTCCATTCAAATCTCTGACGGCCCGCTGAAGCCAGGAGCAGGTGTACATAAAGAATTACCGCCTGTCGGCGACATCCATGTTACGGGAATTGTCAACGTAGGCGGCTTTATGGAATACTTCGTGCTGCAGAACACACGGTTAAGTTTGGTCATGCGTCTGTCGGAAATCATTTCCGATTGTGTCTTTACAGGGATTAAGGAGTGGAGCCGCTCTATCCGTCTTGCCGCGCAAGATTGACAGCCTCTTTCTCCTCCGGAGACAACGGATACTTGGACTCCCCTTTTTCCACAGGCTTCGCGTACACATAAGAGCTCTCCCGGTTATGCAAACCGGTTAAGACAACGCCATCCTCATGCTCACTGAGTATAGCCAGGGAGAAGCTCATATCGTTGCCACGCTCGCCAAAAGCATTATAGCGAATGATGCCAACCTTCGATTTCATCCCTTTCAATTCTTTGGTGATAGATTCCAGCATGGTCTGATGCCGATTCTGACTCTCTTCAGCCTGATCAACCTGGATCTTCAAGTTAACAAGCAGCGACTCCAGGTCTTCCACACCGCTGCCGGCCATCATGGCCTCATACCGACGTCTCATTTTCCTCAGCTTAAAGCCTTGAACCATCACTGTAATCCATAAGATCAAGATGATCATGACCATTACGACGACAAACCAATGCAGCTGCTCCATGATCAATTCATTCAACTCTGCCATGCTTTCTTCCTTTCTCTTCTTCATCTTGACCTGTCTCTTCAGCCATGAATTTCCGACATCGCCATGATCAGGCGATCCACATCCTCTTTCGTCGTTGAGTAGCCCACACTTGCTCTTACCGCTCCGGTCTGTTCTGTACCAGCGGCCATATGTCCGAGCGGAGTACAGTGGTAACCGGAACGCACGGCGATACCATACTCCCGGTCCAGACGGAACGCAAGTTCCGACGCCCCTAGCCTGTCCGATGTCAAAGCAACGATGCCTGTTCGTGCCTCTCCTAACCGGGGACCGAGC
Organism: Paenibacillus campinasensis; assembly: GCF_002272015.1. GTDB lineage: Bacteria > Bacillota > Bacilli > Paenibacillales > Paenibacillaceae > Paenibacillus_AQ > Paenibacillus_AQ campinasensis. The sequence continues at coordinate 35,940 of NZ_NPBY01000059.1, read as the reverse complement.
ACACGAACGCCGCGAAGATGAAGCATCGCCTCCATCGCATACTGCGTAAGCTCCCACTCATGATGATATATCGCAGACGGCGTCAACTCCAGCACTTTTTTTATCCCGGCCTGTAATCCGGCATATCCTATCGTATTCGGCGTACCCGCTTCATAACGATCCGGCCGAACTGAAGGTTGGTCTATCGATTCCGACTGACTTCCGGTGCCGCCATGCAGCAAAGGCTCAAGCTCCACATCCGGAGCGATGTATAGCCCCCCTGTCCCCTGCGGGCCAAGCAATCCTTTATGCCCCGGGAAGGCCAGCAGGCTAATATTCATCTCCTGCACCCGGATATCCAGCATGCCTGCACTTTGCGCTGCATCTACAAGCAATACAGCGCCATGACGTTTGGCGAGTTCCCCAATCTCAGCCACTGGAAGGATGGAGCCAAGCAGATTGGAGCTGTGACTGCACACGACCATTCTCGTATTACGGCGAAAAGCTTCCTTCATCCGGTTCATGTCCAGGTGACCCTCTTCATCCACCGGAATATAATCAACCTCGACTCCCCTCGTCCTTCTCAAGTATTCAAGCGGACGCCGGACCGAGTTATGCTCGATCATCGTCGCGATCACATGATCTCCTTGCCGTAAATAGCCTTTAAGCGCCAAATTCAACGCTTCGGTTGTATTGGAAGTCAGTGCAATGTCATTCGGGTTGTTCACACCGAACAACTGGGCCAACGACTTTCGTGTCTCATATAGAACCCTGGAGGCCTTCACAGCCATTCGGTGACTGCCTCGCCCCGGATTGGCTGCCGCCTCCTCCATCGCAAGCCTCATCGCCTCCATCACCTCAGGCGGCTTGGGCCACGAGGTAGCTGCATGATCCAGATAAACGATAGTATCCATATCGTCTCTCCCTCAGTTTAAGAAAGACATCCCTTACCCTTCCCGCAGGAATTACCGACATGTCTTTGATTTTATAATGATAAAACAGCACTATAGCTGATGAATATTCACAGTGACGCAACAGTGACTCCATCGATATCATCATTTCATTTTGCCTTCGAGCTTATTCGACCCACTTATATCACCACAATAGGTCGTTATAGTTCCACACCTATGAACACGAACTCGACATCCAACATACGAACCCGGACTCGATATCCGAGCTCGCCTCATACTCAACCTACTGCAGCAATTCCAACAACCGTTCTAAATCCTGCTTGCTGTAGTAGTTCAATTCAATTTTTCCTTTATCCTTGTTGTGCTTGATTTTGACCGTGGTTTTGAATCGTTCCCGCAGGCTTTCCTCCAGGTGGTCAATGTACGGATCTTTTTTCTTCGTTTTGACCTTCGTCTTCTCTTCCGGCTTGCGATCCAGATTCTTCACCGCTTCTTCAAGCTCGCGAACGCTCCACTCCTGTTCCACACATTGCTTCGCCAATTGTTTCACAAGTGCCGGGTCCTTCAAGCCAACAATTGCCCGGGCATGTCCCATGGACAATGTTCCACGTGAAACATTTTCTTTGACTTCCTCCGGCAATGACAGCAACCTTAAAAAGTTAGCGATATGTGAACGCGACTTCCCTACCTTCAGCGACAGCTCTTCCTGGGTCAAGGAAAATTGTTCCATCAGTCCTTGATACGCAACAGCGATTTCAATGGCATTCAGATTTTCACGCTGCAAGTTTTCGATCAGAGCGATTTCCATGACTTGCTGGTCGCTGAAAGAACGAACAACCGCTGGAATCGTAGCTTTACCGCAATATTGAGATGCTCTGAAACGACGTTCCCCGGCAATAATCTCATAGCCCTTCAGAACGCTGCGCACGATAATCGGCTGAATGACACCATGCTGACGAATGGACTCCGCTAACTCCTGAATGGCTTCCTCGTTAAAATTTTTACGAGGCTGATACGGGTTCGCACGCAATTGACTTAGCGGAATTTCCACGACCTTGTCATCCTCGTTAATCGACAAAGAAGGAATAAGTGCATCCAATCCTTTTCCCAATCGTTTACTCATAAGAGATCACTTCCTTTGCCAGCTCCAAGTATACTTCCGCACCCTTAGAACGCGGATCATAGGTGATGATCGACTGTCCGTGGGACGGTGCTTCACTTAACCGAACATTTCTAGGGATGATGGTCTTATATACTTTCTCCTGAAAATACTTCTTCACTTCTTCGATTACTTGAATGCCAAGATTCGTTCTTGCATCCAGCATTGTGAGCAGAACACCTTCAATCTTAAGCGAAGTGTTCAGGTGCTTCTGAACCAGGCGGACCGTATTCAGCAGCTGACTGAGTCCCTCCAGCGCGTAATATTCACACTGGATTGGAATGATGACCGAATCTGCAGCCGTCAAGGAATTAATCGTTAGGATTCCAAGTGAAGGCGGGCAATCAATCAAAATGTAATCATAGGATGACTTAATGAGCTGGAGTGATTTCTTCAAGCGAACTTCGCGAGAGATGGTTGGTACAAGTTCAATCTCCGCCCCTGCCAGCTGAATCGTAGCCGGAATGATGTCCAGGCCTTCAACGACGGTTCCACAAATTGCATCCTTCGGATGCACTTCATTGATAATGACATCATATATACAGTTCGAGACATCGGCTTTATTGATCCCTACCCCGCTCGTTGTATTGCCCTGAGGATCGATATCCACGAGCAGCACCCGTTTGCCTAGCGAAGCCAGTCCAGCCCCCAGATTGACGGACGTCGTCGTTTTGCCGACACCGCCTTTTTGATTTGCTATGGCAATAATTTTTGACACTCATTTCACCTCAATGTAGGTAGACTCTAGTAAGTATGACGCAATGATGTTCATTCAGTCAGTCTGAATATAAATAAAAGAAAACCTCTATCGAGGTAGATTATGCTAACAAATCCACAGTCAGCCGCTGGGGCCTCACAAATATAAATGTTCCGTTCACCGTTATGGCTACCCTACCTTGGTATGAGGCGCAGCGTTCTTGAATCCGCCTAAACACATGGCCATAAGTCCCCTCTGCCCCAATAGATACCCGTCAGTAAGCAGCCTCGACCGATCCAGGAACAATCCCGTATTCCTGATCAAAAGAAAAAGCGGCACGAAGAATACCGCTTTCACGCTTAATCTTATCGTTTAGGTATTTTAATCACAATCTCGTAATGATCCTCATGGTCGTTCTCGGTTGTCTTGATAGCCATCCCCGAGCCCGATACCATGTCAATGGATTGACGGATCGTATTCAGTGCAAGACGAACGTCCTTACTGTAAGAGATGCGTTTAGATTTTTTCACGGTGGAGACTTCTTTATAGAAGGCAATCCGCGCTTCCGTCTGCTTCACATTTAGTTCCTTGGCAATAATCTCATCCAGCACTTTGAGCTGGGTCTCCTCATTATCCAGGGACAGCAATGCACGAGCATGACGCTCCGTAATTTTCCGTTCCATGAGCGCTGTCTTCACTTGTTCCGGCAGCTGCAGCAACCGGATCTTGTTCGCAATCGTGGACTGGCTCTTGCCAAGCCGCTGTGCCAGACTCTCCTGAGTCAATTGATGCAGATCAATTAACTTCTGATAAGCGACAGCCTCTTCAATCGATGTCAGTCCTTCACGCTGCAAGTTCTCAATGAGTGCAATCGAAGCCGCCTGCGAATCATTAAACTCACGAATGATAGCCGGAATCGTATCGAGTCCCAGCTTCTTGACAGCTCGCCAGCGGCGCTCCCCGGCGATAATCTCGTAGCCGCCATTGCGAACCCTGACCACAATCGGCTGAATCACACCATGTGTCTTGATCGTTTGCAGCAGCTCATCGATTTTGTCATCATCAAATATGGTCCGTGGTTGATAAGGGCTGCTGACGACCTCATGTACCGGAATATGCTTTACTTCATCTCCCTGATTTCGTTCCGCCGCCAATCCAAACAACTTCGAAAATTGTTCTTTCATTCCGTATATTACCACCTAATTTCATGATAGCATGGATCATGTCCCGGCTTGGGTTCCCGATCTGAGAACACTCAGATCAGCATGGATGCTGTCGCCCGCCCACTCTCTCTCTTGAACGGCAGAATACAGAATCCACCGTATTCAGGGCAGCTTGTATGTACAACGAAAGCAGCCAGGCATATCCCTGCAAAAACTAACTCCTTCACATTAACCCTGCGTTCATCTGTCATCGTCGCTGTCGACACGATAGAGAATAGGATCAATCATGATGTGGATGGTCTTATAACCTGATCGAGATATCAGAAAATGAATGCATACAGCTGGATCACGATCTGATACCACAAGAAAAACAACCTTCACATGCAGTTTGTCTACTGTGCAAATACATGACAAGGCGTTGTTCTCTAAAAAGCCGGTAAATAAACCGGACTCTTACAGTATGCTTGTCTCTATTCTACCACTTTTTGTTCTATAACTCTATTCTTCAAATTAACCTTTTTTGCTCGATTTTCGTGTCCCTACTCTTCATAACAAGTACAGAATATAATTGCCTCAAGTTTCCATAGAAAAGGAGAGGGAATGTTCCACGTGAAACATCCCCTCTCCACCGTATCGAATCATCTGGTAAGTTCTATCGATCACATTGTTGCTCTTACCACCTATATAATAGAAGAAAAATGAACCAGGTCGCATTTTCACCCAACAAATAATGATGTTAGCATGCCACCCACCTTGCCCATTTCACTCCACCGGCATCCTATTGCTGCACCAATGTGTTCTACACCAGAGGCGACTTAGCCGCCATCCCCGGCTTGCGTGGATATTTGCCTGGCGTACTTCCCACCTTGTCGACTACGACGATATGACGATCAGACTGCTCAATCGGCAATGAGAACGAATGAACCTGATCAAGTCTCCCCCGCAGCTCTTTCAAGCTGCGCTTCGACTCTTCAATTTCCTCAGCCGGATTGCTCCCTTTCATGGCAGCGAATTGGCCGCCTACCTTCGTGAATGGAAGACAAAATTCATTCAGCAGCGCCATCCGGGCAACCGCTCTTGCCGTCACCAGATCGAAATGATCACGGTATTCGCGCTTGCGGGCAACTTCCTCCGCCCGGCCATGAATTAGCTCCACATCCGATAGGCCAAGCGTATCCACCACAAACTTGAGGAAATTAATCCGCTTGTTCAGCGAATCTACAATCGTCAGCTTGATATGTGGAAAGCAGATCTTAAGCGGAATGCCCGGGAAGCCAGCGCCGGAGCCAATATCAGCCAAGGTGCCGACCTGCGACATATCTACATAAAACGCAAGTGTCACTGAATCATAAAAATGCTTCGTATACACCTGATCCCGCTCGGTAATACCTGTCAGGTTCATTTTTTCATTCCACTCTACCAGCGTCTCGTAATACGTCTCAAACTGATCCAGCTGCTTCTGATCGACATGAATACCATGCTCCTGCAGCCGTTCTGCAAAATCCTTCTGAATCACGTCCATACCTTATCCTTTCGCCGCGGTCACCCGGTTGTAATGCTCCAGGTACACCAGAAGTATCGAAATGTCAGCTGGTGTAACGCCGCTGATCCGAGACGCCTGCCCGATGGAAATCGGACGGATTCTGTTCAGCTTCTGCCGTGCTTCCATCGCCAGACCATGAACATCATCATAGTTGATATCCTCCGGAATCCGTTTCTTCTCCATTTTTTGCAGACGTTCCACATGCCCAAGCTGTTTCTCAATATAACCGGCATATTTGATTTGGATCTCCACTTGCTCCTTCATTTCTTCATCCAGATCAAACGGAGATGGCGACAATTGCTCAATCATGGCAAACGTCACTTCCGGACGGCGCAGAATCGTCAGCAGCGTGCTTCCATCCTGGATAGGGGCCGAACCGGCAGCCTCCAGCATCGGGTTCACCTCAACCGGCTTCACCTTCGCTTGACGCAGACGTTCGATCTCTTGCTCGACCAGCTCTTTCTTACGAAGGAACTGCGCATAGCGCTCTTCCGAGATCAGGCCGATCTCATGACCGATTTCGGTCAGGCGCAGATCGGCATTGTCATGGCGAAGCAACAGGCGATATTCCGCACGCGAGGTCAGCAAGCGATAAGGCTCATTCGTGCCCTTTGTAACCAGATCATCAATCAATACGCCGATATAGCCCTGCGAACGATCCAGAATGACCGGCTCTTTGCCTTGCACTTTGCGTGCCGCATTAATGCCAGCCATGATCCCTTGCCCTGCTGCTTCCTCATAACCGGAGGTTCCGTTAATTTGCCCCGCCGTGAACAGGCCAGGCAATTTCTTGGTCTCCAGCGAAGGCCACAGCTGGGTTGGAACAATTGCATCATACTCAATGGCATAGCCGTTGCGCATCATTTCCACTTTCTCCATTCCAGGAATGGAGCGCAGCACCGCCAGCTGCACATCCTCTGGCAGACTGGTGGAAAGGCCTTGCACATAATATTCCTTTGTATTTTTGCCTTCTGGCTCCAGGAATATTTGATGTTTTGGCTTATCTGCGAAACGAACAATTTTATCCTCAATCGACGGGCAATAGCGAGGACCGGTGCCTTCAATTACCCCCGAGAACATCGGTGCGCGATGGAGATTATCGTTAATAATTTGATGTGTATCCACAGACGTATACGTCAGCCAGCATGGCAGCTGTTCATTATCCGAGGACTTCGTCTCATACGAGAAGAATTTCGGCTTTTCATCCCCAGGCTGAATTTCCGTCTTCGAAAAATCAATCGTGTCCTTATGCACACGCGGAGGTGTGCCGGTTTTGAAGCGGACGAGATCAAATCCAAGCTCACGCAGATTCTCCGCCAGCTTCACCGACGGCTGCTGATTGTTCGGTCCGCTCTCGTACATCAGCTCGCCCATGATCACTTTTCCACGCAGATAGGTGCCTGTTGTGAGCACAACCGCTTTCGCCCGGTATTCCGTGCCCGTCTGCGTCACAACCCCAACACAGACGCCGTCCTCGACGATCAACTGATCGACCATGCCTTGACGCAGCGTCAGCTTCTCTTCCTTCTCCAGCGTTTCCTTCATCGTGTGCTGATACTGGAATTTGTCAGCTTGGGCACGCAGCGCGTGAACCGCAGGCCCCTTCCCTGTATTCAGCATCCGCATTTGAATGAAGGTTTTATCGATATTGCGGCCCATTTCCCCGCCCAGTGCATCAATTTCGCGCACCACATGACCTTTGGCAGGTCCTCCGATGGACGGGTTACAAGGCATAAAAGCAACCATATCCAGGTTAATCGTAATCATCAATGTCTCCGACCCCATCCGAGCTGCTGCAAGTGCAGCCTCACAGCCGGCATGACCCGCACCAACAACGATCACGTCATAGGTGCCTCCCATGTAACTCATGGCAAACCCTCCTTGTTGTTCATATTTGTGAATATATAGAGACGAACGATCTATATCCTGAAGGCAAACACTCCAAGGCAGACCCGCTTCTCAGGCGAGCCTGCCGGGAAGTGCCGCCTAATTGACAACCTTAGCTACGAATCGACAACAACGGCAAGTACAGATATTATGCACGCCTTATTTGCCCAGGCAGAATTGTGAGAAAATCTGGTCAATGAGCGAATCGCCGACCGCCTCGCCCAGAATCTCACCCAGCTGCTCCCAAGCCAGACGAACATCGATCTGGATCATATCAATCGGTATAAGCTGCTCTGCAGCTTCATAAGCATCTTCAAGCGACGCCTTCGCTTTCTTCAAAAGAGCAATATGCCGCACATTGCTGACATAGGTCAAATCTCCGCCCTCAATCCGTCCGCTGAAGAACAGATTCGAGATGGCCTCCTCCAACTTATCAATGCCTTCCTGTGCTATAACAGACATCGGAACGATCAGTTCAGGTGGATAATATCGATGCAGAATCTCCATATCCAATTGTGTCGGTAAGTCCATTTTATTCATAATCACAATGCATTGTCTACCGCGTATTTGTTCCATCAATTCCAGTTCATCCGGATGCAGCGGCTCACTGGCGTTCAGCACCAGCAGAATCAGATCCGCTTCATTGACCGCATGCTTCGAGCGCTCTACCCCAATCTGCTCAACTACGTCCATCGTTTCCCGGATTCCGGCCGTGTCGAGCAGCTTCAACGGGATATTGTTAATTGTGACAAATTCCTCAATAACATCCCGGGTTGTCCCTGGAATATCGGTCACAATCGCCTTGTTATCATGGGCAAGCGTGTTGAGCAGCGACGATTTGCCGACGTTCGGACGCCCGACAATCGCGGTGGTGATCCCTTCGCGCAGAATTTTGCCTTCCTCCGCCGTCTTCAGCAGCTTGTCGATTTCATCCATAACCAGCCGGCTTTTTTCCTTAATAAAGTCAGCAGTCAGGGACTCCACATCATGTTCCGGATAATCGATGTTAACCTCTATGTGGGCCAGTGTCTCCACCAGTGTATGGCGGAGATCTTTAATTTTGCGGGACAGGGTGCCTTCGACCTGCTTCAATGCCACCGAGAACGCTCGGTCCGATTTCGAACGAATGAGGTCAATGACAGCCTCAGCCTGCGACAGGTCAATCCGCCCATTCAAGAAGGCCCGTTTGGTGAACTCCCCAGGCTCTGCAAGCCGCACTTGCTGCTGAAGCAGAATGTCCATTACCCGCTTAACCGAAATGACCCCGCCATGGGCGCTGATTTCGACTACATCCTCTGTTGTAAAAGAACGCGGTGCCCGCATCACCGTCACCAGCACTTCCTCCAGGTTTTCCTTCGTTCTCGGGTCGATGATATGTCCGTAATGCACCGTATGGGAAGCCGCTTCGCTTAAGCGGATCTTGCTCTTGAATATGTTCTCAACTTCCTTGATCGAATCCGGTCCGCTAACCCGAATGATCGCGATTCCACCCTCACCTACCGCTGTGGAAATCGCAGCAATTGTATCACTATACACAACCTGTCACCTCTTTCTGTCCTTCACTAAGCAAGCAAGCTTGAAACTTATACGTTTCTCTATATTCACAGGATCATCCAAAATCCCATCTCTAAAAAACAATGACTCCCTGTCATCCTAAGGAGTCATTGTACGATATACGGCTCTGTTCAACTCTAATGCTACATCTTCGGTGTAATGACAACGCGCCGGTTCGGTTCATCGCCCTTGCTGTACGTCTTCACGCCGCCCTTGGCCTGAAGCCTGGCGTGAATGACCTTGCGCTCCGGCGCCGACATCGGCTCGAGCACGATCTCCTTGCGCGTCTTCAGCACGCGTGCGGCCAGACGGTCGGCAAGATCCTCCAGCGTCTTCTTGCGCCGTTCGCGGAAATTCTCCGCGTCCAGCACAATGCGCAAATAGCTGTCGGAATACCGGTTCGCCACAATGTTGGCTAAATATTGAAGCGCATCAAGCGTCTGCCCCCGGCGTCCAATCATCAAGCCCAGGCCTGAACCTGATATATGAAGGGTGGTGTAATCCTTACCCTTCTCCATTTCAATCGTTACTTCAATCCCCATAGCACGGCCGGTTTCCTGTAGAAAGGAAATCGCTTCGTGATATGGGTCTTTGCCTTCATGGCCAGTGGAATTCACGTCCGCAGGCGTCGATTCGACAGCTTCTTCAGCCGGCATGGATACGGTCGCTGCCGTTTCCGTCTGGTTTGCTTTGATCGATACCTCCTGCTTCGCGAGCGGAGTCTCAGATTGCAATTCGCCGCCAGCTCGTTCAGGCAGGAGCTCAAGTTCCACTTTCGCTTCCTTGACCCCGAACAGGCCCAGGAATCCTCTTGACGGCTGACTCAATACTTGAACCGACACGCGGTCCCGACTTACGCCCCACTTGGCAAGCCCTTGTGCGACAGCATCTTCAATGGTTTTTCCTGTTGCGACGATCTTGCTCATTTCGACTTCTTGGCTCCTTTCGAACCTTTTTTCCTACTTTTGTTTCCTTTTCTCTGACCTTGACTCGCGCTAGTGCTAGCGGCTACGTTAGCCTGAACAGCGGCCGTGTCATTGTTGCGGTACAAGAAGTAGTTCTGCACGATCGTATACAGGTTGCTGTAGAACCAGTACAGCGGAAGTGCTGAAGGAAATTGAAAGGACATGACAAAGATCAGAATCGGGTACACAAACAGCATGAACTGCATCATGCCCATCTGCGGCGAAGGATTCATCTTCATCATCATCTTGGTCTGAAGATACGTCGTTATTGCAGCGAGCAGCGGAAGGATGAACAGCTTGTCCGGCTGTCCGAGCTGCATCCACAAAAATTCATGGCCGCGCAATTCTCCGTTATAGTAAATCGAATGATAGAGTGCGATAAATATCGGCATTTGTAGCAGCAGCGGGAAACAGCCAGCCATCGGGTTGACTTTGTGCTCTTGGAACAGCTTCATCGTTTCCATCTGCATCTTTTCCGGATTATCCTTATACTTCTCACGAACCTTCTGAATTTCAGGTTGAATCGCCTGCATTGCCTTGGAGCTTCGAACCTGCTTCAGCGTTAACGGCAATATTAACGTACGGACGATCAACACCATCACCAGTACGGATAATCCATATTCACCGTCAAACCATTGAGCAAATGTATCAAGCGCCAGTGTGAAGTAATAAACTACGTTACTTTGCCAAAAGCCCCCGTTCTTCAGGTCTTCAATCGTACGCATCTGCTCTTCGCCAGTCGCACAGCCTGAAATCACGGCCACTGCAAGTAATACAGCGGTGAGGAGGAACCATTTTCCTCGTCTTGTCATCATTTGCGACACTTCATAACCCCTCTCTTCGCCATTGCCATTCCACGGTAAATCATAACATATTTATATGAACAAATAAACACAACCCACTAGCCCTTCTTCGCCTTCAAAAGAGATGATTTGCGCAGCACATGCAGCACGCTTTTCTCCAGTTCCCGGTAGGACTTGTCCAGTGCGCCTTTGCGCACAATAAAGATCAGATCCGTATGCTCAGCAATCTCATCCTTGTGCCGCCGGACGATCTCCTTGACGAGACGACGCATCCGGTTGCGCACAACGGCATTGCCGATCTTTTTGCTGCACGACACGCCTACCCGAAACTGCTCTACCTCTTTTTTGCGTGACCAATACACTACAAACTGATGATTGGCGAAAGACTTTCCGTGGCGATATACCCGGCTAAAGTCAGCGCGGTTTCGTAATCGAAGTTTTCTATGCACGAGTATCTCCCTGCCTGCCGTTAATCCATGTCTTTACACTCATTGCATCCGGCATCTCTTCCTATATTAATATAGTATAGTCATGCCCAAGCAAGTTAAACGCAAGATGTCACACGAATGCGGTCCATTTATAGCTTATGCTGCCGACAGCTCCGGGCACATGACCTGCTGGACACACATAATCGGAGCCTATTACGAAAAAAAGACCACCTCGGTGGTCTTCGTGGCGACAGTATTAAGCGCTCAATACTTTTCTTCCTTTAAGACGGCGTCTGGCCAATACCTTACGTCCGTTCTTTGTGCTCATTCTTTGACGGAAGCCGTGTACTTTCTTGCGCTTGCTCACGTTCGGTTTAAAAGTCGGTCTCATGATTTAATGCACCCCCTTACAGAAATCTTTGACTTGCCATATTCAAAAAATAAACGCCGGTTTGCGACGCATTTTGATAGACAGATTCAAGTACTGTCCTATCTTCAATGTTCGAACATCATTTACATCTTCACAGAAAATGCCTTTATACATTTAATCACGTCCTGGCCCAAAAGTCAAACCAAACTTCCACGTTTGCCCCCGTATAAGTTTTCCACAACTACTCTTTTTTACTTGGAGTGCATTTATCCACATGGGGATAACCTAATGAAACGACACGGACGGAACGACCCTTATTTACAGATGACTTATTTAAGAGTAGTATGATAATTGGTATTATACTTGTATACAAGTATACATTGTTAAAAGGAGCTGTACTTATATGAAAATAGGGATGATCGGCCTCGGCAAAATGGGGCTTAATCTGGTGCAAAATTTACGGCATCATCAACATCAAGTGGTCGCTTATGACCTGAACGCCGATTCAGTCCAATTGGCAGCGGGCTTTGGTGCTGAAGGGGTGCACGCTTTGGAAGAAATGACAGTCAGACTGGAGAGCCCGCGCATCATATGGATGATGGTGCCTGCCGGCGCCGTTGTGGACTCGGTTATTGATTCCCTCTCCCCGCTTCTTCAGCCAGGAGATATGCTCATCGACGGCGGAAACTCGCACTATAAAGATTCGATTGCACGCGCAGCACGGCTGGCCGAGCAAGACATCCATTACTTTGATGTAGGCACCTCCGGCGGGATGGAAGGCGCCCAGCATGGCGGCTGCTTCATGATCGGCGGCAATCGCGAAGTATTCGCCAGCATTGAGCCTCTATTTCAAGACATGGCTGTGGAGAACGGATACCTGTACGCCGGAGATATCGGCAGCGGACATTTTCTGAAGATGGTTCATAACGGTATTGAATACGGCATGATGCAATCGATTGCTGAGGGTTTCGAAGTGCTGGAGAAAAGCGCGTTCAATTATAGCTATGAGGATGTGGCCCGCGTCTGGTCCAATGGTTCCGTTATTCGCGGCTGGCTGATGGAGCTGATGCAAAATGCTTTCTCCAAGGATCCGAAGCTGGACAGCATCAAAGGGGTCATGAAATCGTCCGGCGAAGGAAAATGGACCGTCGAAACGGCGCTTGATCTGCAGGCCAATGCCCCAGTCATCGCGATGTCGCTGTTCATGCGCTACCGCTCTCTGGAAGACGATACGTTCCATGGTAAGGTAGTTGCGGCGCTCCGCAACGAATTCGGCGGCCATGCTGTGGAAAAGTCGGAGTAAATTCTCCCTGGCATGACCGGCTCTGAGGCCTGACACAGCGGCACTTTGCTGATGGAACCAAGACATCCCGTATGTTACAATCATTATCAACTTAGTATCATGAGATTACATACTCGGATAGGGGAATCAGTGTATGAAATATCCTGCCTCTTGGCTTCAGGGCGCTTCCCTCGGGGAAGCGATTGCCAACGAATTGCGTCTGCAAATCATTAGCGGCGCGATCAAGAAAGGAGAAATTCTGTCGGAAAACCGGATTGCAGGTGAATTCGGAACGAGCCGGTCTCCGGTACGCGAAGCATTGAAAACGCTGTCCAGTGAAGGGTTGATCCAATTGGAGCGCATGGGCGCGGTCGTCATGGGCTTATCGCTCAAGGAAGTCGAAGAGCTGTACGATGTGCGTTACCTGATCGAAAGCTTCGTGCAAACCCATGTGTTTGCGAAGCCACAGCCTGCCTTGATCCAGCATTTGAAGCAAATCGTGGACCGGATGGAGCTGGCCGCAAAGCATGGCGATCCGGAAGAGTTCTCGCTCCAGGACTTGTCCTTTCACGAGCGCATCGTGGCCGAAGCCGACCATAAGCGCATACTTCATCTGTGGCGCAGCATCCGCCAAATCGTGATCACCGTCATTCTGATCACCACCCGGCAAGTATTCAGTGAAGGCAAATCCAGAATTGAAGCGGTGCTAAGCAAGCACCATCAGCTCATTCGCGACCTGGAATCCTCGGATCCTGTCCGGATTCAGAACGCGGCACAGCAGTATTTTGACGATTCCCGAGAGACGCTGCATCTCAGTTTCTCGGAAGGAGAGTAGATCCGTTCATCCTCCCTCTCCCCCTCCGGAGCAGCGGTGTGCGGCTCGGAGATGATAAGGATAGGGCCTGACTCGACACAGCATTCATGGGCGGGCTGCCCACCTTTGCTTCGCCTTTTATTGTCGACAAGTATACACAATTACAAATTCGGTTTATGGATTATATAAGTATAAAGGGGCCGTTAGTATGGCCTTGAACGAAAGAAGGTATGTCTTGTGAGTACGCTCCATTACATGATCGGTGTAGACATCGGAACGACCAGCACCAAGGCCGTTCTGTTCAAAGAAAACGGTGAAGTCGTGACCAAGGCCGGCGGCGAATATCCCCTGCTCACCCCCACTCCGTCAACCGCGGAGCAGGACCCGGAGCAAATATTTCAAACCGTCCTTGCTGCAGTCCAAAGCGTGATGCACCAGAGCGGCATCGACCCGGCACAGCTGCTATTCGTCTCCTTCAGTGCCGCCATGCACAGTGTCATTGCCGTCGACGACGATGGAAAGCCCCTAACGCGCTGTATCACCTGGGCGGATAATCGCAGTGCATCATGGTCGAACCGACTGAAGAAGGAAATGGGCGGCATGGAGCTCTACATGCGCACCGGCACGCCGATCCACCCGATGTCCCCTGTGACGAAGCTGATGTGGCTCCGCCATGAACATGAGGACATTTTTAAGCAGACGGCCAAATTTATATCAATTAAGGAATACGTCTATTTCAAGCTGTTCGGCCGCTACGTGGTCGATCACTCTATCGCCTCCAGCACCGGCATGATGAATTTAAGAGAGCTGGCCTGGGATCAAGAGGCGCTAAGGCTTGCGGGAATTACAGAGGAGCATCTGTCCGAGCTAGTGCCGACCACCCATGCGCTAACCGGCTTGAATGCGGATTATGCCCGTATCATGGGGCTGCTCCCCTCCACCCCGTTCGTGCTCGGTGCCGCCGACGGCGTGCTGTCGAATCTCGGCGTGAATGCGATCCAGCCGGGAGTCGTTGCCGCTACGATCGGTACGAGCGGTGCGATCCGGACCGTGGTCGACAAGCCCATGACCGACCCGAAGGGGCGGATATTCTGCTATGCGTTAACCGAGAAGCATTGGGTCATTGGCGGTGCGGTCAACAATGGCGGGATGATTTTCCGCTGGGTAAGGGACCAGTTGGCCGCTTCGGAGATTGAGACAGCGAAGCGGCTCGGCATTAATCCTTATGATGTGCTAACCCAAATTGCCGACCGTGTTCGTCCCGGCTCCGACGGCCTGCTCTTCCATCCTTACTTAACCGGAGAACGGGCTCCTCTATGGGACCCGAACGCCCGCGGTTCTTTCTTCGGGCTGACGTTGAACCATCAGAAGGAGCATATGATTCGCGCCGTGCTCGAAGGCGTTATCTTCAACATGTACACCGTGCTGCTGGCAATGGAGGAACAGATCGGCCGTCCCGCGAAGATCCACGCCACCGGCGGCTTCGCCCGATCCCCGATCTGGCGGCAGATGATGGCCGACATCTTCGATCAGCAGGTGATCGTGCCGGAAAGCTATGAGAGCTCCTGTCTCGGCGCTGCCGTCCTCGGACTGTATGCCATCGGCCGGACCGACTCGCTGGAGATTGTCTCGTCGATGGTCGGCGGAACGCATGAGCATCAGCCGAAGACAGAGCATGCCGAAATCTACCGCTCGCTCCTCCCGATCTACATACGCATCTCGCGCAAGCTGGAAGAAGATTACGAAGCAATCGCCGAGTTTCAGCGCAAATTCGAGCATAATGGACCAGACCGCGTATTGTAATCGCCTGTGAAAGTAGAAACAGCCCGTCCGGCTGCGGAAAGATTCCGCGGCGGAACGGGCTGTTTTTTCTTCCAGGCACTCTCCTATTTCCCCCATTTTACCTTTGGTAGAATCCAAACCGATGATCCGGGCAACCAGCCATGCGGTTATTCACATGGTTTTGGAAGTAAATATTGCCTCTATACGCACAACCTGTGTATATTTTTTTTCGGATCCAAGGTGATCCTGTCGAAAGTTGAACAGCTTATAAACAATATATAGTGGTGTGAATAAGATTTATGCACAACGTATTGAATTTGTGGATAAATTAGCGACATACATTGAAAATAAGCCCTTCTTTTGCTATGATGATATTACTTTTGGATGTGAATATGTGAATGAACGGATAATATTATCAACAGCCTGTGGATAAAGTTGTGAACAATTTCAATTTATCCATATTTTTTTGTTTCCACAGGGGTGGAACTCTGGGGATAATTCTACATCATTCATTTTCTTTCGACATTTTCAACTTGGCTCTGGGCCACATTTGGAAGATTTAAAGGAGTGACAGTTTTGGATAGCCATACTTCCGAATTATGGCAGGAAATTTTATCGATAATACAGACCAAGCTGAGCAAACCCAGCTTTGATACTTGGTTTAAAGCTACAAAAGCATTGACGCTGAACGATCATTCCGTTGTCATATCCGCGCCGACCACCTTTGCGGTGGAATGGCTGGAGAGCCGATATACGAAGCTGGTGAGCTCCACCGTATATGAAGTGCTCGGCAAACAGGTTGATGTTCGTTTTGTCATTGAAGAGCCTAAGCCTGCGGATCCGGTTCCCCAGCAGCCAGCCCCCGTATCGGAGGTCAGCAGCGACGAGATTCAGTCGCATATGCTGAACCCGAAGTACACCTTCGACACCTTTGTCATCGGGTCAGGCAACCGGTTTGCCCATGCGGCGTCGCTTGCCGTAGCGGAGGCGCCAGCCAAGGCGTACAATCCGCTGTTTCTGTATGGAGGCGTGGGACTAGGGAAGACGCATTTGATGCATGCGATAGGCCATTATATTTTGGAGCATAATCCGAGCAGCAAGGTCGTTTATATTTCCTCAGAAAAATTCACCAACGAGTTCATCAACTCCATTCGAGACAACCGTGCCGAAAGTTTCCGGAACAAATACCGCAATGTAGACATTCTGCTCATTGACGATATTCAGTTTTTGGCCGGCAAGGAATCAACCCAGGAGGAGTTTTTCCATACCTTCAATGCGCTGCATGAGGAACGGAAGCAGATTATCATCTCCAGTGACCGTCCGCCGAAGGAAATTCCGACGCTTGAAGAGCGGCTTCGTTCCCGCTTTGAGTGGGGCCTGATCACCGATATTCAGCCACCGGATCTGGAGACGCGGATCGCCATTCTTCGCAAGAAAGCGAAGGCTGAGAACCTGGACATACCGAACGAAGCGATGATGTATATCGCCAATCAGATCGATACGAACATTCGCGAGCTCGAAGGCGCACTGATTCGCGTTGTGGCCTACTCCTCATTAACCAATCAGGATGTAACCACCCATCTGGCAGCCGAAGCGCTGAAGGATATTATCCCTTCCAGCCGGCCACGAATGATCACGATCCAGGACATTCAGCAGAAGGTCGGAGAATACTACAATCTGAAGCTTGAGGACTTCAAGGCGCGCAAAAGAACGAAAGCCGTAGCCTTCCCAAGACAGATTGCGATGTACTTGTCCCGTGAATTGACCGACTATTCCCTGCCGAAGATCGGCGAGGCATTTGGAGGACGGGATCATACGACCGTGATCCATGCCCACGAGAAGATCAGCCAGTCGCTGAAAACCGACCAGGAGCTGTTCAAAGTGGTCAATAACATTACGGAGAAAATCAAAAATCCTACCTGAACAAGTTCAAAGCCTATGCACAATCTGTACACATGTGGATAGGCTTAATTTTATGCCCTTTCTTGGGCTTATCCACATATTCAGTGTCCCTACTACTGATACTATTAATAATTAATAAATATATTATCCATAAAGAGGGTGTCTTAACCGGCTTCGCCTGCAGCAGAACATCCTCCCCTATCTATCCGCAAGGAGTGAAAATATGAAAATCAGCATATTGAAAAACGCATTAAACGAATCCATCCAGCATGTTTCCAAAGCGATATCGAGCCGGACGACCATTCCGATTCTGAGCGGGATCAAACTGGACGTGACGTATTCCGGCGTGACGCTGACCGCAAGCGATACCGATATTTCAATTCAATCGTTTATTCCTGCCGAGGATGATAAACAGACGATCGTGGAGGTGGAACAACCGGGCAGCGTCGTGCTTCCTGCGAAGTTTTTTGTCGAGATTATCAAGAAGCTTCCTTCCCAGGATGTCCAAATGGAGGTGAAGGAGAACTTCCACACCTTTATCTCCGCCGGCGCTACCGAAATTCAGATGGTCGGGCTTGATCCCGAGGAATTCCCTGTCCTGCCAAGCATTGAAGGCAACCAGACGATATCCCTTCCGGGCGACCTGCTGAAGAATATGATCAAACAAACGGTATTCTCCATCTCCAGCAACGAAACGACGCCGATTCTGACCGGGGTGCTGTGGACGCTGTCTGACAATGAGCTGAAATTTACGGCGACCGACCGCCACCGTCTGGCCACGCGCTCCATTCACCTGGAAGGCACGGATGATATCAGTTTCAACAACGTGGTGATTGCAGGTAAAACGCTCAACGAGCTGAGCAAAATCATTCCGGACCAGAATACGCTGGTGGACATCGTCGTATCGGACAATCAGGTGCTGTTCAAGATCGACCGGGTTCTTTTCTATTCCCGCATTTTGGACGGTATTTATCCTGATACTTCTAGAATTATTCCGGACACGCATAAAACAGAACTCATTTTGGATACAAAGAAACTAACCGAGTCGATCGACCGCGCTTATCTGCTCTCCCGAGAGGAGAAAACGAATATTGTGCTGCTGCAGACGATGGAAAATGGCGGCATTGAGATTTCCTCCAGCTCCTCCGAGCTTGGCAAGGTCCGCGAGGAACTGGACCTGGTCGAGTTCAAGGGAGAGCCGCTGCGCATCTCGTTCAACTCGAAATATATGCTCGATGTGCTGAAGGTGGTAGAGAGCGAGCAGCTCATGATCGCGTTTGTCGGCGTGATGAGCCCGATTATTTTGAAGCCGCTGGATGACAGCAAGAGCCAGTACATCATCCTGCCATACCGGACGGCGAACTAAGAAGAGCCTGTTCCCAGGAACACGCCATTGCCATTAAAGTTATCCCCAATCCACAGGGGCGAAAGGAAGTCACATGAAACAAATTTTTATCCACAGTGAATATATCAAGCTGGATCAGTTTCTGAAGCTGGCCGATTGCGTATCCACAGGCGGCATGGCCAAGGCGCTGCTTGCGGAGGATGCGGTTTTGGTCAATGATGAGAAGGAAGACCGGCGCGGGCGCAAGTTGTATCCAGGCGACATCATCAAGGTGGAAGGCTGCGGGACCTTTCAGGTCGCCGCGCAATAGACAGCCTCCCGCAGCCGCTTGCTTAAGGAGCGGAAGACGAGGGAGAGGATATCATGTTTGTCAAAAATGTCAGTCTGCAGCATTACCGCAACTATGAGGCTCTGCAGCTCGAAGCCTTCGGCGATGTCAACCTGATTATCGGGCGCAACGCCCAGGGCAAGACCAATCTGATGGAGGCGCTCTTCGTGCTCGCCTTAACGAAGAGCCACCGCACCTCCAAGGATCGGGAGCTCATCGCCTTCGAGCAGCCAAGCGCGCATATCTCGGCTGAGGTAGAGAAGAAGTACGGAGCTGTCAGGCTGGAGCTGTCCTTGTCGCAGCAGGGGAAAAAAGCCAAAATCAACGGGCTGGAGCAGCGGAAGCTGAGCGATTTTATCGGTACGCTGAATGTGGTCATGTTCGCACCTGAGGATCTGGAAATTGTCAAAGGAACGCCGGGGGTACGCCGCCGGTTTCTTGACATGGAGATCGGCCAGGTGGCGCCGAGCTACCTGTTCCACCTCCAGCAGTACCAGAAGGTGCTCGTTCAGCGCAACAATCTGCTCAAGCAGCTGTGGGGGAAAGATGCGGCGCAGCAGGCGATGCTGGACATCTGGGATACCCAATTGGTGGAGCATGGTGTTAAAATCGTCAAGAAGAGGAAACAATTTATAAAAAAATTGCAAAAATGGGCTGAAACGATCCATCAGGGGATTACAAACGGCCTTGAGGAGCTGTCTCTACACTACCTTCCGTCCTTTGCGGACGCGGAGGAAGAAGATGAAGCTGTCTTATTTGACCGATTTATGATAAAATTATCACAAATGAAAGAACAAGAAATACGGCGTGGTATGACATTGGCAGGTCCTCATCGAGATGATCTGGCTTTTTATATTAACGGCAAAGAGGTCCAAACGTACGGATCGCAGGGCCAGCAGCGGACGACGGCATTATCGCTGAAGCTCGCGGAGATCGAACTCATCCAGGAGGAGATCGGGGAATATCCGGTCCTGCTTCTGGACGATGTGCTGTCCGAACTGGACCCGTACCGTCAGACACAGCTGATTGAGACATTCCAGAGCAAAGTGCAGACATTCATCACGGCAACGGGAATCGAAAGTTTGAATACCGACAAATTGAAGGGTGCCAGCATTTTTCATGTCCATGACGGGCAGGTGGGCTCTTAAGGGAGTGGTTGCCATATGTATATTCATTTGGGCGGTGAGAAGATCATTCGTTCGTCCGAGCTGGTTGGGATCTTTGACATCTCGATTGAGAAGTCCTCGAAGATTTCCAAGCAGTTCGTCACGCATGCCCAGCAGCATAAGGTGGTGGAGCGGATTGGCGAAGAAGACCCCAAGTCGATTGTGGTCACGAAGCAGATCGTTTATTACTCTCCGATCTCCTCTGCGACACTTAAGAAGCGAGCTAGCCAGTTTGTAGCTCAGGCATAACAGAATCTGTAGAAGTAGGTGAAGGCATGTCTATGAATCAACCAACTTATGATGAGAATCAGATTCAGGTGCTGGAAGGACTCGAAGCCGTCCGGAAACGGCCGGGGATGTATATCGGCTCCACCAGCGCCAAGGGTCTGCATCATTTGGTATGGGAAGTAGTGGACAATAGTATCGACGAAGCGATGGCTGGCGTATGCGATACGATCGAGATTATTGTGCACGAGGATAACAGTGTCACGGTGATTGACAATGGTCGCGGCATCCCGGTCGGCGAGAACGCCAAGCTCAAGAAATCGACGCTTGAAGTCGTCATGACCGTGCTTCATGCCGGCGGTAAATTCGGCGGCGGCGGATACAAAGTGTCCGGCGGTCTGCACGGGGTTGGCGTATCGGTTGTGAATGCTTTGTCGACCCAGGTTGTCGTTCAGGTTAAACGCGACGGCCATATTTATCAACAGGAATATCGCCGCGGTGTTCCGCAATACGATATCAAAGTCATCGGCGACACGGAGGAGCATGGCACAACCGTGACGTTCCTGCCGGATCCGGAGATTTTTACGGAAACGACCGTTTTTGATTACAATACGCTGCTGACGCGCATCCGGGAGCTGGCCTTCCTCAACAAGGGCATCAAGCTGACCTTGAAGGATGAGCGCACCGGTGCCTTCGATTCGTTTAAATACGACGGCGGAATTATCGAGTACGTCCGATTTTTGAACGACAAGAAGGAGGCTCTGCATGAGGAGCCGATCTATGTGGAAGGCGCGCGTGACAATATTCAGGTTGAAATTGCGCTGCAATACAACGACAGCTACACCGAGAATATTTACTCGTTTGCCAACAACATTAACACGCACGAGGGCGGTACGCATGAATCCGGCTTCAAGAGTGCGTTGACGCGGATCATTAACGATTACGCCCGCAAGACCGGCGCGATCAAGGACAACAACGGCAACCTGTCCGGGGACGATGTGCGTGAAGGATTGACGGCGATCATCTCGGTGAAGGTGCCGGAGCCGCAATTCGAAGGTCAGACGAAGACCAAGCTCGGCAACAGCGAGGTGCGCGGGATCGTTGAATCCTTGTTCGCCGAGAAGCTGCAGGAGTTCCTGCAGGAGAACCCGTCGGTGTCCCGCCGCATTCTTGACAAGGCGCTTCAGGCCTCCCGCGCCCGGGAAGCCGCCCGTAAAGCGCGCGAGATGACGCGGCGTAAGAGCGCCCTCGAAGTGAGCGCCCTGCCGGGCAAGCTGGCAGACTGCTCCTCGAAGGATGCCTCGATCAGTGAGCTGTACATCGTCGAAGGGGACTCCGCCGGCGGATCTGCGAAGCAGGGCCGGGATCGGCATTTCCAGGCGATCCTGCCGCTGCGGGGGAAAATCCTGAACGTCGAGAAGGCGCGTCTGGACCGCATTTTGTCCAATGCGGAGATCCGGGCGATCATCACCGCGCTTGGCACCGGCATTGCCGATGATTTCGATCTGTCCAAGGCCCGTTATCACAAAATCATCATCATGACCGATGCCGACGTGGACGGTGCCCATATCCGCACGCTGCTGCTGACGTTCTTCTACCGCTACATGCGCAAGCTGCTGGAAGCGGGATACGTGTATATTGCCCAGCCGCCGCTCTTCAAGATCGAACGCAACAAAGTGGTGCGGTATGCAGGCAGCGAGAAAGAGCGGGATGAGATCATTAAGGAGTTCGGCGAGAATGTGAAGCTGAATATCCAGCGTTACAAAGGTTTGGGTGAGATGAACGCCACGCAGCTGTGGGAAACGACGATGGACCCTGAGAGCCGGACGATGCTCCAGGTTACCATCGAGGACGCGATGCTCGCAGATACGTTGTTCGACACGCTGATGGGTGACAACGTGGAACCACGGCGTGACTTTATCCAGGAGCATGCCAAGTCGGTGCGCAATCTGGACGTGTAAATATGCCCTGTCCCTTACTGCCCTCAAGCAGTAAGGGATTTTTTTGTGCTAGCGGGCCTTTTTGGCGTCAGGCAGCTTGCGGCCGTAGGCCTGCGCATATTTTCTGACCGTGTTGTAGATGCTGGGGTCTTTGAAGAATTTCTTGAACGGAAACAGAGCCGGTCTAGTATTTACCTCGAGAATCCAAATGTTCCAGCGGCTGTCAATCGCCACGTCGAGTCCGATCTCCTTGAGACGGGGATATGATTTTTGCAGCTGGGCTGCGACATTCACCCCCAGTATTTTCAGCTCCTGACGGATGTTCTCAATCTCCTCCGCGTTCATATGCTCCGACATCAGCGTTTTGAAATGCTTGACGATGCCGCCGCTGTGATGGTTAGTCACAATTTTGTTCTTGGCTGCGACGCGGCCGATGATGCCCGTGGTTGCCCATTGCCCCGTCGGCGTTTTCTGCGTCAGCACCCGGAGGTCGAATGGCCGGCCCTCGAACCTCAGCAGGTCTATGCCCTGCTGAGCAAGATATTCGCGCTTGTTGATCAGCGACTTTAGCGTTTTGTGCAAGGCTTCGATGGAGGAGAAGGTCTCCTTCTTCTGTTCGTAACGAAGCCTGTAGGAAGGGGAAGCGGATTCCGCGATGCTCTGGCTGTCCTGAAGATCACTGTTCTCGGAGGATTTCTCCGGCGGAACGATCTCAACGGACATAACGCCAATCCCGTAGGTTCCACGGTCGGGCTTGATGTATACCACCGTATGTGCGGCGAGCAGTTCTCTAAGGGCCTCTATGGAATAGCGGCGGGTTGTAGGAATGTAAGCGGCAATCCCTTTGTTCTGGAGAAGTATTTTCGTTTTCGCCCACTTGCTTGCTACGCGCTGTATAGCCAATGATCTTCATCCTTTCCGTTGATTTCGTGCTCCAGCTGTTCCGATGCTCAAACGAACCTAAGTGTATACTCGTGACAGGAAGTACTCCCGGGCGCGGCTTCCATCAGCCGATATAAGGTCTTATCGCGCCTCCGGCAAGTCCTGCCGCGTGAAAACATAGGACAAGAAAAACAAATAGTGGTATAATATACAGATGTGATGATTCGAAATACTTTGCACTGCATTGTATGTGAAAGGAAGCACGGAGGACAGGGCGTATATCCCGACTTCCGGTACAAAAACATACATTCACACAGCCAAGCGCTGGGTTTAATTGTGAACGGTTTGTGAAAGTAATATAATAGAAAATGGTGCATTTATAGTTTTCTGATCATTATTCTGCTTTTTTCATATAGAGCAAGGCTTGGTTGATTGAAAATGAAGGAGGTCCAGCATGGCGGAAGAAAATTTCTCCCAAATCAAAGATCGGGACATTGGTGAGGAGATGCGCGAATCCTTTATGGATTATGCGATGAGCATCATTGTCAGCCGGGCTTTGCCAGATGTGCGGGACGGAATGAAGCCGGTTCACCGTCGTATTCTTTATGCGATGTCGGAACTCGGCATGGCCCCGGACAAACCGTACAAGAAATCGGCAAGGATCGTTGGCGAGGTTATCGGTAAGTACCATCCGCACGGTGATTCCGCGGTGTATGAATCCATGGTCCGGATGGCGCAGGACTTCTCCATGCGTTACATGCTCGTTGACGGTCATGGTAACTTCGGTTCCATTGACGGAGATATGGCAGCGGCAATGCGGTACACGGAAGCCCGTTTATCAAAAATTGCGATGGAAATGCTGCGTGATATTAATAAAGAGACGATTGATTTTGCACCCAACTATGACGGTGAGGAGCATGAGCCTGTCGTTCTGCCTGCCCGCTTCCCGAACCTGCTTGTTAACGGGGTCTCAGGGATCGCGGTCGGGATGGCCACCAATATCCCGCCGCATAACCTCGGTGAGGTTATCGATGGCGTTCAGGCGATGATTCGTAATCCGGATATTACACCGATGGAGCTCATGGAATACATTCAGGGCCCGGACTTCCCGACTGCGGGTTACATTCTGGGACGCGAAGGCATCCGTCAAGCTTATCGTACGGGCCGCGGCTCTGTCACGATGCGCGCCAAGGCAACCATCGAAGAGAACAACAACAAAGCGCGTATCGTTGTGCACGAGATTCCGTATCAAGTGAACAAGGCGCGCTTGGTGGAGAAAATCGCTGAGCTCGTTCGGGAGAAGCGCATAGACGGCATTACCGATCTGCGTGATGAATCTGACCGTAACGGCATGCGGATTGTCATCGAGCTGCGCCGGGACGTCAATCCGAACGTTGTGCTGAATAACCTGTATAAGCATACGGCGATGCAGTCCAACTTCGGGATCAACATGCTGGCGATCGTGAACAACGAGCCTAAAATCCTGAATTTGCGCGATGTTCTGCATTATTATTTGGAGCATCAGGTATCGGTTATTCGCCGCCGTACTGAATTCGAGCTGAAAAAAGCCGAGGCCCGCGCGCACATTCTGGAAGGTTTGCGGATCGCGCTGGATCATCTGGACGAAGTCATCGCCCTGATCCGCGGATCGCAGACGACGGAAGCCGCACGCGATGGCCTGATGGAACGATTCGGCCTTAGCCAAGAGCAGGCCCAGGCCATCCTGGATATGCGCCTGCAGCGTCTGACCGGACTCGAACGCGAGAAGATCGAGAGCGAATATCAGGAGCTGCTGCTGCGCATCGCAGAGCTGCGTGAGATTCTGTCGAACGAACAGCTTGTTCTCCAGATTATCAACGACGAGCTGCAGGAGATCAAGGAGCGTTTCGCTGACGAGCGCCGCACTGAAATTACGGTGGGTGAGGACAGCATTCTGGACGAGGACCTGATTCCTCGCGAGGAAGTGGTCATTACGATTACGCATACCGGTTATGTGAAACGTCTGCCGGTCAATACGTATCGAAGCCAGAAGCGGGGCGGCCGCGGGGTTGTCGGGATGGAAACGAAGAGCGAGGATTTCGTTGAGCATCTCTTCGTCACGAACTCCCATCATTACCTGATGTTCTTCACGGACAAGGGTAAGGCTTATCGCCTGAAGGCCTACGAGATTCCAGAGCTAAGCCGGACCGCTCGCGGCACGCCGATCATCAACCTGATCCAGATTGAGCAGGGAGAAACGGTCAATGCCGTCATTCCGGTGGAAAGCTTCGATATGGATAAGTTCCTGTTCTTCGCTACCCGTCAGGGTGTCGTGAAGAAAACGCCGCTTGAGGATTACGTCAATATCCGCAAGGGCGGTCTGATCGCGATTAATCTGCGCGAAGACGATTCCTTGATCGATGTGAAGCTGACCGACGGCCAGCAGGAGATCATCATGGGTACAGCCCACGGCATGTCGATCCGCTTCGAGGAGAGCGATGTGCGTTCTATGGGACGCAGCGCGACCGGTGTGAAGGGGATCACCCTGGACGAGGGCGACAGCGTCATCGGCATGGACGTTGTCGATCCGGAGCTGGATATCCTGATCGTCACGACCAAGGGCTACGGCAAACGGACACCAGCAGGTGATTATCGTGTGCAGACCCGCGGTGGTAAAGGGATCAAAACGATCAGCATCACCGAGAAGAACGGCCCTGTCGTTGCTCTGAAGGTGGTAAAATCGGAGCAGGATCTGATGATCATTACAGCGACGGGCACCCTGATCCGGACCAGCATCGAGGGCATCTCCTCCATGGGCCGGTATGCTCAGGGCGTCAAGCTGATTAATATCCGTGAGGACGACTCGGTCGGCACGGTATGTCATGCAGATAAGAGTGATGAACCGGATCACGAAGATGAGGATGGCGGAGACCATCATGACGAGATGGAAACGCCAGAGTCTGAATAAGCCTTCGTTTTATCTAGAGCATAGAGAGCATGGATGCGCCCAGCATCTGTGCTCTTTTATTTTTATATTGAATGACAATGGTTTGTCTTGATAGGCTTTACTTATGGTATATTGATAGCGTTTACTTTCTCTTGGAGAGATTATGACGAAATCGGGGTTTATGGCATGAAGAAGATGATGCACTTTATACGTAATTTTGTTCTGGAAAAAACGATTTACCGGACCTTCCTGATCTATTATCTGCTTGGCAACATGCTGCTGCTTCTGCTGCTCGGCATTCTGTCGATTCGCGATTCCACCCGTATGATTACCGAAGAGGTCATACGTTCAAGCAATAAGGTGATGGAGCAGGCGGCCCAGGGAATCAGCTTCTATCTGGAGGAGACCAAGCGGTCGCTGCTTGTTCTGGCAAGCAATCAGTCGGTGGGAGCCATTCTCAGGCAGGACGAGATTCCCGACATGGCTTATCTGCTTCAACATGAACGGAACATCTCGGAGATCATGCAGAGTATCAACACCTACCAGTCGCTCATCAGCGATGTGCTGATTCTGGGCAAGAACGGCTATGTGAATAATTTGAATGCGCGCAGCTCACTCTGGTGGGATTATCCCTTTACCGAACAGACTTGGGCCCTGGAGTCGTTCGAGTCCCGGCAGGGGGACTATTTCTTCAGCCTCGGGATTCATAACCAGGACTACTACATGAACTCGGACATTTCCCGTTACGGAAAGCCCACGTTATCTGTGGCGATGCAGGTGAAAGGATACCGCCGGGAGGTACTTGGCTCGGTTATCGCGAATCTGGACTTGCAGAAAGTGAACAGCATGTTTGAACGCAGCATGTACCAGAGTCAGGCGAACATCTTTATGATCGACGAGCACCGGCGGATTATCGTACATCAGGATAGTGCAGAAATTGGCCAAACGATGCATTTTGCAGGCATCGATAACATCTATCTTGAGAAATCAGGCAATTTCCGCGAACAGCTATTTGGGGAGGAACATCTGATCATTTACCAGCCTACTGTGATTGAAGGATGGATGATGATCTCTGCGATCCCCATGACGGAAATTACGAGCCAGTCGGCTCCGCTCAAATCCAATCTGAACCGCATTTTATATCTGTGCCTTGTGCTGAACGTGCTGATCAGTCTGGCGGTAACCTTCCGGATATCCCGTCCGCTGCAGGGACTGCTGCGGACGCTGAACAAAATCGGAACCGATGACATGCTGTACATCCGAAACAAAAACTATCAGTACCGGGAGATCAACATCATTGGCACCAAATTCAAAGAATTAATGGACCGGATCGACCTTCTGATCCAGCAGAACTATTTAACACAAATTGCTTTGAAGGAAGAAGAGCTGAAGGCGCTGCAGGCACAGATCAACCCGCACTTTCTGTTTAATACGCTACAGCTTCTGCAAACCGAGATTGTATGCGGTAACATTGAGTCCTCCAACCGGATTGTGCTGTCGCTCAGCAACCTGTTCCGGTATTCGCTGCGGCAGACCGGCGAACTGGTAACGCTTCATACCGAACTGAAGCAGTTGAATGACTATTTATACATCATGAACAAGAAATACGATGACCGTATAACCGTGAAGCAGCATATTCCGGATGAGGACGTGCTGCAGGTGAACATTCCGAAGCTCCTGCTCCAGCCAATTGTAGAGAACTGCATCCGGCATGGATTTGGCGAAGATCGCAGAGAGGGGACGATATGCATCAGCGCTGTCAAGGTGAAGAAGGGGCTCCTGATTGCCATTGGCGACACGGGCGAGGGGATGGACAGACAGGAGCTGAGAGCCCTCAGGCAGCAGATTGAGAAGCCTGATCAAGACGTTGGAAACATTGGCTTGTACAATGTCAATCACCGCATCAAGCTGAACTATGGCAGCGATTATGGTCTTCGGATTCGCAGCCGCAGGCAAGCCGGCACCTGGGTATATCTCGTCGTGCCTGCCCGAAGCAGAGAAGGGGGGAGAACGGAATGAAATTACTGATTGCGGATGATCAGAAGTCTTTGCATACTTTTTTGGACAAAACGATGGACTGGACTGCGCTTGGCATTACCGAGAAGAAGCATGCTTATGACGGTCGGGAAACCTTACAGCTACTAGAGGAATTTCTGCCGGACGTGGTCATTCTTGATATTCAGATGCCCTATATGACCGGGATCGAGACGTTGCGGCAGCTGGATGAGACGGTTAAGAAGCCTAAAACGATTATTCTGAGCGCTCATGACGAATTCAGTTATGCACGGGACGCTCTGAGGCTCGAAGTGTATCAATATTTGCTTAAGCCGGTAGATATCGTGTCACTGACAGCCACCATTCAAGAGCTGCTGAGCACCATTCGAGAAGAAGAGATATCTAAGCTGTCCCGGGAGTTCGGGAAGCTTGTGCATACCAGAACGCTGGAACCGGCAAGCATCGCTAAGGTCAATCGGGCCTTAAATCTGCTGCAAATTCAGTATATCGCTGTCCTTGATATGTTGAATGCCGCGGATGTAAGCGAATCTCAGCTCCGGGAACAGTTGCTTTGGACGAGCTCAGTAATTCCACCGATCATCTATCGGAGAAGCCAGGATTATTACAGTGTTCTGGTCGGACTGGACAGCATGATGGACATGGATCAACTGAAGGAGCTCTCCCGGCTGGTTGGTGCTAGCACACGGGGTCAGACACAGGAATTATCGCAGTTCCTACAAGATATCCCGGTTATGATCGGCGTCAGCCCGCTGATGGCAGTTACCGGTGATTCCGCTCACAGATTGCTAGAGCTGGTGAAGAGAAGTGAAGAAGCGCTTATGGCAGGCTTCTATACCGATGATCCGGTCAACGTATACGGAGAGGTGGTTGTTTCGCAAGAATGGCGGATGGCGGACTTCCAGCCAGTCGAACAGGCTTTCCGGGAGATGGTCGTCCATGATTTCAATCTTGAAGCGGCCAAGAAGCTGAGTGCAGATCTGTTCCGTCAAATCCGCAGTTTGCAGATCCACCCGGAAGGCGTATATTCCATCGTGCTGCATATGCTCTACGCGATCGCCCAATCCAGCCCCCGCATGGCGGGAACGACAAGCGGACGGCATACGATGGCTATGGAGGATCTGAGGCAATGCCGCCATGTGACACAACTGGAGCAGCTGTTCAACGAGTTTCTTACCAGCATTGCGGACAGCATCAAGGGTGTGAATCCGGCGGTAGACTTAATGATGCGGATCAAGCAGTATATCGATCTGAATTATGGCGAGGATCTGTCCTTGCAGGTCATCGCCGACCGGTTCGGGATTGACAAGTTCCAGCTCAGCCGCTTATTTAAACAGGAGATGGACATCAATTATTGGAACTATGTCCTTCAGGTCAGAGTAGAGAAGGCTGCTGACTTGCTGATACGCACGGATGAGAAGAACAGCCTGATCGCTTCCGTTACCGGTTTTGTGGACGAGAGTCATTTCAGCCGAACGTTTAAGAAGTACTACGGGATGTCCCCCAAACAGTACCGCCAGTCCCGTCAGAATGATCATTAAGCTGCGCAACGAAATACAAGAAATTGCGCAACAATATGAATTCAACCAGTCACGGAATAGAGGTAAGCTTGTAATCGATGAAAGTGCTTACAACAATCCAAAGAGGGGGACGTTACAAGTGAAAAGAAAGTCACTGCTGTTCGTGGTGGTTATGCTGGTATCGGTCATTTTGGGGGCGTGCGGGAGTAATAATGACTCGGCTACGGGCAATAACGGAAGCGCTTCCGAACCCAATCAAGTGAAATTGAGTATTCTGGCCTGGAACAATGAGTCAGAGATGAAGCCTGTTCTGCAAGGCTTCCAGGAGAAGTATCCGCATATTACCTTTGACTTCCAGTTCGCTCCTCCAGTAAGAGACTATATATCCAAGCTGCAGACGATGCTGCTGTCAGATTCGGCTACCGATATTTTTATGATTGCGGCAGAGAATCGGAATGAGATTATCGATGGAGGGCATGCGCTTGATCTGACGGATTATCCGTTTATGGAGGTAATGCTCGACAGCAACAAACCGATGTTGAGCAAGGACGGAAGAACGTACGCCTTCACCCAAAACGGCTGGGTAGGCGGATGGTTCTATAACAAGGCGCTGTTTGAGCAAGCGGGCATTACAGAACTCCCGCAGACCTGGGATGAGTTCGTGGAAGTATGCCTCAAGCTGAAAGAGGCGGGTATTATTCCGCTGTACGACAATATGCAGGATTTAACGCAAGTGCACTCTGCTTTGTACGGAAATATGGTATTGTCCCAGGATCCTGAATTCGATGACAAAATCTTCGCCGGAGAGAAAACATTCGCCGACGGATGGACGGAAGTGTTCAACGTATGGAAGCGGGACCTTATTGATACAGGGATCCTGACGCCGGATATGATCGGTCTGACGGGTGAGCAGGTCGAAAGTGAATTTGCCCTCGGCAATGTGGCGATGTTCTTCAGCGGACCTTGGGTGCTTGATAAGCTGGATCAAACGCCGGACCTCGACTATGGTGTCATGGGGCTGCCAGGATTCGAAGAGGGTCAGCGCTATTATGTAGGTGCGCCGGGTGTCGGCTTCGCAGTAAACAGCAAAACACCGCGCCAAGAGGAAGCTCTGTTATTCCTGGAATACTTGAGCAGTGAAGAGGGGCTGCAGCTGTTCTATGAAGGAACCGGATTGATTATGACGGCCGAAGGATTTGAAGCGGAAGTTCATCCTGCGCTGCAGCAGGCTTATGAAGAAGGATTGATCGAAGGCAATATCTATCTTCCGATGGTGACATGGCCAAGATATCAGGAAGCGTTAAGAAACCAGTTCGTGGTCTCCACGCAAGATGTGGCTGTAGGCAAGATTTCAGTGGATGAAGCCATTCAAGCCATAGATAGAAAATTTGAAGAAATGGAGAACTACTAAGGGGTAACGCGCCTGAAAGGAAGATGAACATGGGTAAATTTATGCGTCAGCTGCAATACCAGGTGTTTCTGATTCCGATTCTGGTAATCTACACATTGTTCACGATCTATCCGCTCATCCGTTCATTTACACTGAGCCTGACGAATTTCAACGGGTATTCGAACAATTACGATTTTATCGGATTAAGAAATTATGCCAGACTGTTTGCCGATCCGGCGATTATGTCCGGGATTTCCTTCACCGTACTGTTTGCGGTAGCAACGACAGTGCTGGTAACGCTGCTGGCGATTCCGCTGGCGCTCATCCTGGACCAGAAATTTCTGAGTAAAAATGTGCTCAGAGCCGTATTCTTCTTCCCGTCGATACCGAGCGGATTGCTGTTGGCCTTCGTCTGGGGCTTTATCTTTGCCCCGGTTCCTTCGGGAATCTTGAATACCATCCTGCGCGAGCTGTTCGGCAGCGGACCGCAGCCTTGGTTATCGGATCCTGTATTGGCCAAAATATCGACGATTGTGGTTGCTGTATGGGCGGTGACGGGTTGGCATGCCATCATTTATCTGGCCTTTCTGCAGTCCATTCCTCGTGATTTCTATGAGGCGGCATCCATTGACGGGGCCAGCAGATGGCAGCAAATCCGGTATCTGACGATACCACTGCTTGCCCCAGCCATGACGGTCAGCATTCTGCTGCTGATTACGAACGGACTGAAGGTATACGAAATTCCGTTTGCTTTGACGAATGGAGGTCCTGGATTCGAAACGCACACCATTACACACGTTATTGTGCTGCGAGGGATCTCGGAAGCCCAGTTTGGTCTGGCTTCGGCCATCTCCGTCGTCTTCTTCCTGATCGTGCTTGTGATAGGCTTCCTTCAGTTCAATCTGATGCAACGAAGGGAGGAACGCATGCAATGAGACAATCAAACCGGAACCATTGGCTGCTTGACGTCCTCATGCTGCCGATCGGGTTGCTGATGTTCTTCCCCTTCTACATCATTATTGTCAACACCTTCAAGACAGAGATGGAGACACTGAGAAGTCCGCTAAGCTTGCCTACGGAGTGGGTGTTCTCGAATTATGCCAGAGTGTTTGAGGAGACGCCAATCCTGCGCAGCTTCGGCAACAGCTTGTTCCTCACTGTAACCTCCGTCGTCCTGATGGTTCTGATCGGAGCAATGGCGGCATACCCCATGGTATACAACCGCACCCGCTTGAACCGGATGATTATGGTATACCTGCTGCTCGGGTTCATGGTTCCTTTTCAAACTCTGCTGGTGCCATTATTCCAGCTCATGACCCAGTTTCGGCTGATCGACAGATTGTATGGGCTTGTCACGTTGTATCTGGGAGGCTCGGTATTCGTCTTCTTCCTGATACTTGGTTACATGAGGACGATTCCGAAGGATCTGTCGGAGGCAGCGACGATCGACGGATGCTCCATTCAGGGCATCTTCTGGCGAATTATTCTGCCGCTGCTTAAACCGATCACGGTAACCAGTGCCGTATTTCAAACCATGTGGATCTGGAACGACTTCTTGTCCCCGATGCTGTTTCTCAGCACTCGGGAGAATACAACGCTTGTTCTGGAAATTTACAGAGCCAAGGGAGAGTTTACCGTTAACTGGCCGATGTTCATGACAATGACGGTCATTACGCTGATCCCGGTATTCATCTTCTTCATCTTCATGCAGAAGCAGATCGTGAAAGGTATCGTTGGCGGAGCGGTCAAAGGATAAGTGACTGTTAGGCCATGCCCGTCTCCACAAGGCTGGTGGAGACGGGCATCTGTGCAGGTATCCATATTAGGAGGTTGTTGATAGAATGGCCCATCAAGCAATAATTAATGTAGATATGCCTAAAGGCATCATTAATCGAAATATATATGGTCATTTTGCCGAACATCTTGGCAGATGCATTTATGAAGGAATATGGGTAGGGGAGGATTCACCAATCTCCAATACGAAGGGAATAAGGAACGATGTCCTGGCTGCTCTGAAACAGCTTCAGATTCCGGTATTGCGGTGGCCGGGCGGCTGTTTCGCTGATGAATATCACTGGAAGGACGGCATCGGTCCAAGAGATGAGCGCAAACGGATGGTGAACACCAACTGGGGCGGCGTGATCGAGAACAATCACTTCGGTACGCATGAGTTCATGCTGCTGTGTGAGCTGCTGGAATGTGAACCTTACATCTGCGGCAATGTCGGCAGTGGGACCGTGCAGGAAATGTCCGAGTGGGTTGAGTATATGACGTTTGACGGCGAGTCTCCGATGGCGGACTGGCGGCGCGATAACGGCAGAGCAGAGCCGTGGAAGCTGAAATATTTCGGGGTAGGCAACGAGAACTGGGGCTGCGGCGGCAATATGCGGCCGGAATATTATGCAGATCTGTACCGTCAATATCAGACATACGTAAGGAACTACGGGGACAACAAGGTGTACAAAATCGCCGGTGGAGCCAATACCGACGATTACAACTGGACGGAAGTGCTGATGAGCAATGCCGGTGCGTATATGGACGGACTCAGCTTGCATTATTACACGGTTCCGGGCGATTTTTTCCTCGGCAAAGGCTCTGCGTTAGGGTTTCCGGAGGACGAATGGTTCATGACGATGAAGAAAGCGCTGTATATGGATGAGCTGATTACGAAGCACAGCGCGATTATGGACAAGTATGATCCGGAGAAGCGGGTCGGTCTCATTATCGATGAATGGGGAACCTGGTATGATGTGGAGCCAGGCACCAATCCGGGCTTCCTGTATCAGCAGAATACGATCCGCGATGCGCTGGTGGCCGGCCTGCATCTGAACATCTTCCATCACCACGCGGATCGTGTACAGATGACCAATATCGCGCAGACCGTCAATGTGCTGCAGGCAATGATCCTGACGGAAGGGCAGGATATGCTGCTGACGCCTACCTATCATGTGTTCAATATGTTTAAAGTGCATCAGGATGCAGAACTGCTGCCAGTCGCATCTTCCTTCGGCACCTATGAATATGAGGGGCACCGTCTGCCACAGGTCACCGTATCCGCATCACGAAATTCCGCAGGTGCTATTCATATCAGCTTGTGCAATATTGATCATCAACAGAAGGCGGACCTGAAGCTGGAGCTCCGCGGCATGGATGCCCTGCATTCAGCGGTAGTGTCGGGCAGCATCATTACCGCAGACCGGATGGATGCGCATAATACGTTCGAGCATCCGAATGCTGTGCAACCGGCGCCGTTCACCGGCGTTGCAGTTGAACAAGGAGCGCTTGCGGTCCAGCTTCCGCCGATGTCGGTTGTCACCATCTCCGTTCAGCCATAAGGATGTGGGGCTGAACCTGTTCAGTGAAACGACAGCTTCTTCTCGACGCTTAACGATGATAGAAGCCGAAGCGATTGTAGGGTGGCTCAGAAGAGAATAGAGGAAGTTACAATCAGTCATAAGACAGCATCCCGGTCATGTGCCAAGGCAGATATGACCGGGATGCTGCTGCATTTTGCAGGATTCTCGTACTGGATGGATTTCGCTCAAGAGCAGCTCGGGAATTGTGATATCGAGATACTATCTTGGAAACCGATATTGTGCAGGCCGAGGGACAAGAACTATAATATGGAATAGGAATAAGGTGATGAAGGCTGCGCGGCAGTCCGAAGAAGATGGAGAGGGCAATGAATCATGACGATCAAAACCGTTAGTGATTTACAGATCGGTATCAAGCTGGCTGAAGACGTATACACGCCTTTGGGCGGCCTTTTAATGCAAAAAGGAAAGGTTCTTCTTCCCCGTGATATTGAGGTGCTTAAAGCTTTTATGGTGGAGCAAGTGACGGTGGAATCTGTCGAAGGGGACAGCACGAGAGTGCCTACTGTGAAATCAGCGGGACAGAAGCCGTCCTTGCTGTTCAGTGAGCAGCCTCAAGCGAGTGCCGAGGAAGAGTCGTCAGCCCGGAAGGAACAATCTCTGCATGAGGAATATGACAAGATGCTGGCCCTCATTAAACGATGCTATCAGTCTGCCATTACCGGCGAGCTTCATATGTATGAAGTACGGCGACAAATGCAGCAGCTTCTTGAGCATCAGAAGGACTATTATGCGCTCAAGTTCATTCCCCGCGTGACGAACAGGCACGATTACCGGTATCACCATGCCGTTCTATGTGCGCTCTCCTCGTACAAGCTGGCGCAGTGGGTTGGTCTTCCGGAGAAGGAATGGATGCAGGTTGCATTTGCAGGACTGCTGCATGACATCGGGAACGTGAGGATTGACCCGATTATCCTGAACAAGCCATCCAAGCTGACACAGGAGGAGCAGGAAGAGGTGCGCAGGCATACGACGTACGGTTATCAGATTTTGAAAAATGTAGCGGCTGTAAATGAAGGAGTTCGGCTTGCAGCGCTGCAGCATCATGAGAAAGTCGACGGAACAGGCTATCCCCTTAAACTGGAGGGAAGCCGAATTCATATGTATGCCAAAATCGTCGCCGTAACCGATGTGTTCCATGCGATGACTCTCGATAAGTTCCACCGCAACGCACAGTCATCTTACGCCGTGCTCGAGCAGCTCCATCTTGAATCCTTCGGCAAGCTTGATCCGATGCTGGTGCAGACCTTTATTCAAAGACTGACCTCGTTCCATCACGGCATGAGGGTACGCCTCAGCAATGGAAGCCTGGGCGAGATCGTATTTACGGATAGCAAGCATCCAACAAGACCGATGGTTTCCGTACACGGGGAGATCGTGAATCTGGCTCAGCAGCGTCATCTTTTCATACAGGAAGTTATTTACTAGTGTTTATGAATTGACCTGAAGGAAATGCTATGTTATATTATTTCTTGCCGCTTTAAACGGCAGCAATCATCGCCAGAATAAATATTCAAAAAAAGCTTGCAATGTGAATCTGGTTATGATATATTATAAGAGTTGCACGAGATTCGCCGGTAACGAAGCAGTTG
>NZ_NPBY01000058.1 GCF_002272015.1 Paenibacillus campinasensis | reverse complement strand
TTCTACCCACTCGTTGTTCAGTTTTCAAAGATCAACTTCATTCAAAGTCGTCCGCGCTGCATTTCAGCGGCGACTTTTATAATATATCATATCGCCCATCTTTTCGTCAAGAACTTTTTTTAGATAATTTCATGTTTCGACATGATCTTGATTCCAATGTTTAGGTCCCTTTCGAAAGGGGCGAGTTATAATTTATCACAAAATTCAGCGCCTCGTCAACACTCTTGCTTAAATATTTTCCTCACGTAACCTAACAACTCATTAACACCATACGTCGAATGTTGAGAGCTGTCCAGAGCCGAAAAAAGAAGAAGAACCTCAGCTCCTCTCCTTTATTCGGCATAATAACGAACAGGCTCATGATACGCGCGTGCTTCCTTCCAAACCGCCGCTTCCTTCACAATCGACCGATAAATCAGTTGCCGCAGCACAATCGGCATCACAGACCTCAGCGCTTCCAGCTCAGGATGAAGCATCAGCTCCTGCATCGTCCAGGGGCTTCGCCTGCTTCGAAGCAGCCTTAACAAAGGCGCGGCGCAGTGCTCCAATTTGGATACCATCGAGAAATCACACGCCAGAAGCACCAGCTCAATCCGTTGTCCCAGCGTCTCGTTACTGGCCGTCAATTCCTCGTACAGTTTGCGGACAGGGGTGTTCAGCCCCGTGACCTGATCCCAGACGGCAGTGTTCGGATGAATTCCTCTTTCAAGCAGTTCAAGCTCCGCCCAATGATGCAGCCCTTCCAATGTGCAGAAATATGCATCAAGCAGGCGCTCTTCCTTCATCAGCATTTTGGCATCCACATATTTTTGCAGAAAATTCGCGTACCCTATAAACAGCTTTCGCTCCCGGATCGGTTCTTCAAACGTTAAAAAATCTCGCCGCATGCTGTATAGGCGGTCATCGCTGTCCTTGATAATATCCCCTTCAAGCAGACATTTTAACAATACTTTATGCGTTCCGTTCAGAAGTTCCTTCCGGAAATCTTCCATGGCAACGTTCATGATCTGACAGTGCTCGCCTCTTACCATGAAATGCTGAATATAAGGCTCATCCACTTCACCCTCATACACAACAACAATGTTCGTCTGAAAATCATCGATGATCGATCCGTACACAGCTTGATCTTTGTTGCGGTAGGCTATCGCTCCGATTGCATCCTTATCAACCGAATTTCCATAGTATAAAGAAAAGTTGGTTAATTCCACGTTTCCCTCCATACGGTCCTTGGCGAATTTTCGCCAATTCAGTTATAATATAATTCTACATGTCAATGTAAGTTCCTTCTTCGTAACGGGAAGAAAACATCGCTTCCCTCACTCATGTTCGCTGAGCTCAGGAAGGGCTTTCAATTATACCAAAAAATCGAGTGACAGGAGCTTCTTACCGATGATCTTTAAAAATGCTAAAATCAACGCTTTCCGCACTTGGGGCTTGCTGCTGACCATGCTGGGCATGGGACTCATGGTTCTGGGAACGGCCGGCATCGTCTTTTGGGGACAAGCTGGCAAAATATTTGCCGGCATCGGACTTGTTATTGGCCTTATCTTCATGATGGGTAGTTTAGGCGTTTACTTTTGGGCAGGCATGCTCTCGACGACCGCCGTGCAAATCCAATGTCCCGAATGCGACAAACTGACCAAGATGCTGGGTAAAACCGACCGCTGCATGTTCTGTCATACCATTCTGACACTGGATCCATCTCAGGCAAATGTGACAGCCGAGGAGCTTCGCTCCGCTGACAATCATTCAGATTCCACAACGACTCACACTTAATCTCTCGTGTATCCTGTCAGGACGACGGGCGGAAGTGCGATCAACTCCGTGGAGATGTTTCCTCCGCCTTCAGCCGTCACAGTGACAAACTGTGAACATAAGCACCTGATCCGCTTTAATCACACAGCAAGGACCCGGCACTTCCCATAGTGCCGGGTCCTTTTTTCACAACAATATAAGAAATTGGATAAATACCACGTTAGGGCGTTTACTCATGAACCGACTTCAGAACATCCCATGCCTCCGGCAGGGCAAAGCTTCGGTTCCAGGTAGCAATGCCACCGAGTTCCAGCCTTTGAGCGAGATCAACACGCGACTGAAGGGACAGCTCATCCTCAAGCCATATTCTCACCGTGTCATCCCCGTCCTTGTACTCCACATAATTCTGGCCTGCACGTTCGTCCAGAACACCCTCCAGCTTCTGCTCCTTCACAATTTCCTGCGCTCGCCGCATCCCGACGGCACTGGACGATACTTTCGGCTCATCTCCGCCCGTCTCGGTCCATACCCTCGTATACAGTGGAATGCCAAGCACCAGCTTCGACGGCGGCACGCCATCCTCCTCTATAATGCGCCGGACTGAAACTTCCGTCCAGGGTAGTGACGCTACCGATCCGGCCCGAGGGCTGGAGGCCCAGTGTTCATCATATGCCATGACCATCATATAATCGACAGCCTCCCCCAGACGACTGCGATCCAGGAACACCGACCACATCTCGCTGTTGGACTTCGGAGTAACATCAATCGATAGAATGAGTCCGTTGGCTTTGGCATAAGGTCTGAACTCCCGCACGAATTGAACAACATGATCCTTGTCGGCTGTATACACATTTTCAAAATCAATATTGATTCCATCCAGCCTGTACTGCTTCGCATAAGCTATCATCTGCTGAATGATATGGGACCTGCGGTTATACGACGATAGCGCCTCGGTGGTCAGATCCGGATCAAAGCTGTTATCCAGCAAGCCCCACACTTCATATCCCCTCTGGTGGGCCCATGCAACATAAGCCGGAGCCGCTTTGGATTTCACCTCACCGGTACCGCTCGTTATGCTGAACCATGTTGGGCTGACCACATTCACACCGGGCATCGGGCCGAT
The DNA here is from genome assembly GCF_002272015.1 of Paenibacillus campinasensis. Lineage (GTDB taxonomy): Bacteria > Bacillota > Bacilli > Paenibacillales > Paenibacillaceae > Paenibacillus_AQ > Paenibacillus_AQ campinasensis. Next base: position 17,857 of record NZ_NPBY01000058.1, on the reverse strand, counting down.
GTCTGCAGTGTTCGGATTGCGGCTGTATACCGCCTCCCATACCAGATTGACCTGCTTGTCCTTCCACTCCAGCTCCGCCCTTGAAGGAGTGAAGGCCTGAATAGGGATATCTTTGACACCGCCCAGCTCGACCTGATCCTGCTTCACGTAGCCGGTATAACCGTTATCCGCCTGAACGTAGAACCATTCCCCCTCTTCTCTCCAAACCCTGAGTCGCTCTCCGGCTTTCATATCCAGTACAATCGGCGCTTTGTGAGAGCCTGATTCCCTGACCGCGATCGTTCCGTCGCGCTTCGCCGGAGCTGCTTCTGCCAGCTGAATCGAATCCCCTGCCCGCATTAAAATAACGGCGCCCGTGCTTCTGTCCTCATGGACCGCAATACCGAGATACTGCTGCAGCGGCTCCACAGGAATATACGGCGTTCCCTCGATCACTTCCGGGGCGTGTTTCAGGGTCAACGCCTTCCCGTCCAGTTCCGCATCCTCACGCTCCGCCCCCATTCGCATAACATGGTCGGGCGTCGTAATGATAACCGAAGCTGTCTCCTCCTCATACCAGATATGCCGATCAACCGCCTCCTGCACGGCAGGCAGAGGAAGCTTCAACGCTTCACCCTCTCCTAGCGCCGCATGGGACATCATCTCCCCCTGCACAAAAATCGGCTTCTCCATCCCCCTCCAGTCAGGGGTTATATGGGTGCGGTTTGGCAACCTTTCTGATACCGTCCACCCGATTAATACAGCAAGTATAATGACTACGATGTTCATAAAACCTCTTCCGCGACGTCGCTTCCTTCGTGCCAAACGAATTCCCCCCATTGCACCAGCAGTGAAAATAAAAAAACGTGTGGAATGTCATTCCGCACGTTTGTTTACTGTATAACCGGTATCTATTTGCAGGATTTGCATAACCCGTATAACTCCATCCTCAAGCCTTTGATTTCAAACCCCGTGCTTTTTTCAGCCTGACGCTGCACATCTTCCAGCGAAGAATAGCTGAAATCCTCAATTTTGCCGCACTGTTCGCAGATCACATGATAGTGCTCCGATACATTGGCGTCAAAGCGACTGGAATTATCGCCATAGGTCAGTTCCCGCACCATTCCAGCTTCAATGAACATTTTCAAATTGTTGTACACAGTAGCTACGCTCATACTTGGGAATTTGGGTTCCAGAGCCCGATAGATTTCATCGGCTGTCGGGTGCCCCATCGATTCTATTAAGTAAGATAAAATCGCATGACGTTGCGGCGTTATACGGACACCGGTCGTTTTTAGTTGCTCCAGCGCATGCTGTACGGACGTTGCCATGGTTGCCCACCGCCTTCATGTTAACTCTTTGCATTCCATTGTAAAACTTCCTTCAGAAATTTGTCAATGCAGGTGGAGGACCCGGGCTGCCTGCTTCCTTGTCAATGCGGATGGGGGACCTGTCCGCCCGTTTCCGGCTTCTCCAGCGCATCCGGAAAACTGCGATAGACATTCAGACTGCTATTGCCCTCAATATGAATCACATGCTCGCCTGTTCCCGATTCACCGGTAATTGTTTTTTGCTCGATGCTCAGATTTGGAAGAGTCGTCCGGATCTCTCCATAGCTGATCACACCATCAAGCTTGTAATCAGCGCCAAGCGGTATGTGAAGGTTCAGCTCGCCAACCGCGCTGTACACATTCCAGTCTCCACCGACCGTCGAGGAGCGAATCACAATCCCGCCATTGAGCGACTCGGCGTTCAGGTCCGCACGGACGCCGCTCACAACAATATTGCCATTGCGGGTATTCACTTGAATATCGTCGGTTGTTCTTTTGACAATCATGTGGCCGACCTGAGTTGTCAGCTGAACGGCTCCGAATATATCAACAGCCGTCATATCTCCCCGGTTTGTGGACAGTTTGACATCACCGAGTACACCCCGGACGGTCACCGCCCCGTTCAAGGTTTGTCCGGTTACGTTCCCGCCGATATTTTCAAGATAGATCGGCCCGTTCCCGCTCTCAACCGTAACGTACTCATTCGCCTGCACATCCGTCATGGCGACCGCTCCGTTCATCGTCCGGATCTCCATATCCATACGCCGCTCTTCCGGCACGGTGATGGTTACATTCATGCGCGGCTGCCTTTTGCCCGATTGTCCGTATGGTTTGCCCTGCGAGCGAATGACCAGCGTGTTGCCCGCGTCTGCCTCCATCGTGGACTGTTCGTTAATCAGCTCGGCCATGCCTGGCTCTTCCCGATCCACCCATACTTCCGTCTCTACAATGACATCATCCACATCCTCGCGATGGATCGATATATCGCCATTCACATGGTCAACCACCATTTTGGTTGTATCCTCCGTGACTGGCAGGTAAAGGGGCGGCTTTTCAAACCGGTTATCCGCGGCTTCACTATAATCAACGGCAGCCACGGTTAGATTCAAACTTACCCTGTTCCACAAATACAGGAAATGGTCATGCTGGGACACAACAAAGACGGAGGCCGAAACGAGCACCGCAAGCGTAATCCCGCGAATATCCGGCCGAAACCTGAAATCTTTGCGCTCTCCCCTCCGCTTAGAGAACATGTAGCGAAGCAAATATTCCACGCCCCATAGGACCAGAAGCAGCGGCCACCATTTCAGAAGAAGAAAAATCGCATCCGTGCCGCCCCATTCATCAATAAGGAGCAGAGCTCCTGTACTGATAAGCAGGAGAGCAGCCGTGTAGCGTCCAACTCTAATTTTATGCTTCAAAGGACTCCTCTCCCTGTTATATTTTTGGCTCCCGTTTAGAGGTTCGCAGGATCTCACGTATAAATGCCCCGACGCCGATCAGAATCAGAACAACAGCGGCAATGACCGCTCCATAATCCCTGATACCAGTCTGAAGCCACACCGGTTTCTGGTGAAACAGGATCAGGAGCACGCCCGAGACGACCAGCAATAACCCGAAAGCCGCTCCCTGCTCGCCATGAAAAGGATTCTTGCTTCCCTCGCCAGGCGTCTGACTGAACTCGACCTCTTCGCGCTTGCGGCGGGATAACATATATTCAGCTGCCTGCAGCGCGTCATAGACATTATAGAAATAACCCACAGGAATCAGCAGTCCCAGTAAAATCAGCAGCGGTACATTGATCTGCATGCCGATGGACGAAAAATATAACAGCGCAGAAATATCAAGCAGCAGCAGCATAATAAAGGTAATGCCTTTTCTATACAGGCCCAGATATAGATGACCCAGGCCTGGCAGAATCGCCGATAACAGCAGTGCGTATAATTTACGCTTGCGCCGCCGCAGTCCAAGAGAGCGTCTGGCTCCCGAACTTCCAAGCAAGCTCTGGCCCGCTCTCGCACGCTGTTCTGGCTGCGGGTTGCTCATCGCTCCTCCCCCTTTCACCGTACAAAGGATTTCAGAGAATTTAGTATCATCAATGGCTGGTTGCCGTGTGCTGTAAAAAGCTTCGTTTTCTTTGATAGTACCCTAACCTCTGGTCAAAGTAACTGGCAAAAAACTGGATGATCCTCCTCCTACCATAGAATACAGGAATAGCGAATCCCGCAAAACAGAACAAACAAAAAGGCTGTGCGGATGAATGATCCGGCACAACCTGAGGAACCTATTTCATGATGCCGAGTTATTCAACCGACACCATGGATACCTGTCCCAGCCCCTGAATCTGGCGGGTGATGTTCACAGGATCGAACTTTCGATCTGTAAGAACATGCACCATTATTTCCACCCCCGGCACCGCCGGCTGAGGCTCGCCATAGGGAACAGAGCTTCGCTCATTCACGACCAGCTTGGAAATGGCACAGCCCTCTTCCTTCAGCAGCGCTGACAGATGATCCAGCAAGCCCGGCGAATTGGCTGCATATAGCGTAATCAGATGCATTTTACTCCCGCGAATATACCGTTGTTCCAGCTTATTAAAGACAACCAGATTCAGCAGAATCAGCAGCGTAGACACAATGGCTGCAAAATAAAACCCTGCCCCAACAGCCAATCCGACCGCACCAACGACCCAGATCGAAGCCGCTGTCGTCAAACCCGTAATCGATTTCCCCGTGAACAGAATTGTCCCCGCACCGAGAAAGCCGATGCCCGTAATAACGGCCGTCGCCAGACGGGCCGGATCAATTCGTACATTAAACTCTCTTACAAAATCCGAAAAACCGTACACGGACAGCAGCATGATCAGCGCCGAACCCAGGCAGACCAGAATATGCGTCCGAAGGCCTGCGGCATGATTCGTACGCTCCCGCTCAAAGCCGATCAGCCCTCCAAGCAGCATAGCCAGCAGCAGCCGCAATAAAATATGGACATTATCAATCACCCAAGGATTGCTCAATCACTCATCGCCTCCCCGTCTATGAACCAACCTGACCCAAAGACTAAACTAACCTCTATATCGGTCAGGCTTCAGGTGGAATTCAGTCAACTCCACCCCGGGAGCGACTTCAAACGCATGATCCCTAACAAAACCGAACTTCTCATACAGCGCCACCGCCGGTGAATTGCGCGTGCCCGTCGCCACGATAAACAATGGTGTTTCTCTATAAGTGTCCAACACATGCTCGATTAGCGAAGCGGCAATCCCTTTGCGAAAATGACCGGGATGCACCATCATACGCGATATCGTGACCTGATCCTCTCCCGGTTCAACGGCTATAGCACCGAGCAGATCCCCCTCTTCATCCATGTAACCATAGAAGGTTTCCCCGCTGCTCCGTATCGTATCAAAGGTATCCATCAGCGGAGGAATCTCCGAGAATCCAATCAGCTTCGCCTCAATCGGGTAGGCCATATGCTGAAGGCTCCAAATCTGCTGCACGGTTCCGTCATCACCGAGCGTCAACATCGTGATCATGTTAATCCACCTCCATTAAGCGTTTCGATTAAAAAAGGAACCTGCCCATCACGGGCAAGTCCCTTTCCTCTAAAGGCAAACCGGTTCAGGGTCACAACGGGCTATTCACCGTTCAGCACTTCAACCAACAGCTTATTGACAAGCGCCGGATTCGCCTTCCCTTTGCTCTCTTTCATCACTTGTCCGACAAGGAAGCCGATCGCTTTCTGTTTGCCGGCCTTGTAGTCCTCCACAGACTGCGGGTTGTTCGCCACAACCTGCTCGACGATGCTCTTGATCGCACCTTCGTCACTGATCTGCACAAGACCTTTTTCCTCTACAATTTGCTGCGGATTCTTGCCGCTTTCCAGCATTTCCTTGAAGACGGTCTTGGCGATTTTACTGCTGATCGTGCCCTTCTCAATCAGGCCGATCATTTCGCCAAGTCCTTGACCGGTGATCTTCACATCAGACAGTTCCAGATTGTTGGAGTTCAGATATCCAAGCAAATCTCCCATAATCCAGTTGGCTACCGCCTTGGCATCCTTCGTATAGTTCAAGCTGTCCTCGAAGAAGTCTGCCAGCACCTTCGAAGAGGTGATCACGCCGGCATCATACTCCGGCAAGCCGTATTCGGAGGTGTACCGGGCCTTGCGGGCATCCGGAAGCTCGGGGATTGTTGCCCGGACCGCTTCCTTCCATTCTTCGCTGATATGAACCGTCACCAGATCCGGGTCCGGGAAATAACGGTAGTCATGCGCCTCTTCCTTGCCGCGCATCGAGAACGTTTTGCCCTGCGCCTCGTCCCAGCGGCGGGTCTCCTGGACAATGACGCCACCCTCGTCCAGAACCTCAGCCTGGCGGTATTGCTCATACTCCAGTCCGCGCTGCACACCGCGGAAGGAGTTCATATTCTTCAGCTCGGCCTTCGTGCCGAATTCCTTCTGTCCCCAAGGGCGAAGGCTGATGTTGGCATCGCAGCGCAGCGAGCCTTCCTCCATCTTCACATCGGACACTTCGCAATACTGCATGATGGCACGCATCTTCTCCAGATACGCCTTGGCTTCCTCTGGGGAGGAAATTTCCGGCTCGGAGACGATTTCGATCAGAGGCGTGCCGACACGGTTAAAGTCCACGAGAGACGCATATCCTCCGTCCACATGCGTCAGCTTGCCGGCATCTTCTTCCAGATGCAGACGTGTAATGCCGATGCGCTTCGTTTTGCCATCCACTTCGATATCAATCCAGCCGTTCAGCCCGATAGGCTGATCGTACTGTGAAATCTGATATGCTTTAGGAGAATCCGGGTAAAAATAGTTTTTGCGGTCGAATTTGCTCACGTCTCCAATGGTGCAGTTCAGCGCCATTGCCGCTTTCATGGCATACTCAACCGCCTGGCGGTTGAGAACCGGAAGCACGCCCGGATGCCCGAGACAGATAGGACATGTATGTGTATTCGGCGGCGCGCCGAACGAGGTGGAGCAGCCGCAAAATATTTTCGAGTTGGTATGAAGCTCAACATGCACTTCCAAACCGATGACCGTTTCATATTTTGATGTAGACATATTTCGTTTCCCTCCTTCTCTGCCGCCGTGTTACAGCTCCGGGCGCCGTTTATGATGTTCAGTATGCTGCTCGAACGCATGCGCCACGCGCAGTACCGTCGACTCGTCAAAGGCTTTTCCGATCACCTGCATGCCTACCGGAAGACCTTCGGCAAACCCGCATGGCACGCTGATCGCCGGCACTCCGGCCAGGCTGACCGGAATCGTCAATATATCATTCAAGTACATCGTAAGCGGATCATCTACCTGGGAACCGAGCTTGAATGCGGTCGTTGGCGCGGTCGGTCCGATAATGACATCATACTGCTCAAACACCTTGTCGAAATCCTGCTTGATCAGCGTGCGCGCCTTCTGCGCCTTCAAATAATAAGCGTCATAATATCCCGAGCTGAGCGCATATGTGCCCAGCATAATCCGCCGCTTCACCTCATCGCCAAAGCCCTTGCTCCGCGACTCATGGTACAGATCAATCAGGCTGCCCGCGTTATCCGCACGCACGCCATAACGCACCCCGTCAAAGCGGGCCAGGTTCGAGGACGCCTCCGAAGAAGCGAGCAGATAGTAAGTGGCCACCGCATATTCGGTATGCGGCAGGGACACCTCTTCCCAGACTGCGCCCAGGCTCTCAAGCACCTTCAAGGCGTTCAATACAGTCTCCCGCACTTCCGGCGCAACGCCCTCGCCCAGATATTCCTTCGGCACCGCAATGCGCAGACCCGACACATCCCCGGTCAATGCGCTGACATAATCCGGCACATCGACTTTGGCCGAGGTGGAGTCCATCTGGTCATAACCGGCAATGGCCTGAAGAACGTAAGCGGAGTCCTCTACATTCTTCGTAAGCGGTCCGATCTGATCCAGCGACGAAGCAAAGGCCACCAGCCCGAAGCGGGACACAAGCCCGTATGTCGGCTTCAGTCCGACAACGCCGCAGTAGGAAGCCGGCTGGCGAATGGAACCGCCCGTGTCCGAGCCCAGCGTGAAGTAGGCCTCTCCTGCAGCAACCGCCGCAGCCGAGCCCCCGCTGGAGCCTCCCGGAACGCGCTCAAGATCCCAAGGGTTGCGGACCGGATAGAAGCTGGAATTTTCATTCGAGCCGCCCATGGCGAATTCATCCATGTTCAGCTTGCCGATCGTCACCGAATCAGCCTCACGCAATTTGTGCACAACCGTCGCGTCGTATACAGGCGTGAAGTTGGACAGAAACTGGCTGGCGCAAGTTGTGCGAAGCCCTTCAGTCACAATATTGTCCTTGATGCCGGTCGGAAGACCGAACAGAAGTCCTCGGGTCTGTCCGGCGGTCAGCTTCTCGTCCAGACGCTTGGCTGCAGCGCGTGCGCCTTCCTCATCCAGCGTGATGAACGCCCGCACCTTCTCCTCGCGCTCGTGGATGCTGGCAAATGATTGATCCACCAGCTCCGAAACGGACAGCTCTTTATTGTGGAGCTTGTTATGTATCTCCGTTAACTTGTAATCAAACAGGCTCAAGTGTCTTCCCCCCTCTGTCTATTCCAGTACAGCCGGAACTTTGAATTGGTCGTCTTCTTCGTCAGGCGCATTCAGCAGCACCTTCTCAATCGGCAGACTTTCACGAACCTCGTCATCTCTCATCACATTGTTCAGGTGAAGGACATGCGTCGTTGGCTCAACACCTTCCGTATCCAGCTCATTGAGCTTCTCGGCATATTGTAAAATCGCGTTCAGTTGGCCGGTAAACATCTCTTCTTCCTCCGGCGTCAAGTTCAGACGGGCCAGCTTGGCGACATGCTGAACATCCTTGGCAGTAATGCTCATCGCTTTACTTCCTCCTTTAATGCCCTTTTCCTGTGCAGGGGCAAAGTCTCTCGATAACTTTCCTCATTATATTGTAGAAGGGTGGACAATTCAATCCGAAGCGCCCGCCCGCTTCGCGGGCTTCATAAGGCTTGCAGCTCCCTGCAGCTCCCGTCTCTACAAAAAAGAGTCGGCCAAGGCCGACTCTGCTAAATCCAAGCACGAAGATTCACTTGTTTGATAAAGTCCGCTTGGGACATCTGTTCCTTCGACTCTTCCTCTTCTTCACTTTGCTTGTCGCCGTTCATCACCTGATGAAACAGCTTCTCATTATATGTCGACAGGGCGAAATCGATGAGCGCTTCCCGCTCGATCCGCTCGGCTTCCTGCTTCAACACGACTGATTCCAGCTCCACATCGCTTGCCGGAACAAAGAAATTACGGTTGAGATTCGGAATCCGAATAACGTAATCAAACGCATTGTCCGGATTTCGGTCATAAGCGATCAAATATCCGTATTGACCGATTGGAAGATTTTGCTCAAAGGCGTCCGCGACGATTGTGATCTTTTCCCCTAAACGCAGCATCGTCTACCTCCTGAGTTGTCTATCCTTATCTCTATAGTCTACTAAAAAAAGATAGAGATGTCTATGCTCAAAAGGAAATCGATCCATCCCGGGCATGTTAGGCCTGTGCAGACAATGGACGACGTCTTAGCAGCACGCTTGCCGCGACGGTGGACAAGATGATCAGCAGCACTGCCGCCAGAGCGGGTGCAAATGTAGGGCTGCTCTCGCCTGTTAACATGGCTGTTGCGATTGCGCTCAGCCTCCCCGGGCTCCATGGCAGCTGCGAAGGCAGCAAGGAAGCGAGCAGCGTAAGCGCCGCCGCGATGCCAAGTGACAGGAACGCTGCGGCTGGACCGCGAAACACAGCGCCAAGCGGGAGCAGCAGCGTCACGATCCAGGCCAGCCACACGGCATATACCGCGCCGGCACCTGCCAGCGTCCCCCACTCCAGCGGTCCGATCAGCTGATACGTATAATAGACCGCCCCGGCATAACCAAGTGCAAAGGACAGCAGCAGCAAGCTCATCGTCGCGGCCCACTTCGCTGTCATCATGGTCAGAACCGATGACGAACGCGACAATATCATCTCTGTCGTACCGGATGTTCGTTCCCCTGCGACGATGTTCATCGCAGACAATACGAGCACCAGCAGCCCGATCGTACTGAACTGACTGAGCGTGGAAGCGATAATCTCCTCGGGCGGCGGGGTCGTGATTAGCGCTGCGGCCTCTGGCGGAAGCTCGCCGGAGGCGCGCAGAATATCAGGCAAGTAATACATCATGACCGGCTGCATCACTCCTAGCAGCAGAAATACAGCCGGTACCCAGATCCATTTGTACGAACGGGCCGCTTCGATGACTTCTTTATGGAAAAACACCCAGAACAATCTCATCCCCCCACCACCTTCATGAACATATCCTCCAGAGAGGACGTGCCGGCTTCGATGCGCTGAAACCGAATCCGGCTATCGGACATCTCGCGCATCAACGCATTTCTCGCCTGATCCAGATCACGAACGGCCAGCGCTGCGGTCCGGCTCCGGATATCCGCTGACTCCACGAAGGGCATCCCCGGCAGCGTGCGAAGCCACGCCTCCTCGCGTGCTGCCGGCTCCACCTCAAGCAGCAGCACGGGCTGACGATATTTCTCCCGCAGCTCAGTCCAACTGCCCTGCTCGGCAATCCGTCCATCCACCATCACTACCATCCGGTCACACACTTCCTCCGCATCATGAAGCACATGGGTAGAGAACAGAATCGTCACCTCTCCCCGAAGGCGGGACAGCAGATCCATCACCTCGCGGCGGCCGATCGGATCAAGCGCAGACACCGGCTCATCCAGCATGATCAGCGATGGCTCGTGTACGAGCGACTGCGCGATACCAAGCCGCTGCTTCATCCCGCCGGAGTAACCTGCAATCCGGCGTTTGGCTGCTTCCCGTAGCCCGACGGTATCCAGCACCTCCAGACTGCGCTTCCTCGCCTGTGCACCACTCAATCCTGACAGCTTCGCGCTGAAGATCAAATACTCCATTCCGGTCATCCACCCGTAAAACTTCGGGTATTGCGGAAGATAACCGATCCGCTTCTGCCAGTCGCGGCCCGATTTGCCGCCGCCCTCATATTGAATTTCGCCCCCGCTCGGCGACAGAAGTCCGGCCAGCATGCGCAGCGTGGTTGTCTTGCCTGCGCCATTGGGACCCAGCAGAGCGGTGCAGCTGCCGCGCTCAAGCTCGAATGAAATGCCCTTCACGGGAGTGATGCTGCCGATGCTTTTGGACAGATTACGAATATACAGCAAGGAGTTGGTCATGCATCCCGCCTCCCGCCAACGAAATAAGCGATGCTGCCTGCAAGATTCCCTGCGATAATGACCAACACCCACATCCATTTCGGTCCGCGCACCGCTTCAGTCGCTGTCCTCGCCAGCGAGATCAGCGCCGTCACCGCAAGCACCGCTTGCAAAGCCAGAATCGGCCATACGATGCCCCAATTGATCTCAAAATTCATTCCGAATCCCCTCTTCCCCTAGGAATTAACCTGCTGCCATCCACTTCGCCCTTCAGCGGCGACGATGCCGAATGACCAGCAGCCAGTATAGGAGCGACGGCAAAGGAAGCGTGGTTGAGCCCCATATCCCCCAAAACCAAGCCCACTTGCCCAGCCCCTTTCTGCGAGCATCCAGAAACAGGAGGATGCCTTGAGTCAGAACAAGCAATATTAACAGGGCGACCAGCCAAACCGGCTGTGTGCTTATATCATTCATGGAACCCCTTCTTCCCTGCGGTTCTCAGTTCCTTGGAGCTCGCCAGCACCGTTACACCAGCCAGCATTCCGATGACATGAATCAGGATCAGCACCGCTGGCACAGCCAGTGCGGCCATTAATATACCACCTACAATGAGCAGCGCCGTCAGCACGAAGAGCATCAGCTCATATTTCATCCGCCGCCGCTGGCGACGCTGTGTGTGTGCTGCAAGCATTTGAAACTCCTCAACAGAAGGAGAGCGGCCCTCGCCCAGCGCCTGGTCCAAGCGCTGAAGATCCCGAGTCCATTCCTCCGGCCATTGTTCATCCCCATGATCAGGTCTGTTCGTCATGTGCGTTCAGCTCCTTTCGCAATTGTTTGATGCCATACGCAGTCCGCGATTTCACCGTGCCTGCCGGAATACCGAGCATGCTCCCGATTTCCTCATAGCTGTATCCGTAGTAATGCTTCAGCAGAATCGCGATGCGATGCTCGTCGGATAATTGAGCCAGCCCGTCCAGCAAATCGGTCCACTGCTCTCCCTGCCGCTCCATTTGCCAGCGCAGCTGTGTGACCGATCGCCGCTGCTCATTCTCCAGCCACTTCGTCTCCCGCTTATTCCTTCGGGTCCGGTCAATATATAGCCTCGTTGCTATGGTGATCATCCAAGAGGAAAAGGATGAAGTTCCGTTGTACCGCGCTATGTTCTCCATACATCGAATCACGGTGTCCTGGGCCGTATCCTCAGCCACACTGTGATTCATCGTGATCTTTAGCAAATACTTATATAGAAAGCTGTAATGGTGCTTAAACAGCGCCCCCATTGCATTCGTATCGCCTTGCTGTGCTTTGCGTATCCAGTCCTCTTCTTCCAGGATCATGGCGAGACCATCACCTTCTTTCATCTTCGGTCGTAATACGTCCGGCATGCGGGAATCGTTCAACGGGCCGTGAAAAAAAATATACGAAATCCGAATCAAGCACCAAATCCCGCGATAGGAGGCACTATTTAGTGAACGAAACCTAAACCTAGTGTTGCTTCGTCGAACCGAAGGGATACTTGCTGTCTATCATGATAATCGGGGGGAAGGATGAGGAACAGCGAAGCGATAAAGATACGCAAACATGGAGCGAGCAGGACTGCGGCTTAGACATAATCACGGGAAGGCAGACTTTGAGATCTGGGATGGTTTGGATTGGCGGGGCATAGCGGCTTTTGTTGGGTTGGATCGGGATGTGGTATTGGAGGTGGATTGGAGCGCGTGGATTTGGTGGCTGCACACAGAGGTTTCCATGGGGATTACAATAGGGATTACAGTGGGGATTGCAATGGGGATTGCAATGGGGATTGCAATGGGGGCTACATACGAGGGCTGACATATAGAGGCTGATATAGGGCTGTTTGGTACAAAAAATGAACTTGCTGACATTGCTGCGATCAGGTGGAACTCCCGGTTCATCGAAACTCATACTGACACCAAGAGCTTAGAGGAACCGGAAACCTTGCCGCTCTCACCTGTTATTCAAGCCTTATCCACTGCAGACGCACATGCCATGGCTGGCAGGCAACGGCCTCTCCCTTCACCAGCCGGTCCCATACGACAGATGACGCTCCGCGGTGTTCAAGCCCTTGCCTGTCATACTGCTGGTTATCCTGCTCCTGCCGCGAATCTTCCTGTCCTCTGGCTGCACAGCTGTCCCAAAATGATAACTCATCTTTCCTCACTGCGACTCCTCCTCATCCGTTCCATGCATAAACGCCATAAACGCCGATCGCATACTCACCAAGAAGACAGGACACACGCTAGTACTGCACGTATGCATGTATAAAAAGCCCCTGAAAAATAAAAGAACGCAAACCGGGATCTAAGCCTCAGTCTGCGTGCTTCGCAAAGGTAACATTTAATTAATCGTATTGTATCAATCTTGTATATGTTTGTCTATATAGTTTCGCGATTTTTGTCGGAAAATTTTATCGGTTGGCCGGGACATAAGGATTGCGCTGCTTCTCATAGCCGATAGCCGTGCGCGGACCATGCCCAGGATACACCGTCACCTCGTCCGGGAACGTATACAGCTTGTTCTGAATGGAATCGAACAGATCCCGCTCCCGGCCGCCCGGAAGATCGGTGCGGCCAACGCCCAGACGGAACAGCACATCCCCGGAGAACAAGTCCGTACCGCACAAAAAGCTGACGCTTCCCGGTGAATGCCCTGGCGTATGATATACCTTGAAGCGATGCCCGATCAGCTCCAGCTCCATCCCCTCTGCCAGCTCATACTCCGCCGGCTCGGTGGACAGCGGCGGGCTTGCCTGCGGCCACATCAGGGAACCGTTCAGCTTCGGATCGGTCAGCCAGTCGCTTTCCAGTCCGTGTAAATATACCGGGCAGCCCTTAAGCTTGCGAATCTCATCCACGCCGCCCATATGATCAAAATGAGCATGTGTCAGCAAAATCGCTTCCACTTCCAAATCGGCAACTCGTTTAACGAGCGCTCCCGGATTCATGCCAGGATCGATAATCACCGCTTTGTTCTTGTCTTCCCCGGTCAGCAAATATGCGTTCGTCTGCAAGGGCCCAAGTGAAAAAGTCTCAATATGCAGCGCCATGATCAGAACCCCGACATCAGTTCACGCAGTTCTCTGACAATGACCGCATGAACCTCGTACCCTTCCCCATATGCCTTGAGGATGTTCTGGCGCGTGGCGGCAAGCTTGTCCTGATAATCCGGCGCTTCGCGATCCGGGTTCTCCTGCTTGAACTCAACCATATATTTCTGCACATGCGCCGGACGCGGGCCCCATTTGCCCAGCACATGTCCGCCGGTATCCGCCACAATCACGACAGGAACCGAGCGGCCGCCCATCGTCAGGAACTGGTCCATGAAGTCCAGATGCTGCTCCAGAATGAACACCTCCGGCTCGATTCCGGCTGTCTCCATCACCCGGAATACCACCGGCACGTTACGGGCGACATCCCCGCACCAATCCGCCGCGAGAATCAGAACCCGCAGATCATCGCGAAAATTAAGACTCTCAAAAAACGCCCGGTCCTCCGGGTTGTCCCACGTAAACTGCTCGAATGCCGTTCGGAATACGTCCTGGTTCTTCTCCATCCCGTCCATGAACTGCTTCGGGGAGATCCCTTTGCCAAAATACTGCGCAACATTAACACTCATCAACTATGACCTCACCTTCGTAGACTTCATCCACTTCACTATAAAATAAACAATCATGACTCCGAGGGCAACGAGTAAAATTTCCTGGATGTACGGACCTGCTGCCTCGTCAATTCGCTCCCACTGATCGCCAAGCACATAACCCAGGTACAGAAACAAAGCTGTCCAAGGGATGACCGCCAGCGTCGTGAGCAGCGTGAACCGGCCAACACTCATCTTCGAAATGCCTGCCGGAATGGAGATGGCATGTCTCACAATCGGCACAAAACGGGCCGTGAAAATGACCCCTGTCCCGTACTTGTTAAACCATTCCTCGGCGTAGTCGATATGATGCTTCCGGATCAATATGTACTTTCCGTATTTCTCGAGGAACGGCCGACCGCCGTAACGTCCGATCCAATAAATAAAGAGCTGGGCCAGCACACCGCCCGCCGTACCAAAAATCATGGCCCCCAAAAAATGAATGTCTCCCTCGGAAACCAGGTACCCGCCGTATGCGAGCACGATTTCGCTTGGTATGACCTCCATCATCAAGCCAAGCATAATGCCGAAATAACCAAGATCCTGAATCCATTCAAATAACCGTCCGACCCACTCGTAAAAGAACTCCACGCCCTCACCTCATCCTCGTGCGCTGATTTCTTTTACTAGCCTATTCTAACATACCCGCGGACATGCCTTCTAGCACGCCGCTCACGGCAATTATCTGCCACCATATACCGCTTATGAGGCTCGTGGAAGTCAGTCCTTCCTCGAACCTGAACTCGATCCACTCCCCCCGCCGCTACAATACCCCAGATCCGGAATCAACAAATACCTCGCTCCTTAATCCAATCAACAGGCTCATCTGCTAGTAATTAGTACATTCGGGTCGAACCCGATCAGGCCCCTCCATCCGCGCCCAATTCACGGCAAAACCGTGGCTATCGCCCGCGCCCGGACATATGGTGTAGCAAAAGGAGTGAGTAGGCTATGTATTCCCCCCATCCGAAGCAACCGGGCGCCAAGCCCCCTTCGCCGCGAAGCATCCGCCGCGCATGCAGCAAAGAGCTGTACCGGACGGTCAAACGACTCAAGCTGTACATCAGCCCTGAATTGATCAAGGAGGGTGAACAGCTCTATTACCGCAAAGTCATTGGCAATCTGATCTGGATCTATGAAAATTACAGCAACAAAAAGCTGCTCTGTGACTGGTGGGAAAAGGAAGTGTGCAGCGAGCTTGCCGAACTGTGGCAGGTGCCAGAGAAACAGCTCGCAGCGTCATTCCGGGATGCCTTTGGCGGCTAACTCCGCAAGCCGTTTACGCTGATGCTCCGCCAGAGGCGAAAGCCGGAATTTCCTGTCGTTATGCAGCTTCGGCTGCTGCATAAGAGAATTTACGGCTGCCCGATACTGCGCCAGGAGCCCGAGCGCCGACCTCGCTGCCATTCTGGAGGGGCCTTCGAGCCCCTGCAGGCCTTGCCATTCCGCCAGCCAGGCCAGCCGGATAACGGCACGGGCCTGCTTGTCGGTGTGATAAGGATCAAGGTTCAGACTCTGCCGGAACCAGCGGACAGCTTCCTCGGCATCTCCCAGGAAAGAATAGGCTTCCGCCAGCTTCCAGCTTAGCTCGGGATGGCGCTGCGAATAGGCGTGGCTTGTCTCAAGCATTGCAATTCGCTCCCTGAGCGGCAGCAGCTCGGCGAGCTGGAGCGCCGCCGCCTCGTTATATGGGTTCCAGCGCAGGGAGGATGCAAGCAGCTCTCTTTTATCTTGAATCGGCGCATCTAGCGACGCCTCGTACTTTACCTCGCTGACCCAGAGGAAAGCAGCCAGACTCCCCATCAGCAGCACGCCGGACAACCAGACCACCCGCAGCATGATAGGAAGCGGCCCCGTATCTCCCATCCGATATTGTCCCTCACTCTGCCCGCTAGCGCCCGACCGGTTGGCTCCCGTCCTGTTTTCTCCGATCCGGGCTTCTCCCGCTTGAACCGTTCTAGGCTCCGCATGCATCCCCATCGCGGCCAGCCATACAATCAGCAGCCACACGAGCCCGTAGCTCAGGTCAAGATCGATGAGCGCATGTCCGAGCAGAACGATCAGAGGCGGCAGCAGCCGCGGGCGGCATCGGGCAACCCGGTATAGCATCCCGCCTGTCATACAGAATATGAGCAGCAAGCCGATCCCCCCAGTATCAAGCAGCAGGTTCATGTAGCCGCTATGAACCTCGCTTCCCACATAGGGCTCGGATTGCACCGCGCGATAGGACAAGCGCCAGGTGTCACCGCCCTGGCCAAGCCATGGGCTTGTCTTGGCCAGCTCCCAGGCGTCGCGGTACATCAGGCCCCGCGCGCCCAGCGTAGCTGCGCCGCCTGTGACGCGGGACTGTACCTGCAGCATGACCGCAGCGGCGGCAAGCGCGATGACCGCCGCCGCGATCGCCAGCGCGGCAAGCGGGCCCAAGCGGCGGCTGCGCCGGGCGAGTGCCTGTCGCCAGTCCGCGACGGGCTGTGCACCGGCCGGCGCGCGGCAAGGGCAAGGCTCGCGTGAATCGCCGCCAGGCGTACACGCTTCGCCCTGGCGCGCCTTGCCGGCGCCCGCGCGCTTGCGCATGGCTGTGCCTGCGCAAGCAGCCGCTGGCAGGCTGTCGCCACGCACCGCGGCGACAGCGCTCGTGCCGCCGCCTTGCAGCAGGCGGCACAACAGCCGGCCGGCCAGCACGCTGCCGGCCCACAGCCCGGCCAGCCACAGCAGGCCGGGCAGCACCACCGGCGCCAGCCTGGCATCTGCCAGCTGGCGATACAGCAGCGCCGCGCCCAGCATAGGCGCGGCTGCTGCGGCGAGGAGCGGCGCTAGCGCCCGCCGCTCCCGGGCCAGGCCGGCCGCGCCAGCAAGCGCGGCCGCAAGCCAGGCGCCGCGCGACTCCGTCAGGAGCAGCGCGGCGGCATAGGGCAGCAGCGGCAGCAGTGCAGCCGCTGGCAGCGGGCCCGTCCGCGATCGCAGGACGGGCAGGAGCGCGAACAGCCGCTCAAGCAGGTAGGCGGCCATCACCGCCCCGAATGTGTTCGGGTACTGGAGCAGGCCGCCCAGTCGCGCGCCAGTCGCGCTAATGTCCGCATTCGCCGTATGATAGATCGCATACGGCAGCTCCACCACCCCATATACGGCCAGCAATGCGCTGCCGCATAAGAGCACCCCTGCGGCATGCCATCCTGCCGCAATCACCTTCCGCCCCTCCGGATGGCGGACCAGCAGCCATAGAACAGCGGCACAGGAGCTGTACATGGCAAAACGAAGCAGCTCGCTAACCGTTCCGTTCACCGACAGCGGGCTCAGCAATAGATGCAGAGCGTACACCAGCATGATACCGGCAAGCCCAATAAGCCCCAGCATATCGCTTTGACCGGGATATAAGGCATTGCCTCCTCGGTTCAGGGCAGTTCCTGCCACACTCCAAATGAGCAGCATCCCGAACCAGATCATGCCGATGAAGTACATATCGCTATCAAAAAACAGTCCTGTATTTACACAAGCGGCAAGCATAAGCGCTGTCAGACACCAGCCCCCTGCCTGCCGCCATCCCTTTATCAGCTGATGCCTCGCATCCATTACTCAATGCCCCCATTGCACCATGATCTGATCTTCGATTTCATGCCTACAGCATCATTGTGAACGTCCAGGATCAGGCCTATACTTTCCCCCTCGACTGTTGCATCA
>NZ_NPBY01000057.1 GCF_002272015.1 Paenibacillus campinasensis | reverse complement strand
CGGAAAAGAGCTCCATGACGGGTAGGGCCCCATGATTGGCGGTTTGACGAGGTGCATTGTCGGCTCATTTCTTGCATCATTATCCCTTTCGTTCAGGGTGGTGGTGCGTTGGAGCAGGAAAAGAGCTCCGTGACGCGTAGGGCTGCACGGTCGGTGGTTTGACGAAGTTCATCGTCGTCCCATCGGCGCTTCAATTCCCGGTCCAGCCCACGGTTCAGATACGATTCAAATACGATTTAATTAAATTACCTTTCAACCACGGTTCAAAGATCTTCACAGATCATGCAAGGAGAGTTCAAAGACCGTTCAAAAGGAAATTTCAAGAGTCGGAGTAGGCCGAGGTTATGAAAAGGCGGTTTATGGTGGGTTAAGTAATTCAGATTAATTTAGAGTAATACTGAGTAATTTAGACTAATACCGATTAATTTAGACTAATACCAAGTAACTCAGAGTTATACTGATTAATTTAGGGTGATTTAGATTAATTCAAGTTGATTTAGAGTGATTTGTAGTGATTTATATACATTTACAGTTATTTATAGTAATTTTTAATGGTTTATAGTGGTTTAAAGTACTTCAAAGTAGTGATTCTGAGTAATAAAGAGGTGTCAGTATGGCAAGGGTTGCTCAGTAGTCCAAATATGGATACAAAACAGCTCAAAACTAGATCACATATCGTTCAAATCCCACATTGTTTAAAACCCAATTCCCTTTCCTGAGCTAACGGGATAATGATGCAAGGCTCACGGCAAACATGTGCGAATCCGCCGCTGTAGACGGGGAAAAACCGGCAAGCTTTACGCCTCCCGGTCCATCATTTATTTATCTGACTCATTCGCCTTCTTGTTGCGGCAAAAGCGCTATTTGGAATCCGGCGCTTCTGCTGGCAGCAGGTCCTGGCAGGCCCGTTCAAGGTAGGGCTTCGCTCCGAGGAAATTCCGGAACGCGACATATTCCTGCCACAGCTTCTCCCGCTCGCCGGCGGAGCCGGTTACGGCACGGATCAAAATGTTTTTCGGCGTATGCTCCATGTCGATAAATTCCAGCAGCTGCGTCTTGTAGCCCATCAGATCCAGCAGCTTGGCGCGGATGGCGTCGGTTGCCAGTGCCGAGAAACGCTCCTTGAGTATGCCGTGGGACAACAGCGGCTCCATCACGGGACTGTTCACCTGCTGGAACAGTTCATGCTGGCAGCACGGAACCGACAGAATGACGGAGGCGCCCCAGCGCACCGCCTTTTCGAGTGCGGCATCCGTTGCCGTATCACAAGCATGCAGCGTGACGACCATGTCGACCTGCTCCAGTTCATCATATTCCGCAATATCGCCGACAAGAAACTGCAAATTGTCATAGTTCAGCTTTTTCGCCAGCAGACTGCAGTGTTCGATTACATCCGCCTTGAGATCCAATCCGACAACATTCAGCGTCCGGCGAGACTGAATCGCCAAATAATGATAGAGGGCAAAGGTCAGGTACGATTTGCCGCAGCCGAAATCGACAATCGTGAGCGGACGATCCTCAGGCAGATGAGGAAGCACATCCTCAACCATCTCCAGAAAGCGATTGATTTGCTTGAATTTGTCGTACCGGCGGGCAAACACCTTGCCGTCCTCGTTCATAATGCCGAGCTCGACCAGGAATGGAACCGGCATGCCTTCCTCCAAAATATAAGTTTTCTTGCGGTTATGCGCCAAATCCGGCTTCGATTTGGTTGGTGATTTGGTCAAGATGGAGACTTTGTATTTTTTCGAGATCAGCACCTGGTAGTCCGCATCGGGAGTAAAAATGACCGCCTGACGGAATATGTTCTCGAACATGTCGATCAGAAGGCTTTCCGCCTCTTCACTGGCCACGTTCTGATGTGTCACTTTGTTCGCCGAGTAGTAGGCAAATTGGTAATGAAGCTTGTTTTTCAGCTCGACCGGCTTGACGGTCACCTTGGTATAATCAATTCCTTCGCGCTTGCGAAGCTGACTTAATGTTGCCGTAATCAACGCGTTGTCATTCATGATGTGATGGATAAGTTTTCTCAGTGATCCCAAGAGGTACATCTCGCTTTCTTCAATTGATAGTAAAACCAAGTGCATCGGGACACGTGCCAGTGTAGACCATTCTACAAACCTATAGACAATAGTGCTATCCCGTAGACGATATCCTATAGACTATATCCCGTAGACAATATCCCATAGACGATATTCTACAGCGATGTTCTGCAGACGATATCCTACAGGCGGGCGATATTCTATACTGTATACTCTGTGCGCTACACACTATATGCTGTCCGCATACTGCCGATCCAACTCTGCCATCCCTTCATATACTTCATCAAGGGGCAAGCCACCCCGCTCCAGTTCTTCAGGCTCCAATTGAAGCAGCCGCTGGTAAAACTGACGCGCTTCATCAGGGGCCATCCCGTTCTGGTCAAGAAGGCGGTACAGTGTATTTTCCGCCTCGGCGAAGTCCCCCTCTTGCTCCGTATATGTAAAATACAGCCGTTCCACAGATACCGGCATGGCATAAGCACGCAGCTTGTCCCTTACATCCGCAATTCGTTGCGGCAGTCCAAGCAGCTTGCGGTCAGCACCGTGCAGAATCGCGGTCAAATACAGCTCCAGCACCTTGGTAAGATGAAGCACAGCCTCTTCTTCACGGCCCATGTCCATCAGAATATCCGCCTCTTCCTCCAGCATCCTTGCTGCACTTTGCAGACTGTCTGCATCCAGAAAGCCTTGATTATGGAAGAGCTTTTCAATATCGGAAGCCGACAGCGAACCAAGCAGCTTGGAATTGAGACGAAATTGCCGCCGGAGCAGATCCTCCACCTTCTGCAGAGCCTCGGTATGCTTGCGTTCCTGCTTGAGCCTGAATACATGTGCAATCAGCTTGGTCATGTCCTCAACGAGACGAACAAGATAATCCCTGCGATACATCCTCTTGTCCCCTTCCTCACCTAGCATGCTTTTTCTATGTTTAGATTGTAGGCGATTCAACACCATAATTCCAGTCGCCCGGTTCTGCGGAAGCGAGCCCCAGGCAGCACACCCCGGCGTTCTTCCGGGGGCGCTGTTAGCTTCCATCCAGCGATTTCCACCCACACACAGAAAAGATCAGCCAGAGCCTTCTGACTGATCTAATAAATAACACGAGCTATGTTCTTCTACAACAAGCTACCTTCAGCTGCAACAAGCTACCTTAAGCTACAATAAGCTTCCTTAAGCTGCAACAAGCTTCCTTCTCCTGCAACAAGCTTCCTTCTCCTGCAACAAGCTATCTCTTTTTCCATCTGCAACGAACTATCTTCATTTAAGCTCTTGTGTTATTGCACCCAGGTCGCCGCTTATGTAGCTGCGACAACCTTGTCCATAAACGACCGAATCGCGGTCGCCAGCTTCTCCGGCGCCTCCATCATGCTCATATGTCCCGCACCCTCGATGACCACTTGTGTCACGGGTTCATGATCTGCGGTGAAGGTGCGCTCGACCGGAACCAGTCCGTCCTTCTCGCCAGCTACCAGCAGAATCGGAAGCACTGAAGCATTCAGTACGGCCCGGCGATCCGGGCGCTCTCGCATCGCCATCGCCGCCCCAGCCGCTCCTTGCGGTGGCGTAAGGTATCCGATCTCCTTGGCGCGCTGAATGCATTCCGGCATCGTCTTCTCGGCACCTTCAGCAAACAGTCCGGGCACGAGCCCGTCGACAAACGCTGTAATGCCATCATTCTGAATGGTGCTGACAGCCTTCAATCTTTTCTCCTTCGCTTCCTCCGAGTCCGGATAAGCCGTGGAGTGGATAAGACCGAAGCCCTTCAGACGCGCAGCATAGCGCTGGGCAAAAGACAGCGCAATGTACCCGCCAAGCGAATGGCCCAGCAGTACCGCGGAAGGGATGCCAAGCTCATCCATCAAATGCAGAACATCATCTGCCATTTGCTCAATCGTATAAGGGCCGACAGGTGCATCCGAGCGCCCATGTCCCCGCAGATCCGGCACGATGACTCTGAAGCCGGCCAGATGCGGGAGAACCTGCTCCCAGTAAGCGGAGCTGCCGCAGAAGCCATGCAAAAGAATCAGCGGCTGGCCTTGGCCTTGATCTACATAACATATCGTGCTTCCGTTGCACTGTACTTTTTCCATAACGTTACCTTCTTTCTACCTGCGATAATAGAATGATGTCTATTAAACCGAAACAGCAATATTGAAACGCTTTAGTGCTCGCTTGCAAGCCCGAAAGCGGCGGCGGCCGACCTGGCAATCTCGGCGGCCATCGTCATCACCTGATGCAAGGACGTGACCTGAAGCGTCCAGTAAGGTTTCGGACCGTGAACGTTGACCACTGCCGCCAGGCTGTAATCTCCGACAGCCGGCAGCTTCTCGCCGACCGATTGACCTGGCCGGAGCGCCCCGTTCGAGACCAGATAATGCCCTACGGATGAAGGATGACCGAGACAGGCATCGATGGCAATCAGCACTTGTCCTTGAGGAACTGCCTTCAGCCGCGTCTCCAGATTGCGCGCATCACAAGGCTCCGGCATCGTCCCAATCACATGGGGAAACCCGCATTCCAGCAGCTTGCTTCCGGTAAGGGGCCCGAGTGCATCGCCGGTGGACCGGTCGGTTCCAATACAGACAAACGTGACTTGATCCGGCTTATAGCGACTGGAAATCTCCATAAAAAATTGCTGCAGACGAGCTCCTGACATTTTGACAGCAGCTTCTCCCCGAACAGCTTCCACAGATTGGCTCATTACGCCCTCCTCTCTCCATGTTCGCACTCATTATATTAAAATGTTCTGTAATAGAAATGGGATTCACCTGATTTTAACCTAAGGCTGCCCGATCTGGCAAAAATATTGGTCTGAGCGGCAAAGAGCATGGTACAATACATGAGGATAATCCGGGTAGAGAGGATGGTGGTACCCCAATGGATCTCAATGAGAAAAGCCAAGCAAACGTCGAATATATGATTGAATCGATCAAATCCAAGCTGCGGATGGCTTCAGCAGCAGCCATGCAGGCTTCAGCATTCTCTGTCAACCATTATGATGATATTCGCGATCTGTATGATATGGTGATTGGCAAGGACAATCTGAGCATATCGGAAGTGGAAGCTGTTGTATCTGAGCTCGGCCGACTTCGCGGATAGGCACACATCTGCAGCCCGGCATCCCTGACACCGATTCATAGCGAATAAGCGATGCCACACTGCATCATCAATGGCCTTCACAGGACAAAGCCCCCGAAGAGCTCTAGCGGAATCACCGCCTGAGCTCTTCGGGGGCTTATTGCACTCCTGTTCCGGTTAGCGATGAAGGCACATGAATCTAAGGCAAGTCAATCGCGATCCATTCAGAGGCACCTTCCGCAGCAATTCCCTTTACTTGAATCTCCTCGCATTGGTGTATGCGGGCGGTGTCCCCGGATGAAAGCTGATATACGCCTTCATCGGTCGTCACTTCGACGTTCCCGTTCACCACATATAAGTGCACTCTTCGTCCCTCCGCGACGGAGTGACTGACACGGCCTCCGGTTTCCAATATCGTGCTGTATAATCTGGCATCCAGTTGAAGGGTTGCTCCGGATTCCCCCTTGACGCCCGAGGCGACCGGAAACAGCTGATTCAGCCGCTGCTCTCTTGAGAACTCGGCGTAATGATGGGTCGGCTCCTGGCCAAGCTCTTCCGGCAAGAGCCACAGCTGAAGATAACGAACCGACCTGGTTTCGTCCTCATTTTTCTGCGTATGGGCTACCCCCGTACCGGTGTTGACCACGTAGACGGAGCCTGGCCCCAGTTCGATCCGCTCGCCTGTATCATCTTCATAGGAAAGCGTCCCGTCCAAAACAAAGTACACCATGATCAAATCATGATGGTAGCTGCGCTCCATCCGCTGCTTCGGTTCCAATACATATTCATTATGCGCGAGCAAACTGCCAAAAAACTCGTTATGCGGATCCTCATATTCCCCAAACGAAAAGCTGAATTCCCCGTGAATTCCTCCGTTATGCACAGTATGTCTCTCGGCAGATGTCATCACTTTAATCATGACCTTTCACCTCCGCGTTTTATGTACTACATACCCCTGCCCTTTTGCTTCTAATCAACATGATAGATATGCCCGTTCCCTGTACCGAATCGGGAGCGTTACCTTCCGAATTCAGTGGGACACAGCGCTGTGTCCGCCCTCAAAGAACCGCGCGGGACGGCGCTCATTCACGTAAAGGCTGTTGTTTCAGGACGATGTCATTCGTTTAAATACGAGATAAGCAAGCCCGCACGACAATCAAAGCTCTAAATAAGGAGGCGATAGAAATGTGGGGAGTTATAATCACCATCGTTATGGCCATCATTATCGGAATTATCGGCGACGCTCTGGCCGGTCATAATATGCCGGGCGGCATCATCGGTGCCATGATCGCCGGTTTCGTCGGCGCATGGGTCGGCACCTGGTTGTTCGGCGCGTGGGGGCCTGAGATTGGCGGATTCGCCATCCTTCCGGCGATTCTAGGAACTGCACTCTTCGTGTTCCTTCTTGGATTTGTCGCCCGAATGCTCAGACGTGCTGCTTAAATCGTAACCAAGTTACCCGAAGGAACAGCTTTCTTATCATGATATAAAAAATAAGGAGTGTGAACATTATGAGCAACATGGAACAGGAATACCAACAAGGCGGATCCTCTTTTCTGAAAGGAGCGTTTATCGGTGCGCTGGTCGGAGCGGCGGCGGCCCTGCTCTTTGCTCCTAAGCCGGGACGCGAGCTGCGCGGGGATCTGTCCGACAAGCTGGCGGTTGTGTCGGATAAAACGAAGGAGGTCTGCAGCACGGTCGGCACCAAAGCAACGGAGATTGCCAAAACCGTGTCCAACAAAGCCTCTGATGTTATGTCCACGGTCAGTGAGAGCCGGGATCAGATCATGTCCACTGTGAAGGAAGCGGCAGCTGATGTATCCCACGAGGCAACCCGAGCTTCGAAAGATGTGAAGGATCAAGCAGCTGACGCCACCACGGACGTTGCCCAAGAGTTGAAACAGACGCCTAACCATTAATTCGCTCAATTGAGGTATTAAACGACTCTAGCCAGCTTACTCAGCTGGCTATTTTCACGACTGTCGGATGATGGAACGATTTCGCAACCAACTTGACATTACAATAGAAAGAGGGGAATTGCCATGAGTAAGGTCAATCCTTATCCAGGCCATAGCGCGCCTTCCGATCGCGGAATGAAGCGGGATGACTCACGCTCTCGCCAGCTTCGCAGCCGTGAGCACACTGGTTCTGACACCGAGCAAGATCAGCGGAAGCTCGATGAACGCGAGGCCCAATTGAATGAGCATCCATTCGAGCTGCGGCATGAGGTGAGGCGGCTGAATACTCGCCTTGATTCCATAGCCGAAACGCTGGAGAAATCGCAGATGAAAGATATGATCGAAAACTACATGAATCCGAAAAAACGGATCATTGCCAATCTCACCGCCGGTCTCGCTCGGGGACTTGGCCTGACCCTCGGTACGGCGCTCGTGCTCGGTCTGCTCGGTTACTTCCTCAGCCTGTTTGTGGATATGCCGATGATTGGTGACTTTATTTCCGATTTGCAGGGCTATGTCCAGCAGTCCAGATAATCGCGCATTCCTTGATCCGTCATTTGTCCTGATACACACGAGGCCCGAAATCTCTTTGACTGCATGTGAGATTCCGGGCCTTTTGTATGGCCTATATATTTTTGTTCTTCGATTTGACTTTAAGCAAATCTCCTGTCCATCCCTTTGCCCTCATCCATAGATACGTTCCCGCTGTACATAACAGCGTAAAAATCATAACCGACGCGAAACCCCAACCGACATGAATGACCGGCAGATTCTCAAAGTTCATCCCCCAGATCGCCCCGACTACCGTCGCCGGCGTGAAAATGACGGTCATGATCGTCAACGTCTTCATAATCTCGTTGCCCCGGAATCCGGATATCGCATCATCGATCGATACAAGTGCTTCAATCTCGCGTTCATAATGGCGCAGCAGCTTCTCCATCCGCTCCACCCGATATAACAGATGATGAAACGGACGGCTTTGCTCCAGTTCGTCATGATAGCCTTCCTTCGCCGCAGCGATGAATTCCTGAAACGGAATGAACAGGTTGCTCCAATCCAGCAACTCATAGCGGGCTGTCAGGATTTGATCCATCAGGGTGCGCCGGTTCCTCGTCCGCATGTCTTCTTCAACCGCGCGCAGGTTCACTTCGAACCGATCCATTCCGGCATGATAATAATGCAGGATGGCTCTCGCCAGAACACACATCCCGTCAATCGGCCTCTGGCATTGATGAAGCATCGATATGCGGTCGGCTGCAAGCATCGTCCTGCGTGTATCCTCATCCAGATTCAGGGTAATCAGCACGTGTCGGTCCACGTGGAAATAAAACTGTTTCAGCTCCCTCTTCTCGGTATCCTCGGAAGTCACTCTGTATAGAAGAGCGCCGGCGATGACAGGCTCCACCCCTTCCTCGAACCGGACCGACAAATAATTCCGATCCAGCAGCGATGGCGCCTTATCCAGCCAGTCCTCCGTCGCCGGATAACGTGTACGCAGCTCGCCAAGGAGCGGAGAGTCCCATTTCCGGGCACGAATGTCATGCCATTCCCACCCTCCTGCGAGCGAATATATGTCCTGCCCTTCTTTCATATGAGGTTCAAGCATGGTGTTGTTCACTCCTTTCCTCGGCGGCGCACGGAATATCCCATGATTTGCCTTCAAAAAAAGCACGCCAATCCCTTATTATCGGAATAGCGTGCATATGTACCTCATGATCTCCTAGCAAGAAAGCTTGTCCGTTCCTGATTAATACAATGAGTTCGACATAATCTGTTTTAGTTTCTCGGTTGCCCGTTTCTGAATACGGGACACGCTCATCTGTGATACGCCGAGCTTTTGGGCGATGGCGCGTTGGGACTGTCCTTCCTGGAATGCGAGCAACAGCACTTTCTGCTCCTGTTCCTTCAACTGGCTCATCGCCTGCTGGAGGTCCATTCTCTTTTCGACAGAATCAAAATCGTCCACATCCGAGCTGATCAGTTCACCCAGCGTGGCCCCGGTCTCTTCCTGAGACAGCGGTGAATCCAGGGAGACATAATGGTAGCACTCGCGTCCGGCCAGCACTTCAACTGTCTCCTCCACGGACAGATCCAAATAATCGGCGATTTCCTTAACATCCGGGGACCGTTCAAGCTTGACCATTAGTTCGTCAATCGCTTGCTGTACTAGAGCGCCCTTCTCTTTAATCCGTCTTGGCACTTGAATGTACCAGGACTTGTCGCGGAGAAAATTTTTCATATGGCCGATCATGCTTTTCATCGCATACGGTTCAAACGGAATACCCAAGCTGATGTCGTATTGCTGAAGCAAACGAATCAATGCCATTTGCCCCACTTGATAAAGATCCTCATATAGATCCGGACGGTTTCGGGCAATTTTGCCCGCAGCCATCTTGACCATAGGCTCATATTTCTGGATGAGAACGGTAGCAATCTCATTGTCTTTCGTTTCCTGATACTGACGTATCAGACTAACCGCTTCATCTCTGGACTCTGGGGGAGTCACTTTATCATTCATACATGCTCCTCGCTTCTTGCAAGTCGCTTGATGAGCGTGACCACGGTTCCCTTTCCAGTCACATTGGTCACGTTGACCTCATCCATGAGAGCCTCCATCAAATAAAAGCCCAGGCCTCCAACTTGCACCTCATTGAGATCTTTATCATGGAGCGTTCGGTTTCCGGCCGTTCCCACACCGTCGAAACTCTCCCCTTCGTCTCTGACCGTAATGGACAATGACTCACCGGCTACTTCAAACACAACCTCGACCATTCCGCCTTTCTGTCCGTATGCATATAGCACCGAGTTGTTACAGGCTTCCGACACCGCCACCTTCATATCCTCAATCTCTTCATACGAGAAACCCATCTTCGAGGCAATCCCGTATAAATTCAACCTCACAATATCCACATATTCGGCACTGGCAGGCAAACTTAGCGTAACTCTTTGTACTTCTGAATTCATTCTTTTCGATCCTTTCCTATTGGGAATTCTTCTGTGCTTGAAAGAACTTCGCAATACCCGTCATATCAAACAGCTTTTGAATTTGCGCAGGAACCTCTTCCACAGCAAAATTTGCCTTCATCCCATGTCTGGCTTTCAAGATCGACAGAAGAATACCAATTCCTGTACTGTCAATGTATGTCAATTCCTTCATGTTGACGATCAGATCAATTTCCGAATTGCCGACCAAAGGCTCCATCACCAGGCGAAAATCAGGAGCAACGGACAAATCCAGTTCGCCGCTCAAATATACTGTGCTTCCACCTTCGCTCATCTTCGTTGTGGCATTGAATTTATCGTTGGTTTTTGTATTCATAGATACTCTCTCCCGAAATTTGTTTTCCCTACAAATTAACCCGTTATGGGGCAGATTGAAACAACTTAGCAACGAATCAGCCACTATCAATTATTGGCAATTCTCAACCATGGTTTATCCTGATCGCAGGGGCATCCTCCTGCCACTCCCGAAGCTTGGGATAACCGTAACGGGCCAGCATATGACGGACACCGCCAATATTGACCGGCTTGCTTATATAGTCGTTCATTCCCGCATCCAGACAGCGCTTCTGTATCCCTTCCATCACATTGGCTGTCATGGCGATGATCACGGGAGGATGATCCTGGAGTTCCGGCAACCTGCGAATGGAGCGTGTCGCTTCCAGCCCATCCATAACCGGCATTTGCAGGTCCATAAAAATAATATCATAGCGTTTCGAGCCCGAAACGAGGTCCACCGCTTCCTGGCCATCCTGGGCAACATCCGCCCCGAGACCCAGCCTGTCCATCATGCTGACCATCAGCTTCTGATTCACCGGATGGTCATCGACGACGAGAATGCTCGGGGTTTGGCCGCCATGGACACTGAATTTCTCCAGCTGCAGATCCTCCTGCGGGTGAATACTCTCCTCGGCATAAGCCTGAACCTGAATCGTAAAGACAAAGGTCGCTCCCTGCTCCTCCACCGATTCCACACTGATCTCCCCGCCCATCATCTGCACCAAGGATTTACAAATGGCAAGTCCCAGTCCGGTCCCCCCATACTTTCGTGTCATGGAGGAATCCAGCTGGGAGAACGGCTTGAACAGTCGGTCCAGCTTATCCGGCGATATGCCAATCCCCGTATCCTTCACGGTGAATTTAAGCGTAAGCCGCTCTTCTTCGCTGTCTGCAAGGGAGACGAGCAAATATACGCCGCCCTTGTTCGTAAATTTGACCGCATTGGATACAAGATTCATCAATACTTGGCGCAGTCGGCCCATATCGCCGTACAGCATGCTTGGAATTTGCTCTTCAATAGAATAGGAAAACTCCAGCTGTTTCTTGGAAGCCTCAGCCGAAAACAAGCCAAAGACCTCCTGGATGCAAGGCTTCAGTTCGAACGGATACTCTTCCAGCTCCATCTTGCCAGACTCCATCTTGGAGAAATCGAGGATGTCGTTAATGATGTTGACCAGCGCATCCGCGCTGCCCCGAATAATGCGGGCATACTCCCGCTGCTCCTCCTCCAGATCACTCTCCATCAGCAGGTCAATCATACCGATCACTCCATTCATGGGTGTCCGGATTTCATGACTCATCATGGCCAGGAATTCGGTCTTGGCCTTGGCGGCAATCTCGGCCGCTTCCTTGGCCTGAACCAACTCTTGGTTGATGCGCTCAAGCTCCAGTGTTTTTTGCTGAAGGAGCATCGACTGTGTCTTCAGTCTTTTATTCGTCTGATACATCGCTACAAATCCTTCAATCTTCGATTTCAGGATCTGTGGAATGAAAGGCTTGACCATATAATCGATCGCACCTGCTGAATATCCCGCAAATAAGTGCTCCGCCTCCTTGCTGTTAGCGGAGATGAAGATGATGGGAATATCCTTGGTTCTATCCCTTGCCTTAATCAGCCTTGCGGTTTCAATTCCGTCCATGCCAGGCATCTGTACGTCCAGTACAATGACTGCGAAATCATATTTCAAAATGCACCGCAGCGCTTCCTCCCCCGAGGTTGCCTTGACCAGCGTATAATCCTTGCTGTCCAGGACTGCTTCCAGCGCCAGCAGATTTTCAGGACGGTCATCTACCAACAAGATATGAATCGGTTCGTGAACCCCCATGGAATCCTCCTGTAAAATCCTATTTGATCTTCCGGTATATTTTCTCGGCCCGATCCAGTGTCTCATAGGAATCACTGTAACTGGTGAAGTGAATCGACTCTTTCGAGCCGAGAACCAGAATACCGAAGTGGCTCAGACTTTCATGAAATAGTCCATGTACGTGATCACGAAGCTCATCATTAAAATAGATCATTACATTCCGGCAAAAGATCACGTTAAATTCATTAAAAGAACCGTCTGTCGCCAGGTTGTGTTCCGCAAAAACCATATTCTTTTTCAGAAAAGGCTGAAAAATAACAGAGTTATACTTAGCTGTATAGTATTCGGAGAATGAGCGGGTGCCTCCGGCTTCCAAATAATTCTTGGTGTATTGCTTCATCCGCTTGATGTCGAACACGCCTTCCTTGGCCTGCTGCAGGGAACGGGCGTTCATATCGGTGGCATAAATTCTCGACTTCTCATAGAGGCCTTCCTCATGCAGCAGAATCGCCATCGAGTACACTTCTTCACCTGTCGAGCAGCCGGCGTGCCAAATACGGATGTAGGGATACGTCCGGAGCATCGGGACAACCTTCTGTCTGAACGTTAGGAACAGCTGGGGATCCCGGAACATTTCCGTAATCGGAATCGACAGATTGTAGATGAGCCGCTCGAAGCATGCGCGATCATGGAGCACTTTTTCCAGCAGCGCCGAGATCGTCTGCACACCCTCCGCATGGGCATGATGCCATATTCTCCGCCTCAGTGAAGGGAGCGCGTAATTGCGGAAGTCGTATCCGTAGAAGCGATGGACACCTTCCAGAAGCAGCTCAATTTCAATTTGCTCCAGCTCTTCCCCATGGCTGCCTTCCCACTCTTTCTCATCTGCTCGGCCACTTGATGACATTGTTCTTGCACCGCTTTCCTGAATATTTGATGACTAGATATATTATATTACCCAGATGCAAGAGCTACGAATACAGCCATACTCTCATAAGTGACAGCAGTTGCTCGGTCTGGATCGGCTTCTTCATGTAATCGGAAGCGCCCGCTTCAATACATTTCACCCGGTCTTCCTTCATCGCCTTGGCCGTCAACGCGATAATCGGCAGCTTCTCAAACTCCGGCATCTCGCGAATCCGGCGCATGGCTTCATAACCGTCCATTTCCGGCATCATCATATCCATCAGCACCAGATCGTAATCCGGATTCTTCTGGAGCATTTCGATCGCCTCGCGGCCATTCTCTGCAAACGTGACATCCATATTGTACCCTTCCAGCACGCTGGATAGTGCGAATACATTCCTTATATCGTCATCGACCAGCAGGATCTTCTTACCGTCGAACAGCTCTTCCTTGTTATGAAGCTTCTGCAGTATCTTCCGCTTGTCTTCCGGCAGATTCTCCTCTACCCGGTGCAGGAACAGCGTAGTCTCGTCCAGCAGCCGTTCAGGCGATTTCACGTCTTTGATGATGATCGATTCCGCGTATTTTCTTAGACGCGTCTCTTCCTTCGAATCAAGCTCCTTGCCGGTATAAATAATGATTGGCAGGTCCACCAAGTTCTCATCATCCCGGATCTGGTCAAGCAGATCGAAGCCGGTCATGTCGGTCAGCATTAAATCAAGAACCATACAATCATATCGTTGTTTGCGAAGCTCGATCAACGCCTCTCTGCCGGTCGATACAGCCGTAATGGAAACATCGTCGTGACCGATCAATTCAATAATGGAATGACGCTGAATATCGTCATCCTCCACTATCAGCAGATGCTTCACCGATTTTTCAGTATAGGAGGCGATATGGTTGAAGGCATTCTCCAGCGCCTCACGCGACGATGGCTTCTTCAAATAAGCGATCGCACCCATCATTAATCCCTGCTTCACTTCATCTACAACCGAAATGACATGAACCGGGATGTGCCGTGTGATTGCAGAGCTCTTCAGTTCGCCGAGCACCGACCAGCCATCAATGACCGGAAGCTGAATGTCCAGAATGATGGCATCCGGCTTGTACGTCTGCGCCATCTTCAGGCCGGTATCGCCCTGCAGGGCAACCAATGCCTTGAAGCCGCGGCCTCTGGCCATGTCCAGCAATATGCTGGCGAATTTAACATCATCCTCAATGATCAGAAGCACCTTGTCTGTCGGTCCAAGATCATTGCGGTCATCTTCAAGTTCAATCGGATGCTCCTCCGGCTTAGCCAGCACTCTTGGGGAGATCAATCTAGCCTTCGGCACAATAAGCTCCGCTCTGGCTGACTCCTCAGTTGTTGCAGCGGCTTCCTGAGCCGCGCTTGGTTCCGGAACGGCGGTGAGCGCTGGCAGGAACAGCGTAAAGCTGCTGCCCTTCCCTTCTTCTGTCTCCACCTGAATGCCGCCTCCGAGCAGACGGGACAGCTCACGGCTGATCGACAGGCCAAGCCCGGTTCCGCCGTACTTGCGGCTCGTCGTCCCATCCACCTGCTGGAAGGCCTCGAAGATCAGCTCGGTCTTGTCGGCAGGAATGCCGATGCCCGTATCGATTACCGAGAAGGCGATATAATCGGTATCCCGCTTGAGGAATGAAGGCAGTGCTGCCGGATTGGCCGATTTGACCGCCAGCTCCACAGAGCCGCTGTTCGTGAACTTGAAGGCATTGGACAGCAGGTTCCGCAAAATCTGCTTGATCCGGTGCCCATCGGTTACGATGCTTTCCGGAACACGGTCCTCGATGCGGACATGAAGCTCCAGCTGCTTCCGGGAAGCGACAGGGCCAAAGTTCTGGAATACAAATCCTTCAATATCCCGGATATGAACCTCCTCATGATTGATCTCCATCTTGCCGGCATCCACTTTGGACAGGTCCAGAATCTCATCAATCATCTTCAGCAGATCCGCGCCCGACGTATGGATCGTCTGTGCATATTCAATCTGCTTCTGACTCAGATTACCTTCCTTATTCTCCGACAACAGCTGAGACAAAATCAGCAAGCTGTTGAGCGGAGTCCGAAGCTCATGCGACATATTGGCCATAAACTCGGATTTATACTTGGTGGTCATCGACAGCTGAAGTGCCTGTTGTTCCAATTGATGACGAGTACGTTCAAGCTCCTCGTTCTTCTCTTCAACCTCCTGCACCTGTTCCTCCAGCGCACGGGTCTTGGCCTGCAGCTCGGTATTGTAATGCTCCAGTTCCTCCTGCTGACGCTGCAGCAATTCCTCGGAACGCTTGAGTGCTGCAGTCTGCTCCTCCAGATTTTCGTTGGAGCGACGAAGCTCTTCTTGCTGGGTCTGCAGCTCTTCGGATTGACACTGCAGCTCTTCCGTCAGCGCCTGGGATTCCCGCAGCAATCCTTCGACGCGCAGACGCCCTGTAATATTGTTAACGATAATGCCCAGCGATTGCGTCAGTTGCTGCAGCAGCTGCTCCTGAAGCGGGGAAATCGGCTCAAAGGAAGCAAATTCCACAACGCCCAGCACTTCGTTCTCAAACAGAATCGGATAAATCACAATCATGCCCGGCTTGGATGATCCCCATGCCGAGTGGATGTTCATATAGTCTTCCGGCGCACGTTCCAGCTTGATCGGCTTTTTGTCCAGCGCAGCTTGTCCGACAAGCCCTTCGCCAATCATAAACACATCCTTCGGCTCCTCGCCGCCCTCATGCGCATACGAGCCTTTCATTTCAAGCTTGTTCGGATGCTTGTCCTCCTGCCGGATATAGATAGCCCCGTATCGGCAGCCCAGCACCGGCGTGAACTCACTGATGAAGCGCTGGCCAACTTCTTCAAGCGAATTAATCCCTTCAAGCAGCTCGGTAATCCGGGCCATGTTGGAATTGATCCACGACTGATCTTTTTGCGCTTGGAGATAGGTTTCCTCCACCTTCTGTTTCTCCAGAATGTCCGCAGACAATTCCTTGAACACGCGCGCAACCTCGCCAAATTCATCCTTCGACGGCACCTTGATCCGGCTGATCGCCTTCAGCCTGCCCTCACCGAAGCTTTTCAGCATCAGAGATACCACGTTAATGCCGCGTGTAATGCTTGGCACGATCCACAGAATGACCAGGAATCCCAGCAGAAGACCGCCGCTCATTAAGTAAATGCTCATTTGGATCGAACGCTCATAAGCGGACTGGGCCAACTCAATATCCTCGGCAATTTTCTGATCCTCGTAATCCGCCAGCGCGTTCAGACTGCTCAGCATTTCCTCCTGAACCGCCTGCCCGCTGGTGATGCGAATCCGGTTGGCTTCCTGGATATCGCCAGCCTCCATCAGTTCCAATATGTGATTCTGATAGTCCACATAGCTTCCGACGGCATCATCAATTCGGGCCAAAAACTGCTGTTCCTCCGCACTTGTGACGCTCTGATGAAGTGTCCCATACAGCTCAAAAGCCCGGTCGGTCATACTTTGGATCTCATGTCTGCTCGCCTCGAAATTGTCGACCGTTCCTGTCGCAATCAGATTGGTGAGCGCGCGGGCCATGTTGTTCACTTCGCCCCGCATTTGGCTCGAATCCCTTACTTTCTGATAACGCTCTCCGTATATCGTATCCATCTGATCTCGCATGTAGCTTAATCTGTCGTAGCCGACCATAGTCAGAACGAGCATGAGACCAAGCAAGGTGGAAAAGCCGATGACTAGCTTGCTTCTTAATTTCATGACGCTTGTCCCTCTCCTTTATTTAAGACATACCCATACAAGACATTTATCATCTTCCCGCTCCTCGGACAAGTGGTCTACAAAAAATTGTGCCCTCATCTCCTCTTCTCTCCAGTCATGGGAACCGCCAAGCCGCTCCTGGAGGAAGCTTAGCTTCTCATCGTGTCCGCCGTCGACCAGCTCCAGCAAGCCATCCGTATACATCACCAAATGCCCCTGGCCTTCATAATGGAAGCTCCGCGGCTCCATCTCCTCAATCCGGTCAAACAAGCCGACAGGGCAGCAGCCCTGATCGAGTGTTACTACACTGCCATCCTCCTGGAAAAACAGCGCCGGCGGATGACCCGCATTGACATAATCGACCCGTTTCAATCGAGTATCTACTACTAAATAGATGGCGGTAAAATAATACTGAATGAGCTGCTCCTCAATATGCAGCTGATTAAACCGCCGATTCAATTCCTGGATCACCTTCTCCGGTTCCACGTAGGTCGTTACGGTGTCCTTCAATACCGAGGCGATAAACATGCAAAACAGGGATGAGGATATGCCGTGTCCCATCATATCCAGCAAGATGACACCATACCTGTCTTCACTGATCGGATACCAGGCGTACAAGTCCCCTGCCAGCTCCGCTGACGGCTGATACAGGGCATGAATTTCGACCTGATCGTTCACAATCGGGGAACTGAGCACCGCGTTTTGCACCATCGCCGCCAGCCTCAGCTCATCCTGAACCCGCTGCTCCCGCTCCTTGTGCCAATCTTTCTCATGCTTCAACCGC
The DNA here is from genome assembly GCF_002272015.1 of Paenibacillus campinasensis. Classification (GTDB taxonomy): domain Bacteria; phylum Bacillota; class Bacilli; order Paenibacillales; family Paenibacillaceae; genus Paenibacillus_AQ; species Paenibacillus_AQ campinasensis. The sequence goes on along the minus strand of NZ_NPBY01000057.1, from coordinate 78,004 downwards.
AGCGCCAGACGGATTCTGGCCATGAGCTCCACCTTGTTGATCGGTTTCGTAACATAGTCCATTGCCCCGGCATCCAGCGCTTCAGCCAGCTTCTTGGAATCGCCAACAGCCGTCACCATAATGATCGGAATATCCTTCAAATGCTCATACTGCTGGACGATCCGGCAAGCCTCGATCCCGTCCATCTCCGGCATCATCATATCCAGCAAAATCAGATCGATCCCGACTCTGCCCGGACGAAGCGCGTCCGTATGATCGCCGATCCCCAGATGCTCCAGCATATCAAGGGCGGAGGAAGCAGCCAGCGTATCCCGGAAGCCTTCCTTTTTCAAAATTTCGCGTATGATAATAACGTTAGTCGGATTGTCGTCTACGATTAATATTTTCATGTTCCGCTCCTTTAACGATGACTGATTCCCCGTAAGTGTCATTATGAATTTCATTATACTACAACCGAATTATGGGATCGGTTGTGCAATTTCAGGAATCTATGAAATCAATCAAGCAAGGGTATAACCCACTAAACCCACTACATGTTAAAAACATAGATAAGGAATGGGACAGATCAGGGTCCCATTCCTTATCTATGTCTTAGATTATATCTTCTGCCCATGGCACGACACCGGCATTTGTTCGAGTATGGGGCAGTATCGAATTCATTCATCATTCTTCACTGCAATAACAAGTACTTTGCCAATATCCAGCTGCTTTTCATAGAAAGCGGCCTCCGCTGCGGTGAAGCCCAGCGATTCGATCTTGGCGCGCAGCTCATCGCCTCTGGAACGAAACAGGTTCGCAAACGAGCCAAACAGCCCTTCCTCTTTCATTCCAACCTCGCGGCTTCCGGCCACCTCGGCGATTTTACTTGTTTTGTCGGAATCATGTGCAAGCACATAGATTTGATCTGTCGTGTAGCCGGATTGATGCAGATTCTCTATTTCCTGAGCGGCGAGGGTGCCGTTCTCTACAACTTTAGCATATGATTTCGTATTGGTGGATGACATATGTCGAAAACCTCCCCTAATAGCGCTCCATAATCACCTACAGGATATAGGTCCATTAGATATTAACCACTTTCAGTCGGTCTGAAACACTTTTTTTATTCTATATGTGAGAAAAATAAATCGATTCCTGTAATATGACCGCTATCCCGATTCATAAATACCTTCAGTGCTTCGTTTCCCCGAACGTACACATCCCCGTCCTCGGCTGCATGGTCGGGCTGCCCGAGAAAAGCATGAATATCACGGATTGTCATCGGAACAGGCTGCCCATTCAACTGAAACTCTCCCGCTGAAGGCTTGACATGTACATATTCCGTTCGGTCATGATCGATTCCGATTTCCATATGATCATAATGCAATACGGTAACATGCTGGATCGGGTCATCCTTTATCGCCGCAGGAGCACCCAGTTTGTGCACAATTTCAGTCTTGGTGTCGTTTAGGTCCACTCCGTTCAAGGACATGGGCTCATCCTGTACCACTTCGCGATCATTAAGGAGTCTGAATGGGCTGGCGGTATAAGCGGCATCGTTATCTGGTATGCCCGCCGAACTGACGACCGGCGCGTCAGCCTCTCCTCCTGTTGACAGCAGCATCGTCATGAGCAGCAGTACGATCGTCCGCATACTCCCTCCTCCTTCCTGTCCGAATCCGTGTGTCCGGTGCTAACGCACAAGCTGGCTTGTTGTTCTTTCTCCGTACGTGTACATCTTCTTATCTGGCTCTCTGGCGGCGGAAGCTGTTCCACAGTCCGACAGCCATATCGACATAGCTTAGCCAATTGCGGCCCTTGGTCGTTTCCCGAGACGCTTCATACACCGATTCGTAGGATTGAATGGTGCGATCCTGCTTCGTTCCAGGCTCAGGCAGCGAGCGCTCCCTGACCGCTTCCTGCTGAGGCTCGGCAGGCTTGTGCTTGAATCGGCTGACCATGCCAGCAGATACCTGCTTCACTGCATAGCTGACCTCGCTCAATGCCTCGCCCAAGTTTTTCACGGTATCCATAACCGGATTAATCTGCTGCATTTTATGTTGAATATCCACTGCAATATCATTGGTATTCCGAATCGTCTGTTTCACCTCATAACTTAATTCGTCCACCGTCTTCTGAACATCCTGGAGCGTCTGCGTTACTTTGTCGAGTGACTGGGTTGCTGCTTTAAGTGTTCTAATCAGGAAAAAAACGAGCACCGCAAAAGCGACAGCAATGACGGCTACGCTGATTTGGGTTAGCATTCTATCCAACCTCACTTTCAGTAATGTTGTCATCGGATACCCCATAGTTACCCTTTGGGGAGAAGCCCGAATCAGCGGCACAACAAAAAGAAGGGAGCTCCACCCGCAGCTTGCGGGGGAATTCCCTTCTTCGGATCACTTCGTATTTCAGGCGGTAATTACACAGCTGCTGGCGCCTCCGTGTTGCCCGCGGTTCTCGGCTCCTCGGCCGGCGTAGTCTTCTTAATAAAGAATGCCAGCAGCAAGGAAACAACGGTGATCCATGTCGCAATGACAAACGCATAGTTAATGCCGTAAATGGTCGATTCATGGGCAACCTGGAGCATATCGGCCTGATTCTGCGGATTAAATTGTCCGGACTGAACCATCGCTGCCCCGCGGCTTTCCGCCTGGGTAGCCATAATCGTTACCAGAATCGCGGTTCCGATCGAACCGGAAACCATGCGCAGCGTGTTGGACATTGCCGTGCCATGGGCGTTCATGCTCTGTGGCAATGCGTTCAAACCGGCGGTCTGGATCGGCATCATCAGCAGTGACATCCCGAACATCCGCGCGGTATAGATCATCATAATATGCCCATACGACAGCGTTTCGGTCAAATTACTGAACTCCCAGGTCGTAATCGCCGTAATCAGCAAGCCTGCAACCGCCAGCCACTTGGCGCCAACCTTGTCGAAAATCGCCCCTGTAATCGGGGACATAATGCCCATTAGAATCGCTCCTGGAAGCATCAACAGGCCGGATTCCACTGGTGTGAAGCCCCGGATTTGCTGAAGATATATCGGGAGCAGGATCATGCCTGCGAACATCGCCATGGTAACAATGACGTTGATCAAGGTCGTTAATGTAAACATGTTGTACTTGAATATTCGGAATTCCAGCATCGGTACCTTGACCGTCATCTGGCGCCATACAAACAGGACCAGCCCGATCACACCCGCAGTCAGCGTTGCAATGACGGTTGTGCTGGACCATCCGTTGTTGCCAGCGTCACTGAAGCCGTACAGCAAGCCGCCAAAGCCGATCGTCGACAAAATGATGCTGAGTGTGTCGAGCTTCGGCCGGCTTACTTCGGTCACGTTCTTCAGGAAGAACACACCGATCAAAGTTGCGATGATCGAAAACGGCAAAATCATGTAAAACAATACTCGCCATGTGGAGTGCTCAACGATATATCCCGATAACGTCGGGCCGATGGCCGGGGCAAAAATCATGGCGATCCCCATCATTCCCATCGCCTTGCCGCGGTTCTCAACAGGGAATATATTCAGAAATACGACGGTCATCAGCGGCATAATAATCCCTGCTCCCGCTGCCTGGACAAGGCGACCTGTCAGCAGAAAGCCGAAGTTCGGGCTGATCGCGCATATGAGCGTTCCAAGTGAAAACACGCTCATCGCCGTAATAAAAAGCTGCCGCGTTGAAAAACGGGCGATCAAAAACGCCGTGACCGGAATCAGAACCCCGTTCACCAGCATGAAGCCCGTGGTCAGCCACTGGGCAATGGTCGGTTTAATATCCAGACTGGTCATAATGCTCGGCAAAGCGACGTTCATTAGGGTCTGGTTCAGTATCGCTACGAAAGCACCGATCATCAATGCCGCGATGATCGGCCCTTTCTTGATGTTCTCACCCTTGTGAGCCGCAATAGGGGTGCTCATGCAAATATCACTCTCTTTCCTTCACGAAATGATGTTGAATAACTTCTGCTCATATCAGCCATAAATTCAGTAAAATCTTGTTCCCAAAAAAACTCAGTCATCGGAGCCGACTTGACCGTGAATCGTTTCAATGTTCTCGATAATCTTGCGGTATATGATCCGCAGCTGCCGAATCTCCTCCTCCGTCAAAAAACCGTACAGCAGTTCCGAAAGCTCGGCGCGCTTCTTATCCAGCTGCCGGATCAACTCACGCCCTTGATCCGTAATTTCCAGATACACAACTCTCCGATCCTGGGAATCACGAACCCGGCGAGCATATCCCCCTTCGATCAGCTTATCGGATATGCCGGTGACCGCGCCGCCCGTGACATGGATCGTATCCGCCACGTCAGACAGCCGCATCGCCCCAAGTTCATTCAGCTTCTCAAGCGTGGTAAATTGACTTCTTCCCAGCTTCGGGAAGCCCTCCTTCTGCCATTCGCTCTGGACGGTGCGCAGCATCTTCTTAAATAGCATCTCCACTTCCAGGATGTCGTTCTGGATGGACATTGTAAGATTACGCCCCTTTTCCTGCCCCAGCCTCGCTATTCATAAAGTTATGGTGACTCCTTTTTAAATAGTTTAGAACTAAAGCATTTATTACTAAACAAAATTGATTATAATCCTGCTATCGATCCATGTCAATGTTTACATAATTATAATTTTCATATTGTTTTCTGAAAATTGATGGAATAAAAAAAGACCCGGTCCGGTTGCCCTTCCCGAGTCTGCTTCATGATCTAATCCTTCGTTGTTGCGTGTGTGTACTTCCGTTATTTTAATAATAAAGGCAATGATGTCCAGTCCAGCTTAAAGGACAGCTTCATGCCATCCTGCAAAAATTCAACGTCCCTTACAGTAACAAGATCCGGCAAATGTTCTTTCAGCGATACTTGAATGTCAGAAAGATGGAACCACGACGTTGGGACATCGACCCCCCGAATCGTTGTAGCCTCATGCTTGAGATAAATAAAGCTCCCGTCAGCCGTCATATGAAACTGCAGCAGAGCCCCGAACGGAAGCAGCCCCCAGCGGCCATTGATATCGGCCAGCATCGTATCTCCATCCATTCTGAATGCAGCGCCGGTGATTTCTACGCCCAGGTCATGTTCTCTCAAATACTGAATCAAATTTTTCTTCGATAGGTTCCCTACCTCTTCGGGCGTCAAGATCATTTGTGCCTCTCGCGTCTCTACCATTTGCAGCAGCTTCGGTTTAAAATCGACAGCGCGGTATCCGAGATCCAGCTTCTGCGTCGGAGAGATAAACCACACTCCTGCCCCCAATATGGCGATGATCAGAATCAGCAATGTCAGCCAGATTCCACCTCGTCTTTTCCTCGGACGACTCATTGATTTCCCCTCCACAAAAGATACCGTTGTAGGACAACCTCTCTCTATGGTTTTCCTCCCAAAGTATATATGAAATGAGGAAGCTTGTCACATTTTCAGATCACTCTTCCCTGCTCCCTTGGTTCATGTCATCCATTTTGTGGTATTACGATACTGATCAGAATACTACAACGCTTACAAGGAGGATGTACCATGAACAAAAAGAACACTCTAGCCATCACCACCGCTTTGACGCTGGCCTTGTCGATGACTGCTGTTGCAAGCGCAGACCCGGTTACGGGCACCGTTACGGAGGCTACATATGAGCCAATCCAGAGCGAACCGATCATCAAGCCGGAACTGGTTGTGTTGTTCCCATCCGAGGATGTTATTTTGACGGAAGTTGCGTATTTCTACAATACGCCTAACGGAGTAAAAATCGGTGCCCTGGCCCCGCAAAAGGTGAAAACGACAGGAGAGCGCATCACGGTAGCTGGCGGTGAATGGGTAGAAATCTACACTTGGCTTGGCAAGGCCTGGCTCTTCGTGGATCAAACTTAATCTTCATGAATATAGTACATCCCGGATTCCATCAACTGGAGTCCGGGATGTTTGTCATGCGCTCGTGGCCCCCCTGTTCAGAGCGTTATCAAGATGGGGAACGATCGGCTTGGTCCGCCCCCAATTTCGGGTGGTCCGCCCTTGGCTCCACATGGATGTGGACGCTCATAATGTTATGCAGCTTCTCCATCTTCTCCTCGATCAGGTCACTGATATGATGGCCTTCGCGCACACTCAGCTCCGGATCAACCTCAATAACGACATCAACCAATACATGATTGCCGTGAATTCTGGCTTTCACATCTTTAATGCCTTCTACGCCCGGTGTGCGGGCAATGCTCTCTTTCAGGTCAGACAACCGGTTCTCATCAAATCCGTCAGTCAGGCTATGTGTGCTGTCCTTGAATATTTCCCATGCTGTTCTGCAAATAATGATCCCGACGGCAATCGCAGCGAGCGTATCCAGCCATGGGTATCCGAACTGGGAGCCGATGATGCCTACCGCTGCGCCCACACTGACCAGCGCATCCGACAGATTGTCCTTCGCAGCAGCCATCAATGCCTGACTGTCAATTTGGCGTGCGAGATTGCGGTTGTAGCGATATACGCCGAGCATGGCCAGCGCACACACTGCAGCTACAGCAGCTGACATCAGATCCGGCGTGCCCTTGCCTCCGGTAAAGAAGGACCGGAAGCCCTCCACCAGCACCTGAATGCCCACCACCGCCATGATGAACGAAGCGATTAATGCCGCAACCGTCTCTGCTCTCATATGGCCATAAGCATGATCGGAGTCCGGCGGCTTCTGGGAGATGCGCAGTCCAATCAGCACGGCGGCTGACGCCACGATGTCAGTCAAGTTATTAAACCCGTCAGCCAGAAGTGCGCTTGAGGCGAACATGTACCCGCTGACGAGCTTGGAAACGGACAGAACCAGGTAGGCAGCAATGCTGACCCAAGCCCCTCGCTCCCCTTTTTTTATGTTGTCATATGCGTTCACCCTATGATCTCCTTTGCCCATTCGATGTGCGAGAACAAGAAACTGCAGCCTCACGATTATTCCAGCCGAAGCTCTTCATACGGCTGACAAACACACGCACGCTTGCTTGCGACAAAGATTCGTCGCGGCGTAATATTTAATATAAATTATTGTTACCCTTGTATGCATTTTTAAAAAGGAATAAAATGAGGACAATCCTACATAAGGAGGATGCTGTCATGACTGAAAATGAGCATTCCCGTAAAATTAACCTGGCTGATGCGATCCGCCAAAAGCTTGAGCAGAAAAAGCAGCAGAGCGCATCCCAAAAGCCCGGGCATTTCCAGCCCGGATCATCCTCGAAAATGAAAAGCCAAAACAACAAAAAACCGAACAACCAGCGGCGGCGCACTGGCGGATCGTAAGCCACATGTGATGCTCTTGCAGCTTCGTCCTCACGAGGCAGCAAGACAAGCCGCACCCCCGGTATCCCCTGCTGTCAAGGCAGATGAGCCGGACGAGAAGGTCGAAGACAGGCGTATGCTGATTCTTCGGCCTTTTTAATACCGTATACCGCGTCCCTTCCTCTTCCACAATACTTAGAAAGACACACAAAAGGCCTGCAAGATTCATACTCTTGCAGGCCTTTCATATCTCGGAGAACCAGGTTCGGCAGGTTAAGCCTCCACCGGATACATGCTTGCGCGCAGCGCCTTGATCTCTTCGCTTTCGAGATACTCGTCATAGCTCATCACGCGGTCGATCACACCGTTAGGCGTAATCTCGATGATGCGGTTGGCAATCGTTTGAATGAACTGATGGTCATGGGACGTGAACAGAATCGTGCCGTCAAAGTCGATCAGGCCGTTATTCAGCGCCGTAATGGATTCGAGATCCAAGTGGTTGGTCGGCTCGTCAAAGATAAGCACGTTGGCACCGTTCAGCATCATCTTGGCCAGCATGCAGCGCACCTTCTCGCCCCCGGACAGAACGCTTGCCTTCTTCAGGGCTTCCTCACCGGAGAAGAGCATCCGACCGAGGAACCCGCGCAGGAATGTCTCATCCTGATCATGGGAGTACTGGCGAAGCCATTCCACCAGGTTCAGGTCAACCCCGTCAAAGTATGCGGAGTTATCCTTCGGGAAATATGCCTGCGTTGTTGTGACACCCCAGCTGTATTCACCAGCGTCCGCTTCACTCTCGCCCATCACAATCTGGAACAGCGTCGTCTTCGGAATGCCGTTCGGACCGACAAATGCGATCTTATCGCCTTTGTTTACAACGAAGCTGACATTATTAAGAACCTTCTCGCCTTCGATCGTTTTGGTGATGCTGTCCACGGTCAGCAGCTGCTTGCCTGCCTCACGCTCCGGCTTAAAGTTAAGGAACGGGTATTTACGGTTTGAAGGGCGAATGTCCTCCAGCGTAATTTTGTCCAGCTGCTTCTTCCGGGAAGTCGCTTGCTTCGATTTCGAAGCATTCGCCGAGAAGCGTTGGATAAACGCCTGCAGTTCCTTGATCTTCTCTTCCTTCTTCTTGTTCGATTCCCGCTGCAGCTGAAGCGCCAGCTGGCTGGACTCGTACCAGAAGTCGTAGTTGCCGACGTACAGCTGGATTTTGCCGAAATCGATATCTGCGATATGGGTACATACCTTGTTCAGGAAGTGCCGATCATGAGATACCACAATAACGGTGCCTTCATAATCCATGAGGAAGTTCTCCAGCCACTGAATCGATTCCAGATCCAGGTGGTTGGTCGGCTCGTCAAGGAGCAGGTTATGCGGACGCCCGAAGAGCGCCTGGGCCAGGAGCACCCGCACCTTCTCGTTGCCGCTCAGCTCTGCCATCTTCTTGTCGTGCAGCTCGCGCGGAATGCCGAGACCAATCAGGAGTGCGGATGCGTCCGACTCGGCTTCCCATCCGTTCAGCTCCGCGAACTCGCCCTCCAGCTCACCGGCACGCATGCCGTCTTCCTCGGAGAAGTCCGGCTTCGCGTACAGCGCATCCTTCTCTTTCATGATCTCATAGAGACGCGCATGACCCATAATTACCGTCTCCAGAACCGGATAATCGTCATATTCATAATGGTTCTGCTTCAGAACAGCCATTCGCTCACCCGGCGTCATGTGCACCTCGCCCTGGTTCGGTTCAATCTCGCCGGACAGAATCTTCAGAAAAGTCGATTTCCCCGCACCGTTGGCTCCGATAAGTCCGTAGCAGTTGCCGGGAGTGAACTTTATATTTACGTCTTCAAACAGTGCTCGTTTTCCATAGCGGAGCGTTACGCCGCTTGTACTGATCATTAAGCATTACCATCCTTTTTAAACTATTGGTTTATTTGCACATTATAGCATAAGTGACACCGCGAACGAAGTATGTAAGATTCGACACCGAGGATGGAAGCACAATAAAACCTCCTGTACCAGGCGGCATATCACCAAAAAGGTACAGAAGGTTATCCATTTTTTTATATTGAAGGAAGCCGTTGTCTAGGATTGCACACTGCGTCTCTCCGGCTGAACCTTGAACGTCTCGCCGTATTTCAGCACCCGTACCCGTTCCTCTGCAATGCCGAGCCGCTTCCGCTCCGCCTCCAGCCGCTCCAGCGCCTCTTGCGCCGTATCGTCCGCCAGCTTGAACGTGCCGTAATGCATCGGGATCATCGTCTCGGCCCCTACGTCAAGAAAAGCCTGCAGCGCTTCCTCCGGATTCACATGCTGCGAGGTCATAAACCATTCCGGCTCATAAGCGCCGATCGGCATCAAGGCAAGGTGGATATTGAATCGTTCCCCAATCAGCTTAAAGCCCTGGAAATACCCGCTGTCACCGGCAAAATATATGTTCGGAGGCAGAATCCGGGTCTGCTGCTCCGCAGCTGGCTTCTCCCCGCCTTCGGCAGCCTCTGAAGCACTCTCGGGGCTTGAAGCGCCTGAATTGGCATCCTGCGCAATCGGCTCCAGCACGAATCCGCCCCAATGCGACGTATTCGTATCAAACGGTGTACGGCGGGTCCAGTGCTGTGTAGGAACAAACGAGATTTTGACACTGCCAATTTCCGCTGTTTCCCACCACTGCAGCTCCATTACGCGCCGAAAGCCTTTGCTCAGCATTTTGCGTTTCAATCCTACCGGCACGATAATTGTGGTACCTTCCCGGTACAGCTTGCGGATCGAAGCGATATGCATATGGTCGTAATGGGAGTGGGAGATCAGAATGATGTCCAGCGGCGGAATATCCTGAATCGGAATTCCCGGCTCGCCAAGACGCTTCGTAAACGCCATTCTTCGCGCCCATACAGGATCTGTAACGATATTCATCCCTTCATACTGAATGAAGAATGTAGCATGTCCGACCCAGGTAACGGAAGCTTCGTGCCGGTTGCTGTGCAAATACTGAAGATCAGGCGTCATGTTCGGTATGACATAGGAGTAATCCTTTTTCTTCTGGCGACGTTCTTCCCGCCACTGTCTGAATTGCTTCAGGGTTTTATCCGTACTAACATTGTCGATGTTGTTATAGCGGATTCTTGGCATGCTGCCCCTCCTTCCATTACCTGTATTTTACCCTTTTTACCCCTGGCGGCTCAACTTACATTATTTATGATTCTTCGTTATGACAGGCGGCAAGTCAGCTTGTTCCTAATCTGAAGGGTCCTTGTATTTCAGGGCGTATATAGCCATGAATATAACAGCTGCACACACGGTTACCAGCGGCAAAATAAAGATGTGAAAGTCTTCCACGCGCCTCATCCCTTCTTGGCGGATTTACCGCGAATGTAGTTGGCATCAAACAGAAACAGTCTCATCAGCAGCAAAAGCGACGGAATCAGCACGCATAACCCGAGCACAAATGCAGCGATCAGCGCAATGGCCATCGCATCGTTTGTAATGCTCTCATGAATGCTGATGTAATCGTAGAGCACATACGGCAGATGCGAGCGCCCGTAACCGTACCAGGCAAAGGCGAACTGCAGCATAACCATAATGAAGGCCAGGCCCAGCCTTATTTTCCTCCATACAAGATAAACCGCAATGGCGAAGCAAATAAAGGAAGCAATAAACATCCAAGCGATATCGACCATGTTCTGAAAATGCACCGGGTTCTGATGGTTAAGTTGAAAAAAGGCAAACACCGATGCCAAAATCGTCGGTCCGCTCCATGCCAGCGCATAAGCCCTCACGACGCCGAAGGCCGCTTCGTCCCCTGCCCGGTTCGCGTAATAGGTCAGAAACATCGCTGAAATATACAGCACGCTGACCAGCGCCAACAAAATGACGGACCAGGTATACGGGTTCGCAAAAAAACGGAGCCAATTCAGGGTGACGATGCCGTCATGCTCATGAATGATGCCGCCCTCGGAAATGGCGAGAATGGTAGACAGTGCCGCCGGAGTTAGCAGCCCGGTAGCTCCGTAGAGCGCCATGTGAACAATGTTGTTCTCGATCTGGGTGCCGTAGGTGTGGTAGGCGTAATAGGCCCCTCGAATGGCAAGGAGAACAAGCGCCAGACTGCCCGGAACGAGCAGCGCCGTGCCATAATAGTAGGCCGAGTCGGGAAAGAAGCCGACCAGTCCCACCACAAAAAAGATCAGAAACACGTTGGTCACTTCCCACACCGGGGACAGATAGCGCTGGATGATGTTGTGGATTTTATTCTGATGGCCTGTCAGAACGCTGTAAAAGCTGAAGAAGCCGGCGCCGAAATCAATGGAGCCAATCAGCAAATAACCGAACAGAAATGTCCACAGGACGGTAATCGCAACGATTTCGTAGCTCACTGGCCGTCGCCTCCTTCAATTTCAAGCCCCTGGGCCTCGATCTCTTCCTCTGCCTTCCGGTTGCGGAACAGCTGGCTCAGCACCCGCACGGCCGAGACGCAAAGCACCAGATAGAGCAATATGAACAGCACCAGCATCCAGCCGACGCTTGGCGACGTTGTAGCCGCTTCCTCCACCTTCATATATCCCCGCAATATCCAAGGCTGTCTGCCGATTTCGGCGAGGAACCATCCCAGCCAGATGGCGCTCATCGTAAGCGGCCCCAAAGCCAATATACTGAGCAGGAGCCATTTTGGATAAGGCTTTTTGCCAGGAAGTTTCTTGCGGAACATGTAAAGCAGCGGAATCAGCACAATCAGCATCCCGATGGTCACCTTCAGATCAAAGTAATAATGGATGGACAGCGGCGGTCGCTCATCTTCCGGAAAATCATTCAGCCCGATGACCTCGGTGGCCGGGTTGTTGCCGGCTAGAATGCTTAAAGCATATGGAATCTCCAGCCCGAATCGAACATTGTGATCCTCATCGAGCACCCCGCCATATATAAGCGGCGCGTACCGCATCGTCTCGAAGTGCCATTCCATGGCCGCCAGCTTCTCCGGCTGATATTTAGCCAGAAACTTGCCCGAGAAATCTCCAATCGTGACGGTGGCGATCGCAAATACGAAAGTGGCGATCACCGACAGCTTGAGCGCTTTTCTAAAATAGACATGGGTTCGTCCCCGAAGGAGGCTGAAAGCAGCGATGCTGGCCAGCGCCCCCGCGCTTGTGGTATAGGCGGAAGCCAGCACATGGCTGACCTTGGTCGGCGTGGCCGGATTGAACATCGCGACAAACGGGTTCACATTCGTAAATACCCCGTCCACCAATTCGAAACCCTGCGGCTGGTTCATAAACGCGTTCATGCTCGTAATGAAGAAGGCCGATGCCGAGGAGCCGATCGCCACCGGAATGAGGAGCAGCAGATGCATGGCTTTATTTTTGAAACGGTCCCATGTGTACAGGTAGATCCCAAGGAATATGGCCTCCACAAAAAAGGCAAAGGTCTCCATAAACAGCGGCAGCGCGATCGCTTTACCCGCAACCCGCATAAATGTCGGCCACAGCAGACTCAGCTGCAAACCGATGGCCGTGCCTGTCACTACACCGACGGCTACCGTAATGACATAACCCCGCGCCCACCTTCGGGCAAGCAGCGTATAATGGAAATCCCCCGTCCGTATCCCTCTCCACTCCGCCAGCGCCAGCATGATCGGAATCCCAACCCCGATGGTTGCAAACACGATATGTACAAACAAGGTCAAACCGAACAAAATCCGGCTCATTAATACTGGGTCCAGAAACGACATTCAGGTTCACTCCTCGATGATGGCTTTAATAGCTTCAGTAGCCTTTCTAGCTTTGATACGAATGTCATGCGAAAAACGGGTGGCGTCAGCCAAAATAATGCAGCATGCGCAAGCAGGCCTTTACGGTTGCGTACAGCATGATCGCCGCGGCTATAAAGCAAACGATCGCCAGCTTCTTCTCCTGTCCTTTGTGCATGAGTCACACAACCTCCCGATGGAAAATGAATGTACAACTGCAAAAGGTTAGCCAGTATCAGTTTTACAAGTGTTTCCTCTTTTTATCCAAAGTCGAGGGAAATTGTGTGCGAAAGCAGGCGGGATGTTTTTTCTGTCAATGAAAAAAGGTACAATAGAGCCAAAGGAGGCTGAAAAATGCAATGAAAATCACTTTTATCGAACCTACCCCGAGCCCGAACTCCATGAAGCTTCATCTTGATGAGACGCTGGAGCCCGGGATCCGAAAAACATATACACTAGACAATGAACGCTCCGCCCCGGCCTGGATTCGGCAGCTGCTGCATATCCCTGGCGTCAAGAGCATTTTCCATACCGCCGATTTTATCGCCCTCGACCGGAAAGGCAATGCGGAATGGCCATCCATCCTTGGTGCTGTGCAGGAGATGTTCGGCCAGGAGGGCTTGACCGAAGGGCTGAACAATGACGAAGAGGGCTTTGCCTTCGGTGAGGCGCAGGTGTTCGTTCAGTTCTTCCGCGGCATCCCGATGCAAATCCGGGTCAAGAGCGGCAACCGCGAGGAGCGGATCGCCCTCTCCTCCCGCTTTACGGAGGCGGTAACCGAGGTAGCGACCGCCACGCTCATCAAGGAACGGAAGCTGAAAGATTATGGCGTTCGCTATGGTGAGCTTTCGGAAATAGCCCGCGAGGTGGAGCAAGAGCTTGAGGCAGCGTTCCCGCAGGAGCGTCTGGACAAGGTTGTTGCCCAGGCTATCGCACACGGGGCCAGCGATGAGGAATTTGTGGAGCAGCGGCGGAAGCTGACCGATGCGGAAATGGAAGCCGCGCTGCAGGATGAAGACTGGCGGGTTCGTTATGCCGCGCTGGAGGTGCTGGAGCCGACCGAGCAGCATATCCCGCTGCTGCGCAAGGTTCTTCATGATCCGAAGATGCAGATCCGCAGGCTGGTAGTCGTCTATCTCGGGGATCTGCGCACGCCGGAAGCGATGGAGCTTCTGTATGAAGCGATGCGGGATGACTCGCCGGCCGTTCGGCGTACTGCTGGTGATACCCTCTCCGACATCGGCGATCCGGCAGCAACGCCGGTCATGACCGAGGCGCTGAAGGACAGCAGCAAAATTGTACGCTGGCGCGCAGCCCGCTTCCTGTACGAGGTTGGTACTGAAGAGGCCAGACCTGCCCTGGAGGAAGCGGCCGATGATCCGGAATTCGAGGTTAGCCTGCAGGCGAGAATGGCGCTGGAGCGCATTCAGTCCGGCGAAGAAGCCGCCGGCACCGTGTGGCAGCAGATGGCCAAGCGCTCCAAATCCTAAATGTCACAGAAACGCCTCACATGATGGGGCGCAAGTAAATTTAACCATTGCATCTAACACTTCATGTGATATATACTAGGAATCTCTTGTGTACGGATGTGTCAATAACTCTAAGCATCCGCAGTCATCCAACACCATATATAGTACGGAATGATCCGATACATCTATATGTGGCGTCTATATCGGATGCGAAGCGATTGTTGTTGGCAATCCTGGGAAAATCAAATATGAGATAGCCTCATCATTCCTACGATGAGGTAGAGGTTGCGGACGTGATCAGTAAGCGTGTGAAGGCGAAGAGGAGCCGATGAAGCACGGGTGAAAGGCGCGTCTGCCGAAGTGTGGGGGAATCACTCTTGGCCCCCATGCTGGGGCCGTTGTCGAAAGAAACGGAACTGTCACGGAGCGCCTGCATGTTCATCTATAATGTGAACGGCCGGCGGGCAACCGTGTTGCGCTATCTTCTGGAAGGTTTGGTGCGGCGTCTATGGAACAGACCGCAGGTAACAACCTGCGGTCCTTTATGTTTTTCTACGCAAGAGATCATCCCGTATATGGGAAGCAGCGGGTCAGCATGGTCCATGCAGTTGAAGGATTGTACCTTTGTCCGTCTCGCATGGCATCATGTGCCCTTAATTTCGTATAGAGGAGTGTTAGGTTTTGAATCGTAAGACATCTACACCGGCGACATCGCTGAAGCCGAGCTTCAAGACGCGGCATATGACGATGATCGCCCTTGGCGGCTCCATCGGCACCGGGCTGTTCCTGGCCAGCGGCGGAGCCATATCGTCGGCAGGACCGGGAGGCGCGCTCATCGCTTATGCGGCCGTCGGCCTTATGGTATATTTCCTGATGACCAGTCTCGGAGAACTGGCTACGTATTTGCCGGATTCAGGCTCGTTCAGTACGTATGCATCCCGCTATGTCAGCCCCGCCTTCGGCTTTGCCGTCGGCTGGAACTTCTGGTACAACTGGGCGGTTACCATCGCCGCAGAGCTGGCGGCAGCGACGGTCATCATCAAATTCTGGTTCCCGGACAGCCCCTCCTTCCTGTGGAGCCTGCTGTTCCTCGGCATTATGTTTGGACTGAATGTGTTGTCAGCCAAAGGCTACGGAGAGTCCGAATACTGGTTTGCCATGATCAAAGTCGTGACGGTGATCGTCTTTCTGATCGTGGGTGTGCTCATGATCTTCGGCATTCTGGGCGGCGAAGCGGTCGGCTTCTCCAACTTCGATCTTGGCGGCGGGCCTGTGCACGGCGGATTCTTTGCGCTCATTGGCGTGTTCATGGCGGCAGGGTTCTCCTTCCAGGGCACGGAGCTGATCGGCGTGGCCGCCGGGGAAAGCGAGAATCCGCGCAAGCATGTGCCGCAAGCGATCCGCCAGGTGTTCTGGCGCATCCTCATTTTCTACATTCTTGCGATCTTTGTCATTGGCTTGCTGATCCCTTACACGCATCCAAGTCTGCTTCAATCGAGCATTGACAGCATTAGTGTCAGCCCGTTCACACTGGTGTTTGAACGAGCCGGTCTTGCCTTCGCCGCATCCGTCATGAACGCGGTTATCCTTACTTCGGTTCTGTCTGCCGGAAACTCGGGCATGTATGCTTCAACCCGAGTGCTGTACGCGATGGCCAAGCAGGGGCTTGCTCCTAAATGGCTCAGTCGTCTGAACCGGAGAGGTGTTCCTGTTGCCGCACTGATTGTAACAGCATCTGTCGGCATGCTCGCTTTCCTGGCTTCCTTCTTCGGCGACGGTGTTGTCTACATCTGGCTGCTGAATGCATCGGGCATGTGCGGCTTCATTAACTGGCTTGCGATTGCGGTAAGTCATTACCGTTTCCGCAAAGCCTTCCAGGCACAGGGGCGGGACCTTCGTGAGCTGCCGTTCCGGGCACGCTGGTTCCCGTTCGGTCCGATCTTTGCCTTTATCCTCTGCCTTGTGGCCATTATCGGTCAAGGTGATTTAAGCGGGGATATCGACTGGTACACCATGTTTGCCACTTATGTGAGCATTCCGCTGTTCCTGGCCATCTGGTTCGGATATGCCATCGTGAAGAAAAGCCGCATCATTCCGCTCAAGGAATGTGATCTGGGAACAGAACGCATCTCTTAACGCGAAGACGGAATCACGAATCTTCATGCTATATGTGCAGGAACCTTGCAAAAACAAGACCGGGGAATCAAGCAGAAGCTATGCTTGTCCCCGGCCTTTCTCAATATTCATCAGCTTCTAAAAAAGAGTTGCCCCTAAGAGCTATATGCTCTTCATGGGCAACTCTTATATTTAGCGCAGGGATTTTTACCAGGTCATCTGAACCCTTAAATCTCCCGTATCCTCAAATGGACCATAGTAGTAGCGTATCGAACCTACATTTCCCTTGCTCTGCACCTCTTGCAGAACCCGGACAAGCTCCTTCTCATTTCCGTTAAAACGGAAGACGAGCTGCTTATCCTTTTGGGTGCTGCTGGCAGCAAGCAAGGCGCTGAGATCCTTATGCGTCTTAACAATGGATTTGGCATCATAGAGATGGTATTCCAGCGTATTCATGAGCTGGGTGTACACGGCGCTCTTCGCCCGATCTTTCGTCACTAGCCCCTTCAGCGTGTCCCGGTACAACGTGCTGGCCTCAGGGTATTGTTTCACCCAGGTATGATCCTTGCTCATCTGTTTATCCGTGCGCAAGTAATAGGTATAGGATACCTCTCCCTTGCGGTCAGGCAACGGATCATTCCAGGTCGTATCCAGGTGGTACCACTTGCCGCCGAGTTGAACGAGATTCCACGCATGCAGCTGTCCTCTAGGATTGTCGGAAGAGTAAGCTGTTCCTTCCACGATCTTGTTCGTAATCCCTGCTTCCTTGAGCAGCTTGTGCGTCAACAGGGCGTACCCCTGACAGACGGCACTGCCGGTCGAAAGCGCATCATAGGCTGTGTATTTGGTCAGGGTTGTATCATATTCAAGGTTCAATACGACCCAATCATGAATGGCTTTAACTTTCTCATGATCGTTCATGGTCGGCTTGATTAAGGATTTCAAAATGCTCTCCGTCTGCTCATTGACATATTCCGTCTGCTTCGCGGTTTCCCGGTAAGTCAGCCGGACCGTCACATCCGCGGAGGAGGAGGTGCCACGGTAGTCGTAGCTATAGCTGGAGATCGTGTAGTGAATGTACGGGTCGCTGGCCATCGCCTGATCCAGAGCATTCTTCAGCTGTGTCTTCAGCGATTTGGTCTCCCCTTGATATGCAAAACGAACGGTTTCCTCCCTGCTGCTCATCGCGTTCAGCAGTTTCTCTTGAATAGCATCAACCGATTGAACAACCGCCTTGTTCGAGGTGGCGTAAACATCGCTTAATTCGGCAGGCTCAGGCACCGCCGCTACGACGAATGCGATGATGACTGCCAGCAGCAATTTGGCACTTGTCGTGCTCTTCCGTTTCCGTTTCATCTATCCACTCTACCTCCATCCAGCTCTCCTATCACATGCACCTCTATTCTACCACACGCCCAGGGCTCCAGGTCCCTAATTTTGTCGATTTTACACAAAATTAGGCCTCCAGAACCAGAAATGAACACGCATTAATAATAATATCTGCCGCTCAGGAAGCTGTCGCTCTGGCCACCTAGCTTGGATAGACGCACGAGCACTTCCGCCGCCTCTGCCCTTGTCACCTGCCGCTCCGGCATAAACTTCCCGTCCACAGCCGGAAGCAGGCCTAAACGAATAGTGATCGCTGCGGCTCCCTTGTTCTTGATCGATGCGGCATCGGACACGCCAGGCACATCGCTCGGCAGTGTAAATGTCCGGGACAGCTTCTCGTATTTCAAAATGCGCGTTAAGGAGACAGCCAGCTCTTCCCGCGTCAGCGTATGATCCAGTTCTAATACAGTATCCGGGTCGAACGTCAGCCAGTTTTCCCCGAGCAGTACCTGAACCGCCCCATAGTACGGATGGTCCGGCTCAAGTCCGCCATACGGATCCGCAGAGGAACGGGCATAGCTCTGCAGCTCATAAGCCGGATTCAGCGCCCCTGCCAGAAGCTGATACCATTCGCCGAGCGTAATGTCACGGTCAGGGTGCAGTTTGCCGTCCTTATCTGGTTGAAGCACCTGATGCTTCACCAGTTCATTGAGCGCCGCTTCCGAAGGATGGCCGGTTATGTCCGTCACAGACGCAGCGCCTCTGCTCGTCAATTGGGGAGTGATTTCTTTCCATTCACCCGCCTTGGCATCAAGAGGAGTGAGCAACGTTCCTCCGCTCGTCAATGCTTGATTATGCGGATAATACACCAACCGGATCTGATTCTCCACTTCTTTTCCCTGATTGTTGACATACCCGCCGTACAAGGCATACTTCAGCTTCAGCTCAATAGACTGAAGATACTTCTCCTTCGCCTGCTGTGCCGAAATAACCGGTGTTTCATCAGCCGGCAGCTTCGAGAGATCGGCACTCGCATTGAAATTAAAGCCTTGAATCTGTCCTTCACGATCTATAGTTATGCTGAGCGCGTCACCAAATATGAAAATATCTCCGGCATACCGCTGGAAACTGAACTCGTACGTTTCTCCGTTGTTCCCAGGTCCGGTGACACTGGTGAGTTTCCATTCTTCAGCAGCGTTAGGAACGAGCCTCGATACCGTCTCCAGCGCCACCTTCTGGGCCTCTTCACGGGATACCGGATTCGTTATTTGCACAGGCTCCTGATCCGAATATCGGAACACGACATACGAGTAAGAATAAATTTGTCCGGTGCTGGCATCCACCTCTGCCGAGATCCGTGGGCCCATCGGCATGGTGTTATTTCTCCAATACAAATTCCATACGCTTGTATTTCCATCATTCCAGCGTTGGCCGATTGATTTGGAATCCATTTCATAGCCGTCCGGAATGCTGAACCAGCGTTCAACCAACGCGGCTGCCGCCTCCCCGCTTGTGAGCGGGCTGGTCAAAGGGATGAAGGCATCCTTCACTTCCGGAATCGTTTCATCACCCGAGACGAGGTTCTGGTACTCTTCGCCAAAGTAATTCAACGCTTTGCCTGTATCCGCATCCCTCTCGTAACCGGCACTGTCTTCTGGAACATAACCCAAGAAATAGTTACCGCTTCTGTTGTTGTACAGACTTTCCGGGAAATAAGCCAGCCTTACATTAAACTGCTCCTCGTATAGCTTGCGAATGGCGGCTGTGTCCTTCTTCGGTGTCGGAGACGGATAATCGCCCTCGTAAGCATTACGATAATATGTAATGACATTTCCCCAGCCATCCAGCGACATCGTAATGGTATTGGAGTCAGTCTCAATCCCGTTCACGGATGATTTGAAATAAAAGTCATGCTTAGCCGGACTAAACAAAGCCTGATTCATCGAAACATAAGCCTCGTTCAACATCAGATCGTCCGCGTTGATGCTTGGAATGTTCTCTCTGATCCAAGAAAGTGCCTTCAATCTAGCTTCTTCCCTTGTCAGATAAGCCCCTTCCCCCTCATTGCTCAGCAGATTGAGCGGGAAATAGACCTGGAGCGGCTCGCCCGTTACGGCGCTGACCCGAACGCTGAACGAATGCACCGAATTGCCTCGGGCCACGCTAAGCTGGAGATCCCAGGACTTCTCTTTGTTTCTGTCTGAATCGATAAACTGGGCACCGGTGACTTTCACCCCCTTAAATGCAGGAAACAGCTTTTTGATCACCTTTTCTGCTTGCTCAGATGATATTTTGGCCCCTTCCGGAATATCGCTGTTCGTAGCATTTACGGTAATGGCAGTACCAGCAGTATTACTCGAACTTACGCTAGTTTCGGTTACTTCCCTGGTCACGGTGGTGCTTATTGTGTCAGCCCAGGCGGGCTGAGCCATCAGAAGCATGGCAGTCACGGCACATACCGTCTTCTTCCCCGGAACCTTCCTCGCGGTAAACAACTTCATTCATTTCCTCTCCCTTCAGGACATTAAAGCTGATTGCACTTAACTAGCCTGATGACGGAACTTACCTATGTAGAGTCGAAACACAATCACTTTAAATAATACCATAACTTGTCTGTTATTTCTTATGTGCATCAAACCTAATCCATCACTAATTTGGGTAACATTGGATGCATAGTGCCAATAAAAAGCCGAAGACAAGCACTCGGCTTGTCTTCGGCTGAATGGTGCAATATGAGGCTGTCCATGCCCCGTCCAATGCGTCCGCTCTATCCGCGAAACGGAGACAGCTGCTCGCTCAGTTCACGCGTGGCGCCATAGACGCTGCGGTACAGCTTATACAGCTGTTCATACTGCTGCGCCGTCTCCGGATTCGGCGAATAGGAACGCGAGGCGCGCAGGAAGGCCTGGGCGCATTCTTGCAGACTCGGGAACCAGCCGCAGCCGTAGGCTGCCAGCATGGCCGCGCCCATCGCCGGCCCCTGCTCGCTCTCCAGCTTCACAATCTCGGCGTTGAATACATCCGCCTGCATCTGGAGCCAGGTCTCATTCTTGGCACCGCCGCCAATGGAGATGACCTTGTCGATCTTTTTCCCGGAATCACGCAGAATGTCGATTGATTCTCTCAGCGAGAACGTAATCCCTTCCAGGACGGAGCGGGCGAAGTGGGTCAGGCTATGTACTGCATCCATGCCGATAAAGCTGCCGCGAATGCTGGAATCCGGATGAGGCGTACGTTCTCCGACGATATAAGGCGTGAACAGCAGGCCGCCGCTTCCCGCCGGGATGTCCGCAATGCCGGACAGCAGCTCATCAAAGGAGACCTCCGGTGCGAACGTATCCTTGAACCAGGTCAGGCTGTAGCCTGCCGCCAGCGTAACGCCCATAATATAGTAAGCATCCTTCTCACCATGATTGAAGAAATGCACTTTCCCTTCAAAATCGAGCGACTTCCGCTCCTCATAGGACAGCACCACCCCCGACGTGCCGATGCTGCACATCGTCTGTCCTTCTTCAAGAATGCCTGCTCCGATCGCGCCGCAGGCATTGTCCGCCCCGCCGGCAAATACCTTCGTCTCCGCAAGAAGTCCAGCTTGCTCGGCAACGGCTGGCAGCAGCGTACCGCACTGATCGAAGGATTCCACGAGCGGCGGACAGAGCGATGCCGGCAGATCAAAGGCCGCCAGAATGTCCTGGCTCCACGCCTTCCCGGCCACATCCAGCAGCAGCGTTCCTGCCGCATCGGAGTAGTCCATCGCATACTCCCCGGTCAGGCGGTAGCGCACATAGTCCTTAGGCAGAAGGAATAAAGCCGCTTGCTCCAGCACTTCCGGTTCATGCTCCTGCACCCACAATATTTTCGGAAGAGTGAAGCCTTCAAGCGCCCGGTTGCGGGCAATGCCCAGCAGCTTCTCCTGCAGCGTCTCCTCAATGCGGCGACACTGCGGTGTCGTGCGGGTATCATTCCACAGGATGGCCGGACGAAGCGCGTTGCCGTTCTGATCGACCAGCACCAACCCGTGCATCTGTCCCGAGAAACTGAGACCTTCCACATCTCCCTTGTTGATGCGGTTGTCTTCCATTAGACGGCGCAAGGATACGATCGTTTTCTCCACCCAATCCTCCGGCCGCTGTTCACTGTATCCCGGCTTCGGCTGGCTAAGCGGATAGGATTCCGAATGCTCGGCCACCACCTTCCCGCTCCGGTCGACGAGGACGGTCTTTACCGCGCTGGTGCCAAGATCCACTCCGATTACATAACTCATGTTCATCCCCCTTAACTTGAATGGTCACGCCTGGAATAGGGCGACAGGTTTCCTGAGTCTTTCCATTGTGAAATAACTTCACCGGCTTCCTTGATGGGAGCCGGTGAAGGATGATCTGCGTATAACGGCAGCTCTGTTCGGTTCGTTGATTGCAGTATGCCTGCTATGAGGCGTCTTCGATTAGTCAGCCAGAATATACTGGTTCAGGATCGCTTTCAGCATTTCCTGACGACCGGATTCGTTTTTGCGAGGGGACTCGTTATTAAGTGCGTATTCAGCCAAGGAAGCCAGCGTCGCTTTACCGGCTACAACATCTGCACCGATGCCTTCCTTGAAGCTGCTGTAGCGCTTCTCGATGAAGTCCTCGAACACGCGGTCCTCAATCAGCTTGGCTGCAACTTTCAGTCCCTTAGCATACGTATCCATACCTGCGATGTGCGCAAGCACCAGATCCTCAGGCTCGAAGGACGGACGGCGAACCTTCGCGTCGAAGTTGACCCCGCCGCGGCCAAGGCCACCGTTCATCAGCACTTCGTACAGCGTCAGTGTCGCATCGTAAATGTTAACCGGGAATTCGTCGGTATCCCAGCCGATCAGCATGTCGCCTTGGTTCGCATCCAAGGAGCCCAGCATGCCGTTGATGCGGGCAACGCGAAGCTCATGCTCAAACGTATGACCAGCCAGAGTGGCATGGTTCGCTTCCAGGTTCAGCTTGAAGTGTTTGTCCAGGCCGTATTTTTGCAGGAATGCGATCGTGGTTGCTGCATCGAAGTCGTATTGGTGCTTGGTAGGCTCCTTCGGCTTCGGCTCGATCAGGAACTGTGCGTCAAATCCGATTTCCTTAGCGTAGTCAACAGCCATATGGAACAGACGCGCCAGGTTGTCCAGCTCCAGTCCCATGTCGGTGTTCAGCAGCGTTTCATAGCCTTCACGGCCTCCCCAGAACACGTAGTTCTCTGCGCCGAGGCGTTTGCCGACTTCAAGGCCCTTCTTGATCTGCGCAGCAGCATGCGCGTAGACGTCTGCATTGCAGGTGGTGCCTGCACCATGCATGTAGCGTGGGTTCGTGAACATGTTGGCTGTGTTCCACAGCAGTTTTTTGCCGGTCGATTTCATGTTCTGCTCAATCTGATCCACAATCGTGTCGATGTTCTGGTAGAACTCACGCAGGCTGTTGCCTTCCGGTGCAATGTCCACATCGTGGAAGCAGAAGTACGGCAGGTTCAGCTTCTCCATGAATTCAAAGCCGGCTTCAACGCGGGCTTTCGCCAGATCCATGCCGGAGTAGCTGTCCCAAGGACGAACAGCGGTATCAGCGCCAAACGGATCGGATCCGCCAGCAGTCAGTGTATGCCAATAAGCCATAGCGAAGCGAAGATGCTCCTCCATCGTTTTGCCTGCTACAACCTCTGTCGGGTTATAAAATTTAAATGCGTACGGGTTGGTTGATTTGCTTCCTTCGAATTCGACCTTGCCAACGTTAAAATAAGCCATGTATAAAGCCCTCCTATAACCTTGTTAGGGTGTGTCGTTAACGCTTACAAGGCTATCCTAACACACTCTCCCAACTTTGTCTATTGGTTAAACAAAGTTGTTTTTGGAATCTGTATTTTCAGAAAAACCGTCTGCGTCGGCGCGGCCCATCGCTGTGTTTCGATGTTGCAATTTCCTTCTTTTCCGCCTAGACTATGAGCATATCAAGAAGCACTTGAAGCGGGCCAAAGGATGAAGAACATGACAACTATTACAGGCGACCAGGCTCTGGTCAAAAGAATAAATACTTCCCTGATTCTCGATACGATCCGCCGCCATGCCCCTATCTCACGCGCCAGCGTGTCCGAGCTTACCGGCTTGAACAAAGCGACGGTATCCAATCTGGTGCAGGAGCTGCTGAACAATCATCTCGTTCAGGAAAGCGGTCCCGGAGCGTCCAGCGGCGGCCGCAAGCCGAGGCTCCTCCTCTTTAACGGACAAGCCGGTTACGCCATCGGATTGGAGCTGCGTGTCCAGCAGATGACCGCGGTGCTCACCGATCTTGCAGGGCGCATCGTGGCCGAGGATGAATGCCCCCTGGAGCAGCATGACACGGATTCGGTGACGGCGGGCATGGTCGCGATTGTTCGCAGACTGATGCAGTTAGCGCCGCAGTCCCCGCACGGCATCGTCGGCATCGGCGCAGGCGTTCCCGGCATGGTTGACGGCAGCGGCACCGTGCTGTTTGCCCCCAATCTGGGCTGGGAGATGGTGCCTCTGAGCCAGCTTCTGGAGGAGGAGCTCGGCCTCCCGGTCACGATTGACAATGAAGCCAATGCCGGCGCGCAGGGCGAGCTTCGCTTCGGCGCCGGAAGAGATGCCAGCCATCTGCTCTACATCAGTGCCGGCAGCGGGATTGGCTCGGGCATCATTATCAATGGCGAGCTGTACAAGGGCGCCCGGGGATATGCCGGGGAAAGCGGCCATATGACGATTGAGTCCGAAGGGCGCAGCTGCTCCTGCGGGAACCGCGGCTGCTGGGAGTTGTACGCCTCCGAGAAGTCTTATGACAACGAGGAATTTGCCCTGCCATCCAAGCGAACCTCCGAACTGATCAGCTATGCACGGCAGGGGCATGAAGGTACAATTCGTCATTTTTACAAGCTGGGGCACTATCTTGGGGTTGGCATTACCAATCTCGTGAACGGCTTTAACCCGCAATCGGTCATTATCGGCGGCCCGCTCTCGGATGCCAGGGCATGGCTGGAGGATACGATGCAGCAGGTTGTCGCCCAGCGGACACTGCCCTATCACCGCGAACGGATGGAGATTCGCTTTGCCGAGCTTGGCAGCCGCTCTACTGTCATCGGTGCGGCGTATTCCGCCATCTCCCAGTTCCTTGGCCCCGTGCGTGTGTCCATGCCGATGAATTGACGCATAATTGACGCATTTTACATCGAATCATATGAAGAAAATTACAGCGTTTTCAGATATAATAAAAAACATCTGGTTCATTATTGTCACTGTTCAGATCTGAATGGTGCAATCGCTTGAGGAGAGAGAGGGAGCACTTCATGACCTATGTCAATACCTCGGATATTTCACCGCAGATGTTCGTAACCGTGCTGCTGTTTCTTCTGGTGATCGCCCCGATGTTCAGCCTCGGCATTCTGCGGCTGTTCCAGGGCAAGAAGAAAGCAGGTTTGCTGCTGATGGCCTCCGGTGTAGGCGTATATGTAGTTTTTCAGCTGATCATGAGCCTCTTCTTTGAACATTGACCCTAGCGTCAATGCAATGTGGCAGCGTGATGGCGCTGAAAGCTGCTTTTGTTCCGCATGGATGCGCGATAATGCGAACATCCTGACAAAAAAACGGCCGTTCGTGTTCAACACGAATGACCGTTTTTTTGTCGTTTATGCCATCGAGACGCTGTGCTCGATGCTTTCTATATATTTCTCGCAGTCCATCGCTGCCATGCAGCCGCTGCCCGCTGCTGTAATCGCTTGTCTGTAACGGCTGTCCTGCACATCTCCGCAGGCAAACACGCCAGGGATGTTCGTCTCGGAAGTGCCTGGGGTTGTAACAATATACCCGTTCGCATCCGTTGTGATCTGGCCGTTCAGGAATGCGGTATTCGGCTGGTGACCGATGGCCACGAAGACGCCGCTGGCTTCAATCGTCTCGATCTCGCCGGTCGCGTTGTTCAGCACTTGGATCCCCTTCACGCCGGTCTCATCCGCCACAACTTCCTGCGGTGTCCGGTTCAGCGCCCATTCGATCTTCTCATTGGCACGAGCGCGATCCTGCATAATCTTGGACGCTCTAAGCTCGTCGCGACGATGCACAATCGTTACCTTGGACGCAAAGCGAGTGAGGAAATTTGCTTCCTCCAGCGCCGAATCGCCTCCGCCCACCACGACGATCTCTTTCCCCCGGAAAAAGAAGCCGTCGCAAGTTGCACAGGTGCTGACCCCGCGGCCTACGTTGACCTCCTCGCCAGGAATGCCAAGGTACTTGGCCGTGGCTCCGGTGGACAGAATCAGCGTTTCCGTCACCACCTCACCGATGCCCTCCACGTTCAGCTTGAACGGCCGGTTCCCCAGCTCCACACTGTTCACCCAGCCTGTGCGGAACTCAGCTCCGAAGCGCTCCGCCTGCTTGCGCATATTGTCCATCAGCTCCGGGCCTTGGATGCCTTCAGGAAATCCCGGAAAGTTCTCGACCTCTGTTGTCGTTGTCAGCTGTCCTCCGGGCTGCGGCCCTTCGATCACAAGCGGGCTCAGATTGGCCCGGGCCAAATAGATCGCTGCAGTCAGGCCGGCGGGCCCAGTGCCTATAATAACGGATTTATACATGTGGCTCCCTCCTATGAAACAACATCGTATTTATGGATATGATGATTGAAATTATGATCTCTTAAATCCATTATACTCTATTATTGGCATATCCGGACTTCAGCCACCGTGTGATTTTGATGAAGATTGCAAGCGGTTCGTGTTCAAGTCCTATTCAGATTTAAAAGCTCCTCCCTGCTCTGAAAGAGCCAGGAAGGAGCTTGTCGTGCAATTCATCACTATGTGCGCCCTAGGCCAATCTGATCCGTCCAGACTACCTGGGCAAGTACCGATTCCTCACCCCTGGCTCGCGGTTATGCGTTCGACCGGAGCAGTCGCAGCCCGTTTAGAATCACAAGAATCGTGCTGCCTTCATGACCGATCACCCCTAACGGCAAAGCGACGCCCTCCAGGAAATTGGCCACAATCAGCGTCAAAATGACCGCAATCGCAAACACCATATTCTGCTTTACAATCCGCTGTGCTTTACGTGCCAATCTGACCGTACCCGCGATTTCATCAATGTTGTCATTCATGAGCACGGCATCAGCCACCTCAAGCGCCGTCTCACTGCCGGTGCCTCCCATGCCGATTCCGACCGTAGCTGTTGCCAGGGCAGGAGCATCATTCACGCCATCGCCCACCATCACGACATGCCCGTACTGCTCCCGCAGCGCCTTCACATGCTTCACCTTGTCTTCGGGCAGCAGATCGGAGAACACCATGTCCACCCCGGTCTGTCTTGCAATCACCTCTGCGGTCGCCTTCCGGTCGCCTGTCAGCATCGCTACCTGGATGCCAAGCTGCTGCAGCCGCCGAACCGCCTTGGCCGCCTGAGGCCGCACCGCATCCTGTAGTGCCAGCATGCCGACCACCCGCTCATTGTGCAGCACGACCGAGACCGTCTTGCCTTCTGCCTCCAGCCTGGAGCGCAGAGCCAGCCAGTCCGCAGCCGCCGGACTGTTCACGGAATCGTCGCCCACCGGCGCTTGCTGGCATGCCGGATCGTCCAGCACGTCGCTTTTTCCGATTTTCCAGCTGTCGCCGTCCAGTTCAGCCTGCATCCCCCATCCGGTCAAGGCCTGGGCGTTCTCTGCCTCACGCAGCTGAAGCTTCTCCTCCTCCGCCTTGCGGACAACCGCAAGCGCAAGCGGGTGCTTTGACACCTTCTCGATGGAAGCGCAGATGCGGAGCAGCTCGCTCCGGTCCCATCCTTCGGCTGCAATGAAATCCGTAACGACCGGGGTGCCGAGCGTTAGCGTGCCTGTTTTGTCAAAAGCGACGACCGCTGCCTTCGCCATATTCTCCACATGTGCCCCACCCTTGAACAGCACGCCCTTGCGGGCCCGGTTCGATATCGCCGACAGCATCGCCGGCATGATCGAGGATACGAGCGCACACGGCGAAGCGACCACGAGAAACACCATCGCTTTATAAAAGGTGGTATCCCAGTCCCAGCCCAGCACCGGCGGCGCCAAACCGATAATAATCACCGTTACAGCAACGACGACACGGGCATATATCGATTCAAACCGCTTGATAAACCGCTGCGACTCCGGAACCTCGTTCTCCGCTTCCTCCACCAGCTTGACGATTTTGGCGAACAGGGTGGACTCCGCCGATTTGGTCACCTCGATGTAGAGCACGCCCTCCCCGTTCAGCGTTCCGGCAAAAACATCATCCCCAACGGCCTTGTCAACAGGGACAGACTCCCCCGTGATGGAAGACTGGTTGACTGCCGAAGCGCCCCGATAAACTGTACCGTCGGCGGGAATCAGCTCCCCCGGCTTCACCAGAATCAGATCTCCGATCTCCAGCTTGCTGATGGATACCGCAACCATCTCACCGCCTTCAATCCGCAGCGCCGTCTCAGGCTGAAGCTCCATCAGCGACGAGATGTCCTTGCGGCTTCGTTCCATCGTATAGCTTTCCAGCGCCCCGCTGAGAGCAAAAATAAAGATCAGCATCGCGCCTTCATTCCAGTAGCCAATCGAGGCCGCCCCTAATGCCGCTGCGATCATCAGCAGATTCACGTCCAGATCGCGTTCCTTCAGAAGGGTCTCGATCCCCTCTTTGGCTTTGACCCAGCCGCCGATGCCGTACGAGATGATGTACAGCACCACCGACAACGGTTCAGACCAGATGCTGGTCAGCCAAGCGGCCAGCATAAGAACACCGCTTCCGAGCGCGGCAAGCACCTCGGAATGGCTGAGCAGGCTGCGCACATCCCATTTCCCCGGCTGCCGTGGTCCGCCTGAATTTGCTCCTTGATCTACGGACGATATCGTCCCTGTCGTTCTCTGATTTTCTATCCACTCCATATTCAATCACCTTCCTACTGAGAATGAAATCCATTATTAACACCCTTAAAATGGCACATGCTGCCCCGGCTAGGCCGGAGCAGCATGTTTAATGAGAATGATAATCATTTTTGCTATAAACCAAATTATTTTCCTTCGAGCAACTTTATAGTTATATCATACTCCGTAGCCGCCGATTTGTAAACGAGATTTAGGGAAATTTTGCATCAAAAAAAGCGGCCCTTTCCGGTCGCTTGTCATAAGCCTACTCCCTTGTCCCATTCATCCCATATGCAGCAATGCCGGTACCTACATCAAAGGGCCGCCGAAACCGGCAGCCCTGTTCTCACTCAAACAGTCACTCTTATGGAAGGAAACCCCTTTCATCTTTCAGATCCTCCGAGCCCTGTTCTCCCAGCATAAATGCAGAATCCGTTCCTAGCTACTCCTACCATCCACGCTACTCGGTCCAGGGCAGACTTCGTCTTCGAAGCTCCAGCCTCGCTCCCGTCAATCTGACAGCGGCCAGATGGCGCGAGGCACAGCTTACCTCCTGGGCCCCCAGCTTATAAGCATACCGAAGATCGGAAGCATCGACGCCGTTCACCCGAATCGGCAGCTCCGGCTTTATGGTGCGAATACGGGATATCGCCGCAGCGAAAGAAGCCTGAAGCTCTTTTCGCTCCTCCTCGGACCAATAGGAGAATCGCTGCGCCTCCAGATCCAGCACGATCATATCAGCAATGCGGGCAACATCGGCGGCCGCTTCCGGATCAGATCCCTCCCCGAACAGCACGCCCATTCGAAATCGGACGGACCTCCCCGCCTCTCCAAGCGTTTGTCTGGCTACCTCCTCAACAAAATCTTGGACGGACCGGAACACCTCCGCATCGTCAGGCTCCATGATCAGCAGTTCCGGCTGGCAGTCGATGCCGGCCTGCCAGCACTGCTCCACTGCCCGAAAGATCGACTCCAGCTGCGCATCAAGCACATCCCGGCCTTTCCCCCGGAAACCGGTCATATAACATTCCTGAACCAGACTTATTGCACAAGGAGCATCACCCGCAGCCTGCAGCACGGATACCCAATAGGCCGTCCACAGCCAAATAAATCTGCGCCGGTAAAACTCCGCCCTTGATTCTTCACGGGCGGTCAGCCACGCACTGAATACCTCGCGCAGCACCCCGGCCGTTTCCAGTGCCGCTTCGCCCCGGACAAGTCCTACCCCTTGAGCTCCAAGCCGCAAGTCCTCCCTGATCTGTTCCGCACAGGCAGCACAGCTTAATACTTTAAGATGTCGGTTAAGATCACTCCAGCCGAGAAGACGGGTTAGAGAAGGACTGACTTCACCTGCATGAACGGCTCCCGTCACTCGGAGCGCCTCCTCTATATCCTCAGGCGCAGCCAGCATCAGGAGCACCTCCTCATGGGTGATGCCTCCTGCCGCCCTGAACGAGTTCAACACATCCGTTTCCGGTGACGCTCCAGCCCGCGCACGATTCCCGGCCCTTTCCCCCACCCCATATAAGCGCTCTCCCAATTCACGGCTACTGTCCCATTGCCTTTCCGTCATCGTAATTGTTCTACCCCTCTTCCCTTGAATTGGATGTTATCGCCTCCTTTACAGACTATTATGAAACAATTGGAAATATACAGCAGAGTGACCGGAAGGATGCACATAAACGCAGCGGTGCCAGTACGCTTTCCTGCGCATGAAAAAAGGCCGAGGACCTCGCTCTCTCCGAGCGCGTCTTCGACCTGCTTTGTATGATGAATTGTGAGATAATAACCGCTTACGAGCTGACTATCCGGACCGATGCGCCACCGTTGCCATTAAATCGGCTCTTCACGCCTGACTGGCAGCAATCGCCTGCTCCAGATCGTAAAGAATGTCATCAATGGATTCTGTTCCGATGGACAGACGAATCAGTTCCGGGTTGACGCCGGCAGACTGCTGCTCTTCCTCGGTCAGCTGCTGGTGTGTTGTGCTGGCCGGATGGATGATCAGCGATTTGGAATCACCGACGTTGGCCAGATGGGAGAACAGCTTCACGTTCTCAATCACCTTACGGCCGGCCGCTGCCCCGCCCCGAATGCCGAAGGTCAGAATCGCCCCCTGCCCTTTCGGCAAGTATTTCTGAGCCAGCGCATAAGAAGGGTGACTTGGCAGTCCTGCATAGCTGACCCACTCCACCGCTTCATGCCCTTCCAGATATTGCGCCACCTTCAGCGCATTCTCGCTATGGCGCTCCACCCGCAGATGGAGTGTCTCCAGACCTTGCAGGAGAAGCCAGGCATTGAATGGGGAAAGAGATGCCCCTATATCCCGAAGCAGCTGTACCCTAGCCTTGATAATATAAGCAATCGGCCCCAGCGCTTCCGTGTACACCAGTCCGTGATAGCTCGGATCAGGCTCAGTCAGACCCGGGAACCGGCCGCTGGCCTTCCAGTCAAATTTGCCGCTGTCCACAATGACCCCGCCGATCGACGTTCCATGGCCGCCAATAAATTTGGTCGCTGAATGCACAACGATATCCGCGCCATATTCGATCGGACGCAGCAGATAAGGGCTAGGGAATGTATTGTCCACAATAAGCGGAACGCCGGCCTCGTGCGCAATGCTCGCAACAGCTTCGACATCAAGCACATTGCCTTGCGGGTTGCCAATCGTCTCGGCGAACACCGCTTTCGTGTTGGCGTTGATCGCTTGCTTGAAATTGTCCGGATTCGTAGAATCTACAAAATGAACCTTGATCCCCAGCTTTGCCAGTGTCGTCGAAAACAGATTGTACGTGCCGCCATACAAACTGGAGGAAGAGACAATCTCATCACCCGCACCTGCGATGTTCAGAATGGCAAACGTGATGGCTGCCTGCCCGGAAGAGGTCGCCAGCGCTGCGGCGCCGCCTTCAAGCGCGGCAATTCGCTTCTCGAATACATCCGTCGTCGGATTCATGATCCGGGTGTAGATGTTGCCGAACTCCTTCAGTGCAAACAAGTTCGCCGCATGATCGCTGTCCTTGAAACCGTACGATGTTGTCTGGTACAGAGGCACTGCCCGGGACAATGTAGTGGGGTCGAGCTCCTGACCCGCGTGAACCGCTAATGTTTCAATCGAAAATTGACGCTCTTCTGACATTCTTGCTTCCTCCCTTTTCTTTGTATGGAAAATGGTACGCCCATGATTTCCATCATTCTCTCATACTTTCCACCATTTGAAAAGAGGTATTACCAACTAAATTTATCGGAATACATAATCCCGATTGATATTCCCTTCATCAAGCCCGGTCCCCGTCGCTTGTCGGCGTCATTTCGCCCCAGCCGTATCCGGCTTCCGGCGACGTGTCTTCAGGCATACCCGGGAGAATGAGTCCCCCGTCAATTCGCAGGTTGATGCCTGTAATATAGGATGCTGCATCCGAGGAAAGCCACGCGATCGCTTCGCCGATATCGGACGGCGTTCCGAGTCGGCCGAGCGGAATTTTGCTCCCGAGCGGCTCCTCCTCAGCAGATTGCTCCAGCTTATGGACCGTCGCCCCCGGCGCCACACAGTTCACCCGAATGCCGTGCGGTGCCCATTCCAGCGCCAGCGACTGGGCCGCGCGGATCAGCGCTGCTTTCATGCCCCCATAGATGCTGTCCTTCGGATACGCCCGCTCGCCGCGGGACGACGTTATGAAGATGATGTTCCCCGGAATGTCGCGAGCAATCATCTCGGCCGCGGCATATTTGCTCAGCAGCATCGGCGCCCGGAAATCGAGGTTAACCTGCATATCGACATCCTCTTCATCCATCTCGGTAAGCGGCTTATGAATCCCGACGCCCGCGTTATTGACAACGAGGTCGATGCGGTCAAACGCCTCCACCGTCTTGCGGATGGTATTCTCGGCCTCGCTCCGGACGGTAAGGTCGCTCTGAATGATGAGCGGCTCCTTGCCGTAAATATGTCGAATGTCCTCGGCCACGTCCACAATCCCGTCTTTACTGGAATTATAAGTCATCGCCAGCCGATATCCTTTTTCCGCCAATATCTTGACAATGCCCCTGCCGATCCCTGCACCTGCTCCCGTGACCAGCGCCACCTTCTCAGTGCCTTGCGCTCCTGCGGTTCCCATAACGAATCCGCTCCTTTCCCGATAGTTTACAGCCTATCGCCATGCGCCGCACCCGCCCGGATGCGCACACCGCGCTACCATTCCTTACCCGGTTCGCCGTGGGATGACTTCGCTTCTTACGAAAAGGATTGGAAACTGAGTGCGATCGCACGCAAATGCATAGAAGCCAATGTTGTATGAAAATGAGGGGCTTATGGCGATGATTTTAACGATAGGCGTTGCTTGCATCCAGTTCACCGTATTCCTGATAGAAGATTACAAGAACGGTTGAACACCTGCCATTTGCAACCTTGCGCTTCTAAAATACTCAGCAGATACAAACAAATATAAAAAGGCTGTCGAGACCTTCTCGACAGCCTTGGGAGCCCAAAGACTTCTTTATACGTTTAGTTACTTCTCCAGTCTCCAGTAATCGGAACTGGCCCCTGAAATAAACCTGTGCTAAATTGCAACCATACGGTGGATCCAGCTTGATGAGGGCTATTCAAAGCATATGTATTGCTAGATGTTACACCGTATCTCCAACTTCCATTTGTCGAGCTAGACTCAGTTCGCACATCCAACGATGCTCCACCGGTAGAATGTATACGCAAACCAGCATCTGCAAATGCGTTTGTTTTGGTCTGTGAGGGTGTTTCTCCTCTGGAATCATTAACATTATTTCCTGGTACAGTTAAAGCGAAGGACTGCCAAGTAGTTCCAAACGGTTCAACATTGAAGTCATCCAAGTTAGTATCAGCAAGAGCTACTGAAATACCACTTGTTAACAGTAGTGTGGCTGTGATAGACCCAACCAAAATCTTTTTCCTAAACATATCATTCCCTCCTCTTTTTTTGTTTTCATCCATAATTATACATAACATTATAAGGAAAAAAGATCTTTTTTTTATACTTTCCCTATGATATTCTAATAAAGATGTCTGGCCAAAATAACAACATTCTACAATTTCAAAAATGTCGTTGATCGTTTATTTTTTGTGTTTGGGAAGGTGATTGAACACATGCTGAAGGAAATACTTCAAGAAATAAGGAGTAAATTATCTCCAAAATTCTTCTTGTCCTGGCTTTCTCTAACTGCTGTCCTCATCTCTTTTGCAGTCTATCGAAGCCGAAGTTATGAGTTAAGAGATTCTTTAGATTTCTTCACATTTACAATAGGCAGTATACTCCCCATCCTATTTCCAATTGTATCGGTACTCGTACTTACCATTTCATTCGCTGCCGATATTCATCACCGCTTCTTAACCTACACGCGGATGCGGAGGCCGATTATTGAAACGTTGAATATTAATTTCTGGGCTAATCTGGTACTAACATTCATATTCTTTTTTTGTTTGATTATCTCGCTCTTTATTTTTGCCTATTACATTGAGCCTCTGCTGGGTATTGCAAATTTCAATCCCGCAGGCTATGGATTAACAACTGATAATATTGCGGAGGATACCTACATGCGTCATACGTTTACGCAGTTCCTCAGATACGGGACGTTGACGTATGGAATTGTATATGCGTTGTGGGTCGGTTTGAATGCTGGGCTGTTTGCTGCAATCGGCTTTGTTCTGGTATTGCTCCTCCGGAATCGATATTTGGCCTTGAGTCTGCCCTTTGTCATCTACGTGGTTGGGATTTTCACACTAAGTGCGCTGGGGGCGGAGATCTACCGGCCTAGTTATACCATTTTTCCATTTGATCGGATTCAAAGTCCGATCTGGACAGCGCTTATACCATTTACTATTCTTTCGGTTATTGTTGCTGGATCGCTCATCTATATAAAACGAAATATAACTAAGCTAGGAAATCTGACATGAAGATTGTAATAAAATTCCTTGATCAGCTCTTCAATTGGAAATGGGCAATTCTATTTGTTCTCATCTTCATATTCAGCTTACGCACCCGGAATCTACTTATAGAGTATGCTGCTTTCATCAACTCGAACTTAAATCTGTGGGATATATGGATCGGCGTTTCCGGCGACCCGATACTACTTCTTTATTTGATGGTTCCTGTATGGTTCCTATCCTCC
The DNA here is from genome assembly GCF_002272015.1 of Paenibacillus campinasensis. Lineage (GTDB taxonomy): Bacteria > Bacillota > Bacilli > Paenibacillales > Paenibacillaceae > Paenibacillus_AQ > Paenibacillus_AQ campinasensis. The sequence goes on along the minus strand of NZ_NPBY01000057.1, from coordinate 43,127 downwards.
TGCTTGTCTATCAAGGAGGCGTGGAACATGAATCTATTAGCGCGTGTTGGCAGCTGGCAGAGATGGGTGTGGTATTCCGTGAAGATGTTTAGCCCGATAGTTGCCGTTGCACTCTTTCTATTAGGAGTAGTTTCACTGTTGTTGTCCATAACGCTGCCTTATGAGCCCGGTTGGAGTACGTTTGCTGAGGCTCCAATTACAACGTTCAATCAAATGAGCGCCCTTTCATATGAGTCCGGGATAACTCCCAACGCAGCCGTGCTATTACAGTTTATTTTACTTTATCTTTTTGCTATAACTGCGCATGCTTTCTTATCCGCGCTGTATCTCTTGTATAACCATATGGGTTTTATAAGTACGGTCTATTTTTCAATTTATTTGTACATGCTGGTTACTTTTCGTTTTTTCCAAAGTGATCCGAGGTGGATTTTATATAATTATATGACTTTTCCCTCAAGTTACGGAACGTACGGTGCGATATTCCCAGCATTCATCGTTCTTTTGGGATTCTTGGCTCTAAGTGTCTATATTCTGCCTTTGTGGAAAAAACGGCGGTGAACGAAGGATGACAAAAACACATTATTTTTATATCGGATATGGACTGCTGTGTCTGCTCGGGATTACATCCCCGCTTCTTAACCCGTGGGAAGGAGCCACTACCGTCTGGGATCGGCTGTATTTGAAGTTCTACGGCGTATCTCCTTACGGAGGATTCTCGTTATTGTCTTTCCTGTTCTATAGCATCATATATACGGGATTCCTATATCAGTTTCAGCTGTTTTTAACAGATTACTTATCTGGACGATTTTACTATACAGCTATTCGGTATCAGTCACTCGCCCGGTGGTTCATTCATTTAGGATGGCAGATGAGCTATAAAGCCGCATGTTTCCTTGTCGTATTAGCAACAGTAACCGTGTTGATAGGCCTGGCGCTCGGTGACTCGCCTGAGCTAACAGTGAGCGTACTGTCCAACCTAACAGTAATCCAGTTGTTGATTCAATTTTTGCTTAACGGCTGGCTGCAGTTGATGAATGGTCTAATGATTGTCTTCATAACTGCGTGGGTATTTAAGGAACCGTCTTACAATCTGATTGCGATGGGGTTGCTTACCATTGCTGCTTTGCCAGTGCTGAATGCAGGTGGATGGCTTCCTGCGGGTCTGAATAGTACAGCATACCTTAGCGGACAGTGGGAGGATCTCATCCTCATTACGATGAAACTGGTCGTGTATCTGTTGATCCAGCTGGTGGTTATTGCTGTGTTATTCAAAAGGAAGAACATCGCCTTTTACTAAATTCCGAACGGAATGCAATGACCTAATGTTAGAGATGGGAGGATGACAAGATGAAACTCATTGAAGTCGTCAATGTAAGCAAGTCATTCAAGGGAATACAAATATTTAACCAGGCTAATGCCGTATTTGAGCAAGGGAACATCTATGGGATTCTCGGACCCAATGGTTCCGGTAAGTCGGTATTATTCAAATTAATATGCGGATTTATAAAACCGGATCAAGGCGACATCATTATACACCCAAGCTATCGTAGCAGAAGAGCCGATTTCCCACAAAACTTCGGCATTATTATTGATCGCCCCGGCTACGCCGCAGGTCTGACTGGCTTTGAAAATTTGAAACGATGGGCCGAGATTCGTAACCAGATTAAGGACGAGGATATCAAGCGCACTATGCGTGTCGTTGGATTGGATCCTGATGCCCGCCAGAAGATGAAAAGCTATTCTCTCGGAATGAAACAGAAAATTGCCTTTGCTCAAGCTATTATGGAAAATCAACAAGTACTTATCTTGGATGAGCCCTTTAATGCAATGGATGTGGATAGTGTAAAGGTGCTTCGGGAACTGCTTATAAAGTACAAACAGGAAGGCAGAACCATTATTTTAACCAGCCACAATGAAGAAGATATCGAGTTATTATGTGATCAGGTTTATCAGATTCGCAGCCACAAGCTAGTGCCGGTTAATACAATGGCGAAAGTGTAATTGTAAAAAGAGTAGATATCGTACTCTCAGGATTTAACTGCCCCTCCTAAGTGGACAGTAATAAAAAAGATAAAATTAAGCAACCTAAGTCGGTATACAACGGGGACTTAGGTTGTTTAATTTTTCTTGCTATAAATCTTCAATTTTGACCAGGGGCCCCTAGCTTACCCCCGACGAGCCAACGCATCCATATGAAGAAAAAAGGTATCTTCCAGCGTCGGTTCCATCTCCTTGAACCCCGGCAGGGGCGGCTGCATCCCCATCATCCGGACCCGCATCGTATGTTCCTTCATTCGAAAATGAATGAGCTTCTCCTGCGGAATGTTCTCAAACTGATCCAGCAGAACCTCCCCTTCCCATACACGGGAAGACACGCCCAGCTTCCAGTTCTCCGGCGATCCGTTATACCGGATGCGCCCGCGGTGAATCCAGATGATATGATCCGCCGCATCCTCCCACTCATTCAGCTCGTGGGCGGCCACAACGACCATTCGCGTTCTCGCATACTGCGTGAGATACGTGATCAGAAATTTGCGTTCCTCCGCATCCATCCCGTTGAGCGGTTCATCCAGGAACAGGAACAGCGGCGAGGCCAGCAGCGCCTGCACCACAGCGATCCGGCGCTGCACACCCTGGGACAGATGCTTGATTTTACTGCGCTTAAACGGCTCCAGCCGAAACTCATGCATCAGACGGTCAATCGCATCCGAGTGATATACCCCCTTCAGCTCCGCCATATATTTCAGCAGCCGGACCACCTTCATCTCCCCGTACAGCTCAATCTCTGCCGGTACATACCCGATCTGACTGCATATCAAGGGCAGATGATCCGACGCCTCCCGGCCGCTGTACAGAATCTGCCCCCGATCCGGCGCCTGCAGCGTGGTCAATAATTCAATCAATGTCGTTTTGCCTGCCCCGTTCGCTCCCACGATCAGGTTCAAGCCCCTCGTCAGCCTTGCCTGCTCGATTTCCAGCCGGTACGTGCCGGCCTGGCGCTCTATCCCGCTAAGTTCAATCATGCTGCGCTCTCCAGGTGCTCTTTAGCTTGCGGCTGCGGCCATATGAGGATATGACCAATCCCAAGCCGATTAGCAGCATCGAGAAATCCGCCGCCATCTTTTTATTCGTCGTAATACCGTAATCGAGCAGTGAAGTCTGAAGCACAATCCACAATGCATACACAAGCAGGGCGGAAATGAGCGAAGCGATCATGCCTTTGCGGAACAGCATATACATGGCTACCCCGCCGGTCACCAGCAGCACGCCCATCCATTCCATCGTGAACGGCCCGAAATTAAAATACGAGGACTCCACCCGGAGCGCACGGATCTCCAATATGAGCGAGCTGACAAAAGCCATCCCTACCACGATGCCCGTCACCAGAAGCAGGCGGGTGTAAAGTACAAGCGCCGGCGGATACGGCGTGATCGTCTCAATCGCTCTCATTCCTTTATCCCATGTGCGGCTGCTAAACAGCATCGACACAATGAGCAGCAATGGCGTGATCAGCGGGAAGATCCCCCCGGGCAACCCGCCTAAATCATCGAGAGGGTACTCCGGATTGATCAACAGCACCAACATGAAAAATACCGCTCCGCCTGCCAGCAATATCGAACGTTGATTCAGACGAAGCTGGCTGCGCAAAATCTGCTTCAGCGACGGCGGCTCCACCTGCGGATTAAAGTCCAGCTTGGGCGACTGCGGCTCGATCTTCAACAGATCGAACTCGCCTTGCAGCGCAGCAATCAACTGCTGCGTCTCCCCCTCAGAAGGCGGCGGAAGAAGCGCCCTTCTCAGCGGGCCGCGCATCTCGGCTTCCAGACTTCTCAATTCGTTATCGGTTGGACGATCCATGGACGAACACCTCTCTTTCTGTAGCTTTCTGTTTCTGGTCGGTTTCTTGGCCAGGCCCTGAACCACGATCACTGCTTTGTTCAAGAGCAGGCGGACTTCCGCCCGTCCTGTGATTACCTGACACCAGGTCAGGCGCGGATGACATAGTTTTTTTCAGCTTCCTCAATCCGTTGTACAGATGGGTCTTTACCGTGCTCAGCGGCAGCTGGACCATATCCGCAATCTCCTGCAGCTTCAGCTCGTGAAAGAATCGCAGGGAGATGATCTCCTGCTGCACTTCCGGCAGTGTCTCCAAGTATTGAGCAATCTCTCTCGACGTCTCCCGCCTCTCCATCAGTTCTTCTGCTCCGGGCGAGGGATCGGTTGTCTCGGGCAACTCTTCTCCTGCAAGCCCCTCCGTCCGGTAAGCCGCACTCTTCCAATAATCCTTGCACATATTCAGCGCAACGCGGTACAACCAAGGGCGGACATGCTCCAAAGCGCCATGCTGCCTCAGATGGCGGATCAGGCGGATAAAGGTTTCCTGAACAATATCCTGCGCCTTCTGCCGATCCGCAAGCTGTCTGGACGTATAGCTGAGCAGCGGTCCATGGTATCTTGTTACCAGCATCTCGAAAGCCTCCTGGTCACCGGCTGCCATTCGTTCTGACAACTGCTGATCGGAAATCATGTGCTCCCCACCCTTCTATTTGTGCAGATGCCGTTCATGCTCCATCCTCTACAACGAGCTCCCATTGACGCAGCCACTCGCTGTACGGAATGATCGGCTGCTCCGGCCCCGAATAACCATTCAGATAACCGTTCAGGTCCGATAACAGCTCTTCCTGCTCGTAGAAATATACCAATAAACGTTTTACTTGATCGCCGCGGCCTTCATCAACCGCCTTCGATACCATCTTGAGTATCTCCAACCCGACCTGGTTGGGGTGGTATTCCTCATCACTATAGAACAGCTCATCCAGTAGCACCGTCGTCCCGAAATAGCCCCTCTTCAAATCCTCATCGGTTAAGCCTTCCACTTCCCGGTAGTACATGTACCAGAACAAGCTTCTTATTTTGAGGATGACATCCCCCTCAGGCCAATCAGGGTAATACAGAAGCCGATCACCGAACAGCCAGTTGCTCATCCAGTCTGCCGGGAGGTGGCTTTTTGCATAAGACATGTAATCTCTGGGGGATAGAATCATTTGATTGACAACGGAATAATTAGTATAGGCAATCGGGTTATGATCCACTAACACGATCGTGTCGATATCGTATCTCAACTCTGGAATCCAGCTGGAAAAATAATCATACTTCTGCTTGAACATCTTCAGATAAGGCCGGGCATCATTGTATCTATACGGTGTTGTAACTAAAGTAACCGGCAAATCGTCGATCTTCATCTCCATCCAGTCGGCGCCAGCTAACAAGTAAACACCATTTCTCGTATTCCCCGAATACGTCTGGAGCCCCGGCTGTCTGCTCATTTCCTTCAGCCCCGTATACACCGGGACAGAATAGCCTTGCAGTGTCAATTCCACTTGGCTGTCCGGATATAACAATCCAGCTGTTGTGTACACAGCACCGAAGTTAACGTCATTCGGGCCATAGGCAATATAGATTGGCTGGTGTCCGGGCAACGGATACCAGGCGGCATAGTTTGGCAGATTCACTTCCGTTCCCTGACTGAACATCGACCGTGATGGCGAAAGGACCGGATTATATAGAAACTTACCGCTGTACCTGATCTCAATCGATAGATCTCCTTGAACACCGGCAGGCAGAGCTAACGAAATATGCTCCCCCGTTCTTCTGAAGAAAGCCTCCTTGCCCTGAACCCGGACTTCCTGGATTTCAAGATTTCGGTTTAACGTCAACGGAACATAACGGCTTCCCTCCCAAGCCTCCGCAGGCACGGTCAACGTCACCTTCGCATTCAGCGTATCATCGGACAGCCGCCTGAGCTCGATATCATACGAAGGGATGGAGAAGAACCCGACCGCCTCAGGGTTTCTGTTATCCCAGATCACCTCATCCGTGGTTGGGACATCCACACCAAGCGTATATCGCTCCCGCTCCGCATAGCGATCCTGCCACATAGCCCCATAGGGAACGAAGGCTACCACAGCCAGTACCCCGCAGACGATGACGACCAGCCAGCTTCGCCGAACGTTCATCGTCGGACGCAGACGGTTCAGGATCAGGATGACAACCGACAGCAACAGTAGGGTGAATGCCAGAACAAACATTCTCGACAGCAGCATCTCCGGCCGCAGCAGATCATATCCCCAGTTTTCGAATTCCAGGAGCCTTCCCTCTATGAAAAATTGACTGAGGTGGAAGGTCTGTAAAAACCATAGCCCCGAACTGCTAATCAGAAAAATATCCATAAACAGTGTGCCAAACATCCACGCACAAAAACCGATCAAATACACGACGCGATTCGGTATCGATACACCAAGCAGCATCGCCAGTGCCAGCGTTACCAGATAGGACACCTCATATTGAACGGCAAAGTCCATCGTTCTATCATAAGCGATATGCCCCGGAATACCGGAACCGACCGAGATGACATAAAAGATGACAGCCGTACTCAACGTGAAGAATGATAAATACAGCATGCCGACAGCATATTTGGCAGACAGCTGCAGCTCATAAGAGAGCGGGAGGCTCCGGTACCATTCGAAGGCTGGCCGCCTTACATCCCTCCGTATTAATAAAATTCCGACAAGCATCGCCACACCAAGAGACAGCATATGACCAATGCTATGATAAATAATTGTCAACCTGTATATCGTGTTGATTTCGTCGGTCATGCCGGCTTTCAACGTAATCAAATAGATGACGCCATATACGATCGGCAGCGCGGCAAACAGCGGATTTCCTAGGAGCAGCCTGAACTCCAGCAGGCAATGTCTCAGCCATCTATGCATAGGCAGCCCCCCGCAGCAAAGCCAGATATCCTTCCTCCAGGGACGGATCAGGAACCGGAACCGCATCCGGAAGCGGCCGCTCCGGGGCAATCATGCGGCAGAGCATGCCTTCGGCTGTCGCTTTGGAGGAGATGATCAACCTCGGATCGGCCTGCGCGAACATCCGCTGGTCCAGCACCGCTTCCCAGATTAGCCCTGCACCCCGCTGCTGCAGCTCTTCCAGACTGCCCGTCATCACAAGCCTCCCCTTGTCCATAACCGCGATTCGCCGGCAGTTGCTCTCGATATCAGCCACGATATGGGTAGACAGCAGCACCGTCCGGTTTATGCTGAACCGGGTCAGCATGTTGCGAAAGCGCACCCGTTCCTGCGGATCGAGCCCCGCCGTCGGCTCATCCACGATCAGAATTTCCGGACCACCGAGCAGTGCCTGGGCGATGCCGATCCGCTGCTTCATGCCGCTGGAATAAGTCCGCACCTTCTTGTCCGCCTTATCCTGCATATTCACCAGGTCCAGCAGCTCCGATATTTCCTTCCGGCGACGGCTGGCATCCTTCATCCCTTTCATCGTCGCCACGTAATCGAGGAAGTCCCTGCCGGTCACCTGGGGATAAATCCGGAACTGCTGCGGCAAATAGCCGATCATACTCCGTATTTCCTCGGAACGACTCAGCGGAATGCCGTTGACGGACACCTGTCCCGAGGTCGGCTCCTGAAGCGTGGCCAGAATTCGCATTAGCGTGGTCTTGCCAGCTCCGTTCGGGCCTAGCAGCCCGGTCATCCCTTTATTCAGTTGTAATGAAATATCCAGCAATGCCCATACACCTTTGCGGTACGTTTTGGACAAATGTTCAATCGTGATCATGCTACTCCCTTTCAGCCTTCCATATAAACGATGCCTCTCATCGGCTCTCTTCATGGTAACGATCCACCCTAATAAAAAGTTTTTCCTGTGAAAAAGACTCCTAACAGAAATCCGTGCTGACTCCCGCAATGTATGCCGCTCTCGGGGAATGAGGGGGACCCATCGCAAAGGCCAGGTTATGAACAGCGCCCGTCATCCGGCAACGGGATGCGGGCGCAGCGGTATATATAACCAAGGATGATGCCATCCTGGAGTGAGATGGAGCAATCCTTCTATGACATGACTTTTCATGCCATGAAGCATTCAGTGAATCAATCATTCATGTTCTCACCTAATTCATCCCATTACCGAACCGCCTCAGACCCGAACTGGGCGCGGTGCAGTCTTGCGTAAGCGCCGTTCTTCTGAAGCAGCTCCTCATGCTTGCCTTCCTCTGCGATGCCTTCGTCCGTAACGACCAGAATTCGGTCCGCCCCGCGGATGGTTGCCAGCCGATGGGCAATGACCAGTGTCGTCCGATTGACAGCCAGCTCCTCCAGCGACTGCTGGATGATCGCTTCCGTCTCCGTATCGAGGGCAGACGTGGCTTCATCGAGAATGAGTATCGGCGGATTTTTGAGGAACATGCGGGCAATTGCCAGCCGCTGCCGCTGCCCTCCGGACAGCTTCAATCCGCGTTCACCGATCACGGTATCCAGCCCTTCGGGCAGAGACTCAATCAGCTGTTCCAGATGTGCGCGCCTAACGGCATCCATGATGTCCGCCTCCGACGCGCCGAGCCGGCCGTATTCAATATTTTCCCTGATCGTCCCGCCAAAGAGGAACACGTCCTGCTGCACGACCCCGATATGCGACCGCAGCGATTGCTGGGTCATATCCCGAATATCCAGCCCGTCAATCGTAATCGCCCCGCCCTGGATATCGTAGAAACGAGGAATTAGGCTGCAAATCGTCGATTTCCCGGCTCCCGAAGGGCCGACAAGCGCAATCGTCTCCCCGGCCTTCACCCGGAGATTCAAATTTCTCAAGACCGGACGCTCGGGTTCATAGCCGAAGGTGACATGATGAAACTCAATATTCCCTTGCAGGCCCGAAACTGCTCGGGCCCCTTCGCGATCCCGGATTTCAGGCTCACGGTCCAGCAGATCGCAGAAGCGTTTAAAGCCTGCCATCCCTTTCGGATAGCTTTCCATCAGCGCATTGATTTTATCAATGGGTTTCAGAAAAATATTCACATACAGCAGAAAAGCAACCAGCTCCCCGTACGAGAGCGTGCCTTGAAACGCAAACCAGGCCCCGCTGATCAGGACGATCAGCGAAATGAGCCGGGTCAGCATGTACATGCCCGACACACTGAAGGACATGGCCAGGTACGATTTCAGCTTCGCATAACGGAAGGCTGCGTTATTCTTACGGAAACGCTCGATTTCGAACTCCTCGTTAGCAAACGACTTCACCACGCGAATTCCGGAAATCGTGTCCTCCACTCTGGCATTCAGATCGGCGATGTTGGAGAACATCTCGCTGTTGGCCTTATGCAGCTTTTTATTGAAAATGACGATCAGCCATACGATAAACGGCACCACCGTAAAGGTGATAAGCGCCAGCTCCCAGTTGACGGTCCACATAATGCCGAAGGCGCCCACAAATGTCATCATTGCAATAAAGAAATCCTCCGGCCCGTGGTGAGCCAGCTCCCCGATATCAAACAGATCGTTGGTCATCCGAGACATGACATGCCCGGTCTTCGTGTTGTCAAAATAGCGAAAGGATTGGCGCTGCACATGGTTGAACGCCTTCTGGCGCATATCTGTTTCAATGTTAATGCCGAGCTTGTGGCCGAAGTAGCTGACCACAAAGTTCAGCCCCATGCAGACGAGGTATAGGGCCAGCAGCCCGGCGCCAGCTGCGGCAATCGTGCCCCACTCCCGCGACGGCAGCAGTGAATCAACGACCCACTGCACGGCCAGCGGGAAAGCCAGCTCCAGCACGCCGGCAACGACCGCACAGGTAAAGTCGAGCGTGAACAGCTTTTTATGCGGCCTGTAAAATTCGACAAACCGGCGGAGCAATCCGCTCCGTTGTTTGTTCTTCGCAGCAGAATTCAACGTTGTTTCCCCCATAACTCCTGCCCTGCTTTCTTGTTAATGTTGTGCGTGGTTTATTTAGCGGTGCAGCTCGTACTTGTTGGCCCGAGTGATCGCCTGAATGCGCTGAATGACCTGCGGGGACAACGGCTCACGCTTGCCTGCCTCCAGATTATGTGCCAGCTGCCCCGCCGAGCTTGCGCCTGGAATCGTGCAGGCTACCGCTGCCTGAGCCAGCGCGTAGCGAATGCCCAGGTGAGTCAGATCCACGTCAGCATCCAGCTGTTTAAGCTGGTCCAGGATCCGAAGCAGCTCGTCCCGATCATAGCCGAGATAACCCTTCTCCGCCTTGCTCTCTCCTTTTCCAGACAAAATGCCTTGAGCTACCGGCCCCCGGGCGATAGCGGAGATACCACTCTGCTCCAGCAGATCCAGTACCTCTTCCTCCGGCCGGCGGTCCAGCGGACTATACTGTGTCATAACACTGACGATGTTCGAACGTTTCACGAATTCCCGGATCACATTCGGCCGAATGGAAGAAATGCCATACTCGCGAATCCATCCCTCGCGCTTCAGATCCTCGAACGCGCCAATCGTTTCATCGATCGGATCATCGATCGTTCCGCCGTGAAGCTGGTACAGGTCGATATAGTCCGTACGCAGGCGGCGCAGGCTCTCTTTAACCGCCGTTTTGATGTAGTCCGGCGACGGGTCCCACACCCAGCCCTCCTGCCCCGGAATCCGGCGATTGCCCACCTTGGTGGCCAGAATGATGTCCTCGCGGCGGCGCCCTTCCAGCGCCTTGCCTACGATCTCTTCATTGCGTCCGGCATCATACAGATCCGCGGTGTCCAGCAGGTTCACGCCCTGATCCAGCGCTTCATGTATCAAGCGAATTGCGGGAGCCTCCTCTGTGCCAAGCGACATGCAGCCAAGTCCAATCTCCGATACGATCAGTCCCGAAGTACCCAGTCGATTTTTCTTCATCTCATATCCCTCCTGATAATGATTAGACGATAAAATGAATAGCTTTGCCTTCTTACCCTATATTTCCCCCAGAATGTCCACCCATATTTTGAAGGCGGTAGCTGCAATCAGAACTGCCAGTGCAAACCGCAATACGCGCACATTCAGCCTCCGGCTCACCAGGATGCCAACCGGCGCCCCGAGCAGGCTCCCGACAACCGCGAATACGGTCGGCCAGAGGGGAATATCGCCGCCTGCAAGCTTGCCGATGACGCCGCCGACCGCTGACAGAAATACGATCGCCAGCGAGGAGGCAATCGTGATCCGGGTCGGAATCCGCAGCATGGATAGCATGACCGGGATGAGAATGAACGCCCCGCCGGCACCGACGATACCGGCTATGCCTCCGATGACAAAGGCGATCCCCGCTGCGAGATACGCATTGTATTCCACCTCGTTCACCCGCCGCGACTCCAGAGAAGCCCGCATCGGAACAATCATTAGCGCTGCCGCAACGACAGCAAGGAAGCCATATATGATATTGATGAGGCTGCTGCTCATCATCATCGATGCATAGCTGCCGATCAGGCTGCCGGCCAAAGTGGCAGATCCCATATGGAACACCAGTTTAGTGTGGACCAGCGATTCCCGCTGTCTGGCACGGATCCGGTTCGTCAACATCCCTGTGAGCGAGGCGAAGAACACCTGCACCATGCTGATGGAAGCTACCTCCTTCGGGGTGAAGGGCAGGTAACCGAACCATTCCGGGACATATAATAATAAGGGAAAGTTGATAATGGCCCCGCCGATCCCGAGAAGGCCGGAGAAAAAAGAGCCCACAAAGCCGATTAGGATCATTACTACCTGCTGCAGTATCAAGATGATCGATCTCCGTTCATACAATATCATTCACGCGTGCTTATCCATATTGATTGTAGCTCGTACATTGTTTATAATAAAATCCAAGTATTTAGATCGGAAAAGAAAGAGGTGTAGCGAATGTTATTTGGCAAACTGAAACAGTGGATGTCCGACCGGTGTCCGGAATGTGAACAGAAGCTGATATCCCGTCATGATGACATGGCGCTGATCAAGCATTGCCCGGATCATCACTACACCGAAGAAACCTATACTCAGCTTGGCGTCACCATTGTATATCGCCCCGACCAGGAACAAGACTGATCCTGCCTATAGATCGTGCAATAACCGGACAGAACTGAACAATCCCTTCCATCATACCATACATTTCCTTCGCCCCCCCCCCCCGGGCCCTCATGTACATTCATCCGTTTCACCGTGCTCTCTGTCTGCAGCGCTCACGGATAAGCTACCGGATCACCCGACATGAAATAAGGACAAGAACAGCGGGGTAAGCTAGGGAAGAGCCACAGAGCCACATATGAACATGAAGGAAGGGATCAGAGAGGATGAATCCATCACTGGAAGCCGTAACGGAATGGCTGAACGCGAACAGCAATCAAATCCTTCATATATCCAAGGTGGAGGAACAGGACCGGGACCAGGTGAATCTGCATCTCAAGCGGGCCGAGCTACAGCGCCGGCAAGTCCCCTCCATCGACGGTTATGCCGACATGGACACCCTTCTGCTGGAGGGAGATGGCATTGTCATTACTGACGGACAGGAAGCCCCGCTCCCGGACAAGCGCTTTACGATTGCACTGGACGGATTGTCCGAAACGAAGGTAAACGACGGACAGGTCACCTTGGTCACAGAGCGGGGAACCTACGCCATTACCGTTCCTTCACCACAGCATCTTCACTGAGGGACGGCGGACATCAAGCGATCGGCATTACCCCGAACCCCACACGGCACAGCAAAGACGGCGCCCGGATCACTCCGCTGCGCCGTCTTTAATGTTGCTATATACCCAGCATTCCAAGGCCGATCAGGACGATACCCGTTTGAACCGCCATACAAAGCTCTGGAAATCACCCCGCATCGGCGGGATGACCATTCCTGCATGCATCAGCCGATCTCCGCCATACACAGCACCGTCTTCGAGGCATTCATAGTCGGCCTCCGGGTCAAGACCTCTCGTCCGCAAGCGCACAATCGGCTCATTCGCTTCCCCTAAGATGCGGAAATAATACAGCACCGCTTCGGACCGATCCTCGGATACGACCGTCCACGCCGCTTCGTTCCCCTCAAACGGGCTGCGGAGACGATAATAATCCCCGAATTGAACCAGATGACGGATGTCCTTGTACAGCTTCACCTGTGCCCGAACCTCTTCCTTCTCTTCCTCGGTAAATGCCGTCAAGTCCAGCTCGTAGCCAAAATTGCCCGACATCGCCGCATGTCCCCTGACACGAAGTGAAGTGTTCCGGTGCACCTGGTGATTCGGCACCGCCGACACATGCGCCCCCATCGTGCTGAGCGGGTACACCAGACTGGTTCCGTATTGGATCTTCAGACGGCTGATCGCGTCCGAATTGTCGCTTGTCCATGTCTGAGGCATGTAATACAGCATCCCAGGGTCATAACGACCGCCTCCGCCGGAGCAGCTCTCGAACAGGATGTGCGGGAACTCGGTCGTTAATTGCTCCAGCACCCGATACAGCCCCAGCATGTAACGATGCGCAGTCTCCCGCTGCCGTTCCGGCGGCAGCGCAGCCGAGCCAATCTCCGTCATGTTCCGGTTCATGTCCCATTTCACATAAGTGATCGGTGCGCTCTGCAATATGCTGCGAATCATGCCGGCCACCGCCTCGCACACTTCCTCGCGCGAGAAATCCAGAATAAGCTGCTGCCGGCCCTCCGTTCTTCGCCGGTCAGGCACATGCAGACACCAGTCCGGATGCTGCCGGTACAGCTCGCTCTCTGGCGATATCATCTCCGGCTCAAACCAGAGGCCGAATTGCATATCAAGCGCCCGCACCCGTTCTGCCAAATCTTCAAGTCCTTCCGGAAGCTTGTTCCGGTCCACCACCCAGTCACCCAGCGAGGTAGTATCATCATTTCGCTTGCCGAACCAGCCGTCGTCGAGCACGAACAGCTCGATGCCAAGCTCGCGGCCTTCCCTAGCGATGTGCTCGATTTTGTCCGCTGTGAAATCGAAGTAGGTCGCTTCCCAGTTGTTCACCAGCACCGGACGAACGGCATCCCGGAACTGACCGCGGCACAGGCGGGTGCGGTACAGCTTGTGATAGCGTCTGGACATTCCGCCGAGCCCCTCTGCCGAGAACACCATAACCGCTTCCGGTGTCTGAAACGACTCGCCCGGCTCCAGCAGCCAGGAGAAGTCAAATGGATTAATGCCGAGATTCAGGCGTGCTGTCGCGTACTGATCGACCTCAACCTGTGCCGAGAAGCTGCCGCTATATACCAGGCTGAACCCGTATACTTCACCATGCTCTTCACCAGCATCCTCGGACAGCAGTGCCAGAAACGGGTTATGGATATGACTGCTCGAACCGCGGCGGCTTTCAATTCCCTGCATGCCGGGAGAGAGCTTCCTCCGTTCCACATGACGCTCGCGGGCCCAAGCCCCATGCAGATGCAGCAGGTCATACCGGCTATGGCTAAAGTCGACGCTTGCGCTCATCGCCCGTAAAATGGTCATGCTCTCCTCGCCCTCATTCCGGAAGGAAACGGAACGCGCAATCGCATCATAATCAGGCAGCACGGTATAAGTCAGTACGATCGTCAAGCCGCTGATCCGGTCACGAAGCTCCAGCTCAAGCGTATCGGCCTCCGCGTCCTGCTCCACATACACCGCAGGCAGCCCTTCCAGCTTCGGCTTGCCGCTGTAGATTCGATGACCGGTATATTCCACCTCAACGACGGTAGTGCCATTCGTAAGCTGCACCTCGTATGCCGGCTGGCGAAAATCGCCTGTCCCGTAACCCGGATACTCCTGCGGCAAGCTATCAAACGAGAATGACAAGTCATCCCGAAACGGGGTCGGAGAGAACGATGCTCTCCCCCTGCGCTCCAGCATGCCCGCAATATGCCGGTCGCGAATCTTCTTTCCCCAATAGACATGAGCCGGGTATGCGCCGCGCACCAGCTCGATGCAATAGCTCGATTCGCGGCTCTGAAGATGAAAGATGCCCTGCTCCTTATGATAGTGTATGCTCACTTGTCGTCCCCCTACGGTTGACCGTCCGGCGCTATGACAGAGGCCGGACGGATGTGTGCCTGATCCGCCATATGTACAAATCGCTAGCGATCTAAGCCCGCTCCAGAATCATCACGCCTCGCGCCGGAATCGTTGCTTGACCGGAAATCGTCTTGCCCGTCAGCAGATCACGCTGACGGGAAGCTCCCGCATCAAACGTCATCTCCTCGGCATTGTGGTTCATCACAAACAGATACGAGGTTCCGTTCTTCACCCGCTCGGCGACCTCAACGCCATCCGGCGTGTTCAGCAGCGGCTTCACGCCCTGCTCCTCGCACAGATTGGCGATCAAGCCTTGCAGGAAATCGGCATCCGGACTGCTGGCTACATAATACGACTGCCCGTTCCCGAACTTGTTTCGGGTCAGTACCGGCGTGCCCTTATAATAATCCGCGCCATACTCGGCGAGCACCTCGGCGGTCTCCGCATGGATCACATCACACAGAATGCCGCAGGAGTAGCTGCCGTGCAGTCCTCCCCAGTCCTGCCTTAATACGATCTCATTCTGATGTCCCGGCAGAAGCGCATCAATCTCTTCCGCCCAAATTCCCATCACGTTGCGAAGCTCACCCGGGTAGCCGCCCAAGGTAACCAGATCGTTCTCGTTCACGATGCCGCTGAAGAAGGTCGTAACAAAGGTTCCGCCCTGTGCCACAAACTGCTCGACCCGCTCGGCAAAGCCGGGCTTCACCATGTACATGACCGGCGCGATGACAACCTTGTATTTGCTGAGGTCCTCCTCCACGCTGATCATGTCCGTCTGGATGTTCTGCTTGTACAGCGCATCATAGTATTTATGCACTTCATTCACGTAATTCAGGGCGATGGATGGCCCGCTCGACAGCTCGAGAGCCCAGCGATTCTCCCAATCGTACATGACGGCCACCTTGGCTTCGGAACGGGCATCCAGAATGGTATCGCCAAGCTGCTGCAGCTCCTTGCCAAGCTCTGCGCACTCCCGGAACACTCGCGTATGCTCATGACCGACATGCTCAATGACCGCGCCGTGATATTTCTCGCAGGCTCCGACAGAACGTCTCAGCTGGAAGAACATCACCGTATCGGCTCCGTGCGCAACCGCCTGATAGCTCCACAATCTCATCACGCCCGGACGTTTCGCCGAGTTGTACGGCTGCCAGTTCTGAACCCCCGGCGTCTGCTCCATCAGCATGAACGGCTGGCCGCTCTTGAGGCCCCGCATCAGGTTATGAGCCATCGCCGTGAAGCTGAACGGGGTGTCCATCGACGGGTAGTTGTCCCAGGATACAACATCCATTTCTTTCGCCCACTTGAAGTAATCCAGCTCTGGATAAAAGCCCATCAAATTCGTAGTCACCGGAATGTCCGGCGTCCACCGTTTCAATTCATCGCGCTCCATCTTGAAGCATTCCAGCAGGCTGTCCGATTGGAACCGGCGATAGTCCAGCGAGATGCCCTGGAAGTTCGTGCGGTTGCCGCTCCACTCTTCGCTGAGTGCGTTCGGCGCCACAATTTCGTCCCAATCGTAGAACGTATGGCTCCAGAAGGAAGTGTTCCACGCCTTGTTCAGCGCCTCCAGGGTGCCGTAGCGCTCCTTGAGCCATACGCGGAACTGCTTCTCACAGTTATCGCAGTAACAATAGCCGCCGTATTCATTCGACACATGCCACATCACAATTTGCGGATGATCCTTGTAACGTTCGGCCAGCTTTCCGGCTAGGATCTTGGCATACTTGCGGTAGGTCGGGCTGTTCGGGCAAGAATTGTGACGTCCGCCGAATTTGCGTTTGCGCCCTTCATAGTCCACACGCAGAACATCCGGATATTTCTTGGCCATCCATGCCGGATGTGCTCCAGTGCTTGTTGCAAGACAGAGATAGATATTTTCCTTGGTCAACCGCTCGATAATGTCGTCAAGCCAGGTGAAATCATAGCTCACTTCGTCCCGCTGGATTTTCGCCCATGAGAACACGTTGACGGTCGCCACGTCGATCCCGGCCAGATTGAACATCCGCATATCTTCTTCCATCGTCGCCTTGTCCCACTGCTCCGGGTTGTAGTCGCCGCCGTACCAAATTTTCGGGAATTTCTCGTTGATCATGAATGCGCCTCCTTATCTCTTAGAAAAACTGCTCCGAAGATAACCACGGAGCAGATGAATCACAATGTTCAGCTGTTACAGATCAAGCCAGCCTCTTGAGATGACGCCTTTGTACCAGTAGAAGCTGTCTTTCGGGGTGCGGACCAGCGTGTCATAATCGACATGCACCAGACCGAAGCGCATGCCGTACCCTTCCGCCCACTCAAAGTTGTCCATCAAGGACCATTCCATATATCCCTTCAGATTGATTCCATCCTCAATCGCGCGGCTCGCCTGAATCAGGTGCATCGCCAAGTAATCAATCCGGCGCTGATCATGAATGCGCCCGTCCAGGGAAAGACCGTCATTATAGCAAGCCCCGTTCTCCGTAATATACAGCGTCGGATTGCCGTATTTGTCCGCCGTATAGCGGAGCAAATCGTACAGCCCCTCGGCATAGATTTCCCAGCCGATATCCGTCTTCGGAGCGCCCATGGAGATCGCTTCGCTGGAAAGCATGCCGCCCGCTTCTCCAGGATTGTAACGATTCATGGAAGAGGTATAGTAGTTGATGCCGATGAAATCAATCGGCTGGTGAATCAGCTCCATATCGCCGTCCACAACCGGCGGCTTGTAACCCAGATTCTCGTACCAATCCAGCATGAATTTCGGATATTCCCCGAAATAGATCGGGTCCAGATACCAGTCGCCAGACCAGCCGTTCACGCGCAGGCAAGCCTCCATATCCTCCTTGGTGCGTCGGTAAGGAACGGCCCAAGAAGTGTTCGGTGCGATCCCGATCTCGCCTGAGATGCCCAGCTCGCGGAAGAGCGTTACAGCACGTCCATGCGCAACCAGCAGATGATGGCTTACGTCGATAGCCAGCTGCAAATCTTTATTTCCCGGAGCATGCACGCCCAGATAGTTGGACAGGAACGCCATGCACCAAGGCTCATTAAAGGTTATCCAGTGCTTGATTTTTCCACCGAGTTCCTTGAACATCAATTCGGCGTACTCAGCAAATGCATCGATGGTGATGCGGCTGCCCCATCCGCCCTGATCTTGAAGCGCTTGCGGAAGATCCCAGTGGTACAGGGTGCAGAAGGGCTCAATTCCGTTAGCCAACAGCTCGTCCACGAGCCGATGATAATAATCCAGTCCGGCACGATTCACCTCTCCGGTCCCCTGCGGAAGAACGCGCGGCCACGAGATCGAGAAGCGGTACACCTTCACGCCCAGATCCTTCAATAGCTGCACATCTTCCTCTACCCGGTGATAACTGTCGCATGCGACGTTTCCGTTATCGCCATTCTTCACTTTGCCCGGCGTGTGAGCGAATGTGTCCCAGATGGACATCCCCCGTCCATCTTCATTATAAGCGCCTTCAATCTGATACGCGGCCGTGGCCACTCCCCACTTAAAATCAGAAGGAAACATATGAATACTCATAAATTTATCCGACTCCTTTCAAGCTTACTAGCCCAGTATATATCATTATGGTAACGCTCGGAAGAGGCCTTTCGCAAAGTATTAAATCACAGCCAGGACAATGGATGAAACGCTTTCCCTCACGTTGGATCTCATACCGAATTTATACTAAATGATAGGAAAAGCACGCCGCCCCGAACGTTGATAGACGGGACTGGCGTGCCTTCATCACATAGCTCTTCGCGTTGCCAGCAATCGGCGACGGGTTAATTCTTCAGATTGTCCCAAGAAGCCTGCATGTCCTCAAGCAATTTGTTCACATCGGACTTGCCTGCAAAGAATGCCTGCATCGAGCCCGCGAATTCCTGGGCTACACCGTCAGGGAACTTGGCGGAGTGCTTCTCCAGCACTTTGCCGGCCTGTACAAAATCATAAATCGAGGAACCCAGATCTCCCATATCTTCCGGTGTCGCTTCAATAGAAGTCAGGGACGGGATGAATTTAAAGTGTTTCACAATATACTCTTGACCGATATCGGACGTTACAAGCCAGTTCAGGAAGATCTTCGCTTCCTCTTTGGAGTCGGAATCCTTGTTGACTACCAGGTTCGCAGGCACCCCTACGTTAATGGCGTCGTTCTCCTCGGCATTCTCGCCAAGCGGCATCGGCAGGAACCCAAGATTCAGGTCCGGATTGATCGCATCAATTTCAGTCTGAGCCCAGTTTCCGTTTTGCATCATGGCCGCTTGCTCTGTAGCCAGCAAGGAGATCGCTGTGTTGTAGTCGGTCGTCAGCGGGTTTTTGTTACCGTATTCAAGTGTAAGCTGCATCAGCTTGGCCCACTCTTCGAAGTACTTGTTGCCCACAAACGTTTCCGTACCCTCGTTCAAGCCCTGGATGAATGCATCCGGGTCTTCCTGGAGATCAAATGCCGGGTTGATGCCCTGGTTGCCCAGCAGCCACCATTCTTGGTAAGCGTTCGCAAATGGAATTACACCAATAGCTTCAAGCTTCTTCGATGCTTCTTCCAGCTGAGAGTACGTTTTTGGCATTTCGGTAATGCCGGCTTGCTCAAACAGGTCTTTATTGTAGATATAGCCCCAACCTTCCAGGTTCATTGGCATACCGTATACCTTGCCGTCCTTAGTCATCGGTTTCGCGGCCATTTCCACCAGATCCGGTACCCATGGCTGATCGGAAAGATCCTCCAGACGGTCAAACCACATGTCCATCTCGGCATATCCGCCGTTGGAGAAAATATCAGGCGCATCGTTGGATGCGAATTTCGTTTTCAGCGCTGCACCGTAATCAGCACCGCCGCCTACAGTTTGAATATCAAGCTTGATGTTTGGATGTTCTTTTTCAAACTCCACCTTCAGTTCATTCAGACCATCTACAATTTCCGTTTTGAATTGGAAAATCGTAACCGTCTTCACTTCCTGATCATTGGAGCCGCCGCTTGCGCTGCCTCCCCCAGAATTACCTCCGCATGCCGCAAGCACGAGTGAGAACGCCAGCAGCATAACCAGTGAAAATTTCCATTTCTTCATGGTGTTACCCCCTAGAAAAATGAATTTATGAGTTGTTTCATTGAAACCAAGTTATGGGGTTCCGTCAAGGTTAACCCTTGACGGAACCGGCTGCAACGCCTTCAACAATATAGCGCTGCAGGGACAGGAAGAAGATGATGATCGGCAATATGCCCAGTACGAGCGCCGGCAGCGCCAGGTCCCATTGCTTGGAGTATTGCCCGAAGAAGGCAAACGTAGCAAGCGGGATCGTACGCAGATGCGGGCTCTGCAGAATCAGGGACGGCAGCAAGTAGTCGTTCCAGATCCACAGGCAGTTCAGAATAATGACTGTAACCATCATCGGCTTCAGCATCGGCAGTACGATGCGGGTGAACACGCTGTAGGAATTGGCGCCATCCACCGTGGCTGCTTCCTCAATCTCCATCGGAATCGACTTGACAAAACCGTGGAACAGGAAGATCGAAAGCGGGATGCCGAGTCCCATATAAGCAAGGATCAGACCGACCATGCTGTTGTTCACACCCAGCCAGCTAACAACTTTCAGCAGCGGGATCATGATCGACTGAAACGGAATAACCATCGCAGATACAAACATCATAAATACGAAGCGGTTGAACATCGTGTTGGAACGCACCAGCCGGTACGCGGCCATGGCGCTCAGAAGCGCAATAAGCAGATTGCTGATGACCGTAATGATAATCGAGTTCGTAAATGCCTCCGGGAAGCGAGTCATCTCCCACGCTCTCGCATAGTTGCTCCAGTTGAACTGGTTTGGCCAGTCCGCCGCATTGACCATAATGTCTCCGAGCGACTTCACCGAGTTGACCAGCAGGAAGTAGAATGGCGACAGAAACATGATCGCAATAATAACGAGAATCACCTGTGTAATGATGTCCGATATGGACATGGAGGACTTCTTCTTCAATTTGGTGTTCATTAGGCTTCGACCTCCTTCTTCTTCGTCGCCCGTACTTGAAGCAGTGTAATGAGGGCTACGATGACAAAGAATATTAAGGCTTTGGCCGTTCCGAGCCCATAGCGGTTGTTCAGGAACGCTTCATTGTACACGTTCATCGCCAGCGATTCTGTGGAACGGTATGGTCCGCCCTTCGTCAGCGACAGGTTCAGGTCAAACATTTTGAACGACCAGGAAATGGCCAGGAACAAGCAGATCGTTACGGCCGGCATAATCAGCGGCACGATAACGCTTTTCAGCACCTGAAACCGGCTAGCGCCATCAATCTCTGCCGCCTCAAGCACATCCTTCGACACATTGTTGATCGAGGCGATATAGATGACCATCAGATAACCGGCAGACTGCCATACAAACACCATGATGATCGCCCAGAAGCCGGTTACTTCGTCGCCCAGCCAAGGCAGCTGGAAGAAGGCAAGTCCTGTCACCTCTCCAACCGTTGCAAAACCTTTGATGAAGATAAACTGCCAGATAAATCCGAGCAGCAGGCCGCCGATCACGTTCGGCATAAAGAAGATCGTACGGAGCCAGTTGCGCGCCTTAATATTTTTCGTCAAAAAGTAGGCAAGGAAAAATCCGGCCAAGTTCGTCAGGATGACACCGACCACTGTAAATCTGACCGTAAACCAGAAGGAGGTGGCAAAAGCGCTGTCATTTGTGAAAATCTGTTTGAAGTTGTCCAGGCCAACCCAGGTTACTGTACCCGAAACACCGTTCCAATCCGTAAAGGAGTAATACATCCCCATCACAAAAGGGACAATGATCGTAATGGCAAAAAACAGCAGGGCGGGGCCAACGTATACCAATTGCTGCGCGAGGGCAGCGGATGTCTTTCTCTTCATCGAATCCCCCTCCAATCTCCTTTGTTTCTCTATAGCTCAATTATGCTAATATTAGGGACTAGGGACTACCATCGGATGTGAACTAAATGGTATAGAAAATTGATCGGAGGGCGAAATCTTTGAAGTGGACCAGCCTCTTGAAATGGAACAGCATACGCACCAAGCTTATTGCCTTGATGATCCTGGCTGCAATACTGCCGACGACCATCTCGATGATTATCAGCTATGTCATCACCACCAACTCGCTCAAGGAGCGAGCCGTTGTTGAAAATATGAATCTGTTGTACCAGGGTCGCATGAACCTGGAGAACGATCTGGAGGAAATGAACCGCACCTCCCTCTCCGTATATTCCGACCCGGAGTTCTATATAAGCTTGTACTACAGCCATGAAAATATCAATGCCAGCGGACGCCAGTCTGCAACGCTGCAATCCATCAACCATGCAATCAGCGGCTCCAAGCAGGTGTACCTCTACGTGGACGGAAAGCGGGAAGCGACGCTCTTCGCCCAGGACATCGCCCGCCGCATGAGCGATGCTGCCCTATACGACCAAATTCCTGATCTGAGCGGGAAGGACTACTACATCGAGCCGCCCCGTCCTGTCCATACCTATGGTTTCCAATTATCCAATCCCTACCCGGACAGCTTGCAGGTGATGACGATGTACCGGGTCATCCAGCGCATCCCCTCCAGCGAACAGCTCGGCATTCTGGCGATCGATCTGGACATGTCCTTTATTAGCCGGATCAGCAGCCAGCTGTTTCAGCCGGACCATGAGCAGCTTTATATCCTGAATGAGGACGGCTATGTCATGTATTCGGGTAACAGCAGCCTGATCAGCCAGAAACCTCGGGAAGCCTGGTACAACCTCATCCAGGAAAGCGGCACAGAATCCGGATATTTTGAACATGACGACAACATTTATATATATGACAGCATCCGCACAGGCCTAACCGACTGGACAATGATCAAGGAAATCCCGTCTTCCTATATTCTGAGCAGTGCCGACAAGGCAGCGTTTATCAATATTTTGCTGCTCGCGGTGTCCTTGCTGGTCATCATTGCGGCCACAATCTGGATATCGATACACATTACCGAGCCGATCCGCAAGCTTGTCGGCGTGATGAGCCAGGTCAAGAGCGGCCGGATGACGGTCGATGTTTCTTCGCCGCGCAAGGATGAAATCGGGATCCTTCACCGCCGGTTTGGCAGCATGATGGATACGATCAACAATCTCATTCTTCAGGAATACAAGCTGAAGCTGGCCAATCGGACAAACCAGCTCCGCGTGCTGCAGGCACAGGTCAATCCGCATTTCTTGAACAACGCCCTGCAAACGATCGGGACGCTCGCGCTTGAGCACAACATGAAGCGGATCTATTCCCTGATCTCGGCGCTTGCCCGGATGATGCGATACAGCATGTACAATACGGACAAACCTGTAAAGCTTGGCACCGAGCTGGATCATATCAAAGATTATGTCGAGCTGCAAAAAGAGAGATTTGAGAATCTCTTCGACTTCCGTTACGATGTGGATGAGTCTACTGTCGATATATTGATCCCCAAAATGCTCGTTCAACCGCTTGTCGAAAATTATTTCAAGCATGGAATGAACCGTATGGCTGACGATAACTACATTAGCGTCAGCACCCGCCGGCTGTCCGAAGACGTCGTGCAGATTGTTGTAGAGGATAACGGCAACGGAATGTCCGAGGACAAGCTTGCCACGCTGAAAGAGCAGGTACAGCAGCTGGAGATGCTTGATTTGGAGCAGCTCGAGGTCTCCGACAGCGACGAGGCCGATGCGGCCGAACACGGGATCGGGCTTATCAACATCGTGACCCGAATGAGACTCTATTATCGGGACAAATCCAGCTTCAACATGGAGAATGTCCAGCCTCGCGGCTTCCGGGTCGTGCTGACAATTAATGTGGAAGGTGAAGCAGAAGATGAAGGCGTTGATCGTAGATGACGAGAGCCGTGTCCGGAAAGCGATCCGACTGCTCGTCCATTGGGAGGAACACGGAATTACCGACATTCAGGAAGCCGATAACGGCCTGAAGGCCATTGAGCTTATCCAGCAGCATCGTCCGAACCTCGTGCTGCTCGACATGCTGATGCCGCTCACGAACGGTCTGGAGCTGATGGAGTGGATTCATAACCATTATCCGGATACCAAATTCATTGTGATCAGCGGTCATGATGATTTTGAATTTGTACGAAACACCATACTGTACAGCGGGACGGATTATATTCTGAAGCCGGTGGACGAGACCGCCATCAATGCGGCTGTAGGCAAAGCAATATCCGCCTGGAAGGCGGAGGATGAAGAGCGGCGGGCGATGCACCAGCAGCATGTTCAGGTCAATGAATATCGGCCTGTCTATTCGGAGAAGCTGCTGACCAGCCTGATCGATGAGCCGTTCTCCCAAACCCAGGCCGCAAGACGCCTGCAGGATGAGCGCATCATCCCGGATAAGGTATCCGACATCCGGCTGGCCGTGCTGCAGGTTGACCCTTCTGATGAAGCGTTGTATAACCGTTTTGGCAATCATCAGGATCTGCTGATGTTTGCACTGCTTAACATATGTAACGAATTCATGCAGAAGGACCGGATCGGCGTCGCCTTCCGTCATTTCAGCTCTCAGCGCAACATCGTCATTATGGTGTGGGATCAGCTCGCAACGTTTCCTACCCGACTGAAGGAGATCAACAGCGGCATCCACCGGACATTGTCCCGCTACATGCATTTCGGGATCAGCCCGACAGGGCTGTATCCGGAAGACATGCCCAAGCTGTTTAACCACGGTCTCTCCTGCCTTCGCTCACGCGATCTGACGGTCCTTAACCAGTTCCTGCATGAGGAGGTCTCCGGCGTCAGGGGCGGAGATCACGGGCTTCAATTCAGCGCCTATGAGGACCGGTGGAAGCTGGCCATCATGAGCGGTCAGCCCAATCTGATCGCCGAAGCTGTAGAGGAATGGCTCGCTGCCATGCGCAAGAACGGCGTCATTACACCAGAGCTGCTGGAGCGTTATGATCGTGATATTGAACGCTTTCTGCTGCGGATCATCCATGAGGCTGCCTCCCCTTTGTCTGAAACACTGCTGCAGGAGTACAAGGAGGAAAGCGCAGCCAGCGCCAAGCCGAGCCCGGACAAGCATCTCTTCTCCTATGCCGAATGGCAGCAGTACTGGGAAACGACGATCGGCTGGCTGGCAGCCGCCTTGCAATCCCGTAAGCATGAAGGACAGGATCTGATCCATGACATCACACAGTTTATTGAACAGAACTATCAGAACGAGGTGTCGCTCTACGACATCGCCAACCGCTTTCATGTCAGCCGGGAATACATATCGCGCAAATTCAAGCAGCGCCATCAAATCAACATTCCGGAATATATCAATCGCATTCGTATATCCAAAGCCAAAATCCTGCTGCAGAATCCCGGACTGAAAATGGCCGCCATTTCGGAAATGGTCGGCTTCAAGAACGAGAAGTATTTCAGCCTCGTGTTCAAAAAACAGGAAGGCATATCTCCGACCGAATTCCGGAAGCTGCATGAGAAGGATTCCTGATCGCAAACGGCAGGCTTGATCTGCTAATAGCCGACTTGATCTGTAGCTTGTAACGGATATCACTCGGAGAAAGCCAAGGAGCTAAGCGGCTCATTCCCGCTTAGCTCCTTGATGTTATCGTCTTCAAGCACAGCTTGCTTCATGCTTATAATTCATGCTGCGCTTGAACGTGTTTATTCCGGGCCGAGACTGTGTAACGTACGCTCATCAATATGAACGTCACCGGGTAAGCTAATGATTTCTCCAAACTCCCCCTTAGCACCATGATCCCTTCGTTCAGGAGGATACCTGATCAAACGGGATCATCATCCAAAGCAGCCAGACAGTGGATAAGCAGACCCGCGGGACAGCGAATCACACCGGATGCTCTCATACTGGCCTGCTGGCCTGCTGGCCTGCGCGCCTGGCCCCCTGTTAATTGAGCAAACGTATAACATACACCTTCCCTGGCTGTGTCTCGAACGTGCAGCTCTCCCCTTCAGCTACGATGGAGCCATGGTCGTCAGCCACTTCGAGCGGCTTGTGATAGACGAGTGTGCAGCGCTGTCCATGCGTGGAGATGACGCTTGCCGAGTCAAGAGCTCCCTTGCTCCACGCCATCGCTACAACGAAGCCGCCACGCGCCTTCAAGCCGTGGACTGCGCCCGCTTCCCAGGCTGCCGGGAGAGCCGGCAACAGCCGGATGACACCACCATGGCTCTGGAGCAGCATTTCGGCCACGCCGGCTGCTCCGCCGAAATTGGCATCAATCTGGAACGGCGGATGGTCGCCGAGCAGATTCTTATGAACGGAGCGGCTCAGCAGCGTGCGGACGTAGGTATACGCCGCTTCTGGCTGCCCTAACCGGGCATACAAATTGATCAGCCAGGCGCAGCTCCAGCCGGTATGCCCGCCGCCGCTGCGGATCCGGGACGCCAGCGAGCGCTCGGCTGCGGCGGCCAGTTCGGGCGTCGCCTCCGGGGTGATCTCCTCACCCGGGTACAGGCCGTACAGATGGGACACATGGCGATGTCCCGGCTCTGCTTCTGCAAATGGCTCGCTCCATTCCATCAATCTTCCCTCCGCATCAATCTGATACGGCAGCAGCCGTTTAGCGGCCTGCCGAAGCTCCTCCCGCAGCTCCCGGTCATCGTCAAGCATTTCCGACGCCTCGATGAAGCTATGGAACAGCTCCCGCATGAGCGCCATATCCATCGTCGAGCCTGCCGACACGCTGCAGGCCACTCCTTCCTCCGTCAGGAAGCGGTTCTCGGGGGAGGTGGATGGACTGGTCATAAGGCGCCCCTTCTCATCCTCCACAAGCCAATCCAGGCAGAACAGGGCCGCTCCCTTCATGAGCGGATAAGCCGTCTGCCGCAAATATTCAAGGTCCGGATTATAGCGATAATGCTCCCACAGATGACGGGACAGCCATACGCCGCCCATCGGCCAGAATGCCCAGCTGGCGCTGCCGTCACTCGGGGTCGACATGCGCCACAGATCCACATTGTGATGCGCAGTCCAGCCCCGGCAGCCGTAATGGATATGGGCGGTACGGCTGCCGTGAACAGACAGCTCCCCGATCATCCGGATCAACGGCTCGTGGCATTCGCTCAAATTGGCCACCTCAGCTGGCCAGTAATTCATCTCCGTATTGATATTCGTGGTGTAATCACTGTTCCATGGCGGCTGCACATGCGGGTTCCATATGCCCTGCAGATGCGCCGGCTGCGTACCCGGTCGCGAGCTGCCCATGAGCAAATAGCGCCCATACTGGAACAGCAGCGCCTCCAGTGCGGGATCAGCTCCGCCCTCGCGGTACGCCTTCAAGCGCTCATCGGTCGGCTTGCATGCTGTCAGCCGCCCGCCAGCCTCCGGTCCCAAGCGGAGTTCCACACGGCGGAACAATGCGCGGTGATCTGCCAGATGTCGATCACGCAGCTGCTCATAGCCCAGCTGAGCAGCGGCTAGAAGCGCCTGCTCACACCACTTGGACGGCATGCTTCCCTCCGCCCCTGGCATCTGATCAAACCCTTCGAAATCGGTAGCAGCGGCGACCAGAAGTGTCACCGATGACGCATTGCTAATGCGAATCATACCGCTATCAGCACGTTCGCGGCCTCCTTCCACTTGAGCAAGCAGCTGCATCTCATACCGCAGTCCCCGTCCCTCTTCGTACAGCACGGATTGCGGATGGTCTCCCCTGTAATTGTCGGCAATATGGGACGGCGCATGCCCGAACAGCCTAAGGATCCCCTCTGCCGTCTCACGGATATGATGCTTAAGCAGAGACTCCTGTCGGATGGTCAGATCAAGCGATGCAGCTGCATCGACTTCATACCGGATCACCGCAACTTGATCGACCGCACTGATAAACATCTCCCGGCTATAGCGCCTTCCTTCGGAAACCCAACGTACCGCTGCCATCCCGGCATCCAGATCCAGCTCCCGCCTGTAGCTTGTAACCGCCCCGCTGATTCCTTCCTGCTCAATAATGAGATCCCCAAGCGGCAAAAAGGACTCCGTACGCCTGCCCACCATATGCTCTTCAATGAGCTTCTCCGCTTCTTCGTAGCGTCCCGACGTAATCCGTTCCCGCACAGGGGCAAGATACCTGAGCGCATCATAGTTATGCGTATCGCGGGGAAAACCGGACCACAGTGTATCTTCATTCCACTGAATTCGCTCGGAGGTTATCCCGCCGAACACCATTGCCCCCAGCCTGCCATTGCCAAGCGGGAGCGCCTCTTCCCACTTATCAGCCGGCTGGCCATACCACAGCTTCCATTCCTGCTCCTCTGCCAATTCGATCTCTCCTTCTATGCAAAGAGGGGCAGCCATAAGCATGCCCCTCACCTTGTATTAGTCGTTCCACAGCTCCACGCGAGCGCGTACGAGCTCGGTATATTCTTGTTCCATCTGCTCCGCACCGGCAGCGTTCAGTTCCTGAATGAACTGATCATACAGCTCGTCGAACTTGGACGGGTCTGCCAGAATGATTTCCGGAATACGTTTGCGGGTAATTTCCTCCACTTTTTTATACGTGATGTTGATGTTGGAATCGCTTGGTACCGGAATGTTGTAAGCAACACCCCATGGCTTCACAGGGAATTCTTCCTTCTTCGGCCACAGATCCTTCCACATCTCTACGCCGTATGCCTGAAGCGTCTCTTTCTCGGACGGCGTATAGTTCTTCATGATCGTCTCAGGGAAGTTGGTTGTGAAGTAGTTGCCTGTCGAATCCAGCACACCGTCTCCGTAGCGCGGATACAGTGCATTGTACAAGCCAATTCCTGTCTCTTTCGTGAAGTTGGCATTGTCATACGTTTTGCGCTCCTGAATCTCTTCCGGAATGACGCGCTTGCCGTCTACAACTTCATAATGCTCGCCTTCAATGCCCCAGTTCATCAGAATTTGACCTTCCTCGGATGCCAGATAATCCAGGAATTTAATGATGCGCACCGGATCCTTGGCAGACGTTGTAATCCCTACACCCCATCCTGCCACATAACCGGTATCCTGGAATGTAGCATCCTTGGTCGTTTCATCCAGCTGGATCGGGAATCTTGCATAGGTGCGATTCTCTTTGCCGGAGGAACGAAGAGCACTCGTTGCATTGCCGAAGCCCCAATCCTGGTCGATTACGCCCAGGACGCGGCCCGAGGAAATTTTAGCTTCATATTGGTCTGTTTTCTGTACGAATGTTTCTTTATCCAGCAGCCCGGTAGCGTTCATATGGTTCAGCCAGCGGAAATACTCCTTCTCTTCCGGACGCTTGTAGTGCAGCTGCGCCTCGGCCGTCTCCAGGTCGATATAATATTCACCATCATCAGATACGCCGGTTGCGATAAAGGCCGGATTTGTAACCGATATCATAATTCTCCAGCCGTCCGCGTTCAGCGACAGCGGAATCGTCGGCTGCCCGTCAATCGTAGGGTACTTCTCATAATAAGCCTTCAGAGCATTCTCGTAGTCCTTCACTGTCTTCAGCTCCGGATAGCCGAGCTCCTTCAATACTTCGTGTTGAATTTGGAACGTACCGCCCGCGTCGAGCATCTCATTATCTACCGCCGCCAAGGTAGGCAGCACATAGATCGCTTCATCCTCATTACTCCACTTCAAGCGGCTCATATAGTCGCCGTAGACCTTTTTGATGTTCGGCGCATGCTCCTCAATAAGGTCTGTCAGATCAATGTAAGCGCCTGCATCAACAAACAGATTGGCATCCCCTTTAGCAAATACCAGATCCGGGTACTCACCGCTGGCCACCATGAGCGGCAGCTTCTGGTTCGAGCCATCCACCGCGAATTCGGCTTGAATCGTAACGCCTGTAAGCTCGGTCAGCTTCTTGCCAACCGCATCCTGCATGTTGACCCAGTTCGCGTTAGAGTCCGCGCTGAAATATGTGATTGTGATCGGCTCCAGACTGTCTCCCTCATTGCCAGTGTCTCCGCCGCTTGCGGAATTGCCGTTATTACCCCCGCTGCACGCAGACAGAATAAATGTAGCCAGCATCATGATGGCAAGGAGCAGCGATAATCTTTTCTTGTGATTCATTTGCTTTACCCCCTATTCTAAAGTGAAAAAATTCTATTGTATAACAGGCCGCACGCGGCCGCACGGCCTGCTGATACCATGGATCGGTGTTTAGCTTTTTACCGCTCCGAGCGTCATGCCCTTCACGAAGTAACGCTGCAGGAACGGATACACCAGCAGGATCGGAACGGTAACCACGATCGTGATCGCCATCTTGATCGATTCCGGAGATACCTGCTTGACGATTTCGGCCATGTTCTGACCGGCCCCCATCCCGGTGTTTTGTCCCTGTGTACTCTGCAGCACCTTCATCAGCTCGAATTGAAGGGTTGTTAGATGCGGTGCAGAGCCGTTGTACAGATACGTATCAAACCAGGAGTTCCACTGTCCGACCGCCAGGAACAGGGCGATGGTGGCAAGCACCGGCTTGCAGAGCGGAAGGATAATGCGATAGTAAATCGTGAAGTCGTTCGCTCCGTCCAGCTTGGCCGACTCCTGCAAGGAATAGGGCAGGCCGTCGATGAACGACCGGATGACAAAGACGTTAAATGCGCTGACCATTCCGGGAATGATGTAGACCAGGAAAGAGTTCATCATGTTCAGGTCCCGGATCAGGATGAACACTGGAATCATGCCGCCGGAGAAGTACATCGTCAGAGCCAAGAAGGTAGACATAAACTTGCGGCCCTGAAACTCTATCCGGCTCAGCACATAGCCGAGCATCGAGCCTGAGATCAGGCCGAGCAGCGTTCCAGCAAGCGTCCGGAGCACCGATATTTTGGCACCGGTAATCAGTCCTTCATACTGGAATATCTGCATGTAGTTTTCTAACGTGAATTGCCTTGGCCATATCGTGATTCCTCCGCGAACCGTGTCCACAGAGTCGTTAAGCGAGATCGCCAGCACATTCAAGAATGGATATAGTGTCACGATCATAACTAGGGTCATGAACGTGTAGTTCACGATATCAAACACCCGATCGGAGAACGAGGGCTTGATGGATGCTGCTTTCGTACGAGCCATGCTGCTCCCTCCTCCTTACATAATCGATTGCTTCATGAATTTTTTGAACAAACCGTTAGCTGTGAGCAACAGAATGATACTAACAATCGAGTTGAACATCCCGATCGCCGTACCGAAGGAGAAGCGACCCATGCTCAGTCCGTAATTCAATGCATACAAATCGAGAACTTCGGAGTAGTCCACAACGAGCGGGTTCCCAAGCAGGAACTGTTTCTCAAACCCGATGCTGACGAGGTGCCCGATCGACATAATGAGTAGAATGGCAATGGTCGGTGCAATGCTCGGCAGTGTAATGTGCCAGATTTGGCGGATGCGGCTTGCTCCGTCCACCTTGGCTGCTTCGAACTGCTCCTGATCAATGCCGGCAATCGCGGCCAGATAGATGATCGCATTCCAGCCCATTTCCTTCCACAGATCGGAGGCGGTAACGATATACCAGAACCAGCTTCCCTGTGCCATGAACTGAATCGGCTGATCGATGAAGCCCAGGGCCATCAACAGCTGATTGACAGCGCCTCCATCAACGGACAGCATCTTGGTTACAATCCCGGCAACAACGACCCAGGATACAAAGTGAGGCAAGTAGGAGATCGTTTGTACGGTTCTTTTAAAAACGCTTCCACGAATCTCATTGAGCAGCACCGCAAACAAAATCGGGATGGTGAATCCCACGATCAGCCCCATGAAACTCATGGCCAGCGTGTTTCGCAACACGAGGTAAAACTTATCATCCGTGAACAGGGTCACGAAGTGATCAAAGCCGACCCACTTCTGTTCGAATATCCCTCTGCCCGGCCTATAATTCTGGAATGCCATAATCCAGCCCCACACCGGCAAATAGCTGAATATGAACACAACGATGATAAAGGGAAGCGACATTCCATACAGTATTTTCTGCTCCTTGAAAGTGGTCCAAAAGCCTTTTTTCTTTTTATTTACGGTAGGCTCCGTGCTGCCTGATGTTTCTGTTACCGCTTTCAAACCAACCCCTCCTCTCTTGTATACCACGATGATAAACCAAGGAGCCGCCAGGCGGTACCCGAAGGATTTCGCCAAAAATCATATAAAAATTAGACATTGTTCGCGATGGCTAATGGACCGTCAGACGCCGCGTCCGTCGCCTAAAAGAATAGCCCCAACACGTGGGGCTTCGCTTCAAGATATGTCCATCTCGTACGGATTCATCCGGCATGGAGGGGATGCCGGTCCCAGCGGCTATATGCCGCATCAGGCGACTACAGTTTCAGTTCTTTGCGATAGCTGGAGGGGGAGGTTCCGACATATTTTTTAAATTTGCTGTGAAAATAATCGACATTCGTATAGCCCACCTTCTCGGCGACCTGGTACACCTTCATCCCCTGCTTCAGATATTCCTTCGCCTTGCTGATTCTCACCTTGTCCAGATACGTGTTGAAGTATTCTCCGGTCGTATTTTTAAACACCTTGCCCAGATAAGCGCTGTTGTAATTGAAGACGGTGGCCAGTGTCTCCAGCTTGAGATTCTCGCTGTAGCTCCGCTCGATTAGATCCAGGATACGCTTGATCTCCTGATCACAACTGCCTCTGCCGACCTGCTGTGTTAGTTCGCCCAGCACATCGACGGCATGCTGGCACAGTTCAAACACCGTGCGCTGCCGGTACACGGCCGCAATGTTGTCGGTATATTCTTTGGTGCGGGACTGAAGATCCGGATGATGCAGGGTCAGCTTATGGAATATGCCTGTCAGAAGCTCCATAAAGGCGCCCTTCATCATTCCCTCCGTATACCCGTCACGAACCATTGCGTATGCGGCGGATGGAATCAGACTATGCTGCACTTCGGCATGGCCGACATCCACGGCGAAGTACAGCTGGTCCATCGCTTGGCTTGGGTCATATCCGCCCTCCTGGCTATCATCTTCGGCCGTGAACGGCTTGGAATAGGACGACAGCAGCTCGCCCGGCGGATAGAAAAAGCGGCTTCGGATGAGCGACTTGGCCATCTTGTACGACTGGACCACATCTTCCAGCTTGCGCACCTCTTTCCCCGCCGCTGCCGTTATATGCAGACCTGCCTGGGCCGCTGCGCGGTCCAGCAGACCATACATCTCCTGCCTGGCCGCCTCGGTATGAAGCGAGGCAGACAACAGGACTCCGGTATACGCCTGATAGGCAAAGACAGCACCATGGCCCCGCTGCTCGACCCATTCATTCAGCAGCTCCTTCAGCGTGCGTTCCGGGTCCTGATTCGCGGTTTCCTCGCCTTCAGCATGCACGAGCAGAATTTGATAATAATTCCACATCAGATCCAGCCTCGCAGCATGCTGCGCAAGCTCAGTCCCGCTATGAGACTCCTCGGAAAGCAGTGTCTGGATCAAGGCCTCCCGGCTCTCCTCCACGACCACCTTATGCGTGTCTTCCCAGCTGCGCTCCTTCTGGATCTCCTCCTTGATTTCCAGCAAGTAACTGGATAGCTCATCCTCATCCACCGGCTTCAGCAAGTAACCGGCGACCCGGTGTGAGATTGCCTTCTTCGCATAGTCAAAATCAGCGTACCCGCTCAATATAAGCATGTGCACACGAGGGTCCTTCTCCCGTATCGCCTCAATAAGCTGCAGGCCGTCCATGCCCGGCATCCGAATGTCCACCAGCATCAGGTCCGGTGCATGCGCCTTGAATTTGTCAAGCGCCTCCGATCCGTTCGCTGCTGTATCCACAACCTGAAAGCCAAGCTCATTCCACGGGACGATGCTTTTCAGTCCTTCACGAAGTTTCGGCTCATCGTCCACGATTAGCACTTTAATCATTGAACTCTCCCCCCATCGGAATGCTGAATTGAATTATCGTGCCTTGCCCAGGCTCGCTCTCGATGTGCAAACCGGATGCCGGACCATAGGTCAACTGGAGACGGACATGCACATTTCGGAGGCCGATCCGTTCCTGTTCCTCCGACTCTTCCAGAAACCCCCGGATCATTTCGAGTCTGTTCGGGTCGATGCCGGCACCGTCATCCGCGACCGATATAAGGATCGCCTCATTCTCCGCAGTTACCATCACCCGGACCGTGGTCGCCTCCTGCTTGTTGTCCATGCCGTGGATGACCGCATTCTCCACAAGCGGCTGAATAATCAGCGGCGGAATCCGGAACAGCAGTGCTTCGGGGTCGACCTGAACCTCGAACCGAAGCCGATCCTCGTAACGAAACTTCTGGATGTCCAAATAACATTCCACCATCTCGATTTCATCCTTGATGGTTGTTTTGCCGCTGCCAACCTCAATATTGCTGCGCATCAGCTTGCCCAGCATCCGCACCACGCGGGCAATCTCGGTCTCCCCCTTGATATGGGCTTCCATGCGGATCGATTCGAGCGCATTAAACAGAAAATGCGGATTGATCTGGCTGGCCATCATTTTGAACTTGATTTCATTCTGCTTCTGCTCAAGCAACCGCTTCTGTTGATTGGATTCCTGCACTTCATTCATCAGTTCGCCAATGCTGGATACCATCGAATTGAACTGGCGCGAGAGCTGCCCAATCTCGTCCCGGCCGTCAATTTCCATAGCCACGCCGAGGTTTCCCGTACCTACCTTCGAAATATGCTTGCTCAAGCGAAGCAGCCGGCTGGATATCAGATGCGAGAAGCTGTATATGAGCAATAAGGCCAGCAGCAAACTGATCAGAATCACCGTCATCGCAAGCCGGTTGATCCGGTTGGCTTCCTTGACAATGCTATCGATGGAGAAGATCGAAATAATCCTCAGGCCGTCCACGCCCGACTCGGTATTCAGCGGTTCAATCAGCACTTTGGACTCCTTATTGTCAATCACGGACTCATAGATGCCCTCCAGATTGTATACGACGCCGGATTCATCATGGATATTTTCCAGCGGACTCCCGTACAGCTCCGGACGGTTCGAGGCGACGATATTGTTCTTGCTGTCCACGATAATGGTGTCAAACGTCTCCTGGCTCAGTATCGTATTGAGAATCTCGGAGTTTACGTTGATGACCAGCACGCCGCGATTGTCCCTGCTTCCTAAATCGACGCCTTTCACCAGGCTGAGATAGGTTCGATTGTCTCTCTCGTCCGTAATATAATCCCACTGGACCAGTCCGACGTTCTCCTTGGCGTTCTTGTACCAGTCCGTGGCCTCGATCTCGGGTGTCGGATTGATGAACTGCCAGTTGTTCAGCAGCGTTTCGTTGTTGCTATAGAAACGAATGTTGGAGATCTCCTTGTACATTTGGATCGCCTGATGAAGATCCGGGTAGGCCCTATAAGCAACGAACACATCGTATACGCTTTCATAGCGATTGTTGACAACGCTCTTCAATCTTTCGTCATACAGCAGCCTGTAGGACAGATCATCGGCCACATTGATAATCTCGGTGGCCCGTTTCTTGACACGGTCTACATTTTGATAAGCCTGCTCCATGGCATTGTCAAAAGCGAACTTTCGCAGCTCACTGGTCAGAATTACGCCAACGATCGCCACCGGCACAAATACGACCACAACAAAGGATAATATCAACTTATTTCGAAGCTTCATGTCATTCATGAGCTGAATGAAAGAGGATCGCATGCTTATGCTCCTGTCCTTGTATCGTCGCCAGCCCATCCCGCCGATATAAGTAAACGGTTTCAACAAGACCTGGCACTGGTTTCATCGCCATTATAACAAGGTTTGCACCCGCCGATCGCATGAAAAAGATGGAAATAAGCCCGACACCAGCGTTAAATCAATCGCTGCTGCGGGCTTATAACCTGCAATGCTTCACCCGGAAGTGTTAGGTTGCCTTTATGCTTTAAGCGTTGCGGTAAAGGAGAACGTCTGCTGTCCGCCGGCCACTTGAATTGCACCTTCGGCCAAGGCTGCGGAGCCATCAACAGACTCAATCTCGCCCATGCTGTGCAGTTGGATCGAGAATGGCTTGCCTGCACCGGTGCCTGTAAAGGCGACGCGGTTGCCGCTGCGCACCGCGCGAACTTCCAGCTCGCTTGCCCCTTCCATGCTGCGCACAGTAACTTCAGCTTCTTTGCCCTCTTCCAGCGCATATAGTCCCAGCTTCACGCCGTCCGCATAGTCATAATCCGGACGGGTATTGTCCGCGCCAATCGCCACAAATGCATTCTCGCGTACAAAGAGCGGCAGTCCCAGGAAATCATACGTTTCCTTCCGCCATGTTCCGCCTTCGACCGTCTCCCCGGTCAAGAGATGCGTCCAGCGTCCATGAGGCAAGTAATAAGTAACCTCTCCCTGCTCGCTGAATACAGGTGCAACCAGCAAGGAATCGCCCAGCATATATTGACGGTCCAGCATTTCGACAGCCGGGTCGCCAGGGAATTCCAGGAACATGGCGCGCATGCTCGGGATGCCTTTCTCCGAAGCCTGAACGGCCGTATGGAACAGATAAGGCATCAGGCTGCATTTCAGCTGAGTGAAGAAGCGGGTTACGTCCACTGCTTCCTCATCATAGGCCCAAGGCACCCGGTAAGAGCTGCTGCCATGCAGACGACTGTGGCTCGACAGAAGACCGAAGGCCAGCCAGCGTTTGAAGACATGCGCAGGCGCTGTAGCTTCGAAGCCGCCGATATCATGGCTCCAGAAGCCAAAGCCGCCCAGTCCGAGCGATAGTCCGCCGCGAAGGCTCTCCGCCATGGACTCGTAGTCGGCATAGCAATCTCCGCCCCAGTGAACCGGGAATTGCTGTCCGCCTACGGTTGCCGAGCGGGCAAATACGGCAGCCTGATTCTTGCCGAATTTCTCAACCAGTACGTTGAAGACTACTTTGTTGTACAGTTGTGTGTAGTAGTTGTGCATTTTGTGCGGATCGGAGCCGTCATAATAAACGACATCTGTTGGAATCCGCTCGCCGAAGTCGGTCTTGAAGCTGTCGACACCCATGTCCGCCAGCTCGCGCAGGTATCCTGCATACCATTCGCAGGCTTCCGGATTGGTGAAGTCCACCAGTGCCATCCCTGGCTGCCACATGTTCCATTGCCATACATCGCCGTTCGGCTTCTTCACAAGGTAGCCTTTCTCGCGGCCTTCCTCAAACAGGCGGGAGCGCTGGGCAATGTACGGGTTGATCCATACGCAAATTTTCAGCCCCTTCTCTTTCAGGCGTTGCAGCATGCCTTGCGGATCCGGGAATACCTCTTCATCCCATTGGAAGTCTGTCCAATTGAGCCCCTTCATCCAGAAGCAGTCAAAGTGGAATACATGCAGCGGAATATCGCGCTCCAGCATGCCATCTACAAAGGAGTTGACCGTTTCCTCGTCATACTTGGTCGTAAAGGATGTTGAAAGCCACAGACCGAAGGTCCAGGCTGGCGGCAGTGCCGGCTTCCCGGTCAGATTCGTATATTTATCAAGCACGCCCTTCGGATCCGGGCCATCAATAATGAAGTATTCCAGCGACTCGCCCTGAACGCTGAACTGCACCTTCTTCACCTTCTCCGAAGCGACCTCGAAGGAGACCAGATCCGGCTGGTTGACAAACACGCCGTACCCCTTGTTCGTTAGGTAGAACGGAATGTTTTTGTATGCCTGCTCAGAGCTCGTTCCGCCGTCCTTGTTCCAGATATCGACCACTTGACCGTTCTTGACGAAGGACGTAAAGCGCTCGCCGAGGCCGTATACCCACTCGCCTACGCCAAGGTCAAGCTCCTCGCGCATGTAGGCTTGACCGCCCTCTTCCACGATGTGAGCGATCGATTTAAAGCCGCTGCCGGTAATGCGCTCGCTGCCTCTGTAGAAGTCCACGGACCACTGCGGGCCTTTTCTGATGACAACGCTCAGGTTGCCGCTGCGCATCGTCGCTTCGCTCTCATTCTCTTCAATGACGACATGATCCCCGTCGTTCTTGTTCAATTCAAATGCCGGACCGAGATCACGCACGCCTGCGTAATGAATCAGTTTAACGCCGATCACATCCGGAGCCGGGGAATGGAACTGAACCGTAATCAGCTGCGCGTTAATGGTGGCTCCCCGGCCGGGAATGGGCGCGGTGGAGGCGTAAGCTGTCAGCGTCTTCCCTTTTACCGCAAAATCATAAGCCTGAACGGCTCCAGCTACGGAGAAACCTTCGCGAATCATCCAGTTGCCGTCGGTGAATTTCATAAGTTGGACCGCCTTTCTATATTTCAATTTGGTGTTGTAAGCGTTATAATGTCATTATACTGATCTAATTTTGTTGATTCTATCAATATCCGGTCATTTTATTGCACGATTTTGATGTATATATCCACCTAGGGATTACCAATTCCGCATGAAGGAGAGTTCGCCATGGATCAGACGCTTCGCCAGTCCCTGAAGGAGAGCCAGGTGCATGGGAATGCGCGCTTTCCGTTCGCGTCGTACCGGTTTCATTTTGCCCCCGGGGCCCATGTCGTAGACTCCCACTGGCATAAGGAAGCGGAGATCTTCTACGTGCTTCAGGGCGAAGTGCTGTTTCAGATTGATACCGAGTATGTTCCGGTCAAGGCGGGGGAAGCGCTGTTCATAGACGGCGGCGATATTCATACCGGTCACGCCCGGGGAGATCAGGGCTGCAGCTTCTGTGCGATGGTGTTCGATCCGGCGATGCTTGCCAGCTCGCAATACGATGTGGTGCAAGAGCAGATCATTCTGCCATTCCAGGAAAGAAAGGCTACGCTGCCGAGACTGATTCGTCCGGAGACCGATGCTTCGCTTATGGCCCACATTACCGAGATGGTCCATCTGACCGCAGCTAAGCCAGCGGGATACGAGGCTGCCCTGAAGGGGCATATCTATCTGATGCTATATGAAGCGAAGGCTGCCGGCCGCATGGCCAACCGGAGCCGGAGCGGTGCCGGGGATACGACCCAGACCGAGCGGTTGAAGAAAGTCATCGCCTACATTCAGGGCAACTATCATCGCCCGATCCGCCTGAGCGAGCTTGCCGGGCTGATTCCGATGAGCGAAGGGCAGTTCTGCCGGTTCTTCAAATCGATGACCGGGCAGACGCCGATCGATTATATTAATTCCTATCGCGTCCGCCAGGCCGCGGAATTGCTGCGGCAGCCGGAGCACAAAATATCCGATATCGCACTGGATGTCGGATTTGGGCATATCAGCTATTTTGTCCGTGTCTTTCGCAAAATTATGCTGTGCACACCGTCGGAGTATCGCAAACAGCTTATATAATGAAGGCAATTTAAGAACGAATTCACGAAAACCGTTTCACGAAGCCTCCGCTTTCTGATATCTTTAGTAGAGGACAAAAATAAAAACCCAGGCATTTGCCTTAATTACCATTGAGAGGATTTTTTTACACTATGTCTAAACCACTGCTATCAGACACCATTCAAGCTGCCAAGCCTAAGAAGAGGCCCAAGCCCTCCGCGCCGCCTGTTCGGATATTCGCACTCGGCGGACTTGGGGAAATCGGCAAAAACATGTATGGCGTTGAATTTAAAAACGAAATTATTCTCATTGATGCCGGCCTGAAGTTCCCCGATTCAGATATGGGCGGTGTGGATTACATCATCCCGGATATCCGCTATTTAATTCAGAACAAAAGCAAAGTGAAGGGCTTGTTTCTGACGCATGGTCATGAGGACCATATCGGAGCGATCCCTTACGTGCTGCGCCAGATCCAGATGCCGATCTACGGCGGTCCGCTGACGATCGGACTCGTTCGTGCCAAGCTGGAGGAGCATCGGCTGCTGGATCAGACCGAACTTCATGTCTTTCATGAGGAGGAAACGATCTCCTTCCGGCATCTGTCGGTTCATTTCTTCCGTACGACGCACAGCATTCCGGACGCTTTCGGGATCGTTGTCGAGACACCGTATGGGCCAGTTGTCCATACAGGCGATTTCAAGTTCGACTTTACACCGGAGGATAAACCCGCCAATCTGCACAAAATTCTTCAGGTTGGACAGCGCGGCGTCCTTGCCCTGATGGCAGACAGCACCAACAGCGAGCGCGATGGCTTCACGCCTTCCGAGCGTACGGTAGGCCAATCCATCCTGCGCCTGTTCCAGGAATGCCCTGGCCGCATTCTGTTTGCCACCTTTGCCTCGAATGTGCACAGGCTGCAGCAGGTCGTGGATGCGGCCATACAGACCGGCCGCAAAATTGCCATCGTCGGCCGAAGCATGGAAAAAGTATTTGTGATCGGACAAGAGCTCGGTTATATCCGGATGCCTGAAGGCATGCTGATCGATGTCAAAGCCGTGAATCGCTACCGCGATGAACAGGTGTTGATCGTATGCACAGGCAGTCAGGGAGAGCCGAATGCAGCGCTGACCCGGATCGCTTCCGGGGCGCACCGCTCCATTCAGATTCATCCAGACGATACCGTTATTTTCTCTTCGTCTCCGATTCCGGGGAACACCCAAAATGTGAACCGAAGCATCGATTTGCTGATGCGGGCCGGGGCTGAAGTGAAATACGGCTCCATTCTGGACATTCACACATCCGGTCACGGTTGCCGTGAGGATTTGAAGCTGATGATCAGCAGTATTCGCCCGAAATTTTTTGTACCGATACATGGGGAGTACCGGATGCTGTTGAATCATCGTGAGCTCGCCCTTCAGGTTGGCATGCCCGAGAGCAGCGTGCATCTGCTGAACATTGGCAATACGTTGTCCTTGTTCAGAAACGGGGCTCGAAGAGGACGCAATATTCCTTCCGGCGAAGTCTACATTAATAATGGTGAGCTGCGCGTACATGAGAAGGAGCTGCTTGAGGAGCGCGTTCAGCTCGCCCATGACGGGGTCGTCATTGTGGCCATTACGATCGATCCCAGCACCCGCAAGCTGTTATCCGGCCCGGAGCTGATTACTCGCGGCTTCGTATACATGCAGGACTCCAAGCCGCTTCTGCGGCGCGCGGAGGCGATGCTGCGCAAGCAGCTGAACAAGGCGGGCGAACAGCGGGAATACGACCGCGCGGCATGGGAGCAAATCACGAGCACCAAACTGAATCGCTATTTCCGAAGAGAGCTTGGAAGAAGCCCCTATATCATGCCTTCGATTATGGAGGTATAAAGGTAAAGAGCCTGGGATGAAACATCCCCGGCTCTTTTTTTGGTGATAGAGGGTTCGTTGCCACTCCCCTTAGCATGATGATCCCTTTCGCTCAGGAAACTCCCCCTGCCTCTGCCTTAACCTCTAAACCACCTCTACCTGATCAAACGGGATGACCGTGCTAGGCCTCCGCACAGCAAGAACGTGCTCCCGCCACAAGCCAACGCTAATCTGCAAGCTCCACACCCTTCGTCTCTTTGCCCAGCAGCAGCACGCTGAAGGCCCCGATCAGAATCGTGACAAAAAACAGCAGGAAAATAACCTCGATACGAACCCCGTTGCCTTTCATCACGCCTACGAGAAACGGGGCGATCACCCCTCCGATCCGGCCGAAAGAAGTCGCCAGACCCACACCGGTGGAGCGAACCCTTGTCGGATACAGCTCCGGACTGTAGGCGTAGAGACCTCCCCATGCGCCCAGATTGAAAAACGAGAGGCAGATCCCTGCGGCCAGCAGCGATCCAACGGAATCGGCGATGCCAAACCAGGCCGCGCTTATCGCCGTCAATACCAAATAGGTGACCAGCACAAACTTTCTGCCCAGCTTCTCAATGAAATAAGCTGCTGTAAAATATCCGGGAAGCTGGGCGAGCGTCATGATCAGCACATATTGAAAGCTCTGCACCAGACTAAACCCCTTGTCTACCATGACCGTCGGCAGCCATAAAAACATACCATAATAAGAAAACACAACGGTAAACCAGAGCACCCAGAGCATGATGCTCGTACGGCGAAACTCCGGTGACCAGACCGAAGCGATCCGTTTGCCAAGGCCCAATCTGACCACCTTCTTCTGCTCCAGGTATCTGGGCGAGTCATCAATGGCACGCCGCAAATACAAAGCATAGAATGCTGGAAGGGCTCCGATTAGAAATGCCGCCTGCCATCCGTAATTCGGGATGACAAAGTAAGCGATCAAGGCGGCTAGAATCCAGCCCGCTGCCCAGAAGCTTTCCAGCAGCACGACCGCCCGCCCTCGTTCCTTGACCGGCATGCTCTCAGATACAAGCGTAGATGCTACAGGCAGTTCTCCGCCAAGACCAAGCCCGGCGATGAAACGAAAGATGCACAGCATGATAAACCCCGTCGCCAGGGCCGACAGCCCGCTGGCAATGGAGAATATAAGCAGTGTCCACAGCAGGATGCTTTTGCGGCCATATTTGTCTGCCAGAAATCCGGCCATCGCAGCGCCAAATGCCATGCCGATCGACGTCGTGCTTGTCAAAATGCCCACCTGCTGCGAACTGAGCGCCCATTCGGATGCCAGCGCGGCAACGACAAATGAGATCATGCCGACATCCATCGCATCGAACATCCAGCTGAGTCCCGCGCTGAAAAGCAGCTTGCGCTGCTTGGGTTCTTTTAAAAGTGCCAGATTGCTCATCCTCTAACCTCCTCTCCCTTATCTTTCTATAAGATAGGTCGAAGGATACATTCGGTCAATAGAAGATTACCAGAAGTTGCAACATTCCTCGTATGAGCGTATAGCCATACATGTTCCCAGCAATCTCCTCTTTCGGGGAATTGAAAAAAATTGGATATTTTTGACTTGAATCTGCTGCCCTTTTCGTATATTGTGGAGAAAAGCAAGTCATTTACAATTGTGTATAGCGTTAGGATTGTTAATAAAGGAGTTTGTGAGTATGTACACGGAACAAGATATTTGGATTGTGCTCACAGGCACGGGTACCTGGTTCAGCCGGATGATCCAATACTTCACGAAAGCCCCATTGAATCATGCATCCATCGCATTCGATTCCGAGTTGCGCGAAGTGTACAGCTTCGGTCGAAAAAAAGCCAACAACCCGTTTGACGGCGGACTGGTACGGGAAAACTTGCGTTCCCCTTTCTTCTACAATTCGGAATGCGCGGTTTACCGCTGCCGTGTCCGTACCGAAGATTATGAACGAATGTACAATCTGGTGAAGGAAATGATGCGCAACCAGGATCGCTACAAATATAATCTGCTCGGGCTGCTCGGCATCCTGTTCCGAATCCACATCGACCGGGACTACGCCTTCTTCTGTTCCCACTTTGTCGCGACCGTATTGGATCGTGCAGGGCTGCGGCTTGTGAATAAGCCTTGTCATCTGGTCACGCCCGAAGACTTCTCCAATTGCCCGCAATTGCACGAGGTATACCGGGGACCGCTTCACGGTTATCTCCCCCCGGACTCCCCCGCTTCGCTCCCTTCTTCTCCAGCATTCGCACCGGTAACTACGGAAGGCAGGGGCAAGTTTTTTCGGATTGGCAAGACGGGTTAATGATGATGCACTCATAATGAATATAACAAATGGAAA
>NZ_NPBY01000056.1 GCF_002272015.1 Paenibacillus campinasensis | reverse complement strand
TTTTTTGCATGCTTTCACAGCAGCCTGACTTATGATGCCGCGCTGTTTTTTTGTAAAAATCTTTCGCTTATATGTATTTCATCCCCTGCCTCCTCGTATGTATAGAGCAGTGAAAAAAATCCCTTCGCTCATCGTCACCCCGCTAGGCAAATGCACATACGATACAGTGGTGAAGTCAAGGAAGTGGAGGGAGTTATTGTGGCTGTTATCAAAGCAAATTCAAGTGATATTGATCTTCTGGCAAGACTGATCCGGGCAGAGGCGGAAGGCGAGGGAGAGCAGGGAATGCTCATGGTCGGCAATGTTGGCGTGAACCGCATCCGTTCCAATTGCCTTGATTTTATGGATATCCGCAGCATGAGGGATATGGTATACCAGAGTCCGGGCGGATTCGAGGCCACGCAGAAGGGGTACTTTTACCAGAAGGCAAGGGAGCGGGACAAAGAGCTGGCCCAGAGAGTCATTAACGGCGAGCGAATCTGGCCGGCCTCCAACGCGCTGTGGTTCTTTCGCCCGGTGGGCGATTGTCCTCCTACCTGGTACAATCAGCAGCATTCCGGCCGATTTAAGGCGCATTGCTTCTTCATCCCGACTTACGAAGATTGTCCTGCCGTTTATTAATGGCTTGAACAACCGCTTCATGCGAAAGATATGACAAGGAGGTAATCCAGTTTTATGTACAACCACAGTGTTCCCCCGGTTCATTTTGTCAATCAGGTGCGTTATCCCGGCGTTCCTCAGCGGTCCGTCGCCGGCTATGCCGGCAATGTCCCGCCGCAGGTGCCAAGCGGAGCCCCGATTACCCCTGGTGGTGCGGTGCTGCCAACCCAGCAATTCGAGCAATCTTACATTGAGAACATTTTGCGCCTGAACCTCGGCAAGCAGGGCACCTTCTACATGACCTACGAGAACAACAGCCAGTGGAATGCCAAAGTGTTCACAGGCATCATCGAAGCTGCCGGCAGAGATCACATTATTATCAGCGAGCGCCAGACAGGAAGACGTGTCATTCTGCTGATGGTCAATCTGGACTACGTCGTGTTCGACGAGCCGCTTACTTACCAATACCCTGGCCATGTAGGCACTCAGGGCGGAAGATAATCCCCAATCAAGCCGAACTCCGGATAGCGATCTATTCGGAGTTTTTCCGTACATACGAGCATTTTATGTGCAATCCGGACGCTATACGAAACCTTCAAGCCGCTCATTTCATAGACTATATCAATTCGGCGATATCAGGGGCTAAACCCAGGTATTCAAAAAATAGCCGCTAACAACGCGTTTTTATGTCATAAGACAAAGTTTGACTGTGTATCGTAGTTCTATATAATTATTTATATAGCTTGTATACGTCTCAAATAAGACAAGGAGATGATTTCATTGGGAAGTTGATGCGCGGTTCGGATACGCTGCAATGTGTGATCGCTTCACAAATTTTTAACAATCGAAGGAGGTGATCCTATTCGTCATGGCATGTTGCATGGCGGATAGGAGATCTATTGAGTGACCCCTTACCGAGTTTATTAAGTTTATTCTTGGTGTTTTTACTTGTATTTTTGAACGGTTTTTTTGTATCGGCAGAGCTGGCCTTCGTGAAAGTGAAGGGAAGCCGGATTGATGCACTGGCCGAGGAAGGGCATCGGAGAGCCCGATTTGCGCAGGGCATTCTGCAAAATCT
The DNA here is from genome assembly GCF_002272015.1 of Paenibacillus campinasensis. Lineage (GTDB taxonomy): Bacteria > Bacillota > Bacilli > Paenibacillales > Paenibacillaceae > Paenibacillus_AQ > Paenibacillus_AQ campinasensis. Next base: position 3,093 of record NZ_NPBY01000056.1, on the reverse strand, counting down.
TGACCGTGTGCTGTCCGCATGCCAATTGGGCATTACGCTAGTTACGCTTGGACTTGGCTGGATCGCCGAAAGAACGATTTTTGCCATGATTACGCCATGGTTTGGCGGGCTTGGATGGAGCGAGACGCTCATCCATATCATATCCCTGGTTATTGCATTTATGCTTATATCACTGATTCATGTCGTGTTTGGCGTGCTGGCCCCGAAATCGGTGGCGGCTCACAAGGCGGAGCGCATTACGCTGTTGTCTGCGATTCCGCTGAACCTGTTCTATAAAGGCATGTCGCCGCTGTTGTGGCTGGTCAATGGGCTATCCGGCGGACTGCTGAGCTTATTCCGGATGCAGCGCGTCGTGGAACGCAATGTGCATACGGAGGAAGAACTGCGGGATATGATGAAGGAAAGCAACGAAAGCGGGCTGATTGACAACACGGAGATGGCGCTTGTTGACAACATCTTTGAGTTTGCCGATACGACCGCACGTGAAGTCATGATTCCCCGAACCGATATGATCTGTTTATACAATAATCTGTCCTTGGAAGAGAATATGAAGATTGCGCAAGAAGGCATGCGAACCCGTTATCCGGTATGTGATGAAGACAAGGACCATATTATCGGTTTTGTTCATATCAAGGATCTGATGCGCGGACTGGCGCATAACCAGATTTCATTGATTCGCCCGATTCTGGCTGTTCCCGAGTCGATGAAGATCAGCGAGCTGCTGAGAAGAATGCAGCGCAGCAAGACGCAGATCGCCATTCTGATTGACGAATACGGCGGCACCTCCGGCCTGGTGACCCTGGAGGACATTATGGAGGAGATTGTCGGCGAGATTCAGGATGAATTTGACGAGGAGCGGGAAGGTTTCGAGCAGATTGGTGAAGACGAGTTCTCCATTGACGGATTGATGCTGATTGATGAAATTAATGACCGTCTAGGTCTCCATGTGGATACAGATGATTATGATACCATCGGAGGATGGTTGTCTTCCCGTCTTGAAGTATTATTGCCGCAGAAAGGGCAGTCCATCTTGTATGAGGATTGTCTGTTCGAGGTAGAGGAGACGGATAACAAACGCATATCCCGAATCCGGGTGACAAGACAGCAGATGCTGCAGGAAGAAGCGGGAGCATAGATTGCTGTGGATGGAATCGATGAGAAAGATTGACATTTTATGTCGATCTTTCTTTTTTATATTAAATTAGTTTCAATATTTATATCAAATAATGAAAGAATAGATACTTTTTCGTCGAATAAGGATGTTAAAATATGGATGTTCCTATTAATGAAAGAAGGGTGATGTTATGTCCAAAGTGCGGAATCATACACGCATAGTCTCATCGGTGGCTCTCAGTGTACTGTTGAGTTTATCTCTGACCGGAGGGGCGTTTGCGGATTCAGCTTCAGACTTAGCACCAGGCGCCTTGACATCTCCGCCGCCAGTAGAGGCGGAATTTGTTCCGTTCGCAGCATTGAACGCGAACCTGTATTTATCGCATGGATCTTCTACGATCCGACAAGCCGGATCCAACCAGGTTCAGGTTACTGCCAGAACCTATGCTTATCAGACGGTTAATTCAGTAGGGGTCAACTACAACCTCCAGCGCTGGACAGGCACGGAATGGATCAATATTGCCAGTTTCTCCGACAGTGTGTCCAGCAGAAGCTCTTACGATGGACTACGGACATGGAGTGTGTCCCCAGGGTACTATTACCGGGCGCATACCGTACACTGGGTGAACCATGGCGGGACTTACGAATCAGCTACATACTACACGAATTCTGTCCTTATTCCTCTATAATTTCAGATGGCATGAAGCAGCAGGGCTGCCCCTTCCGGGGCAGCCCTGTGTCTTTATATAATCCGATGCCTCTATGATTCAGGTAGCGGCAGTCTGGCTCGCGTACATATTGTCCGCTCTCGGTTCCCGATAATAGTTGGTGGCTAATGGAAGCTGCTTATTGGATATTGTTGGCGATCTTGACCAGCTCTTCCTTGCTCACATCCCCGATGATAAAGTACACCACTTCGTTCATCATGAATTTGAGGCTGTTATAACGCCCTTCGCTGAAGGCAGCCTCAATGCCGGAATCGAGCTTCAGCTGGCTCGTTACTTCACCTGGCAGTGCTACCGAAGCCGAGTTGTCCAGACTGTACAGATGCACATATAGACGTTGGTCACCATTCGCATAATGAAGCGCCAGATCATACACCGGCTCCTCCTGAGCGGAGCCAAGGGCGCTCATCTCATCCAGCACATATCCTTCAGGCATATACCCGAACTCGGGAAGCGGAAATGCCAGTCGTTCCTTGATCTGCGCTTCTGTCAGATGATGATACTCGGTTGTCAATTCCTCAACAAATACATCTTCATCCGACTGTCCGTGATGCTGAACCATATCCGGCGGCGGCGCTGTGACTGCACCGTGTTCAGGGGCCGGGCTTTGCCGTCCGAACATCATATTGACAACACCGTCCCCCCAATTCTTGATCTGCTGGTAAAAGGGAGTTACCGCCTGCGTCATAGTGGGCGGGGAGAATAGAAATGCCCCGATTGCAACGGAAGCCGCAACAATACCGGTAAGCCGAAAGCGGCGGCGGCGCTGCTTCTTACGTTTAAGCTGATCAAGTTGCTGCTTGACCTGCTGCCATGATTGCCGTTTCGATTCTTCATCTGCAGCTATTGAAGAACGAGATGCTGCGCGTTCAAATGCTTGATCAAACTGTTCGTCAAAGCTACCTTCATATTTTTCGTTGCTCATCCAATTCACCCCACTCTCTATACAGCATCTTCTTCACAGATTCCCTGGCCCGGAACAGCCGCTGCTTCACGATATCTTCCCGGATGCCGAGCAGTTCCCCGATTTCCCGGTAGGACAGGCCATGCTTCCAGCGATATTCAATCAGAATGCGATATTCCGGCTTGAGCTGGTGCAAATACTGCTCGATGGATTCCTCCAACATGTTGGACTCCACCTGTTGTTCTACATTAATGGAAGAAACAACCATTTGCTCTTCATTAATAAAAACACGCTCAACATCGATTTGGTTACGGTATTTTTTATTTTTTCTTAAATAATTCATCGTTGAGT
>NZ_NPBY01000055.1 GCF_002272015.1 Paenibacillus campinasensis | reverse complement strand
TCTTAAATAATTCATCGTTGAGTTCTTCGCAACGACTCGAAGCCATCCCCGCATCTTGCTTTCATTCTCAAATTCCGGCTTGCTTGTAATCACTTTCAGGAATGATTCTTGAATAATATCCTCGGCCGCAGCATGATCTCGAACAATATACAGGATCTGTCCATAGACCAGATCATAAAATTCGTAATAGATTTGTTCTTGCAAAGCTTCGCTCAGATCAGCGAATTCTGCTGCGAGCAGGAGCTGTAATCGGTTGGACACTCGATAATCTCCTCTCTGGCGTTCCCATCCTATTTCTTTCATCATTTTACATCAAGTTGTGTGAAAAAGCCCACCTCATTCTTATTAGAAAGCAAAGAAGCTTATACCAACTGATATGGACAAATAGGGTGGATCATTATTGAAATTTGGTTCGGTGTTGTCAACTTGAAGAAGGAGGGAAACAGGCCGAGACGAATCATAATGGAAGCGAGAAACCGAGTGGAGGTGAAAGGGCGTGCTAATACATCCAGAAACAGCATCATCAGATCGCCGGTTCGGGATCATAGCGGTGGATGCGTGGGGTGGAATCCATCCCGAAAGGGGAGAGGAGCGCAGCGGAACTAGGGCGGATGACACCGCCAAGCCGAGCTTGGGACAGCCCTTGCCCGAATGAGAACAAAGGGCGAAGGGCTGTCTGACGCTCATGCACGATACACGATATAGAGCGAATGTTAACGGACTCCGTCAGGCTGGACAGCAGGGCTTGCCCATGGAATAAGCGGGTTTTATGCCCAATTGCCGTCGATAAAAACAGGCTCTTCCTTGCCGTCACGGGTAATGCCGGTAATGTTCAGATCCTTCGAGCCCATCATGAAATCGACATGGGTAATGCTGGCGTTCAGGCCGTGCTCTCGCAGCTGTTCCGGCGTCATCGTTTTGCCGCCCTCCAGATTGAAGGCATAGGCGCTGCCGATCGCCAGATGACAGGAGGCATTCTCGTCGAACAGCGTATTGTAGAACAGAATGCCGCTTTCCGAGATCGGGGAGCGGTACGGCACCAGCGCCACTTCTCCCAAAAAGTGTGAGCCTTCATCCATCGAGATGAGGCGGGCCAACGTATCCTGACCTTGCTCGGCAGAGAAGTCGACAATGCGGCCTTGCTCGAACGTCAGAGTGAAATTGTCGATAATGTTGCCGCCATAGCTTAGCGGTTTCGTGCTCCGCACTGTGCCGTTTACACCGGTCTTCAGCGGAGCGGTGAACACTTCTTCGGTCGGGATGTTGGCAACAAAGCGCTCGCCTTTCTCGTTATGGCTGCCCGCCTGCGCCCAAATATGGCCTTCCGGCAGCTCGATGGTCAGATCGGTTCCCTCGGATACAAAACGAAGCTTGTGATATTTCTTCCGGTTGAGCTCATCGGATTTCTTCTGCAGCGTGTCGATATGCTTCTCCCAGGCCGCGACCGGATCATCCAGATCAGCGCGAACCGCATGGAAGATCGCATCCCACAGCTTCTCGACCTGCTGTTCCTTCGGCACATCCGGGAACACTTTGGCAGCCCAATCCGGGGATGCAAAGGCGATGCCGGTCCAGCTCATCTTGTCGGCCTGCTGGTACTGACGGTACTTGGACATCGCTTCACCGTATGTACGCTGATACGTGGCAATGCGCTCCGGATCAACGCCTTTCAGCAGGTCCGGATTGGAGGAGAGGACAGTCAGAAAGGCAGCACCCTGTTCAGCAAGCTCAGTGACCTCCTGGGCGTAATGCGTTGGCGCTTCCTTGAAAGACTCATCCGGTGCGAGGTCATAGCGGATGCGGTTGACGATTTCATCGCTATAATTCACTTTGACCAGCTTGGCACCGGCTTCGTATGCTTTTTTTACAATGAGACGAACGAGGGGAGCGGCTTCAATCAGCGCATTGACAACCAGCGTTTGCCCTGGCTGCACATTGGCGCCCACCTTGACGCCAAGCTCCGCGTATCGTTCCAGCTTCTCTTCAAAACTTGCCATGTTCATTCCTCCGTTATCCTTTTTCTATAATTAACCTAAGGTCAATTCATATTGATGTCGGGTTTAGGAAAGCAGCCATCCAGACAGAAGCTGAATGGCTGCCGCACCCTAGAGTACGCTGTTTAAAATGCCCAATTTCCTTTCAGGAATACAGGCTCCTTCTGACCGTCTGCCGTAATGCCGTATATATCCATATCCGCAGATCCGATCATGAAGTCCACATGGGTCACACTGGTATTCAGGCCGCGCTCCTGCAGCTGCTCATGATTCAGTCCCTTGCCGCCTTCGAGACAGAAGGCATAGGCGCTGCCGAGCGCAAGATGGTTGGAGGCATTCTCGTCAAACAAGGTGTTGTAGTATAAAATATTCGACTCCGAGATCGGGGATTGATGGGGAACGAGCGCAACCTCACCCAGATAACGAGCACCTTCGTCCATGGACAGCAGCTGCTCCAGCGTTTCCTGGCCGGTCTCGGCGGTGAAGCTGACCACCTTGCCATTCTCGAAGGTGAGCGAGAAATTGTCGATGATGTTGCCGGCATAGCTGAGCGGCTTCGTGCTGCGGACAGTGCCGTTCACGCCCGTCTTGAGCGGAGCGGTGAACACTTCCTCGGTCGGCATGTTGGCGACAAAGGCATGTCCCTTTTCGTTGATGCTGTCCCCTTGCGCCCAGATATGGCCTTCCGGCAGCTCGATCGTCAGATCGGTGCCCGGGGCGATGTAGTGCAGCTTCTTGTACTTCTTGGCATTCAGCACCGCGGATTTCTGATCCAGTGTCTCCAGATGCTTCGTCCAGGCGGCAACCGGATCAGGCTGATCGACGCGTACCGTATGGAAGATCGCGTTCCACAGCTTATCGACTTGCTCTTCCTTCGGAACATCGGGGAACACTTTAGCGGCCCATTCCGGAGAAGGAACGGCGATCAGACACCAGCTGAATTTGTCAGACTGCTGGTAGGCGCGATATTGCTTCAGCGCTTCGCCGCGGGTTTTGTAGAAGTTAGCGATGCGGCCGGATTCAATGCCATTCAGAAGGTCGGGATTCTCGGAGAGCACATGCAGCACAGCCGCTCCGTTCTCGACGAGCTCGGTCAGCTCGCCCGCCAGCCACTTAGGCTCTTCCGTAAACACATCATCTGCGGCTTTTTCGAACTGAAGCCGCGTGATCGCTTCATCGTTCCAGATCACCTTGACCAGCCGGGCACCCGCTTCATATGCCTTGTTGGCAATTAAACGGATAAAGTCTGCAGCAATGACAGGCGCGTGAACGACCAAGGTTTGACCTTTCTGGACGCCCACACCTACCTTTACTGCCAATTCGGCATACTTGTCCAGCGATGTATAGAAATCGGACATTTGGTACCCTCCAATACGAATATAGATTTTCCACCATATTATACTAGATGAATGTACATATTAAAAACATTAATGACAGACGCGCAAAAGTGTTATATTGTGTCTTATGGGTATGAACTGTTGAAGGAGGATGAAAAGGTGTCACAGATTCAAATTGAACGTGCCGGGATGCAGCGGGATGATGAGGATCATTTTATCGGATACACGATCTTTGCCTATGAAGGCCATGCTGAACCTTATGAAATTACGTTCCACAGCAAAGACGGGCGCAACTGGGATTACAGCCTGAATTTTGCGGACGAGCCCGGTCTGGAAGAGCAGTTCCTGGCGGTAGACGAGCTGATCGAGAACAATGACGACCTGTTTGACGATTTGCTGGATGCAGCGATTGAGGCGGGGGATCTGTAGTACATAGCGGAGCGTGACCTGCATCAACAATTGAGCCATAGATAGCGCAAAAACCGTGCTTCCCCTTTAAAGGTGAAAGCACGGTTTGTTTGTGAGCTTATGGCCGTACCCGCGGTGTCTGTCTCATCATCCGATGATAATCTTGCCCTCCGGATGACGATACAGATCCTTATGGTTGTGGCGGCTTAACGCATAGGCCAGCGTTAACGGCCCGAGCCGTCCGAGGAACATCAGCGACGAGACCGTTACCTTGCCGATATCCGACAGTTCGGGTGTCAGTCCCATGGACAGACCAGCGGTGGCAAAAGCCGATACCGCCTCGAACAGAATGATCAGGAAGTCACCCTGCTCCGTGACCGACAGGAACATGGAGGCGCCGACCAGCAGCAGCAGCGACAGGATCGTCAGCGTAATGGATTTATAAACGACCGCCTGAGCAATCCGGTTGCGAAACAGGACGACATCGCGTTTGCCCTGAATCATTGCCACCACAGCGCCGATCAGGATCGCAAAGGTAGTTACCTTGATTCCGCCGCCGGTCGAGCCTGGCGCAGCTCCGATGAACATCAGGATGACCATGAAGAACTGGGAGGACTGCTGCAGCCCTGATATGTCAATCGTGCTGACCCCGCCGGAACGGGGGGTGATCGATTGGAACAGGGAGGCCATCATTTTGACCGGAGTGGATAGCGGCCCAAGCGTTCTTGGATTGCTGAACTCCAGAATAAACAGCAGAACTGCACCGAGCACGATCAGGGTGGAGGTAACGGTCAGCACCACTTTGGAATGCAGGGAGATTTTGCGTGTCTTCGGATACTCAATCAGGTCGAAGATGACGATAAAGCCGATACCGCCGAGGAAGATCAGCGCCATCAAGACCAGGTTCACATACGGGTCTGCCACGTAAGCGGGAAATCCGCTGAAAGGCCCGTGATGGAGACCCATCAGATCAAAGCCCGCATTGTTGAAAATGGATATGCTCTGGAATATGCCCAGATACATCGCTTCAGACAACGGCATGTCCATGGCAAAGCGGATGGTCAGCAGGATTGCGCCTGCGGCTTCAATAATGATCGAGTAAATGAGCGCTCTTCGAATCAGATCCACGATACCGGACATCTGGGTATGTCCCATCGCTTCCTGCAGTATCATGCGCTCCCGCAGGGAGATGCGCCGGTTGAACATCAACGCTACCCACGTAGCCGATGTCATGAAGCCGAGTCCGCCGATCTGGATCAACAGCAGCAGCACGATCTGGCCGAAGAATGACCAATGGGTGCCGGTGTCCACCACGACCAGGCCGGTAACGCTTGTCGCCGATACGGCCGTGAACAGCGCATCGACGAACGGCGTGGATGTGCCGTCCGAGGAGGCGATAGGCAGCTTGAGCAGAAAGGTGCCGATCAGCACGATCGCTGCAAAGCCGAGAGCCAGAAATTTAGGCGGGCTTAAAGGTTTGCGTAAATGGTTCTTTTTTTTCATGTCGTCAGGTCCTTTATTGATATTATTGCAAAAGCCATACTTTCTAATCATAACACGAAAGGTGAATCACTCAACTACCATGAATGCAGACAAACCGCCAATTCCTGTACCGATCCCTTTGATCATTGGGATTGTGGCCATTTCATTTTCTTCCATATTCATCAAATGGGCGGAGAGCCCGACCTCGATTCAGGCCATGTACAGACTGATTATCACCGCATTGATCATGCTCCCGTTTAGCGGCAAATACATCGCCGAGATCAGGAAGCTGACGCGCACGGACTGGGCGCTGCTAGCCTGTTCAGGCTTCATGCTGGCACTTCACTTTCTGCTCTGGATGGGCTCCCTCCGGTGGACCAGTGTGGCCAGCTCCACGATTATTCTTGCCCTGCAGCCGGTATTTGTAATGATCGGCGCGTATTTCTGGTTTAAGGAGCGGGTGCATATCCCGGCGCTGATCGGCATGTCGATCGCCTTTGCCGGGGTGTTCCTGCTGATCGGAAGCAGCGGGTTCGACGGGAGTCAGGGTCATCTGACCGGCGATCTGATGTCGCTTGGCGGTACCGCAGCGATCGCCGTCCACATGCTGCTGGGTCAGCTGCTGCTGAGGCGGCTGCCCGCGTACCTGTACAGCCTGCTTGTGTTCCTGTTCGCAGCAGCTGTGCTGGCCGTATACAATGCCGCGCTGGGCGTTCCTTTTACCGGCTATGCTGCATCAGAGTGGGGCATCTTCGCGTTGCTGGCATTCGTGCCCACCGTGTTCGGCAGCCTGCTGTTCAACTGGCTCATGAAATATGCCTCGGCTTCCACCGTGTCGATGAGCGTGCTCGGCGAGCCGGTTGGAGCCAGCCTGTTGGCCTTCCTGCTGCTTAACGAATCGATGAGCCTGCTCCAGGCGGCAGGAGGCGCGCTCGTGATGCTCGGGTTGGTGATGTTCCTGCAAGGGAACAAGGCAAGCAGGGCGGTCACGCCGCTTCGGCAGGAAGAAGCCGGATAACGATATGGGGCGGGTGAGCATACCGCTGATTAGCTGATTGTGAGGACGGGCGGGAAGTTGTCACTCATCGCCAGGCGTGCCATGTTATAATGAAGGCAGGTTTGGAGTATGGATAGACCAAGAGATTGTGAGAGGGATCGGATGGAAGTGAACACGGAAGTACAGCACAGCCCCTCGAAACCGATCGAGGGCAATACTTACTTGCAAGGGGTTAAGGACTGTGTGCCGACGCTGCTCGGCTATTTAAGCATCGGCTTTGCCGCCGGTGTGGTGGAGCGGACCGCTGGCTTCAGCTTGATGGAGATCGCGCTGCTGTCGCTGATTGTGTATGCGGGCTCCGCCCAGTTTATCGCAGCTGGTATGGTGGCGGCCGTCTCGCCCATAGCGACCATTGTCACGACGATATTTTTTGTCAATGCAAGGCATTTGCTGTTAAGTGCGGCAATTGCTCCTTATTTTGAGAAGCTGTCGGCTCGAAAAAGCTTTTTTATCGGTTCGCTGCTGACAGATGAAACGTTTGGCGTGGCTTCGACCAAAGCCCAGGAGCAGAAGAAGCTCGGCTATAAATGGATGGTGGGGCTGAATTTGACCGCCTATCTGAACTGGTGTGCAGCTAATGTAGCCGGCGGGCTTGTCGGCGACTGGATACCGAACCCGGAGCGATGGGGACTTGATTTTGCCTTGCCGGGCATGTTCATCGGCCTGCTCGCGCTGCAGATGATCAGCCGGAAGAAATTCGGCCTCGACCTGCTCGTTGCGCTATGTGCGGCAGCGGCCGTTGTACTGGCCAGCTTCCTGATGCCGCCGAGCGCGGCGATTATTGTGGCGATTCTCGTGGCGGCCACGGCGGGGATGGTGATGGAACGATGGAAGTAAGATGGCATATCTTTCTGCTCATTGTCGGCTCTGCCATCGTCACGCTGATTCCCCGGGTGCTGCCGCTCATGGTGCTCAATCGCCTGCGCATACCGGAAGCGCTGCTGCGCTGGCTGGATCATGTGCCGGTCGCGGTGATGGCTGCGCTGCTGGCCCAGGAGCTGCTGCTGGCTGACGGGAAGGTCGATCCGGGCCGAAATCTGCTGGAGATCGCCGCCGCGGTGCCGGCCTTTCTGACGGCGTTCATCACGAAGAGCCTATTCGCCACGGTGATTGTCGGCATCATCACAATTGTTGTTCTGCGTCTTGTGATCTGAATACTGGAGCTGTTCTCACATGCTTGCCGCATGATGGGGGCAGCTCTTTTATTTCGCATATTTGGACGAATGTCAGGGGACAGGGGTCCTTTCGGAATGTCTGTAGATTGCATAAGGTGTACTAGACCATGATGTTTGCTTGAGTGTAATCGAACCTGATAGGCAGAAGGAGGGGACAGGGGATGATGCCGACGGTAACGATCGTCATACCCTTTTATAATTGCCCATATATACAGGAGGCATTGGAAAGCGCCATTCACCAGACCTATCCCGCTGTCGAAATCATCGTTGTGGATGACGGGTCAACCCGGCATGCCGATCTAATTGCACCTTATACGCACCGGGTGTATTACTTGGGCAAGGCTAACGGCGGGACCGCTCATGCGCTCAACCACGGATTTCGGCATGCATCGGGTGAGTATATCGCATGGCTAAGCTCGGATGATAAATTTGAGCCTCACAAAATTGAAAGACAGATGGCATTCATGCTCACGCATGGATTGGACGTAAGCTATACCGCCTTTTCGGTTATCGACCAGCACAGCCGGATTACCGATCCGTACCGTCCGGCTCCGATGGCAGGCATGGCCGATCTGTGCCGGCAGCTGTCCTATTCGAATCCGATCAATGGGTGTACGGTGATCGCCAAAAAAGAATGGATCGCCGGTGTCGGGATGTTTAACGATCATCTTCCTTTTACGCATGATTATGACCTGTGGATTCGATTGGCCATTAACGGGGCGAAATTCGGGTATATGCCGGACTGCCTCACCAAATACCGGGTCCATGAGCAGATGGGCACGATTCAGCACCGGGCCAGAATTGCCGGTGAGTATCAAATGGTACAGAATAATTACCGCAATTTACTGCAGCATGTGGCGGCTCAACTCGGTGGTTAAGGGGGAGAACGTGTGAAGATACTGCTCGCAACCCACTGGCTGATCCCCCATGTCGGCGGCGTCTGGAATTTTATGGTCCAGCTGAAGCAGCACCTGGAGAACCACGGGCATCAAGTGGATATGATGGGAAACAGTCCGGATTACAAAAAAATTCACATCGTGAATCAACATGGGATGGAGCTGGCCAAGGAGGCGCTGCTGCCGATTCTGTCGGCTAAGCTGGCATCGGCGCAAGTCCCGGAACTGAACGCACATCCGGTCATTACCAATTATGAGCTTGAGCGATACTTTATGGAGCTGTCGGCCGCCTATTTTGGCCTGGAGAGCTATGATATCATCCACACACAGGATGTATTTGCCACGCGTTCCCTCAGTCGGGTGAAGCCGAAGCGAACGCCGCTGATTGCTCATGTTCACGGCTCTGTAGCGCGCGAAATGATGGACCATTTCCGCAACCATCCGGAGATGGGAATATCGGAGGGGAGTCCTGCATGGAGATACTTTCCTTCCATGGAGTATCATGCAGCGATGGCAACGGACATTACGATTGCCGCCAATCAGTGGTCGAAAAACATTCTCGTTGGCGAGTTCGGTGTCCCGGAGAACCGGGTAGCCGTGTTTCAGTATGGATTTGATGCGCCGGCCTTTTATGCCAAGATGAATGCAGGCACCCCGGTCGTGCGGCCCCCAGGCAAAAAAGTAATTATCTGTCCGGCAAGGCTGGTCTATGTGAAAGGGATTCATGTGCTGATCTCAGCGCTGGAAATTTTGCGGCATATGCGTGACGATTGGGTATGCTGGATCGTAGGGGACGGCGACTATCGCGGGCAACTGGAACTGCAGACGGTCAACAGCAGCCTCCAGTACCATGTATTCTTCCACGGGTCCAGAAACGATGTGCCGGCGATGCTGACTCAATCGGATATTTTTGTCCACACCTGCATTCAGGATAATCAGCCATATTCGGTTATGGAAGCCCAGATGGCCGGGCTGCCTTGCATCGTATCCAGTGCCGGCGGCCTGCCCGAAATGGTGCAGCATGGTCAGACCGGTCTGATCTCGCCGGTTGGCGATGCATACACGGTAGCACAGCAGCTCAATCTTCTGCTCGAACGCGATGATTACCGGATGAGGCTCGGCCAGAATGCGAAGGCCTTTGCCATGAATCACTGGTCCATGGATCTGATGGTTCAGCGGATGCTGATGATGTATCATGGCGCGCTGACTCAGCGATAAAACAACATGGAGGGGAAGCTGATGAATCAGCAAGCATTTACCGTGATGAGCGATCTGTATAACCGGATCTTTCACCGGCAGGTATCCACGCCTGAAATTCTGGTGGACTACGTTGTATTCAATCGCATTCTCGCTTCATTGCCGAAAGATTACAAGCTGCCGGATACGGTCGTTTCTAACCCGTAAGGGGCTGGTGGGGTTACTTCTTCGCCTATCAAGGGCATGGGGGTAGCCCCTATCTTGTTACCTGCAGTTCAGGTATAATTTTCCTTGAAATTATAACTCTAAAGGATGGTGCCCTATGAATCTAATCACGAAGGAAGCCGTTGATCGATTTACGATAATGCATGATCAATACATATCAGACTGGCATGAGGCAATGGCGACAGGAGACACGACGGCTTTGGATCGGATGGCCAAAGCGTACTACGTTGCGTTTTTTGACAATCCAAGTGCGAAGCCCTTGTTCTTTAATGCCGAGGAATCCTGGAAAGGGATGCAGGATTCCGTAAACCAGCTGCTGGGCGACCATAAAAACTTCGATCACCGCGTGATCAGGCTGAAGGACAACGAGCAGGCGGTCGTCTTCTATGACCTGTCCATTACTTATAGGGATAATAAGGTGGCGCAATTCTTCACCATTGAAAACTGGCAGTTTATCGATGGAAATTGGCTCATCCAGAGTGAAATCCAGCAGCGCATCATCTAGCTCATCCATAATCTATGCAAACCAGCACACGCGTTTGACACCATACGATATATCGTTATATCATAACGATATATCGTATTAATTGATAACAGCAGAGATGATAGATAACATGCAGAACCAGATGAGGAGGCTTCATATATGCTTATTCAAACGAGAACGATGGTGGTGAAGAAAGGCTTTGCCGATCAAGTGATCGAGCGCTTCACGCAGGATAGCCCGATGGACGCGATGGAAGGGCTGATCGACAAGACCGTGATGGTGAACCGGAAGAAGCAGGAAGACGATGTGGAGGAAGTGGTGGTTGTCATTCGCTGGAGATCGATCGAGGACTGGAAGAACTGGGAGAAGAGCGACGCTCATATTCAAGGACACCGGGAGAAGCGCGGCAAGCCGCAGCCCGAGTATCTTGTAAGCGTTAATGTTAATATGTACGATGTGAAAGCGGTCAAAGAAGGCCAGCATAAGGATCAGGCATAATTCGGAGTCATAAAGAAGAGACATAACAGTAAGGCTTTAATACGAGGCTTATAATAATATAATCAACCGGACCTTAAGAAAGGCGCAGCTTCCAGATACGGAGGCTGTGTTTTTTTTGTTGTGCAGATCGAGGTGGAAAGACCGCCTGTTTTCCGAATCTACCATCTAATAATTGGAATTAAATGCAACAAATTCTACAGTCTGGCCGTTTGAAGAGTAGTGAAAGGAGGAGATCAACGATGAAGATCTTTGCATTGCTGCTTACCGTTCTGCTGACTTTCAGCGGATGCAGTTCGATGGAGAGCGAAGGAGGCGCACAGCGGACCGAAATCATCGGCAATGTCACCGCCGAACAGCTGCTGGCCCGGGAGCCGGGCGCGGATATTTTTCAGTGGGAGGGCCTCGTTTACCTCAACGCAGAAGAGATCGAGTGGGTTCAGGAGGAGGAGCTGGAGCCGGGAGACCTCGTTGGAACGATCCAGCAAGTGTATGAGCAGAATCGTCCCTTTGTCGATGGCATGGCGACCGTCCTGCCGGAAGGCACGGAAATTTACGAATCCAAGCCGCATCTTGGACCGATTCTGCTGGCAAAAAAGGGCGATACCTACATTAAATATTTGGCGCTCATCGAAGGGTAAGTGAAGCCGGCATCAGCAATTGGCTATCCATATGATAAGCGGTCACCAAAGGATTTGACGCGATGTCAAATCCTTTTATTTACATTGCACGCAAGTCAGGATATAATGAATTCGAAATGACTGACCGGGGGTCGGTCAATGACTGAGGAGGAGGCGTGGTATGCGTATCGTTAAAGAGCATGATGTGCGCCGCAAGGAACTGCTGGATACGGCGGAGAAGCTCTTTACCACGAAGGGGTATAACGAGACAACGATCAACGATATCCGGGAGGCCATCGGCATTGCCAAAGGGACGTTCTATCATTATTTCAAATCCAAGGAGAAAATTCTGGATGCCATCATTGACCGCATCATTGAACAGGACTTGATCCGGGCGCGAGATATTGTGGCGGATCCATCAATCAGTCCGATGGAGAAGCTGTATCGGGTGTTGCTGGCTCAGCGCCCCTCATCCGGGGACAGCAAGGAAGAGATCACGCAAAGCCTGCATGAGCCCGAGAATGCGGAAATGCATCTGAAGACGATGATCCGCGCTATCGAAAGTCTGGCTCCGGTCATTACGGAAGTAATCGAGCAGGGGATTGCCAGCGGGGATTTTCATACGGAGTATCCGCGAGAGGTCGTCGATATGCTGCTGATCACCGGGCAGATGCTGTTTGACGAGGCGCTGTTTCAGTGGTCGCCGGAGGAGCAGCTCAGACGTCTGCAGGCTTTCATTCAGGCCATGGAGCTGCTCCTCGGAGCTTCGAAGGGCAGCTTCGACTTTATGTATGACATCTTAATGGGCGGGTAGATAGCCAGCGAAAGGTGTGAAAGGTATGGAAGGTGTGGAGAACCCGGGGAAACCGATACAACCTTCACCGAGAAACTTTAACCTGATGGTGATCGGACAGATCATCTCCATCTTGGGATCGGCGCTGCTGCGCTTTGCGTTATCCCTGTATGTGCTCGACATTACGGGGCGGGCGGACATCTTTGCGACGCTGTATGCGATCTCGAATATCCCGCTTCTGCTCTCGCCGCTCGGAGGCGCCATCGCCGACCGGTTCAACCGCCGCAATCTGATGGTCATCTACGACCTGATCAGCAGCGCGATTGTGCTGGGCTATATTGTGCTTATGCTGGGCGGCAGCACCTCGGTGTTCTTGATCGGAACCGTGATGGTGCTACTGTCCTTCATCAGTGCGCTGTATACGCCGGCGGTAACGGCAAGCATCCCGCTGCTGGTGGAAGAGAGAAGACTGGAGAGCGCGAACGGGCTCGTGCAGGCGGTGCAGGCGCTCTCCGGGGTCATCGCCCCCTTGATCGGCGGTGTGCTATACGGATACATGGGCGTGCGCTTGCTGATTGTCATCAGCTGCATCGCGTTTGCGCTGTCAGCGCTCTTGGAGACGTTGATTCAGATTCCGTATGTGAAGCGCGCGCGTGACCGTGGAATGGTGCATATGCTGGCCGGGGACATGAGGGAGGGATTTGCCTATGTGGCGAAGCAGCCGCTCATTCGCAAGTCGATCATCCTCGCCGCCTTGCTCAACCTTCTGCTAACACCGTATTTTATCGTAGGCGGCCCGATCGTGCTGAGGATTACGATGAACAGCAGTGAAATGATGTACGGACTTGGCATGGGTCTGATTCAAGCAGCTACGATTCTGGGTGCGCTGATGATCGGTTTTTTTGCCAAGAGGATGAAGACCTACACCTTGTATCGCTGGCTGCTGGCCATCGCCTGTCTGCTCATGCCGATGGCGGCGGCGGTGTCGCCCTTGATGCTGGACCTTGGCTATTATCCTTCCTACCTGATGTTCATCGCATGCGCGATTGCGATTGCCATGGCGATGACGATCATCTCTATTTATATCATCACCAAAGTTCAGAAAGAGACGCCCAATGAAAATCTGGGCAAAATCATGGCTATCATCACGGCGGTCTCCCAATGTGCCGCTCCGGTCGGCCAGGTCCTGTTCGGCCTTGCCTTAGAGCAGTTCAGCTCCAGGGTGTACGTACCCACATTCTTTGTCATTGCGGCGATGCTCGGGCTGTCTGCGTTGACCTACCATATGCTGAAACGCAGGCCGGCGGTATCCCTGAGAAATGAGGAAACGGTATAAATGAAAATCAGAATACTGCGAAAAGACTTCTCCAGAAACAAAATCATAACCGCAACACTGTTTGTTTTTATCATGCTGGCAGCGATGCTCGTATCGGGTGCGGCCCATATTGTCGTCACCTTGTTCGGTTCCATTGACAGTCTGTTTACCCGCTCTCATGCACCACATTATGTGCAAATGCATGCCGGGGAGCTGAATCAGGCCGACATCGACGCTTTTGCCAGCAGCAACGAGCTGGTCAAGGACCACCAGACAGTATCCATGCTCGGCATCAACGGCGCATATATTTACCTCGGGGATAACGAGTTATCCGAGGCGGGCAGCATCGTGGAGAACAGCTTTGTGATGCAGAATCACGCCTTTGATTATTTGCTGGATACCGACAGCAGCATCGTGCAGATGGAGGATGGCGAAATCGGTGTGCCGATCTACCATATGAAGCAATATGATTTAGAATTGGGCGATTCGGTCCGGATCGTCAAGGATGATTTCAGCAAGGAATTTACGATTGCCGCCTTTGTCCGGGATGTGCAGATGAACCCTTCCATTGTGACTTCCAAGCGCTTCCTCGTCAGTGACAACGACTGGACAGCGCTGCGGGATCATATGGGAGAGATTGAGTATTTAATCGAATTCAGGCTTCATGATCCAGACAGGGTCCATGAATTCGAAGCGATGTACCAGGCCAGCGGTCTTCCGCAAAAGGATACGGCGCTCACCTACTCGTTATATCAACTGCTCAACGGAATTACCGACGGCATTGCGGCGGCAGTCATCATGCTGATCAGCCTGCTGCTCATTGCCATTGCAGCGCTCTGTCTGCGCTTCACCCTGACCGCGACCATTGAGGAAGACTACCGGGAGATCGGCGTCATGAAGGCGATCGGAATCAGCAGCCGGGACATCCGAAGCCTCTACATGGTCAAGTATGTCCTGCTCGCGGTGCTGGCCAGTCTGTCAGGCTGGCTCATCTCCCGCTTGCTCGGTCATCTGTTTACGCAAAATATTGCGCTCTACATGGGCCTGGCACCGGCAAGCGTCTGGAACCACATCGTTCCTGCACTGGGTGCGCTGCTAGTGGGTTCAGCCGTTGTCCTGTACTGCCGTTTCGTGCTTCGCCGCTTCGGCCGCATCTCCGCTGTGGAAGCGCTGCGTGAAGGGGTGCTTCAGACGGGGGAGCGCGGGCGTCAAGCGTTTCGGCTCAGCCGAAGCTCGCTCGGCAATGTAAACCTGTTTCTCGGGATTAAAGCGGTGTTCAGCCGGTTTAGCATGTACGGTGTGCTCTGCTTTGTGTTTACACTATGTGCCTTCCTGATGATTGTACCGTTCAATTTTCTGAATACGATCCAGTCTCCGGACTTTGTGTCCTATATGGGTGCGGGGCGAAGCGACATTCGGATCGACCTGCAGCAGGGGGAAGAGATGGAGCAGCGCTTCAATCAGATTGACGGCTATCTTCGTCAGGATGCGGATGTCACGAAATACGCCTCGTTTGTTACCGCGGCCTACCAGGCGGAGAATGCGGAAGGAACTTACGAGAACATCAAGGTGGAACTGGGGGACTTCTCCGTCTTTCCTCTCCAATACGTGAACGGGACGGCTCCCGCGACCGAGGATGAGATTGCGCTCTCCACGATGAATGCCGAGGAACTCGGCAAGTCGGTCGGGGATACGCTGACGGTGCTTGCAGGCGAGCAGGAGCGGACACTGACCGTCACCGGCGTGTATCAGGATGTCACGAACGGCGGCAAGACAGCCAAGGGCCTGCTGCCCTATGCGCCGGATCAGATTTTGTGGTATGTGGTGAACCTCGAGGTGGCCGATGGCGTCTCTGTACCGGACAAAATAGAGGAATATCACGCGGCCTTCTCCGCGGTCAAAATTACGGATATGGACGACTATGTGTCCCAAACCTTAGGCGGGCTCATCGACCAGCTGTCGCTTTCGGTTGTGCTGGCTTACGGGCTTGGCATTGCGATCTCGATTCTGATCACCGCCATGTTCTTCCACATGCTGATCGCTAAAGAAGGGGCGCAGATTGCCATTATGCGCAGTCTGGGTCTTACGGCAGCGGATTTGCGGGTGCAATATATCACGCGGGCGATGCTCGTGCTGCTGATCGGAGTCGTGCTTGGCACGGCAGCGGCTGTCACACTTGGTCAAGGACTGGCCGGTGCGCTTATTCCCGGCATATCCAGCATGCGCTTTATCATTCACCCGCTAGCCAGCTTCATCGTCAGTCCGCTGCTGCTGGTGGCTGCAGTTACCGGCACCATGCTATGTGTCAGCATGTCGATGAACAAACAGAAGCTTACGCTGACGGCACAATAGGGAGGCAATTATGAACGTTATTTTGGAAGCCAAACAGTTGAATAAGGTCTACACCACCGGTACAAATACAAGCCAGCAGGTGCTGCGTGACGTGAGCTTGGCTATTGGGGAAGGAGAATTCGTGTCGGTGATGGGTCCGTCCGGATCAGGCAAATCGACGCTATTGTACAGCATCAGCGGCATGGATCAGATCACTTCCGGCAGCATCCAGTTTGACGGCCAGGATCTGGCCGCCATGCGGGAGGAGGAATTGGCTGCCCTTCGATTGACGAAGATGGGGTTCATCTTTCAGCAGAGCAATCTGCTGAAGAATCTGAATTTGCTGGATAACATCCTTCTATCGGCCTATGTGGCGAAACGGGAGAGCCGTAAGACGATCAATGGGCGGGCGCAAGCGCTGATGGACCGGCTTGGCATTGCCTCGCTGGCGGATCATGACATCACCCAGGCCTCCGGCGGACAGCTGCAGCGGGTGGCGATCTGCCGGGCGCTGATCAACAATCCGTCCATCCTCTTCGGGGATGAGCCGACGGGCGCGCTGAATTCCAAGGCAACGGGTGAGGTGATGGACATTCTTGCCAACATCAACCGGAACGGTACCACGATTCTGCTCGTGACCCACGATGCGAAGGTAGCGGCGAAGACGGAGCGCGTCATCTTTATGACCGATGGGATGATTGCAGGGGAGCACAAGCTTGGCAAATATGACTCCGATGCGGATCTGAAAACGCGCGAGCGTGAGCTTGCGGTATGGCTGTCATCGAAGGGGTTTTAAGGTGCGGCGGCGCGGACGGATGCAGTTCCGTTCGGGCCGCTTTGTCATAGAAATGGACCTGAAGCGCCATTGAACCGGTCCCGTGCCTTCCTTTATGATGGAAGGGTGTGTCGGCTCCGACAGTTGGGCTGGTCATCATAGTAAGAGATCGAAGCATATCCGAGGGGTATCGCTGGACATCGGGCTTGTGCCCGCCAGGCAGCACTGCTGTTATACGTGTGGAATTGTAGCAAATCATCATCAGAAAGGCGGGAATTGGGACATTGCTATCCTCGATCATTACCTTTGTTATGATCATGTTGGTCATTGTCATACTGCTGAAGCTTGGCGTACTGCAATTGACAACGAAAAAGAACTACGTGTTCAAGCGAAAGGGGAAGGAGCTTTCGTTCCGCTATCAGAAATTTGACGGGTTCGAGTACCATTATTTCTGGTTCGGAAAGGGAGCCGAAGTGACGCTAACCTATGAGGTCATTGTCGAAGAAGGCGAGCTTGCCCTGGAATGGATCAGCGGCGGGAAGATCATCTGGCAGCAAAGCTTTACTTCGAACAGCGAAGGATCGTTTACAACGCAGCTTACCCGCCGCTATCATTCGGTGCGAGTGGTAGGCCGGCAAACGAAGGGTGAATGCCGCATCCGATTCACATAGCGGCCGCCGCGGCATAAATCTTAGCCAGCGATGGCGGCAGGAAGCTCATGGATCGCGCTTCCTGAATAGCCGGCTCAATCCTCATCATTCCGCGGAAGGGGTCGCGGCCATGACTTCCCGCAGCCGCTGCATGTCGCTCATCGGCGGCTGTCCGTACATGCGGGCATATTCCCGGCTGAACTGGGACGGGCTCTCATAACCTACGCTATAGGCGGCATCGGCAGCCTGAAGACCCTCGATCAGCATCAATCGGCGGGCCTCCTGCAAACGGACCGTTTTCTGATATTGCAAGGGACTCATCGCAGTGACGCGTTTGAAATGTTTATGAAATGCTGAAACGCTCATATTGACGGACTTGGCCAGCTGCTCGACGGAGAGCGGCTGGTCATATTCGCGATTCAGCACTTGGACTGCCTGGGCGATATTATGGGCATGGCTGCCGATCATGGCGAATTGCGACAGGAGCGCCCCCTGACCATTCTGAAGCACCCGGTACACAATTTCGCGGGTTATGAGCGGAGCGAGAACCGGGATGTCCTCCGGCGTGTCCAGCAGCTGGAGCAGGCGGACAAGCGCTTCGAGCAGCGCGGATGACGTCTCATTAACGGTAATGCCGCGAGCAGCTTGGGAGTCTGATTCCGGGCGTTGCATTTCTTTTACAATATCCACAATCACGTCAAGATCAACCCCCAGCTTCAAGCTAAGGTAGGGAACCTCGGGTGAGGCTTCGATAATATGACCGACGATTGGCAGCTCGACGGACGTAATGAGATAATGAGCGGGGTCATAGCGATAGATCTCGCTGGCAAGCGAAGCGGTCTTCGCGCCTTGAGCGACGACACAGATTGAAGGTTTATAGACGGATTCCAGCGGTTCCGAGGGATGGACGGCATGCATCAGCGACAGCGAAGGCACCGCCGTAGGGTGGGTGCCGCTCGATGGCGTGTGGCGCAGGATGAGCTGTGCCAATTGCGCCAGCGCCAGCTGCTGCCGCTCGGGATCATTCAAGGCTTCCATTACAGAAGCACTCCTTTCGCACCAGGCATGGTGCCCTTAGTTATTGGGTTATTGGAAAGCGGAATAGAATTAGGCAAGGATCGAACAGCTATAGGTTAACGGTATGCTTCTCCTCTGCATTACAATCAGGTTGCAAGCTTCAACGTTTGTAGTATACCATCCTGTGCAGATGATCGTAAAAGGAGCGAATGAATATGCGTTTACAAGGCAAAGTGGCTATCGTTACCGGGGCATCCCGAGGCATTGGAAGACAAATCGCCATACAGCTGGCGCAGCTTGGTGCAAGCGTGGTCGTCAACTATTCTGCAAGCGAGGGCAAGGCGGAGGACGTGGTGAATACGATTAGGCAAGCCGGAGGGGAAGCGATGGCCATCCGTGCGAATGTCGGACGCGTGCAGGAGATCGAGCTTTTATTCACGGAGACGATCCGGTCTTATGGGCGCATCGATCTTCTTGTCAACAATGCGGGCATTATGGAATGCCAGGCGATTGCGGATGTGACGGAGGAGATGTTCGACCAGCATTTTGACATTAATGTGAAAGGGACGTATTTCGCCTGTCAGCAAGCGATGAAGCATATGGAGGCGGGCGGCACGATCATCAATTTCTCCACCTCGGTATCCGGTGCGATGCTGCCGACTTACAGTGTGTATGCCGCGACGAAAGGAGCCGTTGAGCAGCTGACGCGTCAGCTCGCCAAGGAGTTCGGGCCGCGGGAGATTACGATCAACTGCATTGCGCCCGGACAAGTATCGACGGAGCTGTTCCTGGACGGCAAGTCGCCGGAGCTGGTTGATTCCTTCCGCCGGATGAACGCCTTCGGGCGGCTGGGAGAGCCGGAGGATATCGCTAATGCGGTGGAGCTGCTCGTGAGCAGCAACGCCCGGTGGATTACGGGGCAGACGATCCGTGTGAACGGGGGCTTCAACTAAGAATCCCAACCACAGAGGAGTAGCTTCTTCGGCCTGAATACAGTTAGGACATATTCAGGCAATGAAATACAATACAAGGGAACTGAAGGGCTGCTCTTAACCAGAGAAGTCCTTTTTCCCGTTGCGGGATTTTGGCATGAATAGGAAGGGGATACCCACTAATAATCCAGTCCTATTGTAGACCATAATAACGTAGCGATATTGATAAATTGAAGGAGGGATCTACAATGCACAATCAAAAGCTGGGCGTTCATGAATCTCTAGAGCTGCATGAGCTGCTCACATTCAAAACAACTTGTCTGACCAAAAGTCAAAGTATGGTGCCACTCGTTGCTGATGTAAATTTAAGAACGATTTTGCAGCAAGATATTCGGGATGGTGTAGCGGACATTCAGCAGTTGAAGAACGTTCTGATGTAGAATCAAAAATAACAGGAGGCTAAAGATGAATCCAGTTACAGGAAATGCAACCGGAATGAATGCCATGACAGATCAAGCCATCGCTGCGGATTTACTGAATTCGGCCAAAGCAGGGATTAAAAACTATGCAACAGCCATCGCGGAGACAGCTAGCCCAGAGGTAAGAAATATGCTGTGGGATCAATTGAGCAAAACGGTAAAGCTGCATGAGCAAATTTTCAATTACATGCACACCAATGGCTTGTATGAACCGCATGATATTAACAAGCAAATCCAAATGGATATCCAAAACGCGGATAAAGCCATACAACTTGCAAGCACGCACATGAACCCGATCAGCTAGCTATATCGTTCTCTCGGCATGAGGACATGGAAGAAGTCGCGATACTCGCGGCTTTTTTTAATAAATTGAAGGATAAGGGTTGATAAAACGCTCGACTGCCATTAATATATAAGCATTCAATTATATGCTAATGTGTTGTGAAGGATTGGATAGGGAAGGAGGGCGTCGAATGGAGACGTTGCATGAAGCCGCCGAGAAGCTGAAATTGCTCGGTGACCGGACCCGATTGACCATGCTTACGCTGCTCAAGGACCGGGAATGGTGCGTGTGCGAGTTTGTGGAGATCTTTGACATGTCCCAGCCTGCCGTCAGCCAGCATTTGCGGAAGTTGAAGTCACAGGGACTCGTTCGGGAAGCGCGAAGAGGGCAATGGGTATACTATTCGCTCCATGTGGAGGACAAGCCGTATATCCAGGCGGTGCTGGATGCGATGCCGACCGGTTCGCAGGTGCTGTCCGCGATGGATAAGGAGATCCGCTGCGCCTGTGATTGATGCCTGCCCATGGACTGACCTGCACATGCTGCATATAAGCATATGATGATATATTGATTACAGATAAAGCGGGGGTTCTTCATTGTACTCAGTCCTTATGGCCAGTATTATTTTTCTGATTACGTTAGTGTTTGTCATCTGGCAGCCTAAAAACCTGTCCATTGGCTGGTCGGCGTGTGGCGGCGCTGTGCTGGCGCTGCTGTTCAACGTCGTTGATTTTCAAGATGTGTGGGATGTGACCCAGATTGTCTGGAATGCTACGCTTGCTTTTGTGGCGATTATTATCATTTCCCTGATTCTGGACAAAATCGGTTTCTTCGAATGGGCAGCGTTACATATGGCGAGTGCAGCCCGCGGCAGCGGATTGCGAATGTTCGTCTATATTACGGTGCTCGGCGCGATTGTGGCCGCCTTGTTCGCGAATGACGGGGCAGCGCTCATATTGACTCCGATTGTGCTTGCGATGGTGCGCGCGCTTCGTTTTGACGAGAAGCATGTGTTTCCGTTCATCATAGCCAGCGGATTTATAGCCGATACCACCTCACTGCCGCTTGTGGTCAGCAATCTGGTGAATATCGTGTCCGCCGATTATTTCGGGATTTCTTTTATGACGTATGCCAGCCGGATGATCGTTCCCAATCTGTTTGCCTTAACAGCCAGCATTGTCGTGCTGTATCTGTTCTTCCGCAAAAGCATTCCGCGCTCCTTCGATGACACGCCGCTGAAGCCGCCAGCCAGCGCCGTTACGGACCCGAGAATGTTTCGCTTGTCCTGGATCGTGCTCGCTGTTCTGCTGGTAGGCTATTTTGTGTGTGAATTCGTGCATGTGCCGGTATCCATTGTTGCCTCTTGCGTCGCGTTATTCTTCCTGCTGATCGCACGCAGAAGCCCGGCTGTCTCCACGAAGGAAGTGCTGCAAGGCGCGCCATGGGCCATCGTGTTCTTCTCGATCGGGATGTATGTGGTCGTGTATGGGCTCCGTAATGCAGGCCTGACCGATCTGCTGGCTACGGTCATCCAGGGCATTGCAGATCAGGGGCTGTTCGCTGCCACCATTGGCATGGGCTTTGTCGCCGCGATTTTGTCCTCGGTGATGAACAATATGCCAACGGTGATGATTAATGCGCTGGCGATCGACGCGACTACCACTTCGGCGGCGATTAGAGAGGCGCTGATCTATGCAAATGTGATCGGTTCCGATCTCGGGCCGAAAATTACGCCGATCGGTTCCCTGGCCACGCTGCTGTGGCTGCACGTATTATCGAGGAAGGGCGTGAAGATTGGCTGGGGAACGTACTTCAAAACAGGGGTAATATTGACGATTCCGACGCTGTTCTTCACGCTGTTGGGGTTGTATCTGTGGTTATCCATCCTATGAACTTAGAGAACATACAAGAAAAGGAGCAGCAGCCATGAAAAAAACGATCTATTTCCTGTGTACCGGCAATTCATGCCGCAGCCAAATGGCGGAAGGATGGGCGAGACAATATCTGTCCGGCGAATGGGAGGTTTACAGCGCTGGCATTGAAGCGCATGGCTTGAATCCGAATGCCGTCAAAGCGATGCGCGAAGTCGGCATTGATATTTCGGGACAGACGTCAGATATCATCGACTCGGATCTGTTGAATACGTCAGATCTGGTCGTTACGCTGTGCGGGGATGCCGCGGATCGCTGCCCGATGACGCCGCCGCATGTCCGGCGTGAGCACTGGGGATTTGACGATCCGGCGAAGGCTGAAGGAACCGAGGAGGAGAAGTGGGCGGTATTCCAGCGGGTTCGCGATCAGATCGGGGAGCGGATCCGGACTTTTGCCGATACCGGTCAATGAGGCGTTGACTGCGAGCGCCGGGCGTTAACCCGGTGCTCGTTTGCATGTGATAACGTTAGCTCATGGCATTTAGGGAACGAAGAAGATGGGAAGGGGAGGAAAGCGGATGGAACCCGGATTGGAAATCATTCGAAATCAGGTTCGGGAGAGCGGCTGCTATTGCATGAGAAGCATGAAGAAGCATCCCGGATACGAAAATAAAGTGAATTGGACGGAAAGCCAGTTCGATCACGGGCTGTCTTATGTGCAAATCAAGCAGGGGAAGAAGGTGCTGGGCTTTATTGAATATGCTCCTGGGGAGTCCTCCTGGAGAGCCGTGCATGCCGACGGCTACCTGGTCATTCATTGCCTGTGGGTCGGTGTACCGGGCATGGGGACCGGTTCCCGGCTGATTCAGCTCTGTCTCGAAGAGGCCAGGGAGCGCGGTATGAAAGGCGTAGCTGTTCTCACCAATCCGGATACCGGATGGGCGCCGAGCAAAGATATTTTTGTCAAAAACGGATTTTCCCAGGTTGAGCATGGCCCGTACTCCTTTGAGCTGTATGCTTATACATTTCCGGATGCATCAGCATCAGCGCCCTATTTTCCAACCGATTGGGATGCGCGTCTGCAGCGATTCTCACAAGGACTGACCATATTAAGGACGGATCAATGCCCGTATCTTGAAGTGGCGACTGACAATTTATTGGAAGCCGCGAAGGCGGCACATATTGAGCCTCACATTATACATATCGAGAGCCGGGCACAGATGATGGCACTATCCCCGACACCTTATGGAGTTTTTAACGTGGTCTATAACGGGGAGCTGATTGCTTATCACCGCATGACTGCTCGAGCGTTCTACAAGAAGCTGACAAGTTAATTGATGCTTGAATGCCGATACAGAAGTACTCAGACGATGAACGCAGTTTATCGCAGCCAATGGAGCCGAGATTATCTCGGCTTTTTTTGCGTGTTCAAAGTAGAAGAATCGTTATATTCTGCGTTCGAAACGCTTCAATGCATGGTTGTATTGTTCCGATATCTATAGTAGAACGATCGTCACAGCAGGCAAGGAGGGAGCTTATTGGCAAAGCGTTAGGGAAGGGTATCTGTCGCACAGCTTCGCGTTATAATGCCGAAAACTACTGGAGGTAATGCAATGAAGAGTTTGCAACTGAAAGTCATGGCGGGATTCAGTGTGGTTACTGTATTAATGACGGCATTGATCATCATTAATGTATTGCAGATCCGCACGTTTAACAACGAAATTGATGTGCTTGTCGAACATGAGCTGCCTTTGTTAATTGCCGACGAACGTTTGCAGTATAATCTTTCTCAGCAAATTTCTCTGGCTAGAGGGTATCTCCTATTTGGAGACGATGCCTACAAAGCTGCGTTTCATCAACTGACGGAGGAGAGTACCGATCTACACCAGACTTTAACGGCTTTAAGTGAATCTGTAGCCTTGCAAGAGCTGATCGAGAAAAGTGTGGCCTGGGGTGAACTAATTGAGAAGGAGATCTTCGCTGCCCATGAGCAAGGAAGAACCGAAGAGGCGATCCGTGTGCTAAGCAATGAGGGAACAAGCATTGGCACAGAGATCATGGAAGGGCTGAGCGAGCTCGTTGGCAGCAGAGAAGCGGAGATTGTGAGCGATGGACATGCGCTAATCGCAGATGGAGAGCGCATTATAGCCTTGACGATCGGTTTAACCATATTCGGAATACTCGGGGCCTTGACCCTTGCTTATATCCTTTCCAGACGGATCAGCAAGCCCATCCAGCTGGTTACGGAGCGCGGGAAGATGGTGGCGAGCGGCGATCTGAGCAAGCCGCATCTAGACATTCACTCGAAGGATGAGGTTGGGCAGCTTGCGGCCTCGTTCAACCATATGACCGATCAGTTAAAGGTGCTGATTCGGCAAGTGGCCGAAGGCTCCGAACAAGTGACGGCCGCATCGGAGGAGCTTACGGCCAGCGCAAGGGAAACGACGCAAGCGACCCATCAGGTTGCAGCCACGATCCAGGAGCTGTCCACCGGTGCTGAAACAACAAGGCATGGCACAACGGAAAGTGCGCGAGCTTTAGAGGAAATGGCCGCCGGTATCGGGAAAATTGCAGAAAGCGCAGCAGTTGTATCGGAAACGGTCGTCAGCGCGACCGCCCAAGCCAAACGTGGCAGCGAGCAGATTCAACAGGCGGTGGAGCAAATGGTGACAATGAATGAACGGACCGGGGATACTTCCAAGCTCATCACGCGACTCGGAGAACGTTCGGAAGAGATCGGCAGCATTGTCGAAGTCATCAGCGATATTTCCGAGCAGACCAACCTGCTGGCGCTTAACGCTTCAATTGAAGCGGCAAGAGCCGGAGAACATGGCTTAGGCTTCGCCGTGGTAGCCGGACAGGTGCGCAAGCTGGCAGAGCAAGCGAATGCAGCGGCCAACCAAATCTCCGATCTTATCAAAGAGGTGCAAGAGGATACGGCCCGCGCCGTTCAGTCCACCAATCAGGTGGTCCATGGCGTCAAGGATACGACCCGAATGGTGCAGCAAGCGGGAGAGGGCTTCGGAGTGATTGTGAAGGAAGTGGACATCGTAGCGGCTCAAGTGCAAGAGGTATCCGCATTGTCAGAGCAAATGTCCAGCAGCTCGCAGGAAATATCAGCCTCCATTACCGAAACGTCCAAGATAGCAGAGGCATCGGCCAGCAGCACGCAGAGCGTGGCCGCCATTGCGGAAGAACAATTGGCAGCAATGGAAGAGGTCACCTCTTCTTCCGAGGGATTAAGCCATCTGGCGACCGAGCTGCAGGATGCTGTGAAGAAGTTTAGAATATAGGGAAAGCAGAAGCCGTGGGACTATCCTGCGGCTTTTGTTTATTTTCCTGAAATGAAATGAAGTGCTTGAACCTAATTTGTAAATGGGATATAGTTTTTATATCGACATAACAGCAGGTCTAAAAAAGGAGGAGCCATGTCACCACGTACCAAGGAGCAGAATGAAGCCATCCGGGAGATGCGGATGCATCAAATTATGCAAGCGGCTGCGGAAGTTTATTTGGAGAAGGGTATTCAGCTGGAAATCCGGGATGTGGCAGCGAAGGCAGCCCTCGGCTATGGCACGGTGTATCATTATTACAAGAATAAATATATGCTTCTGGAAGATTTATTGTGGGATGCCCTGTATCGAGCGGAGTCCGCTGTAGGGGCGGCGTTGGCGGTGGAGGGCGGCGGTTTGCAGAAAGCCGAGTCATTCGCACGGCTGCTCCTGCAGCAGTGCATCCAGGACCCTTCCGTATTTATTTTGCTTAAAACGGTCGCCGATAACTTCCACCACTTCCCGGGCAACCGGTTCAGCAAGCTGCTAGCGGAATTTCAAGGGCGGATCTATCAGCCGTTTGTGGCATGGATCGGGGAAAGCAGCGTGAGCTCGTCACCGGAGAAAACAGCGAATCTGATATTCGGTTCTCTGGTCGGCTGCGCCGCGCTGAACATCCATCACGATCGGCGAGGCGAGCTGGATGCCGAAGGGGTTATGGATATGATTTTTTCAGGCATACAGCCGAAGGAGAGATAAGGTATGGTGATTCTGAAATCACGTGCAGAAATTGAAGAAATGAGAAGGGCTGGCCGAATTGTTGCCGCTTTTCATCAAGCCATCGCAGGCATGATCCGTCCGGGCGTCACGACGCTCGATATCGAATCGTTCGCCGTACAATTCTTGAAGGACAATGAGGCTAAGCCGTATACGATGGGCTATAACGGATACCCATATGCAACATGCGCATCCGTCAACGATGTCATTGCGCATGGTTTTCCAAGCGCTCAGCCGCTCAAGTCTGGCGATATCGTCACGATTGACCTCGTCGCACTGGCGGATGGCTGGGTCGGTGATTCCGCCTGGTCCTACGCAGTTGGCGAGGTGCCGGTAGAAGCGGAGCGTCTGTTGCGGGTGACCAAGGAGTGCTTATATCTGGGTATCGAGCAAGCGGTTCCTGGAAACCGG
The DNA here is from genome assembly GCF_002272015.1 of Paenibacillus campinasensis. Classification (GTDB taxonomy): domain Bacteria; phylum Bacillota; class Bacilli; order Paenibacillales; family Paenibacillaceae; genus Paenibacillus_AQ; species Paenibacillus_AQ campinasensis. The sequence continues at coordinate 19,209 of NZ_NPBY01000055.1, read as the reverse complement.
ATCGGCGATGTGATGCATGTGGTTCAAACCCATGCCGAGCACAATGGATTTTCCGTCGTGCGTGATTTACTTGGCCATGGCGTCGGAAGGGAAATGCACGAGGAGCCTAACTATGCCCATATCGGGAAGCCTGGGAAAGGGTTCCGCTTGAAAGAAGGGATGGTGTTGACCATCGAGCCGATGTTAAATGCCGGGACAGCACGGATGACCATCGATGCCGACGGATGGACCGCCAGAACGGCTGACGGATCGCTGTCCGCACAGTACGAGCATACGATTGCTATTACTGCGGAGGGGCCGGTCATTCTGACCGAAATTTAATGGATGCCAAGGTTGGCATCGGACGGGATCATGAAGACCATGTGCATGATACTGGTTGAAGCATCTGAGGAACCATACAATCAAGGACTATGCCGCCGTATCGTGTACACGGTGACACGTGATGGTCTTTTTCTTAAAATAAGTAAAAAAGGATTAAAGGATTCGGGAAAATAATGATGAAATCTCGTGGATAGAACAAAATCTAGAGGAGAGGCTGCCGGATGAAATTTTCATTTGAAGTTGGACACGAAGAGAAGCATACGGTGGAATTCGAATTTAATCAATTCCTAGGAAACCTGAGTATTAAAGTGGACGGAAACGATAGAATCCGTGATTTTAGAACGCTCTCATTTAAATTGATGAAAACTTATGAATTCGAGGTTGGAAATGAAGAAAAACACCAAGTTAAGATCGAAAAAATCAGGAAGCTTATACTGGCAGGATTCAGAAAGACCAAATATAAAGTATACATTGACGGCATCTTAAGCAAAGAATATGAAGGAAAATAAGAGCTGTGAATAGGAATGTTATCAAAAATCCCAGCGGTTATCAGCTTAAGAGAAAAACCAGTTTCAAAAGGAGCCGCTCTAAATGAATAGCATCTTTGAACATTTCTAAACAGCTATTTAATGGGCAATCGATCCAACAAATCGGAGGGGCTTAATCGTGAAACAAAATAAATACGACGATGCTGCATTTTTTTCACAATATGAACAAATGCCAAGGTCTATTCAAGGGCTCGAAGCGGCCGGAGAATGGCATGTGCTGCGAGAACTGCTGCCTGATTTGAGCAACAAGCAGGTACTGGATTTGGGTTGCGGCTTTGGCTGGCACTGCCGCTATGCACGTCAGCAACAGGCTAGCTCCGTTATCGGTGTAGACATATCAGATAACATGCTGCGCAAAGCCCGTGAAATGACAGATGATCCTCACATCTCTTACCAGCTTATGCCGATTGAAGATATCCAGTTTTCCCCTGCCCAATTTGATGTGGTCATCAGCTCGCTGGCATTCCATTATATTGAATCGTTTGCTGCAATCTGCAACAAGGTATATGATCTGCTGAAGCCAGAAGGGAGCTTCGTCTTCTCTGTGGAACATCCAATTTTCACATCGCGCAACGAGCAGGATTGGCATTATGATGACGAAGGAAACCGTCTGCATTGGCCGCTCGATGATTACCAGGCAGAAGGCGTGCGCAGCACATCATTTTTAACGGATAACGTAATCAAGTACCACCGCACGATATCAACCTATATGAACGATGTCATGGAGGCGGGTTTTACGATTACAGCAGTAAAGGAGCCGACGCCTTCGGAGGACATGCTGGCGCAAATTCCTGGTATGCAGGACGAATTGCGACGCCCTATGTTCCTCATCATATCAGCCATCAAAACGCTGCGCTGAAGTAAGGCATAGCAAATTACATTCTCCGATTCTCGCGTGTTCAATAATCCATTTTCCTGAATCGCCAAAAGCCGATTGCGCATGCCACCATGATCCAGATTAGAAGAACCGTTAGCGCGCCGGCCCAGGATCCGTTAACTGCGTTCATATCGAACAATGTATGCAGCGATTTTTCTGGAAATACGGACAATAGCAGCTCCGACACGTCTTCCGGGAACATCTTAACGAGGGCGGGGAGGAACATGACGCTTAAGGCAAAGGATATTCCTCCGGGTGTGGACTGGAAATAAAAAGCACCCGCCGCACTCAGCGAACTGTAGAATAGCACCATAAGCATGGATCCGATGGCTTTGGCCAAAATTGCGGAGTCTAGAGACAAGGCCTCCATCTGGTTCATCGATATGATGAACTGATTGACTGCGAAGATTATCAAGATCAGGGCCGTGCTGATCAGCATGGACAGTATGGCTATGAACGAAAGCTTCGTGAGATAGTATTTTCTGCGTATGGGTGTCATGGCCAGGTTCGTATGAACAGCCCCTGATGCCAGATCCTTCTTAACAAAAATAGCGGCAAAGATGATAAGCATAATCGCGGCTACATCCATCCCAAGTAAAGTAATATCGATCATCTCCATGCCAGATAGTTCCGACAGCACCTTCCCTTGTGTAATCTCGATGGTGAACAGGAAGATCACCCCGAACAGAATACTGAGCAGGATGGTTGCAAAGATCATATACCGATAGCTCGGCAGGAACATCATTTTTTTGAAATCAGCTTTAATCAAGTGCTTCATGCATGGTCACTCCCTTGGCAACATAGTCTGCTTTTCCATCGGTTATCTCCGTAAATACATCTTCAAGGGACGGATTAACCTTTGTTAATTCATGTAGAATGATTTGGTTATCGAGCGCGAGTCGGCCAATTTCTTTGGCGTCCAAATTTCTGACCTCAAGACCTGTTTTGCTCGGTTGGACACTCGCTTGTTTATCCAGCAAGACGCTTGTTATCTTGTCCAGGTCGTCAGCCTCGACATAAATATAGGAGCTTAAACTCCTTCGGTTCATTTCATCCATTGTCATATCCGCCAGCAGCTTGCCTTGTCCGATAATAACCACGCGGTCGGCTACGGCTTGAATTTCGCTCATCAAGTGGCTGGACACCACAACGCATTTCCCGCTCTCCGCAAGCTGCTTGAACAGCCCCCGCAACCATTTGATACCGTCTACGTCCATGCCGTTAAACGGTTCATCCAGTATGATGGTGTCAGGGTTGCCGAGCAGGGCGGTCGCCACGCCTAACCGCTGTTTCATCCCCAGGGAGTACGATTTAACTTTTTTATTCTGGACATTTTCCAAACCTGTGATCTGAAGCATTTCATCCACCCGTCGTGGATTCAGGTTAGCTGCGGTAGCAATGATGGATAAATGTTGCTTGGCTGTAAGGTTGTTATCCAATGCAGACGGATCGATTAACGTACCGACTCTTTTCGTCGGTTCAGGTAAATCTGAATATGATTTTCCATCGACGACAACGTCTCCGAGCGTAGGGCGGACGAGCGAGATGATCATTTTCATTGTGGTCGATTTACCGGATCCGTTGGGACCCAGAAAGCCTGTAACTGTGCCAGGTGTAAGCACCAGATTCAAGTGATCGACCGCTGTTTTGGTCCCGTATTTTTTCGTCAGATTGGCTAGTTTAATCAATTGCATCACCCTTTTGTGTGAGATAGTAGTGATGAGCGCCATCGATATAATCCTTGGCAAAATTATACAAAAACAAATCTTCTTCCGGCCAATGATCGCTTTGTTCAAGTCCTTTGGCGTAGGCCGTCAACATCTTCGGGTCATCATTAGTCGAACGTTTGATAAATTCCTCCCATTTCCGGCCCAACTCAAACCCAGTCTGGCATGTATACGAAGCATTGTTAAGCTTATAGGCGGCCGCTTCCAGGATTAGCAGCTTCCATTGCCAATAATAATCAATGAGCTCTTGATAATCATCCTCAGATGTATTCTCAAATAATTGCTGCGTCTGCAGGTCGAACTCCACTTGTGCATAGTCGAGGACCGTTTGCTTGTTTAAACCGAGTACGAGTTTAATGATCGGTTCCAGATTTTGATCAGGGTCTGCCTCCATGGAGGCCAGAATGGCTTTAATGATCGTCTGGCTCATTCTGATCTCCATCTCCTGTCGTAGGAGTAGATCCGCTTGATTCTTTAAAATCTGTTTGATATCTGACGCGTGATCGGACTTCAGGATATGATGCTTGATCTCATTCAAGGGCAGGCCGATTCGCTTGAAGAATAAGATTTGCTGCAGCTTCATCAAATCGGCTTCCGTATAGTATCGTGCGTTTTTCTCACCGGCCCTTGTTGCGACAAGCAGGTTGATTCGGTCGTAATATTGAATTGTTCGTACGGTGGTCCCGGATAATCTAGCCAGTTCACTTACCGTATATCGTTTTTCAGTCATGGGCGCTCACTCCTGATTCCATTAAATCATATTACGTTACGTCATATGCAAGGCCTTGATTTAGCCAACGGATCGATGCATCTGAATACACAGCACGCGATAGGAATTTGAACCGACTGAATCGAGTTCAAATAGTCGGGAATCCATTGATTTAGCATGACGCTCTGCATCTGGTTAATGTGAAAGTCGCTATCATAGCGGCTTTTTTCATTTGCAGTCTTTCTTTTTGTATACCGTGGGCAGTGGGAGAGACAAAGTGCTTGACTATGACGTTAGGTCATAGTGTTTAATTCACTACGAATACACAACGAGGAGTGATAGAAGTGAACATCCAAACATTGCGTTCAGACCTTATTTATCAAAAAGTTGCCCAGGCTCCGCCCGAGGAAAAGCTGGAACTATTCAGAAACGAAATGCTGGCGCCCTTTATGAAACAATGGCAAATTCAGCAGATTCCGTTCAAAGCGGAAGATCCGAATGGTTTCGACGTCATTACATTTAATAATATGATGCATCGATCTCCGGATCAGATTACCCCACAAATTTCGGCAGAGATCGAGATGATTTCGTCTGAATCATTCTGGTTAGAATGTGAGCAGGCTGTGAAGAAGAGCCTACATCGATTTGTAGAGCATGATATTCACCTTCCCGTATCCGATTATTTGTTTACGATTCAATTAGGGAATCCGGACAGCCGCGCCTTAACGATAAACGAAGGATATAGCGGCTTTGGAGGCATTCCCGGGTTTATCTGGGCGACACTCTTGCCTAATGAGTATACGATTCCTCGAATGAAGGCTGCGCTGGCGCACGAATGCAACCATAATGTGCGGTATCAATTTATTCAGTGGGATCACACCGTTAATTTGGGGGAGCTCATGGTAAGTGAAGGATTAGCTGAAAGCTATGCTACGTTTCTGTATGGTGAGGAATGGCTCGGTCCCTGGGTAGCAAAAACAGACGCAGAAACACTGAACAGGCGCATCAAGCCAGTGCTCAGAGAGCAGTTGCATGTAACCGGGCTTGATCAATGTGCTCTATACCTTTACGGGGACGAGATCGCTAAACTGCAAAACTTGAAACCCGTCAATATGCCCTATAGCGCTGGCTATGCTTGCGGATATTATTTAATCCAGTATTATTTAAGAGTAACAGGAAGAACGATCTATGAGGCTACAATAACACCTGCTGCTCAAATATTAGATGAAATTAAAGGATTTTGGGATGAAGAAACCATTATTAGGGGTTAAAGATATCGTTCAAATTACCGGCATTACAGCCAGGACCCTGCATTATTATGATCGAATTGATTTACTTAAACCAACGCATTTGACGGAAAAAGGGTATCGTCTGTATGATCGAAGCAGTCTGGAAAAACTTCAAATGATTTTGTTCCTTAAGGAGCTGGATTTCTCCTTGAAAGAAATTGCGGACATTGTGAAGCTGACGAGGAAGGAACAGCAACACATTCTAAACGAGCAGCGCCACGTTGTACAATCGAGAATTCAACAACTAGAATCAATCAAGACAGCCATCGAAGAATACGTTTCAGGGAAGGATATCGGCAGTTTGCAGATTTTTAATTATTCTTCCGTGCTGCCTTTGCAAGAGCAATATGCGAATGAGGCGAGCTTCTTTTATGGCGAAACAGAGGCGTATAAGGAATATAATGAGCGATTGGAGCAATTGCCAGCAGACGAAAGAGGGGAGCTGTTTTCTCGCGTAGAGCAAATGTTTAAACAAATGGCATCCCATATGAAGGCGTCTCCTGCTTCCGATGAAGTGCAGCGACTGATCCGAGAGTGGAGGGAGAGCCTGGAGCATCTCATGACTTGTGATTCAAATCTGCTAACCTGCATTGCCGATACGTACAAATATGACAGGCGGATGAGAGATTATCTTAATCAATATGGCGAGGATTTTGCAGATTTCCTGCACAGCGCGATTATGCAGTATATATCTCCATCGTGAAGCTCAAAGTTAAGTATTTAGGAGCGTGACAATAGGTGACCTATGAAGAAATTATACAGGCATTGGCTGACATGGGCAGTGAGCAGACGAAAAGCACGTATATTCGCCATGGGGCGAAAGAGCCGCTCTTTGGCGTCAAAATCGGGGATATGAAGAAGCTCGTTAAGCATGTAAAAAAAGACCAAGCGCTCGCTCTGCAGCTGTATGAATCCGGCAATTATGATGCGATGTACCTGGCTGGACTTAGCGTCAATCCGAAGACGATCACCAAGGAGCAGCTGCAGCATTGGGTGGCTGGCGCTAATTGGCATGCGCCTGCCGAATATACGGTAGCGAGAGTGGCCGCAGAAAGTCCGTATGCGCGTGAACTGGCGGTGGCGTGGATTGATTCGCCTGAGGAACTGGTCGCTGTGAGCGGATGGAGCACCTATGCCAATTATGTGTCGATTACGCCAGACGAAGCGCTGGATATGGAGGAGGTACGCAGCTATTTGATCAGAGTGCGCGATACCATCCACAGCGAGCGCAACTGGGTTCGCTATGTGATGAATACCTTTGTGATTTCGGTCGGGACATACGTTAAGGCTTTAACGGAGGAAGCGAAGGCAGTCGCAGAGGCGGTCGGCAAAGTGCATGTGGATGTCGGCAATACGGCATGCAAAGTTCCGCTGGCAACGGAATATATCGCCAAGATCGAGGCGATGGACCGAGTGGGTAACAAGAAAAAGACCTGCATTTGTTAACCAGTAACAGCGAAAGAGGTGGGGGCCGTTCTATGCGGCACACCTTTCGCTGATGCATTAGAAGCTGCGGAATACGCAGGCGGTAAGCTGATGAGATGGATAATTCTGCCATGGCATACGACTGAAGACGGAGTTATTTTCATTCCGGAGGAGGTAATGGAGTATTGATAATCTAAGGTATAATCTATGAAGAAAAGCTGAGAGTAGGAGAAGCCATTCATGAAAAATAATAAGTATGTACGTACATTGACAGAGAAATGGTGGTTCATTATCGCCACATTGGTAAGTTCACAGATTTTGTATTTAATAATGATGTTTTATACGTTTCCTTATTTGTCGAAGGAATCTAATCATTTGCTCCCATTAGATATGAGGGCATCCGGTTACAGTGTAAATGACGTAGAGCTCTTTTTATCCACAATATCAGACAAAGGAAGGGACTTTTACATAAATGTTCAATTACCGCTAGACATGGTGTATCCTTTGTTATTCTCTCTATTTTGTATTCTGATTCTGTCAAAGCTCACTCGTGGTAAAAATGCCGTCTTATCGTTAGCAGCTTCACTGATTGTCGTTATTGATTATGCAGAAAACTTGTGCATCTATTTGCTCTTAAAGAAGGATTCTGTTTCTTCGGACCTCGTTAGTTGGAGTAGTGTTCTTACCATTACTAAGAATATTGTCTATAATGCGTTCTTGATCATAATATTATTCTTAATGTTAAAAAACATAGTCTCATTTGTAAGAAATAAGATTACATTGAAATCACAAAGTTAGGTTGTGGATCGTTAATTGATGGTGGTATGGATCGATCGCGCTACGGACACCATAAGTTGTGGGCGGAGCAAAATCAATTATGAAGAAAAATATAATTGAGTTGCATATACATAGGCCACGTATAAACTTCAGGATGTTGGATATGGACACCTCATGATGAATTTTCGTATGATGCTGATAAGCTTAGCCGCATTATAGTTAGTGATACAGAATTGGCATAAATCGATTGAGGGGTAATGGTCGGTGAGGTTAAAACATTTGGTGACTGACGAGTTATGACGGCGGGTAGCAACAATAGTTTGGAAAAATTGAGGCTGAGTCTCTAAGTTCTTTTTCACAAAACTCGTATTTTGTACATATGTTACTGCAAGCTGGTTACCGATGTAGTTCTCGGCCCTCGACAAATTGACGGTGGACAAAAACTTGTACCGTTAAAGGACAAGAACTTCTACCTATTGCCGTTTACTTCCTCTTTTCACTCCTCAATTTATCCGGTTCAGGGCTAAAACAATAAACAATCAACCTTTTCAGATTAACGACTTCATTGTGTCTAGACTGTTTTTTGGAGCACCATAATGCTCATCATCACTTGAATTACTCACGATAAGCATCTTGTTTAGTTGTTTTGGGCGACTGGGACAAGAACATGTACCGTTAAAGGACAAGAACTTGTACCTATTGCCGTTTACGTTCCCCTATTCCTTTTCATTCTCAATTGATCCGGTCCGGGTTAAACACAAAAAACCGGCAATCTTTTCAGATTAACGGCTTCAAAAACTCAATTTTTTCACATATGTCTCGACTGTTTTTTGGAGGATCTTATGTTCATCACTTGGATTACTCATGTTCAGCATCGCAACTTTTTGTGGTGTACACGATATCATTGATTGAATATCTTGTTTAGCGGTTTCATGTTGATTCGGGCAATTGCATTTGTTAGTCAACAACGGTTCTTTGTTTTGCAAATGATAATATTCAATGCTGCTAGATGAGCTGCTCTCATCAAAGTTGTATTTGAAAGCGACATCTGGAAACGAACGATCCCTCATATTTTCAATTTCCTTCCAAGAAGGAACACTAATTTCTTTACTTCTCTTCCCTGCGGTCTCCATCCAAGCACAGAAGAAATTCTCACAGAACTGTAAGACCAGTTTTTCAAGAATCCAGGAAAGCCCCCCCATATCAATACTTCTACGGATTTTCATTTGATAATTGACGACCTGATCAGAGAAATACTCCAGAAGCTCCCTGATTAGAAGTGGCGCTACATCAGAAATCAAGCTCGTTCTCAAAGAATTAAAGCCGTAGAAATGCTCCTCCTTTAAAAGAGATTTTCTCCAAAAAACATAAGCATATGCATAGGGACAAATTTCAGGGAATTCAATCGTTTCATTCGATTTTCTAAGCTCCATCAATTGAGTTATGCAATGTTGATGAGACTTAAGTGAACTCTGAAATAATCGGTCTATAACTTGTTGAACAGCATTAGAAGTAACCCCGTAAAGTAATTGCGTGGATGTTCCCGCTTTGTGTCGGCTGGTAATGGTAGAATAAACAATTTTTAATACATGGTTCAGCAAGTTATAGCAAGCGCATACGCGTGGAAACGATGAGGAGATCTAATTGCTGCCGCGTCAACAGCGTGAAAAAGTGCAGCTGAAGAGAACGCAGCGGGGGAATTACCTACAGCTTGAATAAGTGGGAAAACAGGGAAACTTACAGTATTCATGAAAGAAGGACGGCTGGAAATCGACACAACGTAAAATAACCCACATCCTGATAAATAGGTGTGGGTTATTTTTACGCTTATTTTGATATTTGCACATCCTGCCAGTTGGCATTATTTAGAATCTCCGCATTTTTCCCAAGAAATGCCTTACCTGCTTCTTCATCTCCCTGCAGGTGGTACATCATCCATGCTGTCAAATATCCATCAGAGTGTACCAGCATATCTTCATGGTCAGCGTTCACCGCCCTAGCCCGGACTTTCAAAACATTATCGGTAATCAAATCGTAGTTTTTAATAAGGGAAGATAGCGGTGCTACTCCTATTCCGTTATCCTCTCCTGTATCATTTTTGAGAGTGCCGGCTGTCATAAAATAGGGGATGGTGATTTTACTTACATCGTAGTTCCACCCCAATGCCTTCGAAAGTTCAACATTTGCAGCGCTTCCTGTAAAAATTGTTTTATAGTAATGGCCGTTTTTTTGAGCTGTTACGGCGTTGATGGCTCCAACACCACCTTGAGAATATCCTGCTATGCCAATATTATTAATGTCTATTTTCCCAAAGAATATATCATCGGCATCTGAATTTAGTTCAAGCATCAAGTCAAGGCTTTCTGCGTTAAACTTACCACTACTAGACATACGGTCTTCATTCCCCACAACTATAAATCCCCATGTAGCAAGGTGCTTAAAAAAGGGTTCGTATCTAGATGCATTCATACCACTAGCATTTGCAATCACAATCAGAGGATAAGGATGGTTGGTATTTGTTAATTCAGTCGGATACCAAATTTTAGACTGAACGCCTTCTTTATCTCTTGAATTATATTCAACAGTAGAAACATCATACGTTCCCATTTTGATATATTTTTGTTCTATTACACTTTCAGTCTTGTAACCATCAGAATATCCTTCATCTAAAAGTGGCTGCGTCGATTTCCATTTACCATAGAGCGTCATGCCAACCACCACTAGCACTAATATTCCCAAGAGGATTAACAAAACTTTCCCTAACATTTTCAATAATCTCCCTGCTTTTTTCATAAACTTCTCCTTATCTGCTTTTCATGTAGGTATAAAATTTCTGAAGACTATCAATATTCTTTTTCTAATAATTCAATTCCATAATTATGGACATCACCATTTACTGCATCTAATATCCAATCGCTTATGCTTTTGTTGCCATTTAATTTATCAAAAACATTGCTTGAAATGATTGTGTGTTGTGTCAGGTTTATCTCCTTATCATAAGACAGACCATCCCAGATGTAGATTCCCACGCCCGGTATATTGTCTTGAAGCCCTTCAACCATTGATTTCAGATTTGACTGAAAAACATCACCACTTTTATCGGTTGCCGACATTTCTCCGTGATCAAGGTAAGCTTGCCACTTTGCCAGCTCCCCATCCCGTACAGAACTATCAAATAATATTTTTACGCTATCTCCACGTTTGTCATATAATGCCGTCAGGCTGTCAAGCACGATATTGTCCGTATTGAGACGTTCAGAAATTGTTTTTGGGGATTTCCAGACATTCTCAGATATATCCTGCCAATCATCTGTGAGCAGCAAAGAACTGTCAACAGCAACTGTAACATTTGAGGTTGATTGATAATAATCAATAACATCATCTGCAAGTAGTGATGTTCCAAATCCCCCAGCAGAAAATCCAGTAACAAGGAGTGTATCCGGCGTGCCAGTATACTTTACTGCCTCCTTCATGAAAAGAGAAAAATTAGTATAGCCATAATGATATAACGTTTTTGAGTTCCCCTTGTCATCCGAATAGGCATATTCACCTGTTCCTGAATGAAAATCGCCTGTACTGTATGGAAGAACAAGGATTGTCCAATCTTTAAATGGGTTATCTTCTGTATCACTTGCAATTCCCATCTTAGCGACGAAATCTTGGTTTTTTACCACATCTGCATAAAAGTCTTTTGGATGCGCTGCAGTGTATTCATTTATACTTGCTCCACCACCAAAGAAATAAACCATAACCTTGTTTTCACTTCCTAAACGAATGAAACCATTCCATTCGCTCCCATCAGACGATTTTGCTTCTTCCGGCGTAATAGCATACCACTCTCCTACTTCCGGGCTTCCCTTCAATTCAGGAAAGCTGATGAGAACGGAGTTTTTTAGCATAACAAAAACTACAATAGCCAAAACCACAATCAATAAAAAAATGCCTATCATTATATTCCGCAGAATATTCCGTTTCTTTCCATTTGACTTTTCCATACATTACTCCCTTGACAAATTGAATTATTTATTGTAGTCTTCTTTCGATGTGACAATTGTATCAACCTAATTGACTGATCGTCAATGCAACCACCAAAAATGAGACAAAAGCAAAGGAATGTATCATCATTAATAATCAACAGAAGAACCGATATGTAAAAGAACAGATTACGACTACACTCATTCAGCTTATGCAGAAACGTACTTTGTCTGACATTTCCATCAGCGAAATAACAATGACTGCTGAGGTTGGCAGAGCATCCTTCTATCGTAATTTCACTGATAAAACAGATGTCCTCAGACAGCACATTATGTATCTGACACAAAAATGGGGAGCTGAATTTGAAAGTAACCCCAACTCCAATCCGCAAAACCTTTTTGGCAGTCTGTTTCAGCACTATAAGGACAACGACAATTTCTATCTGCTTTTGTACCGTAACCATCTGACAGAATTGATTCTTGATACCATTTTGGATATCTGCGGCCCCAAGGGTGAATCATCAAACATAGATGCCTATAGAAAGTCTTTCTTTGCCTATGGACTATATGGCTGGATTGTAGAGTGGATGATGCGGGGCATGCAAGAATCTGCTGATGAGATGAACACTTTACTTACAACTGCTTTGCAATAGGCTCAAGAAATGACATAAGCCTGTGTTGCGTTCTATGGTGTGGCTTGCTTGAGTTTGAAGACGAGTCCGAGTAATACTGCTTAAATAAAGACCAACCTACAAAGTGAACTTTGGAAGTTGGTCTTACGTTTTACTTCAATAAATTAAGTGCCTGTTTAATATCTTCATCAACATATTTGTGATCTTGAACTTTGTCATCGTTCTTCAACTCCAGCTTCCCATGCTTGGACTCTATTCTAAGCTGTTTTGGTGTCATTCCATATTGCTCCTTGAAGCTGGAAGCGAAAATCTGGGAATTAGCAAACCCATTCATCATTGCAACGTCAATTACTCTTTCATTGGTGTGCAAGAGCATTTCATAAGCCTTTCTTAACCGTACATATTTTAAATAGGATTGAAAACTCATCCCCATCTTATTTTTGAAGAAATGAGAGAAATAATACTTACTTAGATACTCATGATTGGATATTTCCTCCAAAGTTATCTTCCTGTTATAGTTTAGATCGATATAATCTAGGATTCGTTCTAACCTTTTCAGGTTGTCATTTGATTTTTCCAGATTATCTTCATCAATCATATTTATTTCAAATTCTCTGATAAGACTGAGGATAATTTGCTGTAGGATAATGGAAATCTCAATAATAAATCCTGTCTCTTTAGTATGAAATACTCGTAAAATATTTATTAAAAAACTTTTTAATGTAGCATATTTGTCCAGTGATTTTAGATCCGTAACACTATTACAAATAAACTCCATTTTCTCAATTTGGGGATGAAGATTCTGGAACATATTCATATCCATTTGTATGATCACGGCTAAATTTTGATAATCCGTACCCGTAAAGGAGTGAACGTTATTCGAGTTAATCAAGATTAGATCGCCTTTTTGCATACAATAGTCATGGGTTTCCACATGAACTTGGAGATCGCCTTTAACTAACATGATAATTTCCAACTCTTGATGCCAATGTAAAGGAACAGTTTCTATTCGACAAACGTACATTTTGATGGACAGGTTATCTGTATATTTGATTAATTCTTTTTTGTATAAGTACTTCATTTCTCTCATCCCCTAAATAGCTTTTTCGGGAATATCTGTCGTTAAACCTGATGAATGTTATTTTATTTGGCTTAAACGTTCATCCATTTGATCCAAAATATGTGTAGGCAATGAATAGAACGCTGCCAAATCCCGGAGGGAGGAATTACCCATTGAAGCGCCCAAATCATCCGGATTGACTTTAACCTGTTCAGACATCATTGTCCGTATGAGCGGTGCAGCCTCATCGTGGTGCAAAAGTTCAATTAGTGGAGTTTTCGTGCTAAATATCCTCAAATAACTCTTGGTCGGAGAATAGCTGATCGAATAGCTTCCACTGAATAATTCCAATAGGACCTCTTCCTCAAGTTGTTCTCCGGTTATGTCAGTAAACTCCCAGGTAACACCGTTAATTTCTAAATCCTTTAAATGGGCATGGGGTAATCGTATACGGGCAGATGCATTGAAAGGAATATCAAAAGTAAAATCAAGCCTTCCTTCCTTATCAATCTCCCATCCGCTACGATAGGTGCCCGATGCGGTTTCAACTGTTGCTTTCACCCACTTCAGCCGGTTATCCGGTTGCGGGACGAGCTCCACGCGCTGGAAACCCGGGGCCTCCTCAACGGGATTAATTCCCGCCATGCAACGATACATCCATTCTACGATTGCGCCGTAAGCATAATGGTTTAAGGAATTCATGCCTGTACCGCTAATCGTTCCGTCTGGTAGAATTGAATTCCACCGTTCCCAGATGGTCGTTGCACCCAGCTTCACGGCATAAAGCCAACTCGGGTAGTCGTCATTAAGCAGTAAGGTATAAGCAAGATCATTACATCCATGATTTGTCAGTACATGATTTAAGTAAGGTGTTCCGACAAACCCTGTTTTCAGGTGATTATGGTCAGCTTTTAAACGCTTTCGCATAGCCTTAACCACTTTGTCGATGTAGCCTTTTGGAACCAAATCCATAAACAGCGCAACTGCGTACGCAGTTTGTGTATCGATCGCCAACCGGCCTGTTATAGTAAAAAATTCCTCCTGAATTGCAACTTTAACTTCCTTTGAAATACGCTCATAGTATGCCGCTTCTGCTTCCTGCCCTAAGACCTTCGCTGCTTTGGCCACAATGTTTGTTGAATAACAGTAGTACGCAGAGGCGATGAAATCCTTATCGGTTCCGCCGAAAGGAGAATCCGGATTGCTGCTGTCTAGGGAAAGCCAATCTCCAAAATGGAACCCTACCGTCCATAGTCTACGTCCCCCTGAGTCCGTATCTTTTTTTATAATGTAGTCGGCCCATCCTTTCATGCTTTCAAACTGCTGCTGAAGAATGGTCACATCTCCGTAATGTAGATATACATTCCATGGAATAATTACGGACGCATCTCCCCAAGCGCTGGAACCACCCACACGAATATTAGCAGCAGGAACAACCACCGGAACCTCTCCTTGGCGTTCCTCCTGTTCACTTCCAAGGTCATAGCAATACTTGTTAAAAAAAGCATAGGAATCCATATTAAAACAAGCGGTACCAGAGAATACCTGAGCGTCCCCCGTCCAGCCCATTCGTTCATCCCGCTGAGGGCAATCTGTCGGAACATCCAGGAAGTTCCCCTTTTGTCCCCACTTTGCATTCTGAAACAAGCGGTTGATCAGAGAATTGTCGGTCTCGAAATGCCCTGTATCATCAAGGTTCGAATAAAGAACACATCCAGTAAAATCCTCAGAATTCAATTGTCCGATCCAGCCTTCAACCTTTACATATCTGAATCCATAGTAGGTGAAGTAAGGACGAACGATCGTTTCCCGTCCATCTGCCGTAAATTGATGTTCCGCCATTGCGGTGCGCAAATTATCTCGGTAGAAATTTCCTTCCTGTAGCACTTCGCCGTATTGTAACCGAATGATACTTCCTTTGGGAGCGTTGGTCCGATATTCGATCCAGCCTACCATGTTCTGCCCCATATCCAAGACCGTCTCGCCCGCAGGAGTATGAATCACTTCGAGAGGCTTCCTTTTCTCCTTGATCACTACAGGAAGACTAAGCCTGGCCTTGAGTCGATCATAGCCAAGTTCAACTTCTATAACGGGATAGCTTTCAGAGGCTTGAAAAGTTGCATCATAAATTTCACCGTCGTATAAATTTCCCGATATAATTTGACTTTGTTCCGCAGTCCATGAGTCATTGGAAACTATGATCTCAGTTGAGCCGTCCCTGTATGTCACAACCATTTCATATAGAAGAGCAAACGTATTACCGTAGATCTCGCTCGAATGGCCGTCAAAACCAAAACGCCCTTTGTATAAGCCATTTCCAAGCCTTACCGATATC
Organism: Paenibacillus campinasensis; assembly: GCF_002272015.1. GTDB lineage: Bacteria > Bacillota > Bacilli > Paenibacillales > Paenibacillaceae > Paenibacillus_AQ > Paenibacillus_AQ campinasensis. The sequence continues at coordinate 3,535 of NZ_NPBY01000055.1, read as the reverse complement.
TCATTCTGACCTGTTTGCAGAAGTTCGGTCACATCATATGTTTGATATTGCAGCCATTTATGATAATTATTGAAGTTAGGTGTCAGAAATTCGTTTCCGGCTTTTAGACCGTTAATATATATTTCGTAAAGCCCCAGTCCACATACATAGACTCGAGCCGAAGCAACGGGGCCTTTCAGCAGTAACGATTTTTTTAAAATCGGATGAATGGTCTTATTGAATTTCGGAGTGATCCATGTCCCTTTCCACGCTTCGTTCAGCTTGGCTGTCTCAAACCACGCAGTCTCACTTGTGGCGTGTTCTCCATTATCCGCCCATACCTCCACACGCCAAAAATAGCGGCATCGCGGTATCAATTCCAGCGGAAGCTCAAAGGCAAGACTGTTGATATCCTTCCTTGACCCGCTGTCAAATATGACATTTTGGAATTCATCGTCAATCGCCACAACATACCGGGCTGCCACTTGCTTCTGGCCTTTCGTATCGGTTACAGTGTATGAAAATCTCGGTCTGCCTAAATCAAAGCCCAATGGATTCACCACACGGTTGGTTTTTAAATGAATAATTTTCATGAGAACCTCTCAGAATTAGTTTTTTTAATATCCATCACACACATCACTTACCTAATTATAGATTGGCGTATTTAGGCGACGATATAGAGGAATACAAGCATACATATCGTATTCTTAATATGATTGGGTCAGCATAGCTAAAACAAAAAATGCTGCCGTCAATGGGTAATGGCAATTGAAGCCGTCGACCTTGTATTCTTTTTAACGCTTCTATAAAAACTGTTTTCGGATCCTTAAGAAAACTGTAAAGGTTATTAAATCGTATGACAAAAAAACAGTTTCCCATCCGAATCATCTGGCGATCCAGGATGGGGAACTGTTTTTGCTTATCGCTTACACTACAGGTATTTCAATCGTTACGCTTTCTGATTTCTCAGTGGAAATAATCAGCGTAGCAGTTCCTTTTTCCACACCAGCCCGAACGACGACCTGCATTCGACCGTTGTAAGTCTCATGCATCGAATCGAAATAGTTCTCTTCCGTTCTCGCTCTTCCCGTTCCACTGCCTTGAATGACGGCTGGTCCCTCAATGGCAACTGTAACTTTCCGCTGCACCGCCGTATTGAGGATTCCGCTGGCATCAACAAGTTCAATGTTAACGTAGCAAAGATCGTTTGACCCTGCACGCAGATCTTCGCGCTCCTTGGTCACTTTCAGCTGAGGCGCTCCGGCCGACTTCAGGTTGTAACGTCCGACTTCCTTGCCTCCGATGTAAGCAACAGCTTCAACTTCCCCTGGCTCAAATGTGGTATCCCACTTGCAATATAATTTCTTGAAATCGTCTCCAACCGTCTTCCTGCCTTGAGATTTACCATTAATAAATAGTTCTGCTTCCTCAGCATCCGAGTATACCTCAACTACGACTCCTTTGCCCTCCCAACCGGGCCATGTCCAGCTGCTTATGGAATCCGTCCATCCCCATAGGCTCAATTTTGCATCTCGACCATAGTACTCAGGTTTCTGCACGGCAATGTAGGGCTTGTGACCGCGTCCACCCCACACAATCTCACGCCAATAGGAAATCGGAAGCCGGTGACCCGTAATATCGAAATCCCCGGTCTGGGCGGTAATCCACGGATATGGTGCATAGACAAGGATGCCTGGGTCTCCTTCATAACTGACTTTGCCGATGCCAACCTCACCCAGGTAATCCCAAGCGGTCCACGAAAAGTCCCCCAATACAAATCCGTTATTTTTCACAATTTCCCAGATATGATCCAGTGCTGCCGGATGTGACTCTGCGCCAACAAAGGTTTTATTGTTGGACTTCTCGTGTTCAATGAGGTACCGTTCAGGTGAATAATTGTAACCTTCGATGTCTAGCACTCCCAGTGCTTCCTCGATCATGTCTTGAATGATGTTACTTGATGAAAATTGACCCATAAGCGGTCCCATCGCTTGCATAACCTGATTAATCTCACCGCTATCCAGCGAACTGCTTAATTCGGAGAATCCCTGGTCAACGGCGATTTCTTTGATCCTTCCCAAGGTGGTCATGATTGGATTCACGCCATTGGTGATGTAACGGGTGTCATCCAGTGAACGAATCTTCTCAATAATTTTTCGGCCCAGAATGTTACCATGTCGAGAACCAATTTCCGCAAGTTCATTACCGATCGAATACATGATAACACTAGGATGATTGTAATCCTTGCCAATCATGCGTTCCACGTCCTGTTCCCAATGCTCTATAAACGTTGTGGCGTAGTCATAATCGATTTTGCCGTGCGTCCAACAGTCGGTCAATTCATCCATCACAAGCATACCGTGCTTATCGCAAGCATCCAACAGCGTTCTGCCCATCGGGTGGTGGGCAGCGCGTATTGCATTGTAACCTGCTTCTTTTAGCTTACGAATCCGACGTTCTTCGGCGTCTTTGAAGGCAACGGCGCCAATGACTCCGTTATCATGGTGAATGCATCCTCCCTTTAACTTCAACGTCCTACCATTGATGCGCAGGCCATGAACGCTGTCCAGCTGCAGCTTGCGTATACCAAATGTCGTGATGTCTTCGTCCACAACCTTGTCGTTCAACTTTATGACTGTAGTACAAGTGTACAGATTCGGGTTATCCGTGTCCCAGAGTTTAGGAGACGACAGGGTTATTCTCTGCCAGGTCGATATCTCACCTCGGGATGCTACTGAGAATTTCGTCGCCTCCTCGCTTACTACTTTTTCTTCAGCGTCCTTGATTGTGGTAATTGCATAACCGGTGTGCAGTCCCAGATTCTCATTTTTGATCGCGACCTCAATTTGGAGTACGGCCAGATCCGGTTCTGCATCTACTGTTGTAATCCGAACGCCGTCCATGGCAATATAAATCGGTTCCGCTTTCATCAGCTTGACATTACGGTAAATCCCTGAGCCGGTATACCAACGGCTATTGGGTTGGGAGCCGTTCTTCACCACAACCTTAACTTCGTTCTCTTGTCCGTAGCGAAGAAAATCGTTGATCTGCACATAGAAATTCGTGTACCCGTAATCATTTTTACCTGCCAGATCACCGTTAACATAAACGAAAGTATTCATGTAAACGCCTTCAAATTCTAGAAAGACAACTTTCCCCTGATCCTCTTTTGGTAAAATGAGTTTCTTTACATACTCATAATTTCCGCCTTGAAAATATGCTCCTCCTGAACCCGCAGGGTTATCTGCGGAGCGCTCCGTCAAGATCATCGCATCATGGGGCAAATCCACATGCTTTAAATTTTTCTTAATACCCTTCGTAGAAGCTTCAATGATGCTTATATTATTTCCGAATGTCCAATCTTTGTTAAAATCCTGCTTTAACACTCGCTTCTCCTCCATTTCACTGAGAAAACTGCATCAAACTTAATTACTAAATCTGAATTTATTATAGGCATCCCCTAGAATAGATTAATATAACGGAAATGAAACTCTGATAGCGCACTTTTAACTATTTCTGGTACAAGCCGCTGCCTTGTAATTTGCATATCTAGTAC
>NZ_NPBY01000054.1 GCF_002272015.1 Paenibacillus campinasensis | reverse complement strand
GAGTTTATACCTTCCATCGTTTGTTACTTCAAACGTATTTTTCTTAATTTTGTAAGTCGAAGAAATATAAAGAATATCAGATTTTCAATACCATTGATCCGTCAACACCAAAGCTTAAAGTAGCGTCCGGAAATAAAGTATTTGGTGCGCTTTTCAGAAGAAAGTCCTTACTGAAATGCTCTGAGCCTTCTGCAACCAGATACGTGAGTGTAAGTCCGCCATTGAACAGCAGAGTGACCATAAGCGTACGCTGCTTCTATAGCGAACTCCAAATGTTGTTCTTATTTTTGTAAACAGGATTAAAAAACTCCCGGGAACTCGTAGAGAGCCCTCGGGAGAAGGAATTGTGCTTCTAAAGGCATTACGCTGTCTTTGGCTAATAGGTCATTTATTAAATATACTTTGGAGCAACTCAATTTTATATTTTTCACCCGCTTCGTTATTTTCGATATCAGCTACACTAACAGTCTCGCCGTTTTCATCCTTCTTCTCTACTGTATATCCGTGATTAGTATCGAAGTATTTAATATTTGTATAAATGCCTTCCTTCTCCAATATCTTTGCATATCGTTCGCCCTGCAAATGAAGCGGGTCTTGCTTTCCAAGGATAAAATAAGCAGGGGGAAGCTTCTTGAGTTCTTCCGCTGAAGCATAGGGAGGAGATACAATTGGGTCATCAGTGGGAACATCAGGAAAGAAGGTATCATGGAGCTGTCCAATAAACCCACTAAAAATTCCTAAATCATCCTCTTTGGGTGCTGTAAAGTCAAGAAAGGGCATTTCAAGGAGTTGCGCAGCAACTTTAATGTTTTCTCTTGAAAGGAGCAGCGCAGCACCGGCAGTAATGTGTCCCCCAGCACTTCCTCCGCTAATGACAATATTGTCAGGTTGAACTTTCAAGGATTCTGCATTTTCCTGCAGCCATTTTACCGTATCAGCCATTTCTTCCTGTTGGTAAGGGAATGGCTCTGTTTGAAGCAATCTGTAGTTAAGATTGACAACGACGCAGTTAGCTGAGTCTGCGATCTTTTTATTAAATTCATCTCCATCGATTGCATCAAAGCTGATCCACGCACCACCATGCGCATAGACAAACACCGGAAGATCTTCCGTACGTCCTTCTGGTTCATACCAGATGGCTTCTACTGGATCCTTACCATCTCGTTCAATAACTATTCTCTTACCCAAAGTATCCTTTTCATTCGCTTCTTTTCTGATTGTAATAGCGTTTTCCCTTATTTTCATAACGCCGAGCTTACTCACTTTCGTTCCGCCTGCGGTATTAAGCCAATAATACGCTAAAGCACCGATGCCCGCGATTGCAATAAACGCGATAAGGATAGCAACTCGGTAACGCTTGAAAAAGCTTTTTTTTTCTGAAGTATGTTCTGGAATTCCATTATTTTCACTCATGTAATAACCTCTCTTATTTTGTGAATTGACGATAACACTTATGCTTAGCTTGCAGTTCATTAACTCTCGCTTCAATCACTTTTAATTCATAGACAATCCTCCTAACCCTTTTAGTTTGATTTTTTCAATAAGGTGTTTCCGTATCTTTGTTCTTTCATATTTTATTAGTGGAACCTAAACTGAAAATAAACTGATGTAAAAGGGTGCAATTGATTCACAACTCATAGGTATAAGTAAGACGCGGGAGGCATAAGGGGATTAAGTCACCCTGACAAAAGGCAGTTCCCTTCTGAATTCAAGATAAAATCAGGATGGGCAACTGCCTCATTCATAAGTTAGCTCTTTAGTTTTAACGTCCATATTCCTTGTCATCTTTGTAAGCGACAGCTTCAAGCGTACCCGTCTATGAGATCCAATGCTACAGGATGCGGTAACTACTTAATGTCATGTAACTCCGAAAAAATTCTATCGAGCACTCAACCGGACAGGTCCAAGAAGACCACTTGGCTCATGCTGTGCTACCCGGGAACAGAAATCCGTAATCTCTTTTGAAAGCGTATTGGTTACTTCAACAGAAATGGTATTTTCTCCTGATTGAATAAGCTTACTTACGTCAAAACGGTAGGGTGCGCTGATCCGGACACCAGCGGATGTGCCGTTTATGAACACTTCCGCTGTTTCAAATACTTTCCCAAGATCAAGAATAAGTTGTTTTCCGTTAAGCCCATCGTAGTTCAAAAATGTTTCATATCGGAACGTCCCTGAGAAGTCTGGTAGAAGACTAGGTACACTTAGATCGGTCAACTTTTGATGCTCGGCCCATGGGGTAAAGTCAGGATATTGTTCTGAGATTGCTGTCGAGATAGACCACAATGATTCAATGAGAATCTCCTCACCATCTCTTTTCAAGTCCGGCGCTGTCTCGAATGGTTCAAAGCAATCGCTTGATAGCACAACAATCGCCTCAAATGGGGACAGCTCGAGCGAGATTCGGGTAGAATCACCTTCCTGAACACTGCACGTATGGATAACCTTATTAGAATAAGCATCATAGAAGACAAGCGAACCCTTAACCGGTAGAATCACTTCCGTACATATATCCTGAATGGGGTGTTCATTGAAGAACATAAATACATCCATATCCTGATGCCGTACATGATAGTATCGCAGAAACGGGTAGCTGCCGTTCGTGAGGATATCTGTAAACCCGGAGCTTTTTAACTTCTGCGCTAAATCTTCAAGAACAACTACTTTTACATGTTTGCATCGTTTTAATTGCTCTACAAGTTCTCCTTTCCCCCCCTCGCTCGTTCTTGCTGGTAGCCCGCCCACAAAGAAAACCGGCAAACCTTTCTCCGTTAATTCAATAAACCGCAGCAATACTTCACTCGGAAGTGCTTCACTGTAAGGAACGATTAAACAGTCATAAGTTTCGCTCAACAACGTCAGTTTCTCGTTCTGAACTGCTGCATCCGCAATGATCGAATCACACGGCACGACATCGCAGTCAATCTGCGCACGCATTAGTTCCTTTACCGGTTTATGAAAATACATATATTGTCCTGACCATTCTGCCTCCGCATGGTACAAAACCGCCGCCGATGCGATGTGCAATCCGCCGGTCAGGAGATGAGACATGCGATTAGTATAATGATTTAAATGTTTGTAATAACGATATTGCGGATTTTTACCTCGTGCATACATATGCGGCGGACAATCCGGATCGGGGAACTCCTTTGGAGAGAACGCATGAGGGACGAAGTAATTAACCCCACGTACGAGCATGTGGTCAGTCATCCACTTCATCAGCTTCAGACCTTCGGCCCAACCGTAAGCACCGAATACTTCAGCCATGGTTCTGCCTTGCTTTTTCGGATCGAGATGGGACAGCGATGCCGCCATCTTGGCAAGACCATAGTTGAAAAACTCGTTGTCGGCTTCACCCGCAACCCATGCCGACGGGATTTCATCAAAGCCGGGATTAAGCTGCCACAGTACGACATCCAGCCCCGACATGTCCTGTCCCCCCAACGCTCTGAAGAAATGCCCGCTACCGACACCCAAACGTGCGTGTGTATTGTTGTCTTCGATTACATGACCAATATATTCGATTTTCCGTTCTCTACACCAATCACCGATTTGGTCGGTGAAGTGTTCGGCATATAGCATGCTTACCAGATTCATATAACAATAGCGGGTCTTCGAAGTTGCCTCCTTGCTGCCATTTTGCCATAGCAAGGGTAAAAGTGTTTTATAGTCAGAGCCCAGTTCTTGCTCAAGCAGCCGTTCCATCTCAGGGCACCACGGCAAATCTGCCTTATCTTGCCCAACGGTAATCTCATAGTTGGTAATAATTGCATTCTTTCCACTGTAGAAGCCCGGCTCATCCGAAAAGAAGCCTGCAAAGGTATTCCCGAAGTATTCCTGGTAACGTGAGTAAAAGGCTTCATACACGGTATCGATCAAGACTTTGGTTGAATCCTTTATAAGCGGATTCAAGTAATCCCGCTTGGAAGGGTCTCCTCCGATGGCATTCTCAAAAACCGTAAATATTCTCCAGTATCCTTCAGGTACATCCCAATACAATCTGCCGTTCACCACCCGTGAAGTCAAATCAATAGCCTCGTCTAATAATTCGCCTGTAACAGAGTTCCGCTGAACCGCAATGACAGTCAGGTTGGACGAGGCGGCTTCATAAAATCCGGGAAGATTGGGAACGGCCACAGCAAATGATGAGCCAGCCTTTGGTCCTAGAGCATCAATATGCAGTTTAGATAGAAAAACGCGGCGCAATTCTTCCGGCGCGTCCTTTAACCGGCCGGCAGCGTGACCTGTTGGAAAGTGATCGTCATCGAGAACCCATACTCGCATTCCTCGTGTCTTGGCTTCTTCTATAATTATATCCATGTCTCTCCACCAGTTCGTTCCAAGAAAGTCGGGGTGCGGACGTGCCTCAACACATACTGCACCTATACCCGATTCGTGAATCCGGGCCATTTCTTCCCGAAGAACCTCTTCATCTTCCCCATGCTGCCAAAAAAAAGGCAAGATATAGTTAGCTTCCCTTCCGGATAGAACATCATTTAATTTATTTGGCACTACAAGACCCTTCCCTTCTATTTTTAACTCATTGATTTCGATTCGATGTAAATAAGTAATGATCTCGCTATGTTCTTTTTCTGAAAAATCGCAGTAGAGCAAGTTTTACGGTTTTACAGCCAGAACCTACTTGACAGACAATCTACTGAATTACCTCCCACAAAAATTTCAAATTCTCCTTCTTCAATAACATAATTCATACTTATGTCATAGTAGCCCATTGCCTGATAGGGAACTAGAAAATCGACTTCGCTTTCCACTCCTGCCTGCAATGGAATCTTCGTAAAATCGACTAGCTGTTTTACAGGCCGGACACGCTTCGCCACGATATCGCGGATATAACACTGAATAATCTCAGTTCCATCGCGATCTCCGGTATTCCTTACCTTAACGGACACTCTGATTCCTTCCTGCTCTTTCCTCACCTGCAGATCCGAATATAGGAATGTTGTATAGCTTAAGCCATATCCAAACGGATAAACCGGCTCAAGTGGTGTGTCTAAATATTTTGAAGTGAATTTACTCTTTCCTCCCGGGCGACCGGTATTAATATGTGCATAGTAAACCGGGCATTGCCCGCTGGAATAAGGAAAGGTTGTGGTTAATTTAGCGGATGGATTTATTATCCCGAACAGTATATTTAAGATGGCATTCCCTGCTTCTACACCCGGATGCCATGCCTCGACAATTGCATGTACGTTGTCCGCTACCCATGGGATTGCTAGGGGCCTTCCATTAAACAGAACGGCAATCACCGGTTTACCTGTTTCTATTAATCTCTTCAATAAATCGATCTGTTCTGTGGGCAGCTCAATAGAAGCACGACTGGCCGCTTCACCACTCTGATTTTTGGATTCTCCAATGGCAGCGACATAAACATCGCAATCTTCAGAGGTCACTGTATCTTCAGCCATGTAAATAAAGTTAATCCCTTGAGCTTTACAAGCATCGACAAGGCTTACACAGTCTTCCCCGTCTGCCTTGATGGCCCAGGCTCCTGTCATTTCCTCCCGGTTATTGGCCAGCTCACCCACTAAACCGAGTTTTACTCCATTTTTTAAAGGCAGTACATTTTCGTTTTTCAGCAGAACGATGGATTTCTCAGCAGCCTCTCTTGCCAGTGAACGGTAGGCTGGCTTCAACATAGCAGCTTTCTCACGTTCTTCCGAAGTACGGTACGGTCGATCAAATAATCCCAGCTCAAACTTAATCCGCAGGATATCAGCCACAGCTCGATCCAACACTTGTTCTTCCACGTCACCGTTAGCAATCAGTTCGGCCAGCGTTTCGCTGTAAGCATTCGAGGTCATATCCATGTCGAGTCCGGCTTCAATGGCCTGCTTAGCTGCATCTGCTAGGTTCTCTGCAATTCCATGAGTGACACATTCTGCAATAGCATTCGCATCGCTAATGGTCATTCCGTCAAATCCCCAATTACCTCGAAGAATATCCGTAAGGAGCCATGAATTCACCGTGCATGGCATTCCATTAATATCATTAAAAGCGGGCATGACGGCTCTTGCTCCGGCTTTGATACAAGCCTCGAATGGCGGAAGATATTCTTCGAATAAACGCTGCATCGACATATCTACCCGGTTGTAATCTTTCCCCGCCTCCGCTGCACCATAACCGGTTAAATGTTTAACGCAGGCCATCATCGCGTCTTCCTTTGTCAAATCATCTCCTTGAAATCCTTTTACTTTTGCAGCACCGTAAATGGATGACAGTAAAACATCTTCTCCTGCCCCTTCACTGACACGGCCCCATCTGGCATCCTTTGCTACATCCACCATTGGAGCGAATGTCATATGGACACCGCCTGCCGTCGCTTCTTCTGCCGAGATCCTTGCTGTTTTTTTCCATAATTCAGGCTCCCACGCGCAGCTTTCTGCAAGCGGAATTGGTGTTACGGTGCGATAGCCATGAATCACATCGTATCCGAACAAAAGTGGAATACCTAGACGCGTTTCAGTTACAGCTATTTTTTGCAGCTCATTAGCCTTTTTCGCATCATTTAGTCCATTATAGGAACCGATTTTGCCTGCTCTTAAGTCTTCCTCGCGAAAATCCTGTTTAGCTGTACTCATCATGATCTGGAAATCGGCTTTGCTGATCCTTCCGTCAAACACCATATTAACCAGTTCTTCGAAGCTTACATCAAATGCTCCTACCAAAGATGGTCCACACTGCTGAAGTTGTCCAACCTTTTCTTCTATGGTCATTTTAAGTAATAAGGATTGAATTTCATTTTCGTAATTCTTCTTCAATTTGATTCCTCCGGAAAATATAAATTAAATTTAGCTACCAGTCATTACTACATATACATTGAGTTTTTCAAATTATTTATAAATAACGACCATGCATCCGTTTCCATCGCTTCCAGTACTGCTGATTTCTTTTTTTTCTTCATATGAACTTTGGCCCTCCCATTCCTGAATGTACTTACTCCTTCACAGCACCAATGACGATACCTTTTGCAAAGAATTTTTGGAGGAAGGGATAGATCAGCAAGATCGGCAAAGCTCCGATGAAGATTTGTGCAGAATTCAGGGACACGGCATTGAATTTCGCGGCCTCTTCTGCATTCTTGATATCGATATTCGGCATGGATATGGCAGCTTTCAAAAACGTACTCAGCGGCACGTTCTCCGGCTTCATATAGATTTGACCTGATAACCATTCATTCCATTCCCCTACTACGGTGAACAGACCCACGGTCGCCATGACGGGCAGCGATAGGGGCATCATCACTCTCAGATACACTTTCCAGTGCCCGGCACCGTCGATAAAAGCCGCTTCTTCCAGCTCTTTCGGCAATGCCTTGAAAAAATTCATAATCAGGATGATGTTAAAGACATTGACCATCGTCGGCAGGATCAACGCCCATATCGAGTTATACAGACCGATTTTGGTTACTACCAAATACGTCGGGATCATTCCCCCGTTAAACAGCAACGCTACAATAAAAAATCCGACAAACCATTTGTAGCCTGCAATCCCGTTTCGTCCTCCGCCTTTGGAGAGCACATAGGCTGCCATACTGGTCACCAGCAGTCCCAGCGTGACACTTAACAAGGTCCGCTCTACCGAGATCCAGAGGGAACGAAGTAATTGGGTATCTTCCAGTGCCTTGCTGTAGGAACCCAAGTTCAAACCAATCGGCCAGAACGTCACTTGATTAGCGGATACGGCTGCACTGGAACTTAAAGAAACAGACAACACATGCAGAAAGGGCAGGATGCACACCGCGGCCAGCATGATCATGACCAGATTGTTGATGAGTTGAAATGCACTGAATTTGGCTGTTGTACGCATAGGTCCACTCCTTAGAAAATCTTGTAACCTGCAACTTTGTAAGCGATCCGGTATCCCACTAGAATCAGGATCAGACCCACCACGGACTTGAATAATCCGATGGCTGTACCGAAACTGTAGTTCCCACCGATCAAGCCAATGCGGTACACAAAGGTATCGATGATATCGCCGCTTTCGTAGACCAGCGGATTGTACAAGTTGAAGATCTGGTCAAAGCCTGCATTGAGCACGCCGCCCAGAGAGATCGTCAGCATGACACAGATGGTGGGGATCAGACTCGGAAGGGTGATATTCAACATTTGTTTCAGTTTGCCCGCTCCGTCAATTTGAGCGGCTTCATATAGAGCTGGATTAATACCCACCAGAGCCGCCAGATAAATGATGGACCCGTAGCCGAATTCTTTCCATGCGTCCGTCAAGAGCACAATGGGCACAAACCAGTGGTTGCTCCCCAGGAAGAACACAGGCTCCTGCCCCAAGGCTTGGAGCAGCTGGTTCACCAATCCATACTCCGGATTCAGCAGCTGGATGAAAATGCCGCCGAGGACCACCCAGGAAATGAAGTGAGGCAGAAACACAAAGGTCTGAACCGATGTGCGCAGAAATTTATGTTTCACTTCATTGATCAACAGCGCAAACCCAAGCGTACTGATCATGCCGATGACTAATTTGAGGAACGAAATTTTCAGTGTGTTCCAAATGACTTGGATGCTGTCGGGATACTCAAACAAAAACTTGAATTGGTCTAACCCGACCCAGGGAGATTTGGAGATCCCCAGATAAGGCTTATAATCCTGAAAGGCCATTAAGAGGCCACTCATGGGTACATAGACAAAAATCGTGGTCAGTACCACCGCAGGCAGGATCATCAAATATAATCCCCAACTACCTTTTGTTCTGGATAATTTCATTTTTTTTGCCGGTACAGCAGTATTCATGCCCATGATCTAAATCCTCCCAGCTGATTCTTATAATCCATGTTCATTTTCATTATAATTTCTGCCATTTCGGCTTGATATAAAGCAATGCAAATACCAATAACGCATTCTAAATATTAAAATTCTCAAAGATCTGCAACTCAAAAAATAGGGGGCTTGATGCAGTTACCTGCATCAAGCCCCCTATTAATCAACATTTATTTGACAGAATCATACCATTCATTTACTTCGCTTGTAATGGTATCTCCGCCCATAGATTTCCACTTCTCTACAAATTGATCAAACGTATTCACAGCAGCTTCACCGTAAATGATTTTCGTGAAGGCCTCCATCTGCATTTTTTGCAGTAACTCGTTTCGGGACGACATCGTGGAGGTCGTAGGCCCCATATAATATTGCTTCACATTCGCCGAAGCTTGCTTCTTACTTACCAGGTATGCATCGTAGACCGATCTTTGTATTGGGGTGATACCAGCATTTGTCCCTGTACTGATCATCAAGGCACGGTCTTCGTCCGTTAGCTCTTCTCGGTTGGCGATTTTATCAAACAGTTCTTTATTACGTTTTGGACTCACACCCGAAGTTATAAAGACATAAACACTCGTGTCAATCTTTCCACCTGGAATTTCTTTTTCCTCTGTTACAATTTTTCCGTCTTTGACGATATAATCATATCCTTCCTGATATCCTCGGAAGTAGAACGGGTCCCCTGATTCAGAACCCTCATACATCGAGTTTATATAATGAAAAAAGGCTTGCAGCGCTTCATCTGAAATATCCTTGTTAATTAACGTTGCTCCCACGAGATTCAAATTGGTGCGCATATTTTGTCCGTCAACCCCTACAGGAAGCGGATACGGAACATATAGTGCATTTGGATGGCTTGCTTGCAGAAGGGAACCTGGATATCCCATAAAAAATGCAGGAGCAGCAACAATGCCAACCTTATCCGATGTGACCGCTTGCACAATCGTATTCGTATCATGTAAGGCGATATCGCTGGCAATATACCCTTTGCTCTTCCACTCGTTCAGCTTTGCCAACCCTTGCTTGACCCCAGGTTGAGTAGATCCATATTGGAGCTTTCCGTCTTCTCCCGGATACCATCTTTCCGGTACCGCTCCGAATAGCCCGAAGATCCAGGAGGCATCTCCAATGGCTGCTCCGCTCAACCTTTCCTTCATGGCAAAATCTAGGGCAAACGTGTCCTTGATTCCATTACCATTTGGGTCCTGGTAGACGAACGCATCCATCACGGTTTCCAGTTCACCTATTGTAGTAGGTGCTTTCAAATTCAGCTTGTCCAACCAATCTTGGCGAATCCATAACACCGATTGTGCTTGCCCAAAATCTTCATCTGCGGAGGGAATTGCCATTTTTTTACCATCTCGAATGAACGGAAGCCAAGCATCTTCCTTTTCCGCTACTGCAGCTTTGTAAGCCGGGGATGCGTATTTTTCGAAAACGTCGCCCACATCCATAAACTTGCCTGAATCCATCAAAAGATTAAAATTATTTGGATCGCCTACATTAACGATATCCGGCATTTTTTCTCCTGAGGAAAGCATTAGTTTCATTTTTGTGGTAAAAGAACCGTCCGTAGCTCCGCCCGTCCACAAGGTTTTAATTTTCACCCCAAGCTTGTTCTCCACCCAACGGGTAAACGTATTGTCTGAAATCGATTCCCCATCTCTAAACTTAACGACTGGATTATCCATCCTAATTGTAGTAAACGTAGCGGTCGGTTCAATTTTTCCGTTCACAATATTCAACTTTTTGGTTTCTTTGTTGATCTTGTCACTCTCACTGACCTGATTATTGGTATTGCTGCAACCGAGCACTCCTATTGTCAGCATTACAGTAGCAAGTGCAACGGTCAGCACTCTGGTTTTCATGGTCATACAGACCCCCCCTGATGATGTTTTTGAATACGTCTTTAATTATAGAAATATGCATCCAGCCGTTAAATAACTTATTCTCAACATTCCATATCTCATTCTAAACAGATCTGGTGTAGTAATATAAACATAGATATCGCATTTCAAAGATTTATTCTGTTCTCGAACGATACGCATTGCCAGGCATCGCACGAATTCTTATAATGGGGTTACCTCTTTGTAAAGGATTGTTGTCATGTTAAAGCAATACCGAACCTTTCTCAGTGTGGTAATTATTATTTTACTTTCAACAATAGTAGTCTTGATGATGTATTCTTACACCGTGGAGACCAGTTTAAGTACAGTGAAAAAGGATATACAAACGAATAATCTGAACCGATTGCGTATCCTGGTTAATTCTTTAGATTTCAATGTTGAGCAGCTTAACATGCTGTCTGTTGCTCTAAATGCGGAATCTAAAGTGGGATTGCTTAAATCTGTGGACATGATGGATAATTACGAACAGGATCAGCTCATACTGGATCTCTCGGAAAAAATGAAACTCCAGAGTTTTACACAGGGTTGGAATGTTCAAATTGACATTTTCTCTACTCTGCTGAATAAATGGGTGGGTTCGTCTCAAAACCAGACACCCCCTCCAGTTGACATGGTAGAAGGGCGATGGGTATTGGAATCTCCTCAAAAGTTATTTTCTATGTACAGGAAATACGAACAAAATGTGGTCCGAGTTACATTTCCGAAAGCTAATTTGGAAAATATGCTGGACTCAGCCAAATTAGAGAATAATGATCCTTTTTTCTATTACTCTGATTCCATCTTCATTTCAAACCGTACCTTACATACCAACCTGGTCCAAGAACTGGTCTCCAAAATGTCATTAAAAATGCAGGATACAAATGAAGGAACAGAGTTAATATCAGTCGGCAATATGGATTATATGGTCAGTTTTTTGAAAGCGCAGACATTAGGTTGGTACATGGTGGATTATGTACCTCTGGACAAAGCTCTTCAACCCATTGTAAAGACGCAATTCTTTTTTTACATCACCTGTATTCTGTTATTTTTGTCCGGAATACTGACCCTGATATTTTTCTATAGGAAAGTGCAAGTCCCGATTCTTACATTGTTGAAAGGTGTTCGTCAACTTCAAAAAGGAGACTTCTCGCACCGGATTAGCAGAACGTCCAATACCGAGTTTGCTATTCTATATCACAATTTTAATAATATGGCACAGCAAATCGAGGATTTGATTGAAAATGTATACAAAGAAAAAATCATTTCAAGAGAAGCATTGGTTAAACAACTCCAGGCGCAAATTAACCCACATTTTTTGTACAATTGTCTGTTCTTTATCAACAATATGAACCGTATGGGAAATGACGAAGCAGTGAATGCGATGACTCAGAATCTGGCTGAATATTTCCGTTACACAACCCGGATCAACGATCCGCTAACCACACTTGAGAAAGAAATTGGTGTTGTCCGTAATTATCTTAATATCCAGAGTTTACGTATCAACCGCCTGCATGCGCAAATTAATATTCCGGACTCTATGATGTCCCTGATTGTTCCCAAGCTGCTTATTCAACCCTTGGTAGAGAACAGCATAATTCACGGAATTGAAAAAAAGCAAAGTGCCGGTATCATACACATATCAGGAAGTGATGATGGAGATCGGTATTCTCTGGTAGTAGAAGATGACGGGAAAGGAATGACTCCGGAAGAGATTTGGAGCCTACTGCACCGCATTGAACAACCACTGGATGATACGATGGGCTGTGCGTTATGGAACATACGACAACGAATGCTAATTCAGCTTGGCTCCCAAGCGAGCTTAAATATCACCCAGAGTCAACACGGCGGAATCCGCATGGAGCTGATCTGGGATAAAAGCAGCGAAATGGAAGAATAAAGATCTCATTTCAACGAAGTCTTCTAAGAAATCATTGTCTTGAACAAGCTTAAGATAGCTATATAAATTGAAACTAACCAAAAACACAAAGTTATCAACTTGTTTTGATATTAAACGAAGTTCCCGGAAGGGGGGGTGACTTTTTTTTGGCATCACTATTCTTTTTCAAAGAATATAAGGGAAAAGGCAAGTAGACGATCTGGAATGTTTGGTGATCCAGATCGTCTACTGCCTGTCTATCTTCGAATCGCATGCTGTATAACTTTGCTCATAGGGGAACCCCTTTAACGTTTCCAACTGCTTGGTAGCGTTTAGGTTCTTAAGATTCCTCCATATTTAAAAGCTCCAGACCCACATCGTAAATGTTTCCATTCACACCACTCCATATCCAGTCTCTAAGACTTATACCTTGTATTACAGAAAGAGGAAAATTGAAGTCTAGAATCCTCGTATGCTGAGTACCTGGAATTTCCGGATCTATCCCTGCTGCCGGACTGTCAGTCAGGAAAAGGCCAATACCGGGGATTTCTGCCTTCAGCACATCGATCATCCCCTTAAGATCTTTCTCAAATTGCAGACACTGCTCCCGAGTCAGCTCTAGTGTATCGTAATCAATATAGTGTTGATACTGGGCCAACAAAGCATCCCGAATGGAGCAAGTATAAAGATATTTTATATTATTGCCCTTCTCGGCGTAGAGGTTGCGCATCCAGTCAAGACAGATATCGGGGCTATGCAAGGATTGCCATATCCGTTCCTCCGCCTGCCATACGTTCTGAGCGACTGCCTGCCATTGATCGTAGAGGAGTAATGAACTGTCCGGACAGCATGTCACATCATGGCAATCCGGAAAATAACTCGTGACATCCGAAGCCAACGCCGAAGCACCGAAGGCACCTGCACTCGCGCCCGTAATCAACAGCTTTGCCTGTGGAGATAGGTATTTGACCGCCTGATCCATTAACCCCCGATAGTTACGGTAACCATGATGGTGAAGCACAGCAGGAGATCCGTCGGGGGATGTATAGTGGTAATCTCCATTCCCTACATGAAAATCACCCGTAGAATAGCTGACAAAGATATGGCTCCAATTCCGAAATGGATTATCCGGTTCATCATTGAATATACCGATGTCCAAGATCAGGTCGTTGAAAGGCATGGTATCTTCGGCAGAGTAAAAGGTCTCCCCTTTTACACCTAAACGGTTAGGCCTAGCCGCAGTATACTCGTTAATGGATACTCCGCCACCAGAAAAGCAGACAATAAGGTTTGGTTCAGTACCTTTACGCAGGTAGCCCCAGTAAGGCGACCCTCCTCGCGCAAACCGCGTTAAGAACTGGAATCCTATACCATTGTCCCTCCTCTGGTTCTCCATCTAAAACAGGGGCTTGACGTTCTTTGGCTAACTTAATCCATTCTTCTAAACTTTTTGTCATGATACCCACACTCCTGAGAATTGTTAAAGGAACACACATACTGACAGATTTGTCATGCCTCTTGATACTTGAGGACGACCTTGATTAGATCAACCAGGTTCTTTTGCACCCGTGCCCGCGGCAGATCCCCAGACCTCAGGGCAGCTTCGATTGGGGTGACTAGAGTATCATCGGGATTTCCCGGTGCCAGCCAGCTTACTCCGGCGGCCAGTGGAGCTGCCATTCCTTCATCACCATAGCCGTTCCAATCTGTCATGACATAACCCGTAAAGCCAAATTCCTCCCGCAGAATGCCGCGGAGCAGCTCCTCATCATTTGAACAATAAACACCATTTGCCGCGTTGTAGCCAGTCATCACCGTGTCCGGCTTGTTTACTTCAAAAGCGGTTTCAAATGCTGCCAGATACAACTCCCGTGCAGTGCGTTCACTCATAATACTATGGTTGGTGTTGCGCATGGTCTCTGCGTTGTTAGCAAAGAAATGTTTCATGCAGCTGGAGACACCGGATTCTTCGAAGCCACGGCTTTCCTGGCCAGCCATACGACCAGCGAGGAACGGATCTTCACTGAAGTACTCCGTATGCCGTCCGCAGAGTGGATTTCGTTGCAGATTGAGAGCCGGAGCCAGCAGACAGTGTAGGTTCATGTCTTTGGCTTCACGAGCAATGGCTTTACCCTCAGCATAAGATAGCTCCTCGTTGAAGCTGGCGCATACCGTAGTGGAGACGGGAAAGCCAATGTTGACCTCAAACATGTTGAGACCATTGTTCCCGTCTGCGAAGAAATAGTCCGGGATCTCATATTTATCCAAGGCTTTTTCATTAAAAAGAGTTCCCGCATACCCGTTATCCTCAATGCCCCATCCAGTGTGTCCGCCTACACTCATCCGGGCTAACTCATAGTCGGTCATCTGGGCCACGAACTGTTCCACCAGCGCAGGATTCTTCACCAGATCTGGAAAGCGGATTAGACGGTCTGTGGTATGCTCAAGGGGAACATCATCGTTGCCAACAGCGGTACGGCTGTTTTTAAAAGGAAGCAATCCCTCGCACTCCTCCGCAGTATAAGCTTTGGTCATTTCACCTTGAGGATACGTCCCGGCAAGGTCCTTGGCGGACAGCTCCTTGACCAGGAATGGAGGTGCCACCCTATTCTTTACCTGAGCTACAACGATTTTGTCGGCAACGTCCATGGACCAGACCGGTTTAGCCCTATTGGGCGTACCACCAAGAAGGAAGCTAATTTTCCCCGGTTCAATGATCCACGCTGCCTCAGCTTCGCAGTAGGATTTCAGACGCTTATCGCTGACCTCCAGGGAGAGAATCTGGACCTCGCCGGGGAGCAATTCCTTAGTCTTGGCGAAAGCCACCAGGCGCTTGTCCGGTTGCTCCAGTTCTCCGCCGTCAAAGTGAGCGTAGAGCATAACGACTTCCTTGCCCGCTCTGGTTCCTATATTTCTGACTTCAACGTCCATCTGCGTACTACATACATCCGTTTTGACGGCTGACTTCAGTTTGGTATCAAAGGTCGTATAACTAAGACCATGACCGAACAGGTAGGCTGCAGGTTTTTGGAAGGTATCGAAGTAGCGGTACCCGACATACAGCCCTTCTTCATATACTGTGGCTGCGTATTGAAATGGGGCTTCTCCGGATTTATTGGCGATTTGATCCTTGGTCAAGAAGTTAGGAGCACTTGGATAATCGTCATAGTCGTAGGCCCAGGTGTTGGGCAGCTTGCCGGAGGGATTGACGGTGCCTTCAAGAATTTCGGCCAGGGCGCGACCGCCGACCATGCCGGAAAGTCCAGTCAGCAGAACGGCATTCACACCATATTCCTCAATCCATGTAGTTTCAATAGGATGGGCCACATTCAGAATGGCAACCGTTTTATCAAAGGCAGTGGTGACTCTCTGAATTAGCCCCCGCTCTTCATCGGTCAGGTAATATCCACCCTTGTCCTTTGGAGCGTCATGGGCTTCACTGCTGCCGCGGGTGATAAATACAACAGCGGTGCCGCTGCGGTCCTTGGCGCGTGCAACCACATCCTCCGGCGGAAAGACATTCTTCTCTTCGGTATAAAATTCATACAGCTCCTGGTTAAGCTCTAGAGATGAGTACTTCTCAATGCCCTCCTTAACCCGGATGCCATAACGGGGATTAATTTTACCAGCACCCAGACAGCCCAGTCGGAAGACCACGGCGGCAGCGCCAAAGACGTTCACATAGCTACCTGATGACAGGGGAAGCGTATTATCATTTTTCAGCAATACTGCGCCTTCACGGGCTGCCTGCAGCACGATGGCGTCGTGCTCCGGGTATTTGACCCCGGGCTCGATCCGGGGCAGAGTCTTCAGATTGAAGATGAACTCCGGAATCTCGAGACCATCGGTGTCATAGGCACCCGCATAACGAACCTTATATTCCTTGTTGTATTCCAACAGGTATTTCCGGACAATGATACCTACCAGTTGACCAAACATCGCCGTAGGCTTTTCGATCAATGGGGCTTCCGTGGCCTTACCATCGATATAGACCATTCCGGGCTGCTGGGGATCGATGTGCTTGGAAGATTTGATACAGAAGCAGCCAGAATAGACTAAGGAGATCATAGACTCCCGGCGATCCATTTCGTCAAGATTGTACACAGGCTTTTGGAGAAAAGACATAGCTGCCTGGTTGTCGTCATGCAATCCAGCAAGTAACTCAAATGTTCCGTCGTTTGGCATAAAGTTCCCTCATTTCTTAGTCATGGAGCATCCGGCTTTCGCCGGATTATAATTTAAAAGTGCATCATAAGTGCTCTCCTGTGCGCTTTTCAACTTAATTATAGGTCCACTTAATTAGTCGATGATATAAAGGAATTTAAACATACATATCGCATTTCAAGTTCGGCAGCATGAATGAGTCACACATTTGCCCTGACCAATACTCTAGAAGCAATTGAACTAACAATAAAGTAACACCGTAAAAATGCAGCACCTGTTGTATGTTAACAGAGTGCTGCATAACGAAATATCAAACTAATATTTTTTGTCTAATAGATTTAACCCATAACTTTTCACATTACCATTTACTGCGTCATCCATCCATTCAGCAATACTTTTATCAACTGTAAATTTTTTAAATACTTGAGACCCAACTGATATGGTATGTTGAGTTAAATGTGTATCTTTGTTGATCGATCCTTCAAAAATAAATACTCCAACGCCTGGTATTTTTTCTTGAAGATCATTAACCATTTCTTTTAAATCACTTTGAAACTCATCTCCTCTTTCCCTAGATGCTGCATAAGTTCCATTAGTTATATAGCCTTGATATTTAGAAAGCAATGAGTCTCTTACAGAACAGTCAAATAAAATTTTGACTCTTTCATTATAATTTTCTTTTAAAGCAACTAAGCTATCTAGTGTTATATTGTCCGTTGTTAATCTATCAGATATTTCTTGTGGAGCATGCCATATATTCTCAGCAGTCTCATGCCATTTGTCATATAAAAGAAGTGAACTATCTACGGCAACTGTAATATTTTCAGTGTTTGGAAAATGACCAATGATGTCATCAGCAAGAAGTGCTGTCCCAAATCCACCAGCAGAAGAACCTGTAATTACTAAAGCTTCCGGATCATTATCGATGTACTTCAATGCCTCATCGAGCATTTTGGTATAGTTAATATAGCCATAATGATATTTTACATCTTCTGTACCGTCTTCTTTTACATATTCATAGGCTCCAGCTCCAGCATGAAAGTCTCCTGTTGAATAGGGTACTGTAATTACAGTCCAATCTTTAAATGGATTTTTACTTTGAGTTCCACTAATTCCCCTTTTGGCTAAGTTATCACCGCCTAAGTTAGCTACATTATAAAAGCCATCTTTAATACCTTTTATATTTGGTCTTTCTTCTGTGTAATCATCTATACTAACTCCGCCACCATAGAACTTAATTAAGACTTTATTTTCTTTTCCGATTTTAATATTGCCGTGCCACTGTTCACCCAAAGCGGACAATGCTCCTTTTGGATAAATGTTATTCCATTTTCCAACCTTCGGATTATCCATTATTTCTGGAAATTCAGCCGTTATATAATGTTTGAGGCCAATGAATCCACTAACGCCTATTGCAATAATTACCAGCAAAAGTGTACCTGCTATTTTCAGTCCTCTATGTTTTTTCTTTTTTGTATTCCTAACTGTCATAATTGTCTCCTTGACTTTCTGGTGAAAGTAAAAATCTACTTCTCCACTTTAAAATAAATATAAAAGTACCTGCATAAGGTGGTTTAAACTTACCCCTTCCTCTTTTCCTTGCAAATAGACTCTATATGCTGCAATGGCTCTGGCGTAGCAGTATAAAATAAACTGAAGATCAACTGATAAGTTTATTTCAGCAATAAAAGCATTGATCCTTTTAACTGCGGAAGAAAGGCAAAACTACTTTGACATTAGCATTAGGGAATTTGAGCGTTTTTTCTTGTTTTCCATTAACGTGCTTACAAACACATGTGGGAAAGAGATTACCGTGAATCTGAATTAGTAAAGTGGTTTACAGTGGTATCGAAATGAGGGGATTCAGTTTAATATTTAGGAAGGCATTGGTATGAATAAATAAACGGGAAAACTAACACCGCTAGTGTCGATACAAACACGGCGCTAGTCTGTTCTAAGCATTTAACTGTATGAAACAAAGAATTCAGAAAATTTCGAACAAAGCGAGTTTGGTCTACTGAGTCAAGATCATATATTTTGAGAAGAAGCCCAAGGAGCCACTTCTTGTCTATCGTTGAGCAAAACCCTGAGGCCAAATCAAAGCCAACCAACATGCTTGTTTATCCTTGATATGTCCTCACGGCCTAGTTATCTCGTCCTTAAACAACCGCTGTATAATAGTTTTCCTGGAGTTCCTTGCCATTTCTCGCTTAGTACACTGGAGATCGCCAACATACCATCCATGATGGAGAACATATAAAGATACCGGACTTTGAGACCCTAACGTTTCTTATTTACTGCTGATCACCTTACGTTAGAGAACTGCCTTAATGAAACATCAATCCGCTCAATGGCGCTTTCCGGCTGGCCGATCATTGTCATTAGATCCCGAAGCTTGATCATCTTAAAAAATGGGGTCATACTCAACCCTTTTCCCGTTTTCTGCGCCACAATCGCGCTTAAAACCGCAATGACCTCTGCAAGTAACTGCTGCACCGCCTCCGGCTGCTTACGCAAATGAGCCATGGTGCAGTCTGCAGACAACATTGTATCCCAGTCTCCGTTGACCCTACCGGAATAAGCAGGGGAACTGAAGCCCTCCGATTGCAGCGTGCCGAACACTTCTGCCAGCCACTCGATGCTGTCCTGTACCCAATGGGAAACACGGCTGCAGTTTTTATTGGGATTCAGATAGCTTTCGCCGGTGCTAAATCCATGCATACCATAAGCATAGATGTGAGACTCAAACATGATGCCGTTAGCAAGCAGCGCCTTCTCAAAGTCCACCGTGTCTTGAACAGACACGATATTGTCATTTCGGGTAGCAAACAAGAAAACCGGACAAGTATCTTTGTCGACATCATTAATCGGCGAAGGCATACCTGGTTGGCACATATCGGCCGTTTCCTGCGACAAAGCTGCATAGCCAAGGATCGCCGCATTAGGTCTGTGTTTTCCTTTAGTAGCTGCACAAGCGGCCAGATGTCCACCGGCCGAAAACCCGAGAACCGCAATTTTGTCCGTCTGCACATGCCATTCATCCGCCCTGTTCAGGATTAGATCCATGGCCTGCTCGTAATCATTCAGTGGATTAGGCCAATCTTTGTGCTCCCCGGTTGAATAACGGAGAATGAAGGTCTGAAACCCAGCCTTCAGATAAGGAGCAGCGACAACCTCTGCTTCCCGGTCGGAGCAGAAGCTGTATCCGCCGCCGGGCAGAATCAGAATGGCGGGGCGCTTCTCCAGCTTGCCGAATTCACCGCCCACGTTTTGTATCCAAGCCGAAAACTTCACATTTCTAGTTTCATTTAAAATTATTTCATGTGTCTTCATAGGTTCTCAGACTCCCTTTTCTAAAATAATAGATGGTCGTGTCTTGACCCCCGCCAGTCTAAGTACTATATGGATAATACGTGCGGCACTGCCCTGGACTTCATCCCGCGTCAATGTGACAGCTTTGTTGGTACCGGCAAGGGCCGTCAGCACATCCGTGTGATCCGCTTCGCCGCCGGGCATCATCACATCGTTGCCAGCCTTAATGCTCTTTGCTGCCGTGGCATAAGGATACTTTTTTATCCCATGCTGAACACCGTTAACGACCCAGTCTGACATGACTATGCCGTCAAAGCCCCATTCCTCTCGCAAAATACCGGTGATAATGTCCTTACGCTCTGAGGTGTGCACCCCGTTAAGCAGATTGTAGGAGGTCATCAAGGCGTAGGGCTGCGATTCTTCAATACAGATTTTGAACCCGCGCAGATAAATGTCCCGTAGGGCTCGCTCGCTGACGACACTGTTGGAGCGGAAACGGTTGGTTTCCTGATTGTTAGCTACGTAATGCTTGATAGTTACGCCACACCCGGGATGACTCTGCACACCACGCGTAATGGCTGCGGCCACTCTGCCGCTGATGAGCGGATCTTCGGAGAAGTATTCATAATTCCGGCCGCACAGCGGGCTACGATGAATATTAAATGCAGGGGCAAGCCACAGATGCACACCGAATCGCTCCATCTCATCACCTACGATATCGCCGCAAGCCCGGCAGAAATCCAGATTCCAGCTTTGAGCCAGAGCCGTGCCAATTGGCAGCGCGGTACAATACTGGTCAAAAATCCTGCCGCTGCGCTCCACTCCTCCCGATTTCTGAAATCCAAGAGCCGCCATCACCGTATCATCCATAAAGTCAACAAGCGTCGGTGGAATGGATTCTCCCACGGCGTAAACACCCAACTCATCAATACCGTACTGGCGGCTGAGCCGCAGACCGGCTGGTCCGTCTGACATGACCAAAGAAGGAATGCCCTTTTCTTTTAGCCGCGTAGTGGTCTCACCGGCCGCGCCGGCCACCGTGAAGGCTGCGTTGCCGATAACGCTGCCGCTTTCATTGCCGGAGCGGTAATTCCCTACACAGAGCCAGGCCAATTCACTGTCTGACAGACCTTCGACCATATTCCTTACAGCAGAGTCGATTTCCGGTATCGCAGGATTCACCCCTGCAACAAAGTCATCGGCACTAAGAATCAATACCGGAGCATTGGCTCTTTTATCGGATTCCCCGGCATAAGTCCATTGCTGAGCTTCCGGCTTCCAGTCCTCGAAATCCGGCGTGCCGCCTGCGTGGGATAGCTGCCGCGTAATTACCTCCTGGTTCATGCGAACGATGCCGCAAATGTGGGTGTCCCGGCTGCTACTGCCCACACGCAGCAGATAATCTCCTGCTTCCAGCACATCAACCGTACGCTCTGTGTAGTAAGAAGTGAGTTCTTCCATTGCAAAGCTCAGCATTATTTGTTGTCCCTGTCCTGCGTCTAACTCTTCGGTCTTGGCAAATGCTGCGAGCGTCTGGAACGGTTGATCCAGCTTCCCGGAGGGAACCGAGACGTACAACTGAACAACTTCCTTGCCAGAAGAAGAGCCCACGTTTTTCACAGTTACGTTTACGTTGACACGGCTACCATCCAGTGAGGCAACAGACTCAACAATACTGAATTTCGTATAGCTAAGCCCGAAACCGAAGGGGAACAGCGGAGTTTGGGATACACTGTCAAAATAGCGGTAACCGACATAGACTCCTTCTCGATAGCGGGTGTCGTCCTCAAGGCCGAAGTCTCCGATTGGAGAATAATCTTCCCAGGCGGCCCAAGTGGTCGTCAGCTTGCCGGAAGGACAGTTTTTGCCAAGAAGCACGTCAGCTAATGCATCGCCGGTGACCACACCAAGTTGGGATAAAATTAGGATATTCGGTACTTCTATTACCGGGGTAAGGTCAACCACACCGCCAACATTCAGGACCAGCATGAATTGTTTGTAGGTATGGGCAATTGCCCTAATGTCGCGGATTTCGGTTTCTGTCAGCAACACGTCACCGCCTACGACATTACGGTCAGATCCTTCTCCCGAATTACGAGAAAGCACGTAGATCGCAGTATCGCCCGCTCCTTCAATCGGCAGTTCATATTCCGGTTCAGGCATCACCGCGCCCATTCCCAGCATGATCGCTGGAACGCCGGTGGCTTGAGCTTTGAACTTGATGCCAGCGACAAACTCCTGATGAGCCAGCTCCTGCACACGATCGTAACGATCCATCCAGTCCTTGGTGGTGATTGTAAACCCAGCATTCTCCAAGCCTTGCTCTACTGTGACATAGAACCGAGAGTTCACGTCACCTGAGCCGGTACCGCCTTTGATCGTCTGGCGTGAGCCACTGCCGTATAGAGCGATCTCGCCGTTTTTGCTAAGTGGGAAATCGCCATTTGCCTTCAACAGAACCATACATTCTGATGCATGACGCCGCAAGGTCTCAATATGCTCCAATTCATAGGGATATAACTCCAATATCATCGTTCTCCTTTATTTGGTGATCTGTTTAACTTTGTCACTATATACAGCTAATTTAGGCTGAAGCACACCACTCAATGATCAGGAATCATTTATGGCGGCTACACTCTTAATTATAGGTGAGCGCATTTTGACGAATATATAGAGGAATTCAATCATATGTATCGCATTCTTAATGTGACTTAAGTGATTGGCTCAACCCAGTAGCCTATTACGAATATGAGGAGAATACAGCTGGAAATGCTCAAATGCAAAAAAACAGCTGACGCCGGAAGTGTCCGGTTACCAGCTGTTTTTACGTCAAATACATCCAGTTTATCTATAGAAGACTACGCTAAATTTACTGCCTCTTCCCTGCTCGCTTTGTACGATAATATCGCCATTGCACAGTTCTATTATACGTTTTACAAGAGGAAGTCCAAGCCCGTATCCTTTTTTAGCATGAGAAGAATCGCCCTGAAAGAACTTATCAAAAAGATGAGCTTGCGTATGTTCATTCATGCCAATCCCGTGATCCTGGATACTAAAATGAATCTCTTCATTAAAGATGGCAAGGGTGATTTCAATCAAACCATCTGTATGGGAAAATTTAATGGCATTATCCAAAAGATTGATCCAAATCTGCTGGATCACTTCTTCATTCCCACTGTAAACGATTTTGTCTAATTGCAAATTAATGGTTATATCCTTAGCTGACCACTTAGGTTCCATTAATATGATGGTTCTTCTGATCTGTTCATCTAATCTAAACGGATTTTTATCCATTAGAATTTCAAGATTCTCATATTTCGCCAAAGTAAGCACATTGGTGGAGAGTGTAGCTAAACGCTCAGATTCCTTGATGATAATATCAAGATATTCTTGCCTTTCTTCCTCAGATAAAGGATTCTCTTTTAGAATTTTGGCAAAACCACGAATCGAAACAATAGGTGTTTTAAATTCATGGGAAAAGTTGTTGATGAAATCACTTCTTAGCGTCTCAATACTCGCAAGTTCTTTCGTCATTTTATTAAAGCTTTCTGACAATTCTTCTAATTCTCCAATTCCTTTCAAATTCACTTTTACGCTAAAGTCGCCATCTGCAACCCTATGGATGGAGTCAATGACCTTGCGTATAGGATTTAAGGCTTTTTTGCTGAGAAATGCAGTAAGTGAAGTTCCTATCAATACGCATAGGCCGAAAAGAAAAAGAATTGAAAAGAGACGTTCACCTAATCCTTGGCTCGGAGAAGGAGCAAGCGAAATAATATCCAGATTTTGCAGGAGAATGCTAAAGCCGATTAACAGTAGCAATGTAGCCACCAACACACCGAAAACAAACATGACCAACGTGATCGTAAGACTTATTCGTTTGCGAAAAAATTCTTTCATTTGGTTTGGAGCACCGCCTTATAACCGAGTCCTCTAACCGCGATAATCTCAAACTCTTTCCATTCTCGAAAACGGTTACGCAAGCGATTGATATGGACTGTTAGTGTGTGGTCATCTGTTTCCGATTCCATACCCCAAATTTCATCCATAAGCTGCAAACGGGTGAATATCATGTTTGGATATGAAAGTAATTTAAATAGCAGGTAAAATTCTTTTGCTGGAAGGATGTTAACTTCTTCTTCGCGTGTTACTGCCAGCGTATCATAGTCGAGTACAACGTTCCCGATGGTTAGCTTGTGTTCACTGGCAATCCGCGCTCTGCGAAGGAGGGCTTTAATCCGGAGAAGCAGTTCCTCTTCATCTACCGGTTTTGTCATATAGTCATCGGTACCAGCAAGAAATCCCTGCCTTTTATCTTTCGGTTCCTGTTTGGCTGTAACCATCAATATCGGGAGGTGTTCCGATATTACCCGAAGTTGCCGTGTCAATTCGTAACCGTCCATCTTCGGCATCATTAAATCAAGTACCACTAAATCTATATGTTGCCTCTCAATGATCTCAAGCGCTTTTATCCCGTCTTCGGCCCAGTATGTTTTGAATCCTCTCGTTTGTAAGACCACACACATTAACTTTCTGGTACTTTCGTCATCCTCTACCACTAATATGTTTAACATATAAATATCTCCTTCAATTACTAATAAGTTATCTCATTTTATCGTTAAAAGGTAAATTGAACATAAACAATATCGTTTAAATCAATTGATTTTCAGTTTATTTTGTAAAGGTACATTAGAGCCATTGTAGCGTTTACTGACAAGAAACAGGAGGAAGCAAATAAAAAAAATCAAATGATTTAAATTATTTCCAGAAAAAAGCACAAGAACCTAAAATAATGGGTATCGTTCTATTATCGCTAGCGTTAAAATGTAGCAGCTGCTTTTTATGAACGTTCACATCCAGAAGTTATTATTGGCTTCATTCAAGATGCATAATACAAAGGAAAACCGATTAATTCCTTTGAACCTTTTAATCCACCTGGTAGAAAAGTAAAGAGCAATGGCATACTCTATGTGAATGACATCAAGTATGCTGATGAATATCCTAATACGGATAGCTTAATAAAGAGACCGACGATCGTTTTCTTTCATGGTAGGGGATATTTCGAAGGTGACAAGGCAATGGGAGATCCAATGGCAGTAAATGATGATACCAATATGCTATTCGATAAGCTTCGTGGAAAATGGATACAATATGGTTAACGTCAGTTATGCTTTAGTACCTGATTATAAATTTCCGGTTCCTGTCCTTCAAATGAATCAAGCCATTAACTTTTTGGTAAATAGCAGCGTAAAGTATAATTTAAATATGGAAAATGTTGTTGTTATGGGTAGCTCTGCAGGATCAATACTTACAAGCCAATATGGTACAATTATCTCAAATCAAGAATATGCGAATAGTCTTGATATTGAACCCTTACTTACTACAGATGATGTGAAAGCTCTTGTTATTGAAGATGCCCTTTTAGCGCCTAATAACCTTACATTTAGTGAGGAAATATTATTTGGAAACTACTTAGGAGCTAATATTCTAAAAGTTAGCGAAGCGGTAAAACAATTTAATACTCTATTACACTTAAATGATAATTTTCCACCTTCTTCTATAACTGCTGCCAATACAGATGGATTTCCTGAAGACATGAAGACATTATCGAATGAACTTACGTCATATCAGACAGATAATGACTATTTTTACCTTGATAAGACACATGGTGAAATCGCACATGGTTACTTAGCCAATATAAAAACAGACAGAAATGCTCAAAAAAGTTTTAGGAGACTAGTGCAATTTTTTGATAAGTATACAAAAGGTAGTACCGCAGAATAAATTTCATAAGGATGAGGCCGACCAGACCCTTTTTTCTATCCCACTATATCCTGCATGGTGGCCCAAATCTCGATATGTTCCAACTATATTAGTGTATAGTTCAATTAAAATCGATTTCCTTATCGTTCCGATCTATTACTGAATCTTGCGTTATATTCAGTTAATTCAGAGTTGCAAAACTGAATGTCCCTGAGATACTCATGAAAACTTTTGCTTAGCTTAAAGGTCTACGCATTTATAGATGATATATAGGAATTCAAGCAAAGGTTTTGCACTCTTTATTTTCCGAGGACCGGATAAACAACAGAAGGCTAACGGCGTCTTTATGACAACGTTAACCCTTAAGCTTTTCCAGTTCCTTCTTAATAACGAGGCAATTTCTATTTTTTAAACTCTTCTTTTTTTATCTTTTGCGGATCAAATGAGATTGTTACGCCCTTATATTCAGCTACTCCCTTTTCGAGGTCTTCATCCGAAATGTTTCCATTTATAATTTGATCACAGATTTCTTCATATATTTCCAATATTTCTTTTCTAGAAGGAATTTTTTCATGTCCGCCATAAATTTATGTGAAATTTCCGCGTTCAGCTAGGTCCTCTAACATGTATATGATA
>NZ_NPBY01000053.1 GCF_002272015.1 Paenibacillus campinasensis | reverse complement strand
CAGCTAGGTCCTCTAACATGTATATGATATCACGAAATGATTCCACATCTGAGCTTTCCGGCTGATTCAAAAGCATTCCATGTCCGACAATAGTATCTCCTGCAAAAAGAATATCATTTTTCTCATCTAAAAGGCTTATGGACCCAGGAGTATGTCCTGGTGTTTCAATAATTCGCACCAATCGGTCTCCTAGTTCAAAATAACCTTCCTCTGGTAAAGGCTTGGTTGGGGGTGGAACGGGTACAGACAATGTTCGGTCAGTGGAAGGCTTGGCTAGTAGGCGAATCAAAAATGGTACTTGATCCAAAATCTCTTGTATAACTTCCGGGTCGTTATGTCTGTTAAATACCTCTTTATCCTTCTCGGATAAATAAACGGATTCAAAAAGATAATTTCCATGGGTATGATCACAGTGTCCATGTGTATTAACTACGGTTAGTGGCAAGTCGGTAATCTCGCCAATTGCTTGGGGCAAATCTGACGCCCATTACCCGTATCTATCAAAAGTGCTTTCTCACTTCCAAGAAGCAGATACATATTTGAAACATTTAAACCATCTGTAAATTGATACGTCGTTTCGTTTATTTTCACTGCTTCCGGCTTTGTTATTCTTCCTGTGTTTTGCCATAGCGTTAACAGAATGATTACAGATACTACTACAATTAAAACCAGTAATATTATAATTTTCTTTTTGTATTTTTTCAAAATTCCATTTCTCCTATGCATAATATTAGTTGGTCAATATCATTCCATTTGGTAATCTTATTTGACTGATCCTCCTATCTCCTAGTTCATAATGGTGTAATAGTAAAATGAACACTCTGTATTTCGATATAACTAAATTTAGTTGCTTAAAGTAAACTGAAAAAATAATAATATCTGGAGCCGTTTTTCAGTTGTTACTTCAGAATAATGAAGGTTCTCCCTACATTCTCTAATCAAGCAAAGTTGTGAAAAAACAATAAAAAGAAGGCGCGATGTACTATACGATCCTTCTCTCATTAATAGACACTAGACTGACCACGTCTTAGCGTTTGTGGTGATACTTCTGTCAATGATTAATGTGTCCGAGTTCAGCTATCTTACTGGACTATTTGACTCAAACGGTATTTTTACTTTTAACTGTCCTGAAGAACATAATAAAGAACTCCATAAGGCGACATACTTTAATGCCATGCGTTCTTCTTATAATCCGATTTCCCGAGCCCTCTTGATGCCTGCGATCGATTAGGTACGCTGTTGATGACTAATTCATTTAAATATGGAATATGGCCAAAACGGTTCAAGAGAACTTTACGCAATCGTACGAACAATTTTGGTCTTCAAATGCTTGCATCTGTGTGTTCAAGAGAGCAGTCAGGCAAAAAAGTATGCAACCCATCCGTTAGCAATAAATTTGTTTCTGCAAATAATCAATTACACAAGTCATCGTTAATACACACTTTCTCTTATCCCACTGTGAATCTTCCATCCTTCAATAATCAATAGTTTATTGCATATATTGAGATCTTTTTCCCTATCCAATGATTACTTGATTACCTGTTATAATCCGTTGCCCCATGGATATCATTAAATTCAGTTGATTTTCAGTTTATTTTTTACAGCTATACTTAGGTCATTCAAACCATGAGGAACGTTTCTGGTTCAGTCTATCACAAATAATCGTGATTTCAGGCCAAAAATATGCGTCAGTTAACGTCTGATAACAAGATTAACAGGAGGAATCAACATGAAAAATCTAATTGATAACGTGTCAAACGAAATGAACGGAAAGATGATTGAACCCAAGAAAAGAAAAAAGAAGAAATTATTTAATATTATGGGTATAACTCTACTTACTATAGTTGTACTATTTGGATCCTTGTTTCTGTATGTTAGTTATAATCCAGGAATTATAGTTGGCGGCATACAGAAATTATTGTATGGAAATTCTCCAATTAATTCCTTTGAACCATTGCAGGAACCTATTGAAACAACAAAAGAAAATGGAGTGTATTATGTAAGTGACTTGAAATATGCTGATGTATATCCCAATAGTTTTCTTGATATATCTTATCCAAATGAGGATAAGACCATAGATCGACCAACCCTTATTTATTTCCACGGCGGAGGATATTTTGCAGGTTCAAAATCAATGGGAGATCCATTGGCAGCGAACAATGATTCTAATTATCTATATGATAAGCTTGTATTAGAAGGATATAATTTGGTGAATGTAGATTATGCACTAGTTCCAGATCACCATTTTCCTGTGCCAGTCATTCAAATGAATCAGGCAATCAATTATCTAGTCGACCATGCTGAAGAATTTGGACTCAATATGCATAATGTTGTCATCATGGGAGGTTCTGCGGGGGCAATTATGACAGCACAGTATGGTGCCATCCTATCTAATTCTGACTACGCGAAAGCTTTTAACTTCGCAGAATCGCCTAAATTAACTACAGATGATGTTAAAGCGCTTGTTGTTGATGATGCACCGCTTGATATTCCTTCTTTTGATAATTTTTCAATTAAAGTACTCATAGGAAATTATTTAGATGATTCTGTGTTCTTTAATAATAAAGAGATAGCCAATCAGTATAATGCAATTAACTATATTAACAGCGATTATCCAGCGACATTTCTTACGGCAGGGACTGATGACGGTTTTCCTAAGGATATGCAGCATATGTCTGATAAACTGACAGAAGCTGGAGTTGATAATCTGTACTTTTATCCAGACATTAATAAATACGGAAAAACAAAACATGGTTATATGTCAAACTTGAAGAACGATCCTGAGGCTGCTAAAGATAGTTATGAAGCAATGGTGGAATTTTTAAATGAACACACCAATAATAAAAAGTGAGTGTTGGAAAATGATTAAAGATCAAATCTAGTATAATAATTTGACTTGATGAATAAAATTAATAACAAAGTCCAGCACAATTATTGCTGGACTTTGTTATTAATAGGCGTAATTGGTATTATGAATGTTTGTATCCATAAAAAATGATTTCATAAGACTAACCAATTAACTGGCAGACTTACTGTTAGTGAATTAGTTTTATTAAACATTCTTATATACTGAGTGAGTATCCCAACTTGAATGGACTTCGCAATAATAAGACTAAGAATGACTATTCCAACGATTAGCAAGCAAACTTTCAGGATTTTCAACATACACTCCTCCCCTACAGAGTTAGCACCTTAATTCAAATCAGCTAACATCTTCAACAGATAACAAAGAAGAATTCAAGAAATCCTTTTGAATGGAATAACATCAATACGGCGTATCACTATTCATTACGTGACGCTTTATCCGAACCTAATGTCAACTGTTCGCCACGTTCCCTTTAACCACTGCATCGGTTCAACAGATACATATTACCTCATAAAGATAAACTAAAAATAAACGAATTGAAATCTTTGGAAGAGCACGTTTTGCTGATATAATTCAGACTTTCAGCCTCACGTACATGAGGATTGCCCTTTGTATGTAGTTACCTCTTAATTTCTTTTGTTCTCTAGGATGGTAGGGAACTTTATGTCACTAAAAATTGACACAAAGTTCCCTACCAATAATCAAAAACTCCTTGTTTTATAAGGGGTTTCTTGGTTGTTAACTTTATGTCGTTCTACATCGGAAGACAAGAACATATACCGTTAAAGGATTTCCACTCCTCAATTTATCTGGGTCCAGGTTAAACAAATAAACAATTAATCTTTTCGGTTTCACGGATTCAAAAATTTGATTTTATAACAAGTGTCTAGACTGTTTTTTTGGATATCTTGGTTATTTGATTTTCAGCTGGGTCAAGAACATGTACCGATTGCCGTTTACTTTCCCATTTCCATTCATAATTTATCTGGTCCGGGTTAAACACAAAAAACCGCCAATCTTTTCACTTGATGTCGCTCCAAACCTCTGGAAAACAGAAATTGACCTATATCCCTTTTAAACTTTGTATGTTAAGAGCAATAAAATTCATAAAAAAAGCCCACCACTAAGCTGGTTGGCTCGTTTACTCAAATACTATAAGTAGTTTGTTTCATTTTTTTGCTTGCCACATAATAACCTACTTCTAGGCCATTCCTCTCGGCGTATTCCGCACCAACGAAGTTTATGCAAGTGACTGACACTGTTTACTGAGGAACTCCAAGAAAGGATTGATTGCAAGTCACGTTGCAAGAGCCTCTTTTAAGTAAACCTTTGATGATAGATAAGAGAGCGGCGTTTATTTAAGAGTGTCTTGACGCGTTCTTCAGGCGAAGAAGCAATAAAAGCAACGAATTCATTCTGGACCTGGCCAAAATTCTCATCCATCATTCTGCGAGTTATGGATTCCAATTGAGGATGTTTCATGTCCATGTCCATGTCCATTTCCTTATCCAGATCGCCCACCACCATAACCGAATCTTCTACGCTTACAAAAGTGTAATCGGAAGACTTATCTGGTTTATGATGATTGACGATCGCGATGGCTTACTCTTCGGTATAAAAATTAGACGTGGTCTCTCTGCTATCCTCATCAATCAAATACTGCCTTACACAGCCTTTCAAGATGAAATAGCAAGCTGTAAGGTTATCTCCTTGAGTAAATAGAACGGTTCCTTTTGATTCTCCTCCAAACGGATTTCGTTCACTATGGCATGCTAATCTTTCTTACTAAGAGAAGTCCATCTTGACAGGTATTTGTACAGGATATCTTTCATTGTCTCTCGTCTTCACCACCTTCTCCGCTTTTGCTTTCCATGTCCATTTTCTTCCGCCTAGAGCCTTATATAAACGTTCCACGTCATAGGCTCCTGCCCATTTTTGCAAAGTTGTATATCTATATATAGGCAGCTGCATAGAGTGTGAGTAAACACTTCACCAAAAGGAGAATGAGTATGTACCATAGATTATTTCATCAAAATCAGTGGCATAATCCGATGCCTAACATCCCGAATAACAACGGACAGGGGCTCAGCCCTCCGTATCGCCATGGAAATGTGAACCTTAGTCACCCTGGTGGAAATATAGAATTGAGAGATTATGGACAACAACCACTTGTAATCAATATTGATCAAGCCGCAAAGTATAATCAAAATTATCGTACGTCTCTATGGACAGGAAAGCATTTTCAAGTGACTCTGATGAGTATCCGTGTTGGCGAAGATATCGGTCTGGAAGTCCATCCGACAACCGATCAATTCATACGGATTGAAGAAGGTCAGGGACTTGTGCAAATGGGAGACGAGAAAGACAAATTGAATTTTCAAACGATGGCCTGTGAGGACTATGCCGTTATGGTGCCTGCTGGAAAATGGCACAATATCACCAACACAGGCAGTATACCTCTTAAAGTGTACGTGATCTATGCGCCGCCTGAGCATCCTTACGGGACAGTTCATGAAACGAAAGCCATTGCCATGTCTTCTGAAAGTTAGTTGATCGTATTCTAATGCAATACAAATTATAATACAAAGCCTGATTTCTCTTCATTCGTCGTGGAGAAAAATCAGGCTTATACTATGTGAAATTAAATCATTGCAGATCAATACACTCAGTAACGTTATGACTCCGTTGCATTCGTAACGGTCTTCACGAGTCTTAGCAAGGCTATTGTCCTGAGCATGTGTACTTGTACCTTGAGATAGTTCATGAACTACATACATTATAAGTTGGTCGGCTGTTTTTTTATATTATTGAGCTATCGGTTCCCGTTAGTTTAATGATTTAATAACGATTAGATAAACGCCTAATCGACAATGAGAACATGTTCTTGTCTAATTCGGTAATCGGTACAAGTTCTTGTCCTCAGTAGCTAGTTCTAGTGCCAATATTTCGCTTTTTTTAATACATATCCGTTTATTTTTATTTTTATCGAGCTGTTTATTCCATAAAAAATTGAAAACTGTGCTACAGTACGCTGAGATTTAAATCACATCGTTTTCTATTTTGATGCTCAACTAATCGGCAATCGGACTATGTTCTTGTCCTCAACCAATAGTTCCATTACCGATATTTCGTAATTTTAACACTTGTGTTTACCTTATAAGCGTATCAGTTGTCCCATAACAATTTGAATATTTTCATGTATTAAGGTGCTTAATGAGGTTTTAAGTACATATGGTCATTGTTTAGAGATATATCTAATCGGAAATAGGAACATGTTCTTGTCCCTCTCGGCAATCGGTAGAAGTTCTTGTCCTCAACTGACAGTTTCAGTCTGATATTTCGCTTTATTAATGTCTAGCTGATCGTGTTTAACCTCTCAGCGTGTCAGTTTTCCTTAAACAATTTAAACATTGTTATGTATCATGGTACTTAATGAAGTTTGAAGTGCATGTGGTTAATGTTTAGATATACACCTAATCGGCAATCGGACTATGTTCTTGTCCATTCCGGTAATCGGTACAAGTTCTTGTCCCGAGCAAAGGACAAGAACTTGTACCGATAAAATAAAAAAGCCGCTAAATTAGCGACTTCAATGGGAATATGTTCTTGTCCCTCGACACAAATTTTTGCAATTGATCAATGTTATAGTTCCACAGTTTCCTCAGTAACAGCTAATAACTCCCCACCAACAGGTTTACATACGAAATCAAACCCAACTTGCGTAGGAACATCAGTCACACCATCATACCATTTAAAAATCCCTGTATTTGAATAGACACCAATTAAGTAGCTAACAGTAGTGTCAATTCCACTTTCCTCCTAAGGAATTTTCTGATCAGTTTAGTGCCGCTGCTGATCATATTAAGCCTTTACTACATTTGAATTTCTAATTTATATAATTGGTTTATTTTTGCTGAATCTGATTTTTTATAGCTTCAATGAGCGTGCTCTTATCCATGCCTGTAATTTCGTCAATTTCACTGTAATCATTACCATCCCCACTAAATTCAATGCTTTCAGTTCCAGATATTTTAAAAGTTTTCGGAGCGTTATCCGAGTTGTATTTTAGAATGGCGGCGTCCTGATCATCTATTTCTATAATAAACGGAGACACAGAAGGCACATAAATATCATTATATTTACTCAAAAATAACACATACTGTTTATCAGTTTCAGGCTTCACATAATTAGGTTCAATGATATCTGCACTGTACTCCTTTCCCTCTATTGATGTGGTAAGTCTTTGGAAGTGGGGAATTCCTACCTTTATAATTTCAGTGAGATCTCCAAGTAAATTGGTGTCTACTTTAAAATTGTAAAGGTCTCCTTCTTTGTAATAAGGCTCTTTACGCATTTCCCACGCTTCCGAAGAGCGCTCAAATTTTCCTGTAACAATATAATCTGCATTTTTCACCAAACCCTCCACATCACCGGCCGTATAACGGTCAGCATCAGCGGCTACCTTGTGTACAATGGACTTCTGATCGCCCTCATTCATCCTACTCAACATCACAACACCAGCAAGC
Organism: Paenibacillus campinasensis; assembly: GCF_002272015.1. GTDB lineage: Bacteria > Bacillota > Bacilli > Paenibacillales > Paenibacillaceae > Paenibacillus_AQ > Paenibacillus_AQ campinasensis. The sequence goes on along the minus strand of NZ_NPBY01000053.1, from coordinate 15,403 downwards.
AATATAATTACGGCAACTAAAAGTAAAATCAACTTGTTGTCAAATTTTATTGACTTGATCATGAATTAATCCATTCCTTTTTTAAAATGCATATTAGCATTTACGCCATTAATGTTATCTGTTTTCAAATCCCAGAAATATGCAACCCCCTACCTCCTTCAGAAGAAACTTCATTTCCATCTTTACTGGAATCAATTAGACTCTCTTACATATAATAACTCCTTATATGAGAAAAAGTTTGATTTTGCATCAGGACATTTTTGACTCATCGGTTGCTACTGATCTCGGTCATCTCCAGGAGATATGTTCAGAAGACATTAAGTTTAAGCGAGACCTTTAGTTATACATCTAATCGGCAATTTGAATATGTTCTTGTCCTCGACTCGGGACAAGCACTTGTACCAATAAAATAAAAAAGCCGCTAAATTAGCAGCTTTCAATGGGAACATGATCCTGTCCCCTGAGATAAATGTTTCTCTCCACCACACTGAACAAAAATTTCGCCCTACTTCTGGTAAGGCGCCCCCCCGTATCATCTATAGCGCAGTTTGGTGCGATTAAACGGTAAGCTCATTCGAAACCGCTCATCCGATCACCGGATGGGCGGTTCTTAGTTCCTACTTCTCCTGCTCCTTTATCACCTGCTCAATCCCGAGCAGAATCAACTTCAACCCGAACTCGAACGCCTTGTCGGACCCCATCAGTTCGAACAGCCCGTTCGTGAACATTCTCCGGAACAGTCCCGCATCCGTCTCGCTCATAGAATCCAGAAGGCGAGTCATTTCCTCACCCGGAAGCGCCCCCGCTCCATGGTCCTTAAGAATCGCGGAGACATTGCGCTGGTGCTCATAATCATCCAGAACGAAGTTGAAGACATAATTCATAATCGTAAGAACCGTTTGTATTTTTTGCTCTTGCTCAAGCGGCGTCGATTCCACGCAGAGCAGCATACGGTTGGTGAACCGGATGATGTCCGGTTCGTGGGGCAGCGTCGACATCATGAGCTGCGTGGAGCAGGGATACCGGCTGAGCACGCTTCGGACCGTTACCGCAAGCCCCTTCAGCTGCTCCTTCCAGTCCCCCTCGGAGCGGTACTCATCCAGAATGATTTTCGATACCTGGTTGGCCAGACGCTGGTAGAGATTCTGCTTGCTCTTAAAGTACCAGTATATAGACGGAGCCTGAATCCCTAGCCTAACGGCCAATCTTCTCATGCTGAATTTCTCGATCCCCTCCTCACCAAGTAACTCCCACGAGGCTTCCAAAATCCTATCCTCCGAAATCTGAGGTTGCTGTTTTTTCATCGTTATCCGCCCTTTATCTAACAGTGTAAGTTTATGCTTTACAGGTTCATAGGATCATGATATCATCTTACACTGTAAGGTTCAATCTAACACTGTAAGATTGAACCCGAAATAAATAAAGAAAGTAGTGACCCGCATGGATGCAGAAAACCTCCGTTACTTTGAAAAAGCCCCGGTCGCAAAAGCCGTAGCTCACTTCGCTGTACCTATGATGCTAGGCACGTCATTGAGTGTCATCTATTCCATCTTGAATGCCTATTTCCTTGGTACACTTCACAATACCGCCATGTTAACCGCACTCGCGTTAACTTTGCCGTTATTCGCAATTATTATGGCGCTAGGCACCATGATTGGCATGGGGAGCGGTACATTCATCTCTCGTTTGCTCGGTGAGAATAAATATGATGATGTAAAGCAAGTATCTTCATTCGCTTTTTACAGCAGTTTGGTTCTCGGTCTGATTGTGATGGCCGTCGGTCTTCCGTTGATCGATCCTATCATTTATGGCCTGGGGGCAACGCATGACTCCTTCGGATTCACGAAGGACTATGTCATGATTATGCTTATCGGTTCACCAATCGTCGTATTATTCTTCACGCTCGAGAATATCGTGCGCTCGGAGGGTGCAGCCATCACATCGATGATCGGTATGATTCTCAGTGTGGTCGTCAATATTATTCTCGATTCGTTCGTCATCTTCGTGTTTCATTGGGATGTGATTGGCGTTGCGTCTGCTACGGTCATTTCCAACTTGGTTGCTATTGCATTCTACGCCTTCCATATTGGATACAAGAGCCAATTCTTAACCGTCTCCGTAAAATGGTTCAAGGCTTCCAAGGAGATTCTGAGCAATGTATTCAAAATCGGAGTTCCCGTCTTTATTATGAGTATCTTTTTGGGTGCAATGTCGCTCATCTTAAATCGTTTTCTTATTGAATATGGAGATCCGGCCGTAGCAGCTTACGGAATTTCATCACGTTTATTGCAATTTCCTGAGTTTATTCTGATGGGCTTATGCGAGGGAGTGGTGCCGCTCATTGCCTTTTCCTTTACAGCGAATACATTACGGATGAAGCAAACCATTGGATTTACGATCAAAATGATTGTGGCGTTAGCCATCGTATTCGGTATCGTCGTCTATCTGATTTCCGATCACTTAATCGGTTTATTTACGAATGACCCGCAATTAATTGAAATGGGCAGCTACATTTTGCATGTGACATTCTTATCCTTGTTCATTACAGGAATGACCACGTTGTTTACGGGGATTTTCCAAGCAACAGCGCAAGGAACGGCCGCGTTTATTATGTCCGTTATTCAAGGAGTTACTCTGATTCCTGTGCTCTATATCGCCAATTGGATGAACGGCTTCCACGGGGTGATCTGGTCGCTCGTTATTGCGGATGCCGTCGCATTCCTTGTCGGTGCCATCATGCTGTATGTTTTGCGGAACAAATTGCAGCCGGATTTGGATCGTTTAGTACAGTAGAAACCAATACCATAACACGCAAGAAGGCAGAATAAAGGCAACTTATGCTCCTGCCTTTTCTAGATAAGGTGAAGCAGAAAGATTCGTCTTCAATTGTAGTACGGCTCAACGAGTTTGATCTTCAATCATCCTGCCGTAAATTTAATGCAATTGCTTTGCTTCGAAACCCAATTAGATACTTATCTAATCGGTAATCGGACTAAGTTCTTGTCCATTCCGGCAATCGGTATAAGTTTTTGTCCTTGGCTCGGGACAAGAACTTGTACCGATAAACAAAAAAGCCGCTAAATTAGCGACTTTCTATGGGATCATGTTATTACAGCTATTTGTGACGCTACCCTAATAAACCAGTACTGTAAGTCAATTTACATATCCTTGTCGCCATGCCAATGCATCTCGATAAAGAAGCGAATAAACTCATACCCTGTCTCCCTACTTAAACAATTGAACAATGTCGTCTTTCCGGCCCCGTTTCGCCCAAGCAGCCCATATATCTTTCCCTGTTCAAAACGAAAGTCCCCGCCGGCCAACACTTGTTTTTTGCCATAACTTTCCTCAGGTCTTGAAGAATAAGTTCCATCAATTTCTCCCCTCATCTATCCCATCTTTCGATCGGTCATCAAATTATGATCTAATTACCTTTCGCACATCAAAACTATATCAAATAACTTTATGAAGGTGGTTGTAACAAACTATTAAAACTGTTCTGTCTTTAGGTATTGCAATTTCCTAATTTCAGCTGATATGGAGGATGTTCAAATCAAGATGAATCATTCGCCATTCCTCCATAAGTTAATTACATATTCTCTCCAAAATACTCGAAGGGATTGACAATCCGAAATAAATGGCTTACTTTAAGAATGAATCATTCATTCTCAAAACTCGAACTTTCTTTTTAGCTTTTTTCAGGGTTACTTGCACTCAGCATTTTTGAAAGGAGGTCATTTCATGAATTAATACTAACACGTCCATTTTTACTCCGTTCGATAGGCCCGATGGGCCATTTCGACAACTCTTTGAAATATCAGTCGTAATTTTAAATTAGGAGGAATGAATTTATGAACATGGAACGCGCGATTATTATTGGTGGAGGTATCGCCGGACTGCTGGCAGCCAAAGTACTGTCTGAATTTTATGGCGAGGTTATCATTGTGGACCGAGACGCTTTTCCTGAGGAGCCTGAAAACCGTCCCGGAACACCTCAGGCCTTTCAGCCCCACCGGCTTACGCCTCGCAGCAGGATTATTCTAAACCGTTTATTCCCTGGATTCATTAATGAATTAATCAACAATGGAGCTCACCCCACGCTTGGGAAGACCACGCATCTTATCAGCCCTTACGGCCCGATGATCGCAGTCGAACAAAATCACGATGCGTCATTCAGCAGGGCCCTGTTCGAATGGGTCATACGCAGCTATATTCAGGGTATCGATAATGTTCTTTTGCTTGGCTTGAATGATGTGATTCATCTTCAAACGACAGAAGATCATTCACGAGTAACAGGCATTGTTATCAGGGAGCGTACCTCGGGTGAACGTCAGCAGATCACGATGGCGGCAGACCTTATCATCGACACGAGCGGCCGTTTCTCCAAAACTGTTCAATGGTTATCCGAGCTCGGGTATGAAGTTCCGCAGGCTGAGCGATTAAAAGTATCTTTGGGGTACAGTACACGACGTTATCGCATCCCTGTAGGGCGCAAGGAAGAGCTGGATGGGATTCGCATGGAAGGCAATCCTCGCGCGGCGTCACATGCAGGCGCTTTTTCAATCATTGAAAACGATATAGCAGAAATGGTACTCTGGAATTTGAACGGTCGTTATCCCTCCACCGATCCGGCATTATTTGAACAAGAAATTCGGCAACTAGGGAACCCATTATTGAATGAAGCGCTGCAAGGACTGGAACCGATCGGGCAGCCACGTGGTTTTCGGGTTCCGGAACTGACAAGGCAGCGATTTGAACAGATGGAACGATGGCCTTCGGGATTGCTTGTCATGGGAGACGCCTTCTGTCAACTTGATCCTGTTTACGGACAAGGAATGACGCTTGCGGCGATAGAAGCGGAAATTCTTGAAGCATGTCTTCACCAACAGTTGAGTCTCCCCAAACCTGACTTCGAACTGGAAGTCCTTAATCGGATACAAGAAATCATCGAGCCGGCCTGGTGGTTAAATGTCGTGTCTGACCTTCGCTGGGAAGGCGTGGAGCACATCGGTGCACAACCGATTCAAGGTTTGACGTTCGTGCAGCACTATTTCGAACATGTCCTTAAATGGTCTACGGAGCATGACAATTATGACATTTTCGGATTATATTGGCTCGTCAACTCCTTGTTCTTATCCCCGCAGGAACTGTTTAATGCGGATATGGTCACATCCTTGCTGGCTGCGGGTGGTTCCGGTGAAGCTAAGCAATGGTTAGACCGATGGATCGAGGATTCGGATCGGCCGCTGCATGAACGACTGGAACAAATGATTCCTTCATTTGAGCGAGCTCCCTTCGCAACCATAGAGCAACTTATGCCATCATCATGATCATATACAGCAAATAAGTAGTAAAAGGAGTGCCTAATCCGTGACACCATTATCCGAAGAACAGTTGATTCAACGGCGAGAAACGCGAAGACAGCAAATCTTAGAAGCTGCCTTAAAGATATTTGCCCAACGTGGCTTGCATGGAGCCAAGATGAGCATGATCGCTGAAGAAGCCAATCTTAGTGCTGGCCAGCTCTACCGGTTTTTCGAATCGAAGGAAGAGCTGTTCGTCACCCTGATCCGGCAAGTTGCCGAGGAAACTGCTCGGGAGATGGAGAGGATCTACGAGATCCCTGGTTCCCCTTATGACAAACTTCGCATCTTTACTGCGACCATTCTGAAAGAGGAAAGCACACAATATCCGTTCAAGCTGATCCAGCACGCCAATTCGGCTGAAGATGTGCCGACTGAAGCTAAACAACTGCTGCAGCATTTTTCCGTGAAGCGCTATATTGATCTGCTGCTTCCTTTGTTCGAGGAAGGCCAGCAGACTGGGGATTTCGCACAAGGCGATGCCTGCCAGCTCATCTCCGCATTTTTGACCATACTGTCCGCATTGATTACACTCAACATGCCAATCGATGATGATCATCAGCTGCCGGATGCGGATATACTCATGCGAATTGTAGCGGGTCCGCGCGTCCAAGAGCGCTAAACTATACTCAGGAATTAAAAAGGTGATTGATCAAGTCCCGTGGGATCCTGATCAATCACCGAAACCTTTTCGGCCCAAGTGCCATCTTGGACTAATCGGTTACTAACGGATTGCCATTTCTCGCTCCAGTGTCGTTTTTCCTGAATAATTTTAGGAGATTGATCTTCTCCACCTCTCCAACTCGGCAGCCGGTACTGTAGAGAAACTCCAGCAGCGCTCTTTCCCTATCAACTTGTTGTCAAATTTTATTGACTTGATCTATGGATTAATCCACTCATTTCTTTAGCATTTACACCATTGACGGAGTTGCTTGGTTTAATTGTGTCGCGACGTTTTAGTGCATTATTTGAAGATAATCGTTGAGAATATCAAAAATTAAAAACGATTAATCCCGCGCATAAAATTCAAAATTGCTTCAATGCGTATTTTATCAGCACAATCTTCGCAACAAAAAACCTTAACCTTTCTTTCCTTAGCTTGTTTATATTTTAATGATCCTTCGTATACCCTGAATGTTTTTTTGCAATTATAGCAAAGTACATCATAGTAAAACATTGCAACCCCCTTGGTGACACATCAATTCTTAGTTGATATATCGAAGATTGTAACCAGCTCTCTCGTATATTCCTGAACATCTAAATGAGGCTTTCTTATTAATTCCATGGTGAACCCGTCAATGGCATTTCTTATTGTTAACGCCATCACCCTTGCTGATGATTTGGTGAATTTTCGAAAAAGTCCTTCTTGCACCCCTTGGGCGAGAATATTTTCAATTGGAACCAAAACAGCTTCATCATGGTCTGCTGATAACTGAAGCTCGCCCCCGGCAGTTATATTTTTAGAAACCAATTCTAAAACAGCGAAAAAATGCTGCCGATTCTCAGCTACAAATGCAAGATTGGATTCAATATACACTCGAAGCATTTCTTTAGGAGATTTTTGAGCTTCTAAGCGTGGAGAAATGTATGATTGCCAAGCTATATAGTATTCGATACATATTTGCTCCAATAGTTCATCTTTACTTGCAAAGTGATAAGAAATGACCCCCTTGCTGATTTTTGCGCGTTTCGCAATCTCTCCTAAAGAGGCTTGAGTGTAACCTACCTCTGCGATTGTCTCAATTGCACATTTTACAATTTGAGCTCTACGGGCTTTTTCGATGAATGACATTTGTTTTTGGTTAGTTGGTTTATTTTTTTTACTCATGTTTTTATTTTAGTACAATCGTACAAAAAATAAAATAAAAAAATGCGATTCATTTATAATTTATAGCAGGTAACATATCGTATTATCGAAAAAGCGTAGATGCATCCGTACGATTCGCACAACGGAAGCGCGTTAGTCAATGAAACAGCGACAGCCGGATTGAGTAGCCGATGGAGTTGTTTTTCACTTTCCGAGCACTATCAACTAAAAGAACTGCAGGTAATCTCCTGGCTCAGTTAAAAATTCAATTGCTAAGCCCGCAATCGCTATTAATACACCATATAGGATATTAACTTTTTTTTCACTCAAGTTCGTTTTTTCAAAAACAGCAACTAACGATATCAGAATAACTAAATAAGCAATATTTTCAGCACCACTAACCAAGTTAGATAAAAACACCGAAATTCCTAGCGCAAATATAAACAATGGAATCCTTAATTTTACCTTCATCATTTTCACATCACCTCTCTTCTTTGGTTGCACCCAACGCTATACCCTCTGTGAACTAGTAGAACGTCCTATAACGTTCATGCATTCCTGACGTTCAAGCGGCTTAAAACGTTGCGGGTCGTAAGACTTAGCTGGTTGAATGTGTCGCCTGAATAAGCTTCTACGATATTCCTCTTGGCTACCAAGGAGTGTCAGCGACGAAGTATGAATGTAATGTTATCCGGTGTCACTGCCTTCATGATTTACTTGCATTCATACTTTCCTACCATACAGAAAGGCTTGTTCTGAAATCATTCTCGTCAGTTATGTATTTTATATTTGCATAGGCCTCTTTTTTGGCGTTAGAATATAGCCCTTCTACTAACTTGTCATTTTTGCAATAAATTGTTGTATAAGAACTATCGACAACTAATAATGCCAATTCGCAGTTACTACTGAGAAAATCATCGTAAGTTATAATTTCAATTGGTTTACTGCCTTTAGGAAAAGCTTTAAGGTCTTGGAATATTAAATAATAATCGTTATTCTTAATGACGTTTCTTAGTGTTACACCATCCATACATTCAATTAACCCCGAGAAAAGTGCATCCAGTTTGCCATCTAATATAATGTATGACTCTTCCCCACCAATCCACCAATTATGATCTTCTACTTTAAAAGGTTTTAATATATCTTCGAGATATCTTCCGTATTCATTTGGAATTTCAAAACTAATTCCCCTTATCATCTACTCTTCTCCTTATTCTTTCCTGCAGCGATTTCAGATAACGTTTCCGTGCTCACGACGCCCGGCGAATGGCGGGTAGTATTCACAGCAACCACTTCTTCGAAGCCGCTTCTGGGACCGAGAGCGAATACCCGATGCGTGTTGTGTTAGCTGAAATTCCTGACTCCTACGAGTTACTTTCAATTACATCTTCCATGAACCACTGATACATCTTTAGTTTAAACTTAATGGCAAGTTCTACATCCCTCTTAGAAATCCATGAAAATAATGGATTCTCAATAAAGCCAATTAGATCAGCCTTTGTCCTCGCTAAACTCTTCAGAACTTCTGAATAGCTAAAATCAATAAATGTTAACTTGGTTTTTATGTTTGACTCGGGATCATCAGACCACACTCTAACATAATCATCAAGGTAAGTAATTCCTGGAGACGGATCATGCCCCATCCACGGACTTATTCTATTCCTTATAGATGTATAAACTGTCCCCCATTCTTCTAATCCGCAACAGCAGCTTGGCATTATATAATTCTCTTCATTCTCAAAAAATGCAACACCACCTGAAATTGCAACCTTATCGTTCTGCAGAAGTTCATCAAACGACGCATTCATGGACTGTTTTACATCAATGTTGTTGTATCCGAATAGATGCATTAAAAATAACTCAACATCGTGTTCAGAACTTTCGGGGGACAAACAAATGTATTCTTTAAGTTCTATCTCACTCTCAATCCAAACCGGACATTCATGATATGGTTCTGTAATTACTGGTTTTGTGTAAGAGATGGAAATGCACCTCCTTAGACTTGTTATTATTCTCAGGATGAAGCGTGAATGCGGTGTTATATAAAGCATCCGCCTTCCTTGAGTCAGCTATAAAATATTGTTTTAATCCTTCCTATTCTCTTTGCTCTTGAATAAATATCTTATGCCTTTACCTGCATATAGTTCATTAGAATATCTAGGAATTATATGTAAATGGGAATGAAATATATGTTGCCCCCCTACATGCCCACAGTTCCAACCCACATTATATCCTTCAGGTTTATATTTCTTATCTATATACTGTTTTACTTCATGTAATAATTGATAGGTTGCATTCCATTCTTCTTGACTTAAATCAAATAAGGTTTCACGATGTTCCCGCGGCACAATTATGCCAGCACCTTCTATTTCTTGTACTTTTAACAGCGTATAAATACAATACTCATTACATAATACAATTTCATGATCGAATTTGGATGTAATATTGCAGTAAACACAATCTCCCATGAATACACCTCGATTAAGTCTTGGTTTTTTAAGATGCTGTAATTTAGGTTTTTCGGATATTTCGCTGAACCTAGTTGTGTTCACGAACCCGAGAACCTGAAGCCCCGGAGGGGTCGCCGCGACCACGGTTAAGGTTCGCAGGGATGTTCGCCTGGTTCCCTGCTCTGCCGACCAACTTCGGGCGAACCAAGGAGCTGACAGGATCCGCCGCGGAATATAATGTTAGCTGATGTTGTCACTTCTTCGATTATACTAACAAACTTCCTTTCGTACCTATTGTTATTTCTCCTTCACGATAGTTCTCAATGATGATTCCTTCATCAAAATTAACAATTTGAATTTGTCTTCCATTCATTACTATTTCTTGTGATCTCATATGACTATATATACATGAATTTACAGATAAAACATCGATGCATTCATTGAGCAGCGTTCGAAACTTATTAGATTCATGGGAAACGCTAGCAGACAGCATAGTTTAAAAAAGATGTGCGCCTCCACCAGTTTGATGTAAGGCAGCTTGTTTCAGCAATACCATGATGTTGAGCTCTCAATCTTACCATCGGCTCCCCTCTTTTTTCTTCAATATGAGACGGAAACGGTGACATACATCTGTCATATTTTATAAACTATATTACATTTATAACAAGAAGGAGGTTATGTTTTATGTCAGCTATTGCCTATTTAAACTTTGATGGAATTGCAGACCAAGCGATTGGATTTTATTCGGAGGCTTTAAGCGCATTTGAAGTAAAAGTAGTGAAATTTGGGGATATCCCACAAGATCCAAACTACCCAATGCCGGAAAATGAGTTAAATATGATCATGGAGTCTTCCATTGAATTCGCAGGTGGGAAAATCATGATGTCTGACATCTTGCCTTCCATGAAGGCGGTAACAGGTGAGCTGGTGAAAGGGAATACGATTCTGATTAGTCTAGTCATTCACGATAAGCAAAAACTGGAAGAATACTTTAATCATTTGTCTGTTGGCGGCCAGGTCATCATGCCATTATCCAGTTATCCTTGGTCTTCGTGCTTTGGAATGCTAGTTGATAAATTTGGGGTCAACTGGAAATTCAATAGCGACGCAGATCAGTTTCTTGATAACGTAATATCGAACAAACAGTAACTCGTGCTTAACAATGGTCTTCCAACTGAAGGCCATTTTTTTAATATACCGATGGAGGCACGATTTATGAAAAAAGCTATTCTACGCTTCTCTTTTCCGGATTTAGGTATATTAGGGGCATCATAAGCAACTGAAATGGGCATGATCGAAGTCCGCCTCCAGACGGAGGTTACCAATTCAATTTTGCCTTATACTTTTCAAAGCTGGCTCCCACATTTCTATTGCAACGATAATCCATTCAGTGCTAAATGAAGCCCCTTGAAAGACACTTCGTTTACCACTGAATTTATCCAGCGCTAAATCGTGGGAGCGAAGTGAACAGAATTCGAAAGGCGGAACATCCATGAAAATAATCAGTCCAAATACTCAAAAGGGAGGTAAAGGAAGGTCGTTACCTAAGCTTTCTCTACCCAATGTCACTCCCCTTGACTCAAGTTGGAAGGGAGCCGTACTCGCTTTATCTTTCGTAACGTTATGCATTGTATTCGTGCAAGCGTATTATTATCTTGGATCACGGGGCATTACGGACTACTTCGTAGGTACCTTACTATCCCTGGTTGCAATCCTGATTGTTACGGGCATCATTGCCGGGCTGTTACATTGGGCGAAAAAAATACCTTCGCGTTATATATGGTTTATGACGGCTTCATTTTGTTTGCTGCTGATCAGCTTTTTAGGCCCCATGCCTCTAACGTTGCTTGTTCTTTTTTCCATCATCCTTTCCTCATCCCTGCTTGGCGCCTTGCTTTACCGCTTAATGAAGGGAGCATATCGCGATGCCGCAAGATGGGTCAGAGTAACGGCAGGCGGAGGCGCTGCTGCGGTTTTCGTTTTGATCAGCTTGCTGGGATACTGGCTCACGAGCGATGGTCATGCTGAGCTTCAAGTTCCCTACCCACTGCAAACCGTCAAAATATCGGAGAAATACCAGACGACCATGGCCGATCCAGCGGAACCCGGAGCATTTCGCGTAAAATCCATAACCTATGCAAGCGATCCAACGTACCGTAAGGATCTTGACGTCGAAGGACGACTGACGACAGAATCCGTTGACGGTTCTGCCTTTGTGGGCAACTGGAGTTCCCGGCGGACAAGCACTTTTGGCTTTGGTCCGGAAGCCATGCCGTTAAACGGCACGGTCTGGTATCCTGATGGCGATGGCCCCTTCCCGCTAGTGTTAATTGTACACGGTAACCATCTAGCGACGGACTTTTCCGATCCGGGCTATGCCTATTTGGGCAATTTGCTAGCAAGTCGTGGATATATTTTGGCTTCGATTGATGAGAATTTTCTGAATATTTCACCGTACGACGATCTGTTTATTCTCGATGGATTGAAAGACGAAAATCGCGCTAGAGGTTGGTTGTTACTGGAGCATTTGAAGACGTGGGATGAGTGGAACTCCGTTGATGGAAATCCGTTCTATGGCCAAGTCGACATGCAACATATCGCGCTGATGGGACATTCTCGAGGGGGCGAAGCCATTGCAATAGCTGCGGCTTATAATGAATTGACGACATATCCCGAGGACGCAAACATCAAGTTCGACTACCATTTCAACATTCGTTCGCTTATCTCAATTGCTGGTACCGACATGCAATACAAACCAAGCGGAAAACCGATTGAACTCCAGGACATAAACTATTTAGCCCTGCACGGCTCCAACGATATGGACGTCAACTCTTTTGTTGGAGCAAATCAATATTACCGTACTCAATTCTCAGATAACAGCGAATTCTTCAAATCTTATGTTTACATTTATGGTGCGAATCATGGACAGTTCAACACTGTATGGGGAAGACACGATGCTATAGGGGTGGGAAACATGCTGTTTAACAACGCCGAACTTCTCCCTGGTGAACAACAGTTTCGCGCGGCGGAAGTGCTGATCTCATCCTTTTTAGAGGCCACCCTCAAGCAGAATGACCAATACCGAATGGTGTTTAAAGATCTGGGATACGCCAGGGAATGGCTGCCTGAAACGATGTATGTTAGCAATTATTGGGATGGGAACACCACTATGATCAGCAGCTATGAAGAGGATTATGATCCCGGGACAACGACGTTGCCCGGTGGACGCTTGGAAGGAGAGTCACTTAAAGCCTGGATGGAAGACAAAGTGAAGATGGAACTTACGGATGACCAATACAGCGCAGTTTCCTTGGAATGGGATAACACGGCTGCACCATCCACTCCTGCCTACAAAGTCATTCTGCCCGATTCGGGTATCGAAATGTCTGAGAAAAGCACCATAGTATTTTCAATAGCAAACAATGATGCAGATCGTAAGACCGGTGAAACGGATGCGTTAGTCGATTTGACGGTATCTGTGGAAGATAAATACGGAAACGTCAGCCGCTTGCCGTTAAGCCACGTATCTCCTCTGCTTCCCATGTTTGAAGGAGTCCTCACAAAACGGCCGCTTGGGTTCATTCAGACAATCAAGGAGCCGATCTTTCAAAACTTCACCTTTGATGTGTCTGACTTTATCAAAGCGAACTCCAACTTGGTGCCGCAGGACATCAGAAAAATCAGCTTTGTTTTTGACCAAACCGCGAAAGGTAACGTTATGATTAAGGACATCGGCATTCGTAACAACAAACGCTAACAGCAAATGGCCTAATAAATAGATAAACGCGCATAACCCCAAATATCCCATCTTGAACCGCATATATTACGTCAGGTTCAAGATGGTTATTATTTTTAATCCCGACCTCAATAAGGCTTGAGCTAGCTATACCGATTGCCTTAGAATGATCTGATAATTTTAACGTTCCATATTAAATGCTTCACTATAGATTTTACGCAGCTTTGTTGCGTTATCGTGCCACTTAATTGGTTTATCATTAATGATCTGGTCCAATACATCCAGACACCTATGCCATCCTGCTGCGGTATTAACTGCCCATGAATCATCGCTAAAAGTATGGGTAAAGATCATTCGACACCCGCTACCCTCTTCCTGCAATGATATGTTTATCAGATCATCAACTTCACGGAAACCAAATATATAGGGCTTTTCTAACTCTGTAATGGTACCCTGATATGTCGTTCCTTCACCGTCATCGAAGGCAATCTTGCCACCAAGTCTGAGATCCATCTCCCCTGTTGCGAAAGGGTACCATTGGGAGAAGTAACTAGGCTTCGTAATGACAAGGAAAACAGCTTCTGGATTATGAGGGAAAAACCGTTCAAATCTTAAAGCATAACGACCGTTTGACTCATGTAGTGAACCGTATTCATTCATCATTTCATTCCCCTTCTTTTTATTCTTGAAGTATTGCTATCCACCACTAATTGTTCAAAAAACAATTACAATTTGTTTAGGATTCGATCGTGTTTCGCCAAATGCTCAGATCGCCGGCATCACGTTGCCGCCGCTGACTGGGATATATGCTCCGGTGATGAAGCTGGCTAAGTCTGAAGCCAGAAAGACAACGGCATTCGCGATTTCCTGATCGGTGCCGCGTCGCTTGAGCGGCACACGCGCGATATAATCGTCGCTTTCAGCAATGCCGTTCGTGCGCTCGCGTTCGCTGATGGTCCAGCCCGGGGCTACCTGGTTGACCGTAATCTGATGTTCGCCGACTTCCTTCGCCAGCACCCGATAAACGCCGTCCATGCCCCTTTTGCCAGCTACATAAGCGGATTGAGACGGGAAGTTCTGCATGGAGCACTCAGTGTTAATACCGATGAAACGTACGCCCTTCTTCTCGATCATGGCTGGTATGAAAGCCTTCGCCAGATAAACATTTTGCAGAACGCAGGACTCGAATTGACTCGTATAGTCCTCGGCCGGCTGCTCCAGCACAGAGGTCCACTTGTACTGTACAACCGCGTTCGCAACGACAATGTCTACATGACCTAATCTGGCCTCGACGTTTTGTTTCAGCGCCTCAATAGAATCCTGCTTTGTGACATCTGCCTGGACAGCAACGGCGCGTCTCCCGAGCGCCTCAATTACGTTCTTCAGCTCCAGCGCTTTCGCTTCGTTGCTATGGTAATGCAAGGCAATATCCGCGCCGCATTCCGCAAGCGTGCGGGCGATGACACGCCCAAGCTCTCCCGTCGCCCCCGTTATCAAGGCTGTTTTTCCGGAAAGGTCGATCTTCATAGTCGGTTCTCCTTTTCCCTAGCAATTATTGTCCAATATATTAACATACACAAGATAAGCGGTGTGAACGATGTCAAATTTTTATGCTAGTCTTTTCAAGCTGTGATTCTAATACATCATATAGAGCGAGTTTATAATTTATTTTGTCCAAATTAAAATAGAGTTCCCTTATACTATTTTCAATTTCTTTTTTATGAAGAAGCATCATCCTTTTTCGTTCCGAAATCGTCGAATCTCCCTCTTTATACAAGTTCACATATTTCTGAATTTGAGCAATCGGCATTCCTGTCGCCCGAAGTGCAGTAACAAAGTGTATCCAGCTTAAATCTTCTTCGTCATATAACCGTTTTCCATTTTCATTTCTCTTCACATGTGGAAGCAGTCCTTCCTTTTCGTAATATCGAAGAGTTGGAGCCGCGATTCCTGTCAATTCAGTTACTTCTCCTATTGTCCACATTAGTAAGGTTTCATCTCCTTTCCCTTAAAGTTTACTTTAAATGATTTCTTGGATTTTTTAATT
>NZ_NPBY01000052.1 GCF_002272015.1 Paenibacillus campinasensis | reverse complement strand
AAACAAAGGTTCGAAAGCGATGAAAGCACAGAATCTCTCCGTTCAATTATATAATTATTAATTCGTCAAAAAAACCTTGACTTCAAGTGAACTTTATTTCTTATGATAACTGTGTAATAAATAATGATGCAAGAGAGGATGAAGTTACAATGAGAAATATCTCGATCGTCACTGGCGGCAGCCGCGGACTTGGGCGCAATACTGCCATCAGTATTGCGCGTCATGGCGGTGATGTCATCCTGACCTATCGCAGCCAGGTAGAAGAAGCAAAGTCTGTTGTTGCTGAAATCGAAGCTCTGGGTCGTAAAGCAGTGGCGCTACAACTCGATGTTGGAAACATCGCCAGCTTTGCGGCCTTTGCCGAGACAGTCCGTTCGACCTTGCAATCGACTTGGGATCGCCCCACGTTCAATCATCTGGTGAACAATGCCGGTCACGGAGAAATGAGCGACTTCGCCGAGACAACAGAAGCTCAATTCGACAGCCTGTTCAATGTGCATGTCAAGGGTGTGTTTTTCTTAACTCAGGCCCTTCTGCCACTTCTCGCAGATGGTGGCCGTATTGTGAATTTCTCATCTGGTCTTACTCGCGTATCTTATCCTGGATTCTCCGCCTACTCTGCGGCGAAGGGAGCGGTCGAAATTCTGACCATCTATATGGCTAAAGAACTTGGTCACCGAGGTATTACCGCCAATACTATTGCGCCTGGGGCAATCGAAACCGATTTTCTAGGAGGCTCTGTACGCGACATACCTGCTTACAACGACACGTTTGCCTCGATGACAGCACTTGGTCGAGTCGGTCTGCCCGAGGATATCGGTCCTGTAGTCGCCAACCTGCTTGAATCTGACAATCACTGGGTTAATGCACAAAGAATCGAAGTCTCAGGTGGGCAGAATATCTAATCGCAAATCGTCGCAGTGAGCAGCCCGCTAGGGAAATTTAGGTCACTAAGTATTGACGAGAAGTTTGCTACCCTAAACCCCCCTTGTTTTATAGGGGGGGTCTTGGTTGTCGACTTGAATTCATCCTACTTTCGCAGATAGTCTGCAGATGGTACTCATCCTATTGGAGATTACTAAAGCTTTCACCATTTAACGCATTTTTTGTTCCGCTGTGTAATGTTCAACAGCATGCTTGAATGATCTTAACAAGAAGGCTCTCGCCCCTTCCGCTCAGGATCGCGGGGAATAAAAGCTTAGGATTGGTTACACCATCGCTTGATGAGCATACATCCAATAAACGTATCGTATACCGATAAAAAAATAAAAGCCGCTATAATAGCGACTTCTATCAGACCGTATCGTGTCCCCAGCCAACAGGGTGCAGCTCGTGAGGGTTCTAGGCCGAAGGGGACTGAATATCAAGTTTCATGGTCCATGATGTTCCGGAAATCCCCCAATAGACAAATCCCAGGTGTTGATATAACTTCACGGCGGAAGAATTATGGGGGTCGACGCTCAAGGAAAGCGATGGGTATCCATCGCGCTCTGCCTGTTTGATGATTTCATGCATTAAGATTCGTCCGATTCCGCTTCCTCGATATTCTGGATGGACTGCGATGCCAAGCTCCGGTGTATCGTCATCGACGTACCCGTAACCCTTGTTTGTTGCGTCGAACAATCTGTACCATACCGCCCCCGCGAGATGACCATCCCGGAGCGCTACTAATGCCCGGTCTCCTTCTCTCCCCCAGCCTTCATGATATTTCTTAAGAGATGGCGTGTTAAGCAGCTCATGCTTCGCCGGCTTCCCCTCCAGGATGTGAATCGATTCGTAGTGCATATCCATAAAAAAATCAAACGCATGAGGTTCTAGCGGTTTAACCGTAATCATTCATATCACCTCAGCTCTGTGGGTTATCGTGCCTATTTTACCACAGGCTATTTGTGAAAAGTCGGTTTTAATTATACGCTCCAGCGAGCTGGTTGGTGGGTGCTGGAGCTGATGGCTCGAAATGGCACATGACTCTTTGTACTCGCTATTGAGCAATTCTAGCAGGCAGTGAAGAAAGTCTTTGTCTGAGGCGTCCGGATTTCAATTGGTTGAATTGAATCCAAATGAAAATAGCCCCCCGCTGGCCCAATGCCTGTGGGGGAGCTAACTCTCTTGTTCTGATGTTTTCTGTTAGTTAGAGCGAAGAATTAAAAGATTGTTGGTACCATGCCCCCATCCATGCGGATCGGGGATCCTTTAAAGGCGGAAGCCATCGGGCTGCAAAGGAAAGCCGTCAATCGGCCAATCTCCTCAGGTCTGATAAACCGCCCGATTTCGGATTGGGGAACGTTCTTCGTCATAAAGTCTTTCTCTTTAGCCTCGAAGCTCATCTCTTCGTTCGCATATATGCTCTCAATGATCTGCAGCACGTTCTCGGAGAGGGTCGGTCCCGGCAGGATCGTGTTCACTGTAACTTCAGCGCCGCGGGTCAGCTTGGACAAGCTTTTGGATAATGACAACAGCATCGATTTGGTGACACCGTATTGATTGAGGCATCTGTCCGGAAGGCATAACGGCTTCCTCACTTGCGATGAAGATAATACGGCCGTATTCGCGACTCAGCATGGAAGGCAAATAAAACTTGCTTAAGTGATTAGCAGCAAGAAAGTTCGTCCGGAAATACTTCTCCCATACGGCATCGTCTACGTCGTCATAGGACATGATCTCATAGATGCCCATGCTGTTGACGAGGATATCGACGTGGGGGAAATTCGCGAATAGAGCTTCTCTTTGCCGCGAATCGACGAGATCGGCGGCTGCATTTCGAGGTTCCGTTTCCGGGAACGCTGCTTGGATCTCAGTTACCGTGCGCTCAACGTCATCGTTGTCCCGGCCATTGATGAGTACATGAACGCCTTCCCTGGCAAGTTCAAGAGCAATCGCTTTGCCTATGCCTCTCGTTGATCCCGTTACTAAAGCTGTCTTGTTCTTCAATCCCATATCCATCTTCCTGCACTCCTTATATCTTGGATAGGGATTATGATACATCGTTGTGCCTACTCGGTAACTAGCGCCGAACGCCAATTCTCTTGCGCGGCGCGCCAATTGGCTGGAGTCTTTCCTGTCCATGAGCGAAACGCGCGATAAAATGAATTTTGATCCTCGTAGCCGACGAGAAATGCGACCTCCTTGATCTCCAGCGCAGGGTCGGCCAAGTAAGCGATGGCCATCTCCCGCCTCGTTGTCGTCAGCAACTGCTTAAAGCTTACGCCTTCTTCCGTCAGCCTGCGCTGCAAGGTACGATTGCTCATTCCGAGCTCCAAAGCTATGGTTTGAATGTCGAATCTTCCTCGAGTTAGGCATCGAGACAAGATCCACTTCACCTTGTCGCTTATGGTGAGCTGACTCTGTCGTTCATCTAACGTACGCTCCAAGGCGGGAGTCAGAATCTTAAGAAGTTCTTCGTTGTACGATGTGAACGGACGGTTCAGATCTTCGCAATTCAGCGTTAGCCGGTTGCGATCTGACTCCGTCTGTACGCGACAGCCAAAATATTCTTCTAGGGCTTGAACGTCGCCCATAGGGTGCATGAACTCGACGGATCGAGCCTTGAGGTGATGGCCGGTGCCCCGGCGCCCGAGCTCAAGTAGATAGGCGAGCGTAATACCGACAAGCACCGGTGGTCCGGGTAACTCGGCATGCTGCCACTCCAATTCAATCGAGCATTGATCGCCTTGTTCCAGAATCCTCAAGTTTTCCGGAGGGCACATTCGCTTATAACGCGCCATTCGGTTCAACGCGTCCCGGTAGTCGCGAGCGTGAAAGGTCGCCAAAGCATCCGGCGGATACTGAGCTGTCTCGTATGTGCTTGCAAGCTCGACGATTCCTGCAGCGATATCCCCGACTATTTCGGCATAGGCTTGCCAGATCGAATAATATTGTGCTGTCGTGACTAACGGTTCGGTGATGACGGTTAACGGTAAACGTGCTTGGCGCGCTACATCCAGGGGTTCCACCCCGATCTTCCTCAGGCTAGTCCAGAAACCTGGCGCGATCTTGATATGGTCTGCGGAAGGATTATTGATGGCTGCCGACCTCCAAGGACAAAGTCAAATAACCATGATCCACGAAGCTTGTGGATCATGGATTCTACTGATTATAGCCTATTCGTACGGGACGAGGCTACCCCGTTCATTCATTGGTGTTGAGCTCGCAGCATGGGGATCTGCTGTTTCAACTGTGCCATAACGTAGTGCTTTATTTGCTCGGAGCAACCCCTTTTATCAGTAATTCCGTCCATTGAGCGGTATAAGGGAGAATTTTCGAGTAGATATGCGGGCTGGAGATCCCTTCAACCAGGGCCTGGAAATAAATCAGAAGAAACTCATCCGAGTATTTCAGATCAACCTTACCTTCTTTACGACCGCGGTGAAACAAATCCAACATGAGACTGTAGCTTTCCTTCACGTGGTCCTGCATCATCAGAGATAATCCGTCATCGTCCTTCTCCGTAAAAAAACTCATTAAATCCAAATAAAACTGCTTGTTGATCTTCTCCAGAAAATGAATTTTTATTTGACTCATGGCTATGATCGTTTCTTCGAACGGTTTATTTTCGGCCATAATTTTTCGGGCCTCATCCCTCATTTGAGTTATAAAATACTTAAACACCTCATGGATCAGATTTTCTTTGCTCCCAAAATACTTAAAGATTGTCGTTTTACCAACATTGGCATGTCTAGCAATGTCATCCATCGTTACTTTTTCGATGCCGACTTCAGTATTTATCAAGTTAAAAGTTGCCTCCAGAACTTGATTTTTCTTCGCTTGGGTCCTCTTTTCAAAACCATTCATTCCTTATTCCTGCTTTCTGACGATTATGAATAAAAAATTAAAGAAGGCTTTTAGTTCGTATTTCTTCTTCTTATTTATTATATAG
>NZ_NPBY01000051.1 GCF_002272015.1 Paenibacillus campinasensis | reverse complement strand
ATAGCAAATTTATGAATTATAAAACAAATATGAGTTCTAAACTTATGTTTTTTTGCATTGACTATGCGGGAATTCGGGTGTATAACTGAAACTGTAAATGAACTTTGGTTTAAAACAAGGCGAATATTATATAAATACGAACTTTTATAGGGTATAAAGTTCACTAATTTCGAGGTTAAAGCTTTGTTTTCAAACTGGAAAGCACGTTACTAAAACTGGTTAAGAAGGAGTTTTAGTGCTATGACAAACATTGTAGAAGTACAAGGCCTGCAAAAAAGCTTCGGGAAATTCAAAGCGCTGCATGACGTGTCATTCACGGTAAATGCCGGCGAAGTTGTCGGCTTTATCGGGCCGAACGGCGCGGGGAAATCCACAACGATTCGTACGCTCCTCGGGATCATCCATCGGGATGCGGGAGATGCCAAAATCTTTGGCAAGGATGTGTGGAAGGACAGCCTTGAGATTCATAAACGAATTTCTTATGTTCCTGGGGACGTGGCGCTTTGGGGCAGCTTAACAGGCGGTGAAATCATCGATTTATTTATGAAATTACATGGCAGCGGAGACTCAAATAAACGCGACTATTTGATTAAACGGTTTGAATTGGATCCTAAGAAGAAAGCCAAGGGCTATTCCAAAGGAAATCGGCAGAAGGTCGGCCTGATCGCGGCTTTATCCGTTGACTCTGATCTGTATATTTTCGATGAACCAACTTCCGGACTTGATCCGTTGATGGAAGCCGTTTTCCAGGACGAGGTCGAAAAAATCAAGCTTGCAGGAAAAGCCATCTTACTATCCTCCCATATTTTGAGCGAAGTGGAAAGACTGGCCGATAAAGTGGTGATCATTCGCCAAGGCAAAGTGGTTGAAACCGGAACATTGGATGAGCTGCGTCACTTAACTCGTTCTAAAGTAACGATGGTCACGGAAGGCAATGTAGCTCTCATGGCATCCGTGAACGGTGTTCATGATTTTAAGCATTCCGGCAATCAAGCGACATTCTCTGCGGATAACGAATGTATCAACGATATTTTGGCCGAAGCAGCAAAATTGGGCGTCAGGAAGTTCGAATCCGTGCCGCCTACGCTGGAAGACTTATTCATGCGTCACTATGAAGTCTAAGAGCGGAAACGGAGGAGACGAAGATGCAAGAAAAATTCGCCCGTGCGCATATACTACTCGCCCAATATCTGAAACGTGATTGGAAAAAAATCATCATCTGGGTTTTAGGTTTAGGCTTGTTTTCTGCCGGATTTGTTCCGGCTTTTGAAGAAATCGGCAAAGGGCAAGGGTTGCAGGGAATGTATGAAACCATGCAAAATCCTGCCATGATTTCCATGGTTGGTCCGACACCGGTCGAGACCGGAGCATCGTATACATTAGGCGCGATGTACGCGCATGAAATGTTGTTATTCTGCGGTTTGTTTGCAATGATCATCGCTGCGTTGCATGTGGTAAGCCATACCCGCAAAGAAGAAGATCTCGGGCTGACTGAACTTGTACGCTCTTTTCAAGTAGGTCGTCAAGCCAATTCGCTTGCGGTGATTGCCGAAGTCGTCATGATTAATATTCTATTAGCGCTCGTTATTGGTGGAGTCATGACCAGCTATGGCGTAGATACGATTTCGGCCGAAGGCTCCTTTTTATTTGGCGCATCCATCGGGATGGCCGGGATTTTGGGAGCCGTGATCGCTTTGGTTATGGCACAATTGATGCCGACTTCAACCGGGGCAACCGGTTCAGCGCTCGGAATTGTAGGCCTGCTATATATTTTCCGTGCAGGAACGGATGTGTCGAACGTTGATTTTTCCATGCTCAACCCTATGGGGTGGACTTATCTGACCTATCCATTTACGGATAACAACTGGGTCCCCCTAATGATGGCCGTAGGCTTCAGCCTCATAGCCGTGATCATCGCTTTTATGCTTGAAGGAGGGCGAGATATGGGGGCCGGTTATTTGCCAGAACGTGAAGGGCGAGAATCGGCAAAAAAATCATTGCTGTCCGTACCCGGCCTGTTTACCAGGCTGAACAAAAGCGTAATGATTGGCTGGCTGATTGCCTTCGTCATCATGGGAGCAGCCTATGGATCGATTTATGGTGATATGCAGACTTTTCTCGAAAGCAATGAACTCATGAGCCAAATGTTCACGATATCCGGCGCTTCCATCGAAGAATCCTTCACCGGGACTATTATGATGGTCATGATTGGATTGGTTTCCATTTTGCCGATTGCGATCGTAAACAAACTGTTCTCAGAAGAAACGCGGCGGCATTTAAGTCAGCTTTATGCTACCAAGGTGACGCGAGCTCAGCTCTATTGGACGAGTGTCATTATGGCCATCGTTGCTGGAATCATGGGCATTTTGCTGGCGTCTAGCGCTCTTGGCGGAACGGCCATTTCTGCTATGGGTGACCGCTCGTCCATGAATATGTGGGATTTTCTCGTGGCTGGTTATAACTTTCTGCCATCCGTATTATTCTTTACGGGACTTGCCGCTTTGGCTTTAGGCTGGGCCCCAAGATTAGGGAAAGCCGTTTATGCATATCTTGGCTATTCTTTTGCATTAAACTACTTTGGCGGTATTTTGGATTTACCGGAATGGTTTGCGAAGACAGCCATTCAGAGCTGGATACCGCGGATGCCGGTAGATCCGTTTGATACGATAACCTTTATCACAATCTCGGTGATCAGTGTTGCCTTGATGGTTATGGGCCATATGGGATATGGCAAACGGGATATGGTGGAAGGAGCATAGAAGGAAGAATAAACCTCAACAAGAAAGATAAAACCTCGAGTAGAAAATACCAAAAACCAGATTCCTACAACTAGGAATCTGGTTTTATCTTCACGAAAACATAAATCAATCATGCTTCTTACGACAGATATGTATCATTTCTGAACGACCGAGAAGGAATTCGTTCTTTAAGCAGAATTACGTATAATCAGCGAGGCCTTGTAGGTTTTCACTATAGGAGCGGACTGCATTCCCTTCAATCTCCGGATGAGACATTCTGTCAGATCCTTCACCATATCGGAAATGCAATGGGTTAATGTGGTCAGTTCCGGATTCGTCATCAATCCTACAGGATGGTTATCACATCCGATGACGGACAGATCTTGCGGTACGGATATCCCCTTTTGCTTTGCTGCTTTCAGTAAACCAGTAGCTACAAAGTCACTGCCTGTGATTATGCCATCCGGCAAATGATCAGTAATCAACAATTGTTCTCCCAAGGCATAACCATCCTCCATCGTCACCAGACCCGTATAACATTGCGATTTCGTACAAGCAAGTCCGAATTGTTTATGGGCTAGTTCAAACCCTCTCCATCTTCGCTCCTGCAATGGTGTCAGGTGATCCATACAGAAACATAAATGGCGGCGCCCCTTGGATAGCAAATAGGCTGTCGCCTGAAAGATGGCATCTTCCTCATCCAATCGAAAGACATCGAGAAACTCTCCGTCCATCGCTTCGTTGCATATGATTCCAATGGAAGAACCTATATATTCTTTAATTTCTCTCTCCGAGAAATGGGAATGGGCAATTACGACGGCATCCATTTCCCGACGTAACAATCGGGTATACACATCACGTTCATATGCGGGGGATAATTCGGTCTGATAGATGACCAGCTGATACCCCTCTGAGCCTAAAGATCGACTTAATGCACTAAC
Organism: Paenibacillus campinasensis; assembly: GCF_002272015.1. Lineage (GTDB taxonomy): Bacteria > Bacillota > Bacilli > Paenibacillales > Paenibacillaceae > Paenibacillus_AQ > Paenibacillus_AQ campinasensis. Next base: position 14,364 of record NZ_NPBY01000051.1, on the reverse strand, counting down.
AAGCTGACTGAAAAAGGGATGCTCCACATCCGGGATAAGCACACCGATATGATTGCTTGCCTGTAGTCGCAGCTGAACACCCTGCGTATTGCGGACATATCCCAGCTGCTTAATCGCGTTCTGTACTTTTTGTCTGCTCTCATCCGATACATGTGGATGGTTGTTTAATACACGTGATACCGTTGACTTGGAGAGACCGCTTATCCGTGAAATATCCATTATGGTGGGCAATATGATCACCTCATCTAAAGTATTGACCTGGGAACGTTCCCTGCAACTATGATATCGTTAACAAACTGTAGGAGGAATGACCCACATGAAAGTCATCTATACCCCCACTGTAACCGAATACCTGATATTTTTTGATTTTGACGAAACCTATTACCCGCATGAATGTTTGCCTGAACAACTTAACATGGTTAACGAATTGGAACAATACCTCCAGCTGCTTGCCAGAAATCATCAAGTCAAGATAGCCTGGGTCACCGGAAGCAGTGTTCAGCAAATCCAAGCGAAAATGAAAATAGCCGGGATGACGCAGCTCCCCCATTTTATCGCGAGTAATCTGGGCACAGAGATGTGGGAGATTAAGTCTGACGGACATTGGGTCACTGTTCCATCCTGGACAGAGATTATTAAAGCATCCGGATTCTCTCGAAGAGATGTAGAAGATTTAATTAGCGAATTAAAATCAACATACAACATCGTCCTTCACGAACAGACTCAATTTGGTCAATCCGGATATAAAATGAACTACTATTATTATCCGGTATCCGCAGCCAGAACCCCATACGATCTAAACGTCATCAGACACCTGGCCGCAAATCACGGGATCGGCATTAATATCAATATTTGCAATCCCAAGGCGGGTGATCCGGAGCACGCATATGATGTTGATTTTATCCCCACAGGAACTGGCAAGAAAGCGGCTGTGCAATTTCTGATGGATTATTGCCAGGTGCTTCCTTCCAAAACATGGGCCTTTGGTGACAGTGGAAATGACATCGAGATGCTTCGGATGGTTGCCCATGGGTATCTTCTTCAAAACGCAACGGCAGAGGCCAAGTCATACCACAACAACGTCGCCCCTTATCCTTATGCCGAGGGAATATTGCATGTATGCAGAAATTTCTTTGGCGAGTAGCTCAAATGGTTGCGTTGATCAGCTAGTATCCAATACAGATATTGCTATTATTGGCGACAAAAAACAAAGCGGCTGAATGCTATTGATCCAGCTGCTTTGTTTTCTTCAGGTTATTTTTACTAAGATTAAAGAATGGGGACAGGGCTAAATTATTGATGTTGTGTCATCGAACAAGGGGTGCTTATTGCCAAATGACTTTATCTCCGAGCTAGTATCATTGGTTTGTTCGCCCAGCATGGGTTACAAAAAAATATATACACGATCATATAAAAAAACATTTCCCATTGGACAATAAGTTCATTCTTGATTTTGGATCAGGTTTGTCTGTAATTCTGCGTTACGTTAGGCTCTAGGGTTATCTATGCATCTTCTTTGAACTTGCGTTTAGGCCTTGTGAGTTCATAACTATGCCTTACCATGTCATGAAGATCCTCTTCCGGAAGCTCGCCATCCAGGATCACGGTATTCCAGTGCTCTTTATTCATGTGATATCCTGGCTGGACTTCCTTAAAAGCCTGCCGAAGAAAATCGGATCGTTCAGGATCACATTTCAGGTTGACGCAAAGATGGCCATCTCGGTTAAATATCAAGGCAAAAATCTTTTGGTTCCCTTTATGGCGTATGGCCGTCCAGCCTTCTCCGAAAGGTTGATCTTCATACGAGCCTGGATAAGACAAGCCGTGTTCGATGAATTCTTCGATTGTCATGCCGATCTACTCCTTCCTCCCGTTCTTATCGACCAAGTCCGTATTCCGCGTCCAAAGAACGCTAGCTAGGCTAGAGCCTCGCAAATGTAATGTAATCGATCTGAACAGGCTCTGCTGATTCGAGCCGAAGTGCCCGGTTGATCTGTCCCCGGTGATATTGCCCGTGTAGGAGGACCTGCAACAGGATGTCACGAACTGATGTTTGGAATGGAACCCCACTCTGGTTCGTATAGTCGACCATCTCGTCCAACTCGGATTCCTTGAGCCCTTCCATATAGACACGATATTGCTTGGCATTATCCTCAAACATCGTCCGGATCTCCGTCAGGTTCGCGGCTTCCTCCCACAACACATATTGCATGCTGCCCTTGCCCTGCAATCGGGACAGCCAGACTTGTTCTGCCACCGCGACGTGCCGAACCAGCTTAAGAAGGTCCTTGTCCTTCGTTCCACTTTCCTCAAGCGCCTCCAATATCCGTCCGTCGGCCCAGTACATGTGCTCCATCATGCATTGGATTGTCTTCACTTCGGTCTCCTCCTGTTCACAATTATGATCATAATCATTCAACTGGATAACCATTATTCTGTGAATTCCTTGTTAGTGTAACTTAACGGGGAGAAACGGGAGAACTTCCTAATCAAACAACAGCCGAACTTGTTGTGGCCGGCTGCCGCGGATATGGTTTACCATTTCTTTTTCTTCTTCTTCCCATATATAGCTTGCTTCAGCATGTCGGTTCCGTCTTTTCTGATAAAAGGAATGGTTGCAATGCCTAACACGACGATATAGATAAGTGCAGCCGTAAAACAAGCTGAAGTGATTTTGGTGACGTGGAATAAGCTCGGCGTATCCGTATAATCGCAAATGATTTTCAATAGGAAGATGTTCAAGATTACAGAGAGCAAAGAAACGAATCGGGAAATGAACAATTTCCCTTCATTTTCAAGTTTCTGAGCACGAAGTATCAGCGACCAGAATAAGGATGTCCACATATAATATAGAATAACAATCACAGACCATATAAGTAAGAAAAAACCATAGATTACCATCAGCATAACCACTACGTCCCCCTGTTCCCTCTACGGTGTTTCCTCATCACATGTTCGCTTCTGTACGTTCATTCATCTTTAATGGTTAGGTATCCAATGGAGCTTATGTATTGTTGCAGGTATATTGCCTGCTCTATCTTCACCTATTTCCTATTCACGTCATTTTACCGCAGTTCCGTTGTTATGATCAATATTCAAAGCCCGGCATTTTCGTTTTTCTCTTTCCCGCGTAGCAGGATAGTTCCATAATTTCGCGAAATACTCTATTGTGAAGAATGTTTTAGGAGTTCGTAGATCGATGTTGGGACATGACCACCAAGCTACTGATCCTTTAATAGAAGAGGTGAACTTCAATGGCACAAGTAAAGATTTATGGAATCTATGAGTCCTTAAAACCATGTCAGAAACAATTTTCTGAGATCCTGCATTCTTGTCTTATGGACGCATTGCAATTACCTGAAGAAAAAAGGTTTCAACGTTTCATTTTTATGAATAAAGATGATATTTACTTCCCTAACGATCGATCAGAAAGGTATACCATCATTGAAATAAGTATGTTCGAAGGCAGATCGGCTGAAGTGAAAAAGAAGTTAATCCGTTTGATTTTTAAGAGAGTCCAGGTGCTCGGGTTTGATGTTAATGATATTGAGGTCACTATTTTCGAGACACCTAGAAGTCATTGGGGAATAAGAGGTTTGCCGGGCGATGAGTTATCACTAAATTATAAAGTTGATGTTGAAAACCAAGCGGATTAGAAGAACTGATACAGCCCCTCTTGGAAGAACAAATACTCTTCCTCGGTGATCGTCAACCGGTCATATGCCTCCAAGAATATGTCTTTATCTCCTGTTTGATCAAATACACCCTGCTTGGGTCTAATAGCTAATGCGATATCAAATCGTGGATCGCCAAAGGCCGCTCTTGACCAATCGATGATGCCAACAACTTTATTGTGCTTAATCAACACGTTATTCGTGTGATAATCTCCATGAATGAACGTGTTCTCTACCGGTTGCAGGGGTGTATCCCTTAACCGCACTAGAAGCTCTTCCGTTCCAGCCACTCCATAATTCTTCAAGTTATGGCCTGCTTGTGTAAACATGGAGTCTAACCAAGAGATATCGCTCTGGCGGTGCAGATTAGCGGGGCACTTCGTCTCGTGGATTTGTTTTAAACTAAGTCCATACTCAGCAATCACGCGCTCTCTATCTTTAGGATCAGGCTTCCCAGCTAAAAAATGCCTTAAACTAATGCCTTCGATATAATCCATGAGCAACCATCTTGACTTGCCTTGTTTATGAAAAGCATGCACCTTAGGTACGGGGATGCCGGCAGACGAGATACTTTGTAATGCGTTGTACTCCTCTAGCAACCATTCATTATACAGTTCATGCTCCGTTTTTTTAATAATGAATTGATGCTCACGGGTTTTAATTTTTATAACGAGCGATGTATGTCCTTGCTGGGGCAAGGATATCTTATGAATCGATCCGATTTGATCTAGCAAATAGATAGGAATATCCGTTACGTTCATTGTTCTCTCCTCTGCTTGTTGCCCTTTCAACTATCTATCGGACACCGGCTAATATAATTTCTTGCGAGTCTTTCTCGCTACAATTCTTCTGGTTACATATAATGAAATGCCTATGGATATCAGAAGAGTTAGGAGACTCCTTAAATAAACATCTGAAATAATCGAAAACACAATCCCGCTTACAAAGACTTGAATGATGATGAGTAAAACAATGAAAACGGCTAATGCATATAAGCTCTTCTTGATCTGCGGCAAAATATAGTTCCTCCCTATCTTCTTCCTGCGGTGTGTACGATCCGACTTAACAGCCATACTAATAATGAAAGGCCTATAAATAAAAAATAGGTATTAACGTTGAAATACTGATTGTTGATGTGGATGGATAGTCCTGAGGTTATCGAATGAATATACTCCCAATCGACAGTTCCATACTGCTGCGCGTATATTTCGGCCAAGAAATCTCGATAGTTACGAAAGCTGATGATTTGAACATACACACCGATCACTTGATGACCAACAAGAAGCACGGTCATGATTATGAGGTTTTTCAGCTTCACATGCGTATGACGAAATACTTTAAACCATTGAGATATCAGGACGATAAATAAAATGACCAAAGGCACAAACAGCAGAATGGCCGGATTCCCGTTACCGGAAGTCGTTCCTGGCCTTGTCGTCATGGAGTTTCCAAATATGAATATGAGGAACACAATAGATAGCGTAATAAGCAGATAGATTATAGTTCTCATCTTTCCTCCTGAATCTCTGCAACGGTTCCTGTATCTGGGATATCCCCTAACCTATGAAATGACTTACAGAAAGAAAACAGTCTTAACAACGTTGCAAAGACTGTTTTCCAATCGTTCCTCTATGCAGTGCGATTAGCCACTCGCGTGTATATGTTGATCAATATATTAATGACAACCCCATAAAATATGAGAACCAGGCTATAATGCAGGTCTTCAGCTATTCTCTGCACGCTGCCCATATTGGATAAGAAAACTAAACCATATCCCACTGCGATCGCAATCGAGAATGATTGTATTAAACTTCCCATGTTCTTTAGACGCTCACTCCATTCATATAATCATAAAAACTTATAACTATCACCTAAAATATTCTACATATGATGAATAGTTCCTTCTTCAATATCAAACGTGCCTGCACCGTGTTATACGCAGAAGTGAGCCGTCTAAACATGCTGCTGATCCCGTGTTCTTATTGCACCGTAGCTCAAAGCGCCAACTTCTTGATCCTACCATCAGTCCCAATGATTAAACACAATATCCTTGATTTTAACAGGTTTCCAATAATCGATTTGCTTAAGTTCGTCCTTATCCAGTTCCTTTGTCATATCATCTGTCAGCAATGCTTCTAGGACATTGAATCGTAATAGAACATATTGGTTAAACGATGAGGTGTGATTCCAAAAACATTCTCTATGCGCTACACCATTGAACCGATTATCCGCTATAAATTCGACATTTCCATCTTCGTACTTCGTGGCCATCGCTACGAATGGATAGTGTTTGTTCATTAGTACATATACGAATTGCTCATCCCCACGTAATTCCCCAACATAGTAGTTATGATGATATGTGCTTACCATTTCAAAGGTCTGGAATCCATGTTCCATCAGTAATTGATAGCACAGCTGTTTGAATTCTTTTTCTGTAACTGCAGCTTCCGAATCAGATCGGCCAAATCCAGTTATACCCCGGGGCAACTTCTGCATTTCATATGTCCTTTCATTTCTGATACGATCTTGCTGAATCGCCCTTGCTATTCTTCTGCTATATCTTTGCTCGTTCTGGTTGGGTTATTATATCTTCTCTCAAAGGTTGACCATCTAATCCATCCGACAGTTATTCCGATTAAGATAGCAACTGTTATAAAAGCAACAATATCGCCACGATCCATTTCCTTACTACTTGTCATGTACAGAGTTGCCCTGATTAGCGAGATAAAAAGTATACCGTAGGTTACCCAACGAAATATATATGCCCATTTACCTTTGCTTCGGATATTACTCCATTTTCCCCACTCCTGTTAATCTAGTGAGTTCACAATCTATTCTCCCCCTTAAGATTATATCGGTTTTTAGTTTTAAAAATTCAGGAAGGAGCTGTCCCTCAGTCATCCACGATAACTTTTGAGACAGCCCCTTTTTGAAATCTTGTTTATACTGATCTAATTAAAACGATGACGACATGCACAATAAATATGATTGCGGTCATTCCAACTGCATTAATCAATACGTTTTTAATATTAAACTTTTTTTGACTTAATTGAATTAAGACATTAGCAATCAACATAGCGCTAAACACACTTAACATTGTAAAACTACCGATATAGTAAAAATCTTGAAAACTAAGACCAGCCAATCTCTTGTACCTCCATTATGCTGAATCAGCGTTGACTACATTTTAAATCTTTATATCCCAACTGTCCATGTTTTATAAGTTACGCTTCCTGAAGGGCTTATTGTGAAACGAGTACGATAATGCCAAGTATTATCCTTTCCTGTTTTACTTAGATAGACGATAACTTCTTTGGTTCCAGAAGCTGGAACTGGAGCAGCTGTAATATCTCCCCAAAGTGGTACTTCATTAGCTAACATCCAAGCCCCAGCTCCTAAAGCCCAATTTCCATAAGGGAATGGTTTTTGATTTCTGAACTTGTCCATTAATTTAGCCATATAAGGATTTTTTCCGGCAACTTTATAGGTTAGATAAGTACCGTAACCAGTAGTAAATGTTTGAGTGAATTTTCCCACGGCTGCATTAAACCAACTCTGTGTAGCTTGTTCTTGATAATAGTACAAATCAGGTCTCGTAAACACGGCGAACTGACCGTCCTTTATCGTATACTCTAAAGCAACACCATTAACAATGGTAATTTTGTTTGTAGACAATTGAACAGGCGCACCAAATCTTGAACATGCTAGTCCAATGTCACCTGTTAATTGAGGTGTATCCGGTTGGCTGTAGCATCCAATATCATCAGCAAAAGGAGTTGCTTTATCATTTTCGGCAAAGAAGCTTGCATCTGTTGAACCTGTCTTCTGGTTAGCTATTTTTCCTTCGTTAATTTCAGTCTTTAAAACATGAACTCCTTGAAAGTTTACATCATTTCTAGAAACGCTATCTTCAGCGGAGACACTGCTCGGAAGTATAATTGAAGCAAAAAGTGTTGTAACAGCAAGTAGTAGAATTCCAGATTTCTTAAATTTCAATATAATCCAACCTCTATTTCATATTTACCCTTGCATCATTGATAATCAAGTACTCCTTTCGTCTATAATTAAGGGTCTAAATATAATAACAACAATAAACGATAAAAGTTTCTATTTTTTTCTTTTAAATCTAATAAAAGGTTTAATCTTATTCTAGATATATAATGATCAAATCAGGACCACCCGTCCAACGGGTGTTTTTTTGTTTCGCACGCTTCGCGAGCCCAACTGGCTAAAGCCACTAATAAAAAGAGCACCGACCACGGTGCTCCGTCTATCCTTTATTCTGCACTTATCACGAGAAGCTTCTGTTCAAATCCTCAGCGCTCTTCCTTTTTAGCTAGCCGGATCTGTTCAAACTGATCTATACTTATTCCCTTCTTTTCTGCAACATAAATTACTTCAACTATATCTGCCAACTCTTCTATTTGCTCATCATCATTTGCCTCATAGTATTCCTTTAGTTCCTCTTGAAGCTATAGGTTTTGCCCTTGCTTCCCCGTGGTTTTGCGCCCTATGTTCTTTGTCTTTCCGCCCTTGCGTACTTTCGCCAAGGGAGAGGCATTACGAGCGACTAGCCCAAAGGCCCGTCCGCTTTGAAAAATCGTTCAATGTTTCTCTCAACCTCGGCATCAGCTAAGAGCGGAGGCGCATGGTGTGGCTTGCTTCGCGCGTCAATGATGACATTATCGCAGCCCCAATGCTTAAATTCAATCGACTCATTGACCCCGTACAAATCATGGGACGGATTGCTGCGGGTAAAGGTGGTCCAGACAAAATTAGCAATAGACGCACTGGTGAATGTGCTGTCATCACAGACAACCATCATAGGGCAATCAGGAAGCCCTCCCTGCTCTATAACCGCATCACTCAGCTGCTTCATAAAGTCCGCGCATTGCTGATGATCGAGGAAAGGCTGTACCGCTTGGACTGCCACGATTCCTGGCAATACAAGACGGGGATTGGTGACGAGAGAATGCAGCTCCTGGATAGTCGCAGGAACCTCAGTACACAGCTCTCTTTTCTTATCTCCAGCTGCAGCAAACACTACCTTGCTCCCGGTATTTAACCCGGTACCCGAATAATCCAAAGTGTCGATGGTCGTATTCGTCTGAAAATGCAGGTCTCTTCGCAAATCGATCCGTTCCAGAATGTAACGGAAGAACGCAGCCTCATCATGCGTATCGAGCGGCTCCTCTTCCTGTGCAGCTATGAATAAATACTTGGCCAGGCTAAGCTGGTTCGTCCCCAAAATTCGATTAGCAATCGTTAAAATTTCCGCAGGTTGTTTGACCTTCTGGTAAGGAGTGTATCGTTCACTGCCAATAGCAAACAGCAGCGGATGTACACCGGCCGCATCAACAGCATGAACCTCTCTAACCCCCGGAATTTCCTGCTGTATTGCCCCTCCCGTCAGCTCATGTATAAGCGCACCAAAAGACGTATCCTCTTGGGGTGGGCGGCCGACGACCGTGAAAGGGAAAATCGCGTTCTTGCGGGCATACACCTTGTGAATCCTCATGACCGGGAAATCATGTACTAAGCTGTAATAGCCTAAATGATCCCCAAATGGCCCTTCCGGCTTCGTCTCATGGGGATATACTTCGCCAGTAATCACGAAATCCGCATCATGACTAATGCAATAACCGTCCACATAGCTGTAGCGGAAATGACGGCCGGCCAGCAGTCCTGCAAACGTCAATTCACTCAAGCCTTCAGGAAGCGGCATGACGGCAGACAGCGTATGAGCCGGCGGACCGCCAATAAAGCAGCTCACCTTCAATGGCTGCCCTTTCCTCGTGGCCTTTGCCTGATGTATACCAATCCCCCGATGAATCTGGTAGTGCAGGCCGACCTCCCGATTCATCTCGTAGTCATTGCCGCTAATCTGAATCCGGTACATTCCCAAATTTGCGTTCATAATTCCCGGTTTGTCCGGGTCTTCGCTGTATACCTGAGGCAGGGTGATGAAGGCGCCGCCATCATCAGGCCAATGCTTGATCTGCGGCAGATCGGAGATCGATATTTCCTCAAAGTCCTCGGGGAGCCCGTTCCTCTTCAGAGGCAGCGCTCTTCTGGCGGCGAACCCGGTCCCCGCATATTTAAACGGATTCTTTAATGCCTTCATCGGGTCATTTCGAACGCCGATAACCGCTTGAGTCGTTTCCCATGTATGGCGAAAGATAAATTTACTTCGTTCGATCGTGCCGAACAAATTGGACACCGCGCGATATTTGGATCCCTTTACCTTTTCAAATAATAATGCAGGTCCTCCAGCCTCGTACACCTTCAAGTGAATCGCTGCCATTTCAAGATGCGGATCCACTTCATCGCGGATTCTCACGAGGTGCCCGTGCTTTTCCAAGTCATCTATACACTGCTCCAACCATTGATAGCTCATCGATGAATACCCCATTCTTTTCACTCTATATTTTCTTGTTCTATTATCTCATATTTTATGGAGTGGGGGCACATGAACATGGTGCAATTTTGTGTATTTCCTTCCGGTTCTCTATGGCTACTATGCCCTTTCCCGTGAGCATAAAAAAATCAGAGCTATTAATGGTTTATAATATCACTTTATTCACGAACCCGAGAACCTTAAGCCCCAAAGGTGCGGCCGCCGATGCGGTTAGGTTCGCAGGGTTGTCCGCATGACTTCACTACTCGAAATGCCTCGGGCGGACCAAGGGGCGGCGTCAGCCGACCCGCAGCGTGAATATAATGTTATCGGATGTTCTCGACATCTTGTGCAGCTAAGTAGTTCTTTGCCTCTAGCTCAATTTGTTCCTTAAATTCTTTTTCATCTGGTTTGTAATACTCGTCATCATAAATTATCCTGTCAATTCCGTCATCTAAATTAACCCATACAGACAAATCCGCTGGATAGTCAATCTCAAATGTCACTTTAAAAATGTCCCTTGTGACTTCAAATGGATCCCTCGTCTTATTCACGATCTTTAAGCACAGTTCTCTTATAATCTCTCTTGCACAGTCTTCAAAATCAGGAATTGTAATTTCTAGTTCACCTAAAGATCTGTTGAAATAATCTTGATACTTAAATATATTTTCTGTCTCTTCCATTGAAGCTAGCATATATAATGAGTTGGATTCTTGGTCTTCTTCAATCATTCTATATGCCCACTCCAAGTAATCTATAGCTGTTGCATTACCTTTATGTATTTTATAAAAGATTGCTCTTGTCGCTCTCATGATCATGTTATTAACCTCTTGTTTCCGATAACGTTGTTGTATTCACGAACCCTCACTAGCTTAAGTCGCCAATCGATCATCGCGAAGCGATCGGTCCGCCGGGTCGGCTTGCCGACTTAGCTTGTGTAGGGCTGTCTGCTAATTCAGCTTCTTCGATATGCCTCTGCAGACCAAGGGCCTTCAGGCACGCCGCGTGAATACGGTGGTATAGGCTGTACCTGGCATCCTTGAGTATCTCTGAAAATCACTTTTTTGCTTGTCTATATATTCTTTCAAGTTGTTTGTAATCATTAATATCAAAACAAAATGCAGGAACCTTCTCCAACCATTCAACTATAGTTCCAGTTTTATTTATATCACTTCTTTCACTATTATCAATCCCTATTCGATTCCAACGTACAGATTCTTCATTACTAACGACTTCTGCTACTATTATGGTACAACTAAAGTCACAATCATCTGGACACATTAATATTGGTAAGATAGCTTGACTTTGATTCGATACAAACCGAGAATACACCAATTCAACTTCGTCGTTTGAGTCAAGCCATTCAACTATTGTTGGAACTAACCCTAATAATAATTTATCAGGATATATTTCATGGAGCAGTATATCTAGCGGCTTGTCATCAATTAATATATTTAGGTGTTCTTGAGTTGTGTATTCTGATTTCATCATTTTTACTGTAATCTTGTTAATTGTGTTTCATCCTTTTCAGTTATTATAGTTTTCCAGGTATTGCGCCTAACGTTTCTGTATTCAAGACGCTCGACGCAGTCGGATGTGTCCGGCCGATTCAACTTCCCTGCCAATATCATCTGTCCGGACCGAAGGCGATAGCCCGATGCGAGAATATGGTGTTAGGCGATGTTACTTGCATCTTGAATTATCCTTCATATGCCCTTGATGCTTCTAACAATTCATTATTTCTTTCAAGTTCTTCCAATACTCTTTGAATATCACTTTTGAATAACGATTATCATGTGTTTTATAAATAAGCCTGGAGGGTCAATTATTTTCTCTGGATAAGTTGTTTTTTAAACCTCATCATCAAATCTCCAAGTAACTAATTTGGGTTTCTGAATTTCTGACAACTTTGATTACCCCCAAAAAATGAATACATATTTCAGCAATGTCGCCTAACGATCCTGTATTCATGAACCCCAAAGGGTTGTCTGCTGATATGCCTCCTCGAAGTCCATTCCAGCAGACCAAACTCGGTTAGGATCACAGCATGAATATTCTGTTATCAGATGACAGTGCCTTCTTGATTCACTAATATTTCTATTTAATTTTTATCCAGTATCTCTGTATTGCTACTCCATTAATCTCATCCTCTGAATCTAGTGAGCCACCATTATTAATTATCGTCTTTGCAGATCCAATATTATCTTTATCACAAGTAACCAATGCTTTATTAATTCCAAGTTCATTTGCTTTTATTAGAGCCAATGAAAGTATACGAGTTGCATGCCCTTTTAATCTTTCACTTGGTCGTATGCCAAAACCTATATGTCCTCCAATATGCAACAATTCCTGGGTTAGCTGATGTCTTATATTTACAGCACCGATTATTCTTTTATTTGTGTTTGTTAGCCAATACGTTGAACTATTAGCTCTATTCGTCCCTAAATTCTTACTCGTTTTCAAGTTCATGATCTCATACAGAAACTTATCAAAGTCACTATAATCAAATCTCAATACAAAAGGAGTCATCTTCTCTCCAGTCGCTTTCCATTCCTCAATCATATCTATGTATTCATCTTTATAATCATATGATGGTTCAATTAAAATGTATTCTTCCATAATGGCACCTCCAATATTTTGCACCGGTTTCAGATAACGTTCAGGCATTCACGAACCCTCAACTGGCTTAAAGAATTGTCGATCCAGCGCAGCGATCCGACATACTGGGTCGTAGACTTAGCCAGTACAGGGTTGTCCGCCTGACTACTCTTCCCCGAAATGCCTCCCTCTGACCGAGGGCCGGACGGAACGATGCGTGAATATGGTGTTATCTGATCCGGTACCTTTTGAGAATCATTCAATAATCTTATTTAGTTCTTTGAACTTCCTTTATAATTGGTTCTGAAACTGATGCAACATCTACGAGATGGTTAAGACATGAGATGCCATAATGCTTGAATGGGCCTGGGTAATCCTCAGATGCAAATGTTCCAACCTTAATGAAGTCTAGGTACCTGGATTTTCTATAAATTCTAAAGATTTCACCTTCAAATTCTTCGTAATTATCCCATGAAGTGTAACTTTCATTTCTAACAGAATATCCAATATACCATTCAAAATCCATTTGTATAAAAGGTAATGTTTCATCTACATCAATCGAATAGCTATCTTCAATTTTTATTTCTCCAATTGTTATCGTTTCAGGAGTTTAACTAGTTCTACTTCGACTAAAGAGTAATCTAAGTGTGCTCTCTTCAGGCTCAAATATCTGCTCGAGATATATCCTTTAAATTCAACAAGTCAGAATACTTCAAATGAGTCACTTCCTTTATTGAACTATATTGCTCTTGCACGGTTTCAGATAACGTTTCCGTGTTCACGACGTCCGACGCAGTCGGATGTGTCCGGCTGCTACTGCCTGCCCGAAATTCCTCTGCCGGACCGAGGGCATATACCCGATGCGTGAATATTATGTTATACGACGGAACTTGCTATCTGAATAATCATCCATAATAAATCAATTCATTTATGTCGTGTCCAAGTCTTGAAGGATGCCTAGGATGGCCAGATTTAGCCTTCTTTAAGCAAAATAGATCAATTCCTTCACTCCTCAATAATTCCATTACTTGTTTGTCTCTTTTATTAAAAAAGTGTTTTTCGCCCCATGCTATGACCACTCTATCGGCTCTTAGTGCTGCTTCTATAATATACTTGTCAGTTTCAAGCCCTACAGGGTCTATTAATGATTCTTTTAGCCTTTTTGGATCAGTTGAAATCAAACTATAAAGATTAACTACTTCAAGTGATCCATATTGAAATTTGTTTGCAAAATATAGACATTGTCTTGAAGTCTGATCTTCTGAGATTTCACTTGCTGTACTGGGGTTTAACATTATATATAATAGCTTGGGTAGTGTGATATTCCATTCTCTAGTCAATAAGTATCTATAATTTCTTTCTGGACTAAACACAGCGCCTTGCTTCATTGAACTCACCTTCCTTTGAGTTTTTGAAAATATGATTTAAGTTCTGTCATATAACGTTGTTGCATTAACGAACCTGCGCATAGCAGGTTGTCACATGAATCTTCTGCTATGCCAATGCATCACCGGTGACCGAGGAGCGAATGCGACGCTGCGCTAATGCTGTGTTATATGATGGACCAGACTTCTTGATTATCTATATCTTAGATTTCTTTAACTCATTGTAAATCTCTCTTTGAGAATTAGATAAACAAGACCATATTTTCTGTATTTTCCAATCTTCCAATTCTATTAATTGTTTTTTATCCTT
>NZ_NPBY01000050.1 GCF_002272015.1 Paenibacillus campinasensis | reverse complement strand
TTAATGGTAAGTTTAAAATGAGATTTATTATGTTCAACTTTATATTTTTCAAGTCTCCATATTAACGTTGAGAGTTGCTTTGGAGTAAAAGCATTATTTTCTTTAAAATATTTAATAAAGCTCTCGATTTCAAACTCTTCATCTAATCTAGCTAAATTAATAAGTGAATTCATAACACTTTTCACTTTTCCATCTGTGATTAACTTGTTCTTATCCTTATTTACTTTTTTCTTAGCTTCTTCTGACGTTAATAATGTTCCCTTAGAATCTACTACTCCGATATCAAATCTTTTTATACATTCTGATCCAATTTGAAGAGTATTTTTGTTCAATAAATTAACAATTTCAAATTGATATCGAATATGTGGTTGATCGCACAACTCGCAAGTCTCTTCAGCTATTTCAACATCATACATATCACCTTGATATACCCACTCATTCAACGCTTTTCTAATGTCACATTGCTCTTCACTAACAGGAAATATATTCACTTGGACTCGCTCTAACCAATTAATATTCATCGCTCCACCTCAAATATTATTAAGTATTTTCGGGTCTTTCATATAACGTTCCCGTATTCACGAAACGCCCCAACCTTAGATGACTCTTATCTTAGGTTGGGGCGTTTGTTGTCTGAGTTTACATCTTCGATTATTCATCTGACAACCAAGAGACTGTTAGGCTCGCAGCGTGAATACTTTGTTAGACGAAGACCTCGGCATCGCTGAAAGACAATAATAGTTCTACATCAGGTCAGACAAAAACTAAGTCTACCAAAGTTTCAATGCTTTTCTAAAGCCCTTATGTATAACAAATTTTTGATTGAAATTGACAGTTGCAGTATCGTCTCTGTATTTATAATTGTAGTACAACTGTCTCTTAAATCTGTTATACCACATATTACCGATTATGCTCATGTCAAAAAATTGAGTGATAATTTTAGGAATATCTAAATCCCCATAGAAGTTGGAATTTGATTGATAATACTCCAGTATATCTTTA
>NZ_NPBY01000049.1 GCF_002272015.1 Paenibacillus campinasensis | reverse complement strand
GACCCGATTCTGAAATCGGGTCCTCGTTATGGCTCACCTATTAGATTGCATGCGGATTATCTACGGCCGGATCAACGTCTGCATCATAATCCACACCGTCGGTCTCAAATCCGAACAGCTGGAAAAACTCGCGGCGGTAGCCTTCCAGGTCTGTCAGCTGCTCGATATTGTCGCTCGTTACCCGGCTCCACAGATCGGCAACCTCCTGCTGCACATCCTCACGCAGTTCCCAGTCGTCAATGCGGATGCGTCCCTTCTCGTCCACCGGAACCTCGCCGCCGCTATACAGCTTATCTGCGAACAGACGGTGGATCTGTTCGATCGTTCCTTCATGGATGCCTTTCTCCTTCATCACCTTGTAAAGCGCCGACACATACAGCGGCACCACAGGAATTGCCGAGCTGGACTGGGTCACCAGCGCTTTGCTGACGGCCACATAAGCGCGTCCGCCAATCGGCGACAACTTGTCGCTCAGCTTCAGCGCCGTATCCTCCAGATGATCCTTCGCCTGGCCAATGGAACCGTCACGATAGATCGCCCGTGTAATTTCCGAGCCGATATAAGAGAACGCGATGGTTACCGCCTGATCTGCCAGTGCGCCTGCCTCGGACAAGGCCTCCATCCACAAATCCCAGTCTTCACCGCCCATAACGTCCACCGTATGCTTCACTTCTTCTTCTGTTGCCGGCTCAATCGTCACCTCGGTCACTTCACCTGTATGGAAGTTGACCGTTTTGTTCGTGTAAGGCTCGCCGATCGGCTTCAGTACGGAGTTGACCGTCTCTCCGGTTTCAGGAAGCGTCCGCCGCGCGGATGCAACGCTGTATACAACGAGATCCACCTGACCCAGCTCCTGGCGGATCAGCTCTATCGTTTTTGCTTTTGTCTCGGCTGAGAATGCATCTCCTGTCACACTGAACGATTTCAGTCCAGCTTCTGCCGCAGCCTTTTCAAACGCCGCCGAGTTGTACCAGCCTGCCGATGCCGTACGTTTCTCACTGCCCTGGCTAGGACGGTACACCCCTACCGTATTCGCCCGAGCGCCGAAGGCTGCTGCAATTCGGGCAGACAATCCATAACCTGTCGAAGCCCCGATGACAAGCACATTGCGCGGGCCCTGTATTGCCGGCTTGCTAAGCACATAATCGATCTGTTGTTGAACCTGGGCAGCACAGCCCACAGGATGAGAAGTTGTACAAATAAATCCGCGTGTTCTAGGTTTAATAATCATCGTTCATTTCCTCTCTTTACGGTTCATATCGTTTCCCATTTATCGTTAGGTCCTGATTGACTCCTTTCTATTGTAACTTTTTTTTTCCGGGTGAAAACCTTTTAACCGCAAAATCTACAAAGACAATAAAAAAATCCCGCTTGGATAAGCAGGATTTTCACTCTTCACAGCACCGCTTTAGCTAATGCAGTTCACAAAGCCTTTGTGTCTGTACAGCTGCTGGATTATTGACGTTCCGGATTACGGCCTCTAAGACCGATAAGGCCTGCAAGACCGAGCAATCCCAGCCAGCCCCAGTCAGTTCTGTTGTTATTGCCAGCCGTTGCATTAGCGTTGTATCTGTTGGCATTCATGTTGTTCGTGTTCACCGTGTTGGTGTTCATGTTGTTGGTGTTCATATCATTCTGATTCGTGGTGTGATTTTGCGCAAAGGCAGGAACAACAAGAATCAACGCAAGGCTTAACACAGCCAGGAATGAAGCTACCATTTTCTTCATTTGAGTTGGACTCCTTTCGATTTGATGTGGATTGAAAAGCCTAGGGGACAGGTTCCAAAATTATGTTGCCCGTAACAAATATTAATATTCTTTCCCCGTCTCCAGGTAAATGTTTCCACTCAATAAATAAAGCCCCCGATTCCCATCATGCTGGGCGGGGGCAAAAAAGGCATACGGCGAAGATTCACACTTGCAGTTGCACCGTCGGCCAGCTGTTCCAGTTCATAGAACATGTTCGTTGTGCTACAAGCGTACCGTTAAGGTCACCGGGCAATGATCGCTGCCCATGATATGACAGTCGATGTCGGCGTCGACCAGCTGATCCGCCAGCTTAGCCGAGGCCAGGAAATAGTCGATGCGCCAGCCGATGTTCCGCTCCCTGACCTTGGGCATAAACGACCACCAGCTGTACACATCCGTGCGATCCGGATAGAAATGGCGGAACGTGTCGAGAAAGCCGCTGGCCAGCAGATCGGTCATCTTTCCGCGCTCCTCAAGCGTGAATCCTGAATTGCCAAGATTGGATTTTGCATTCTTCAGATCGATCTCTTGGTGGGCGACATTCAGATCTCCACACACGATGACCGGCTTGATCACATCCAAGGCAAGCAGATAGCTGCGGAACCGATCCTCCCACTCCAGACGATACGGTAGCCTGCTTAAATCCCGCTTGGCATTCGGTGTGTATACGTTAACCAGATAGAAGCTTTCAAATTCAAGCGTAATGACCCGCCCCTCCGGCTCGCTGTCCTCCTCGATTCCGTAACGGACGGACAGCGGCTCAATCCGGGTGAACACCGCCGTGCCCGAGTAGCCTTTCTTCTCTGCATAATTCCAGTATTGACGGTACTCTGGCCCAAGCTCCAGCTCGATTTGCCCCTCTTGCAGCTTCGTTTCCTGAACACAAAATATATCCGCATCGGCCTGCTGAAAATAATCGGTGAACCCTTTCTTGACACAGGCTCGCAGACCGTTAACATTCCATGATACCAGCTTCATTGTCAACCTCTCCCCTTGTTGCAATCTATCCTGAGCGCAGGCTCTGATAGGCATAATATATAGCCTCTAAATCACATAATGATACCATGCCAGCTTTTCGGCGAACAAGGCCCCCTTCTCGAACAGCGAAGTGATCGTCAGCCCAATGTATATTTCCCGGTCAAAACAGGAACAACATAACCGTTAACGTGAAGGAACCCGTGTTCCCGATCCTGTAATGATACATTCAGTATGGAGGTGGCATGGTTGACAGGAAGAAACAATAAGCCAAAAAATGACGGCCCATCCAGCAGTCCAGAACGACTGGATCAATATGGCGACAAGCTCGCCTCTGACAATGAGGAGGAGTTCACATCTGCGGCTGAAGAGCATTGCCGCGATGACGAATATTGATAGACAGCATCAGTAGCCAGAGTACCGCAAAATAACAAAACACGAGCGACGGGAAGGTAAATCCCCCTCCCGAGCTCGTGTTTTTTGTACATCCGAGCAGACCTCCGTGCATAGGACCCCAATTCCAAATCCTCTCCTAAACACCGCGCTCGAACGTTACAGCAGCCTTGTTTACTTCACCAGACTTTCCAGAACATCATCGATGATCTGGCTGTTGGCAACCGCGCCGGTGTACATCCAGGCACTGCCGACTTCATACTCATACACATGGCCGTTTTTCACCGCAGGAATGTTCGCCCACAGCGGATCCTGCAGCATCTGTGAGCCGCTCGATTTGTCGCTGTTGATCAGGAACAGGTGATCCGCGTCAAGCTCCGCCAGCTTCTCCAGCGAAATCGACAGCCAGTTGTTATCACCGCTTTGCGAAACTTCCTTCACCACGTTCGGCACGGTAATCCCGAGATCACCGTATAATACCGCTCCGCTGGACAAATTCTCATTGACGACAAAAAAGCTGTTGTTTACGAGCCAAATCGCAGCTGCCGTTTCCGACCCGATCGCATCTTTCACGCTCTCCTTCGCTTCGGCAGCCTTTTGATCATAGTCCCGGAGCACTTGCTCCGCCTTCTCCTTCTCGCCGAAAATCTCCCCGATCGTCAGCAGCTCTTCACGCCAGTCATTGTTCAGCTCTGTGCCAATGACATAAGTCGGTGCGATTCTTGCATATTGGCTGTACTTGCCGCCTTCGACCATAGCAGCGGAGTCCATGATCAGAAGATCCGGCTGGAAGCTCGCTACCGCTTCAAACGGCAAATCATGCGCGATCGTCGGTATTCCCTGCAGCGCGTCCTGCAAGTATTGCTGAATGCTTGTCCCGTCCATAACCGACCACTGGGCAACCGGGGTAATGCCGAGAGCGACCAGACTATCTTCAAGGTAAGAAGCGATGACCCGCTTCGGCTCCGCCGGAATCGTCACCTCATTGCCCATGGCGTCGGTCAGCGTGCGCTCGGTCTTGGCTTCGCCAGTGTCCTCGCCGCCGGTTTCGCTTGCGCCCGAGTTCTCTTCCTGGGCAACCTGCTCATCAGCCCCCTGCGCCGGATCAGTCTCATTTCCAGCTTGGCTATCGTTGCCGCAAGCCGCGAGCAACATCAAGGCCGCCAGCAAGCCGGCCAACCAAATCATTTTTGCACTCCTATTTTTGCTGCGAATCATGTATAATTCCTCCTATGTATATTTTCACAAATCACTCTAGCTTCGCTCGCATAAAGTGATATAATGTTGATAGAAAAATGATAATGAAATTCATTATCAATTGCAAGTGCAGATTTTAAAAATCCATAAATATGTGACAAAAGGTAAGGTTGAACATGCAGGCACAACAATCTCACAAACATGCAGGCAAGCAGGCTAAATCCAGGCCCAAAACCGCGGTGGCTTTCCTGGTACTCGGTCTCGTCTTGCTCGTTATCGCAACAGCTCTATCCATCCTTTATGGTTCGTCCAACATCAATCTTCGGACCGTCTGGGAAGGATTAACCCAATTTGATCCGAGCTCCACCGCACATCAGATTATTCACCGGCTGCGTATTCCAAGAGCGCTTGCCGCTGCGCTGATCGGCGCAAGCCTTGCCGTGTCGGGAGCGGTCATGCAGGGAATGACGCGCAATCCGCTCGCCTCCCCTTCCATTATGGGAGTAACGGCAGGCGCAGCATTTCTGATGACGCTCGGCTATGCCTTCATGCCGGCCGCATCCAGCTTGGTCATAATGCTGCTCGCTTTTTTCGGCGCAGGGCTTGGAGCTGGCCTGGTATTTATGATCGGCGCGTTGTCCAAAAGAGGGCTTACCCCCGTCAAATTGGCACTCGCCGGCTCGGCAGTCACGGCGCTGCTGAGCTCGGTATCATCCGGTTTGGCCCTTCGCTTTAATGTAGCCAAGGACATCAGCTTCTGGTACGCCGGCGGCGTAGCGGGGGTGCAGTGGGTACATATTCAACTGCTCCTTCCGGTCGTTGTCATCGGATTGGTCCTGTCCATAGCGGTTAGCAAGTCGGTCACCGTCATGAGCCTTGGCGAGGATATCGCCACCGGGCTGGGGCAGCGCACGAACATCGTCAGGCTGCTCGGCACGCTTGTCGTGCTGCTGCTTACCGGCGCCGCTGTATCCGTAGGCGGCTCCATCGGATTTGTCGGGCTTGTCATTCCGCACATCGTCCGGTTTATCGTAGGGCCAGACTACCGGCTGATCATTCCATGCTCTGCTGTGGCCGGCGGGCTGTTGCTTGTGCTGGCAGACATCGCGGCACGGATGGTCAATCCTCCGTTTGAGACTCCGGTAGGGGCTGTCACCGCGATTATCGGCGTTCCTTTCTTCCTGTATCTGGCAAGACGAGAAGGGAGGGAGCTGTAATGCTTCACACCGGCAGAAAAGTTGTCTTCGTCTCGGTCATTACCGCGATTGCCATTGCAATCGTATTTATAATCAGTCTGAACCTGGGCACCATTCGCATCAGCCCGGCTGAAGTGCTGCAGGTCATCACCGGCAGCGGTTCAGACCAGAACCGGACGGTGCTGATTCATTTCCGGCTGCCCCGGATGGTGATCGCCCTGCTGATCGGCGCCGGAATCGCCATTTCCGGTGCGATCTTGCAAAGCGTCTCCCGCAATCCGCTCGCAGACCCCGGCATCCTTGGCATCAACGCCGGAGCCGGCTTGTCGGTCGTTCTGTACATTTTTTATTTCCAGGGCGGAGCCCTTGGCTCCGGATGGCTGTCGATCTATATGATGCCGTTTGCCGCCTTGCTCGGCGCTTTTGCCGCAGCACTGCTCATTTATACCGTCGCCTGGAAGGATGGCGTCACGCCCGTGCGGCTCATCCTGTCCGGCATCGGGGTGAATGCAGGCTTCGGCGCATTCATTATCGTCTTCCAGCTCATGATGGACCCGAATGATTTCATGAAAGCCACCATATGGCTATCCGGAAGCATCTGGGGAACAAGCTGGCCGTATGTGGGCGCCGTGCTGCCATGGATCGTGCTGCTCATCCCGTGGGTGCTGTATAAATCGCGCTATCTGAACGCGATGCAGCTCGGAGATCAGGCCGCGGCCGGACTCGGCATCCGCGTGGAACGCGAGCGCCGGGTGCTGCTGTTTATCGCCGTAGCGCTGGCTGGCGCCTGCGTATCTGTTGGCGGCGGCATTACGTTCCTCGGGCTTATTGCACCGCATTTGGCCCGTAAGCTGGTAGGCCCGCGGCATCAAAGCTACCTTCCGGTCTCCGCACTCCTCGGCGCGCTGCTCCTGCTGGGCGCTGACATGATCGGTAAGATGCTGATGGCCAACGCAGAGGTCCCTGTCGGGCTCGTCGTGGCCTGCCTCGGAGCCCCTTATTTCATCTATTTGCTGATCAAGGATTAGCAGCGAATGCCAAAAACAGCGGTTCCCTGTCCTAAACAGGGCCGCTGTTTTTTTAGGATTTGCGATCTTCAGCTTTTGAAAAAATGCGGCAAATAACGGCGGTTGGTCTCCAGCATTTCATCCAGCATCGTCTCCGCCACGCTGACGGAATCCACCAGCGGGTGAGCGGATAGTGACAGCAGCGCAAGCTCCCTGCTGCCCGTCACGGCCGCCTCGATCGCCAGGCTTTCGTACGTTTTTACAGCTTGAATGAGGCCGGACACGCCGTCCGGAATCCGTGTAATAGGCACCGGAACAATACCTTCTTTTCGTACGATACAGTTCACCTCGATGCTCGCATCATCCGGGAGGAAGCCGATTGTGCCGTTATTGCGAACATTCAGCGTCTGGATCTCCCCGCTGTCGGTATGGATCGCCTTCATGAGGTTGACAGCCGCCTCGGAGTAATAGGCCCCGCCGCGCTGCTCGAGCTGCTTCGGCTTCTCGGCAAGCTCCGGCTGCTTATAGATATCGAACAGCTCATCTTCCAGCCGCTTGACGATCTGTGCCCTTGTTTCGCCACGTGCTGCCAACGCCTGCTGCTCTGCCAGCATTTCCCGATGCAAATAGTAATATTTCAAATAATAGGACGGGATCGCGCCCAGTGTGCGGATAAGCGTATCATTCCAGGCCAGCTGCGGCACATTGCTGGCGGAGTAGCTGCCCCCGGCCTCCAGCAGTTCCTCCAGCTTCGACTCGCCGTCCACCTCGATCCGGCTGATCCAGTGCAGATGGTTCAAACCGACAAATTCACAGTAGAAACGCTCAGCAGGAAGATCATATAGCGAAGACAGCCACTTGTATGCCGCGATCGGTGAATTGCACAGCCCGATCGAACGAATGCGGGTATGTTTCAGTATCGCTTCCGTCACCATGCCGGCCGGGTTGGTAAAATTAAGCAGCCACGCTTCCGGGCACAGCTCTTCCATGTCTTTGCATATGTCGAGGAGAACAGGAATCGTCCGCAGCGCCTTCATCATGCCGCCGGCCCCGGTCGTCTCCTGACCGAGCATCCCGTATTTCAGCGGAATTGATTCGTCCCAGCCCCGGGCCTCCAACAAGCCGACTCGCATTTGGGTGGATACATAATCCGCATCCTTGAGCGCCTCTCTCCGGTCGAGCGTCAGCTGAAGACGTATAGGCAGCCCGCTTCTCTCTACCATCCGCTGGGCGAGTCCACCGACAATCTCCAGCTTGCCGCGCCCCTCCGGAATATCCGCCAGTACAATATCGGTTACAGGAAACGAATCGTAATGACGAATGAAGCCTTCGATCAGCTCCGGCGTATACGACGATCCTCCGCCAATGACAGCAATTTTTAATCCAGCGCCCATTCTGTGTCCATCTCCTTTATCGCAAGCTCTGCATACAGCTGATTGTACACCGCCGTGTCTGGCGGGCCCATATGCAAGTCCATTCCCAGTAAGATCGCCCCGGCAGCCGGCTCCAGGTCGAGAATTCGAAGCCGGCTCTGCGGAGCTGTCCGGGACACAAGACGTTCAATATGCGAAACGACATAGTCCCCTTGTCCTCTCGTAAGGACGCTGCCTGCAAGCACCACGTCAAAAGCATCGTTCTCCATTCCGAGCTTTCGGATAACAGCACAAGCCACCGTTCCCAGTTCCACGCCCTGTCTCTCCAGAATCCTTCTCGCCGCCGGATCCCGGGGGGCAGCGTCAAACAACAGCTTGGCCAAATGATGGGGAATTCTTCTTCCTTCATCCAGCGAGCGGTGAAACATCTCCTCCACATTCGCGAACCCCAATGCCTTTAACGTAGGCGCAGTCAATAACGTGGGCTCTTCGCGGCCTTCCCATGCCCGGATGACCGTCCGGAACACTTCAACCGCCAGATCATATCCCCCGCCAAAATCTCCGTATGCATACCCGAAGCCTCCGATTTGAATTTCCTGACCAGCTGCATTGACCCCATAGCTGTTGGTGCCGCTCCCGCAGATCAGTACAACCCCATCCGTCTGCCTCGTCCCCGCTCTCATGGCGATCACGGTATCACACACAATATGATAATCGGCAAAGCCCAGCCCCCCGATCATCGGTCTTAACACAACATAATCCGCCTCGCGGTCTGCCCCGGCCAGCCCAAATGATGCGAAAGTAATATCTCGATGCACAAGTCCCGCTTGTGCAAGCGCTTCATCAACAGCGTGTCTAATGCTGCGCTCCGCAAGCGCCGCACCGAGCTGATGATTGCCACAGCCGCTGCTTCCCCTCCCTCTTATGCGTCCGGTTTCATCCGCGACAACAGCGATAGTCTTGCTGCCGCCGCCATCTACCCCCAGATAATAATTCATGGTTAATCTCTCCTATGTGTTGCCTGGCTATGAAAGCCGCGCCCCAAGCTGAACCCTGCGCTGTCCTCCAGCATCTGCCCGGGCCGCGGCCTCCTGCCAAGTCGATTTATTCTATTTCATCTTCTCGAGGTTTTCTTTCCATCTTGCCGTTTTATACTCCAGCAGTTTGCTGTAGCCTGCCTTCTGCGCATCCTCTTCCGCTTTGTCCAGGATAGCGATAACTTCTTCATCGGACGCTGTCATGCTGATTGCCGTCGCTCTCGCTTTCTCGTATATTTCGAATACGCGTTGAGCGATGATCCCTTCCTCGCTGTCGCCAGCCGGATCCAGGTTGACGAATTCGGTTGTATTCATCTGGGTCTTCCATGTAATCTCGGACTGCCAGTACGTCTCGAAATTCCGCTGTTCCGGCGATAGAGTAGACTCGAACTTCATCTTGGAATTGTCAACGTATACCGTGTTACCGTTCCACTGGAAGTTCACGGTCGAGTTCATCAGCTCATCGCGCCCCTGCGGGTCGTTGACAAATTTGTCGGTGAACAGTGGCATATCCTCTTCATCCGTTCCGTCCCAGTACAACCCTTCAGGTCCCCACATAATGACACGCTGACCCTCCGGTCCTGTGAACCAATCCAGGAATGCAAAGACCGCTTCCGGATCTTTCGCCGACTTTGTAATAACACTGACGTTCCAGCCGAGCTGCTTGTAATCCCCCGGGAAAATTTTGTTCCGGTCGAGCCCCTCCTTATGAACCGGCCAGATCATGATGTAACCGGCATCCGGATCTTCGGCTGACAGGATGCTGTTTCCTTTCGACCCGAACTCTGTCGGG
The DNA here is from genome assembly GCF_002272015.1 of Paenibacillus campinasensis. Taxonomy (GTDB): domain Bacteria; phylum Bacillota; class Bacilli; order Paenibacillales; family Paenibacillaceae; genus Paenibacillus_AQ; species Paenibacillus_AQ campinasensis. The sequence continues at coordinate 117,485 of NZ_NPBY01000049.1, read as the reverse complement.
CTGGAGGCGACGTAAACAGCCACTTTGCCCGTAATGATCTTCTGCTCCACCTGCTCGATCTTCTGGGTGAACGTATCCTGTGACATCAGCCGCTCGCGGTACATGCGGCTCATATATTGAAGCAGCTCGCGATAGACAGGATCGGTAAACAGAGAGACCAGCTGATCTCCTTGCGGAACAGCGATCATGCTGTTGAACAAGTACGGACGGTTCTCCGCAAAAGCCGATACCATAATGTCCACACCTGCCGCGGATTGACCGACCTCAAGCGGCACCACATCCGGGTAGTTCGCCTTCACCAGCTTCAAATATTCATACAGATCTTCCGGTGTTTCGAGCGGCGGAGCACCCAGCTCATTGTAGATTTTCTTGTTCACGAGATAACCGGCGTTGCCGTTAGGCTGCGTCGTATACCAGTTCGGGAACTGATACAGCTTGCCGTCCGGAGAACGAAGCATGTCGATGGTTGAATCACCGGCCCATTTTTTCAAATTCGGATATTTGTCTAGATAATCATCGAACGGAACAAGCATGCCCTCCGCACGAAGCTTCTCCACATCCGCACCTCTCTCCATCCAGATCACATCCGGCAGCTCGCCGGACACAATCATCGTGTTCAGCTTGTTTTTGGCGTTTCCGCCTGAGCTGATTGGCACCACGTTCACCTTTTTGTTCTCTTGAATCCACTTGGTGGCCAGGTCGCCGCCCCATTCAGGCATGGTATACCAGTCATAGTGACCGTAGAAGGAAAATTCCAGAGGCTGCTCGCCCAGCACAAACTCTCCGCTTTCCGGCGTGCCTGTTGGCTCGCTTGTCTCTTCGCCGGTGGAGCTGCCTTCTTTTGACCCCGAACACCCCGCTAGAATCATGACCATAACCAGTGTGACTGACCATATGGATAGTAATGCGCGCTTCCCTCTTTTCATCGCTTGATCTCCCTTCTATTCTGTTCATCTATGGTCAAAGCTGACGCTTCAAACCCTTGAATCAAGACCCGCCTTCGCTATTCCTTAAGAGAGCCGATCAGCACACCCTTCACAAAATACTTCTGCACAAACGGGTATACGAGCAAAATCGGGATGGTGGCGACCATCATCGTAGCCATGGACAGCGACTTCGTCGTTACTGCTCTCATGGCACTCATTCTGCCTTGGGCTGCCGCATCCACATTCTGCATCTGCTCCAGCATGATGTTGGCGTTCAAGATCTGCTGAAGCTTCGTCTGAATCGGGAGCAGATCTGTATTGGAAATGTAAATGCTCGGTGCAAACCAGTCATTCCAGTGGTACACGGCCGTGAACAGCGATAAGGTGGCAATGACCGGACCGGAGAGCGGCAGTACGATTCGAAACAATACGCCCCAGTTGGAAGATCCGTCGATTCGGGCCGATTCCTCCAGCCCTGCCGGTATTCCTCGAAAAAAAGTCCGGAATATGATCATGTTCCATACATTGATAATCCCGGGCACAACCATCACCCAAAAGGTGTTCATCAGACCCAGTTCGCGAATGAGCAAGTAGCTTGGAATCAGACCTCCGCTAAAATACATCGTGATGATGCACAGCACCATATACACATTGCGCCCCGATAATTGAGGCTTGGAAATGCCGTAGGCAAGTATGGCTGTCGCCATCACCGATAGCAATGTGCCAACGATCGTACGGAAGATCGAGATGATGAAGCCGTCGATCAGGCGCTCATCCTTAAATACCACTTTATAATTCTCAAGCGTGAATTCCCTTGGCCAGAACGTAACGCCGCCTTGCATCGTGTCTGTGCCGGAATTAAACGAGATCACCGCCGCGTTCCAGAACGGGTAAAATGCAACAAAGGCAAGCAATACCAGAAACACGTAAATCGAGCCAATAAACAAACGATCACCGCTGGATAGTCTCAAGATGCATACCTCCCCCTACCATAGGCTATTCCCTGATTTTCTGGCCAAATAGTTGGCTAACGTCAGCAGGATAACGCTGATGACCGCCTTGAACAGTCCCGCTGCCGTTGCGTAGGAATACCTGCTGTTCTGTATGCCGATGCGGTATACGTAAGTATCCAGCACATCGCTTACATCCCGCAGCACCGGATTGCCTGCCAGCAGCAAGATGTCCTCAAAGCCGGCATTGAGCAGGTTGCCGATGGCAAGGATCAGAAATACGATCACAACCGGCAGAATCGACGGGATCGTAATCGCCGTAATCTGCTTCACCCGGCTCGCACCGTCCATGGAAGCCGCCTCATACAGCTGCGGATTGATACCAGCAATGGCCGCTAAGTATACGATGGAAGAGAAGCCGATCTCCTTCCACACATTGGTCGCGGTCAGAATGCCCCAGAAGTATTTGGGCTCGGACATGAAGTTGATTGGTTCGTCGATGAGGTTTAGCTTCTGCAGCAGAATATTCAGGCTGCCATTGTCGGTGGATAGAATGGAGATAATCATGCCGGATACGATAACCCAGGACAAAAAGTGGGGCAAATAACTGATCGTTTGAATCACTCTTTTGAACGTTCGCCTTCCGATCTCGTTCAGCATCAGCGCGAGCAGGATCGGTGCGGGAAATCCGATGCACAGTTTAAGCATGCTGATCACCAGCGTGTTCCGCATAATCGTCCAAAACTCGGGCGCCTCAAAAAACATCACAAAATGCTTGAACCCGACCCAAGGACTGTTCATAAAGCCCCGAAACAGGCTATAGTCCTGAAATGCCATCAACACCCCATACATCGGAATGTAGCTAAATACAAAAATGAAAAGCATGGCAGGAATGACCATAAGCTGGAGATCCCACTGTCTGGCCAATTTCGTCCATGGCCCCTTCTTGCGATTAGGTTCCGGGTTGCGCTGGATTTCGGATGGCAACGACATTTTACTCCCCCTTTCTACATCTAAGGTCAGTTTATCTGACATATATCTTTAAGAATACTTGTCATTATTGTAGTGCAGCCCTTAGCTCATTTCTCTGCTAAAACGAGTAAAAACCAGCACTATTCCACTGGTTTTTACAACTGCTGTCTCTGTGAAGCCTTTGGCGTCATGCCAACATGCTTTTTAAAGAGCCTATTAAAATTGGTTAATGTGCGGAATCCGCATTCCAAAGCGACGTCCGTCACCTTCATCTGTCCTCCCTCCAGCAGCTTTATCGCCTGCTCAAGTCGGATATGAATGAGATACAGGAGCGGCGGCATGCCTACGGCCCGCTTGAAGATTTCGCTGAAACGGGACGGGCTGAGGTAAACGAGGGCAGCGAGCTCCTCCAGCGTCCAGGGATGGGCATAGTTCTCCTCCATGATCATGATCACCTGGCGCATCTTCTCCAGCTGCCTTTCACTGATGCTCGGCTCACTGCGGCCCTGGCCTTCAAAACGGCACTCCCGATTGACCGTGGCAAGAAATTGCAGCAGAAGCGAGTGTACCATCGTGGTGTAGGATCGCTGCTCTTGCTCATGCTCTGCCTGCATCTGCAGCAAAATAGGGCGGAGTTTATCCATGGCCGGGTGATCGCGGGGAATCAGATTGGAGAAATGCTTGCCCATTTCGCGAAACGGGCTGAACAGCTCGGGGTCGAATCTGAGGTTGTGAATAAACCACGTGGAGTCAAATGAGATGACCAGCATGACAAGGTCCTGGGATTCGTAAGCACAGTGCAGATCATTGGAGTTGATGAGCAGCACATCCCCCTGCTCGAACTCAAATTTCTTCCCGTTGATGACGTAATAACCGGTGCCGCTCTTGATGTAATTAATCTCCAGTACATTGTGCCAATGGAGCTTCTGATACAGGCTGGTCACACCGATCGTATCGGCGATTAGCACCGGATAATTTCTAGCCAATCTTACTTTTTCCTTGGGGATCGCTTCTTCGCGCAGCACAAATGTCATGACTAACACCTCACATCTTTTGTGTGTTTTATAACATTTAAACATACGTTTTTATGTTAATTATACTACCACCTCACCTTTGTTACTGTAAACGAGCAAAGTCTTAGTTTTTTCGCCAACAGAAACAAGCTGTCCCCCGCCATTTTCGGCTTCAGACAGCTTGTTTCTGTGTGACGATATCAAGTAAGACCGTTCATTCGTCAACGAATGACTCGATCGGGTCAGCTTCTCATGTGCTTACGAAGGACCAGCTAGCAGCTAGCTTGCAGGCGTAAATTTAATCCAGTCATAGTAAGCGCGGATCGGATGACCTGGATAGGTGAATTTCCCCGTCCATATTTCTGCCGGCCCCGCACCAGACCACAGGTTGACCATAATATACCCCGGACTTGTCGGCAGCGGGCCCCTCGAACCGGTTTCGGTGTGGACCAGCCTGCCGTCAACATACCACTTGATTGACGTCGGCGACCATTCAAAGGCATAGTCATGGAAATCGAGCGAAGCATCAAAGCCCAGGTCGATCACGGTGCTATGCCCACCAACCCCGTTCGTAAAATAGTTGGTTTCCATCTTCGTGGTGTCTTTGCCCAAAATTTCGATGTCGATTTCGTCATTGGAGGTACCTGGAGCAGCTCCGGAATAAGTAAACAGGCTTGTGACAAGGCCGGCTCCTTTGGCGGCCTTAATCCGCGCTTCGACCCGCCCGTATCCATATTTCTGGGTCGTGGCATATTCGGCTGATGCATAGGGTTTGCCCGAGCAGTTGGACGGGCAGCCTACATTATCGAGACGCAGAGCCATAATGCCATTGGAAAATTCCTGGTTGGACGCTTTCCAGCCAACGCCGAAGTCCACGCCGTTGCCCCAGCCGTCCGATGTGTAGAACATGCCGGGATTCGGCCCGTTCAGCGGCTCGGTAAACGCGGCCCCCTGGGCCTGGACCGGCTGGGTTGCAGATACGCTGATCAGCAGCGCAGCTGCGGCCAGCAAAGCCGTCATTTTCACTCGGATTGACATCCATTTTGTCATGAGTCACACCTCTTCCATGGATTTTTGAGAATGTGCTTGAACATCGCTGTCCTTGCCCTCCTGCTTTCTCGATTCCACCTCCTTCTCTTATTTACCTGTTATAATACACGAGCCTTGTTTGATGAACTGCGCTATTCCTATCAAAAACCTACACTATTATACTTTTTTTCCATATTTCTGTTCATCCTGTTTGCCATGCGGATCTGTAACAGGCAGCGAAATATGAATCACGGTGCCTTCGGTCTCTGTATCCAGCCTAACTTGTCCACCATGCTTCTCCACCGCCGCTTTCACGATGGAAAGTCCAAGGCCGCTGCCCCCGTCACTTCTGCGGGCCTGATCTCCGCGCACAAACGGATCGAAAATCGCTCTGCCCAGATGTTCAGGGATTCCTGGTCCGTTATCCCCCACCGTTAGATGAACGCCATTCTGTTCACGTAGCACCACCCAGACCCTGCCTCCCCTGCGGTTATATTTCAGTGCATTGGTCAGCAAGTTGGCAACCGCTCTTCTCATGTAGCCTTCATGACCATGAAGCCGCACGGGCCGCTCCGGTATGGAAATATCCAGTTCAATCCCCTTCTGCTCGAACGAGTCGTACAGATCGGCTGCGGTGGTCCGGCACAGCTCTGCAAAGTCCAATGGTTTCCGCTCAAAAGGAAGCTCGGTGCTCTCGAACTTCGTTAACGCAAACAGGTCATCGACCAGGGCAGCAATGTAAATCGCCTTGTTAAAAATATGGCTGGCATATTTCCTGCGCTGACGCTCATTCTCCTCGATGCCTAGGCGAAGCACCTCGGCATAGCCCTGGATCGTTGTGATTGGCGTTTTCAGATCATGGGCAATATCCATCAGCATCCGGCGTCGATCCTCCGCAAGCTTTCGATTCATCTGCTCCGCTTGCTCCAGCTTGTCCGCCATCCGGTTGAAATTACGCTGGATGTCCATCAGCTCACGGTTCGCAGGCATATGAAGCCGGCCCCCTTCCTCCCCCTCAGACATCTTCCCGAGCCGCTGGGAAATAGCAGCAAGAGGAGCCGTAATTCGTCTGGCTGTCATGCGGCTGTATAGCCACAGGCTCAAGAGAAATGCCAGCAGAAATAAGAGCAGCCCGCGGAGTATAAAACCCGAGAACACCCTGGTCTGTTCTTCATTCGGCTTCACCATCCGGCTTTCCTTCACAACAGCCCCGCTCGGGATAGCTACGAGCAACCGGTATTCCCGGCCCTCTTCGGTTATAAAAGGCGCCGCGGAATAATAACCTGAGCCGCCTTCATAGAACAGAGCGTTCAGCTCTTTTTCCGTGTAGCTGGTCCGGGCTTGTCCTTCACCTCGCACAAAGACCGAATTCAAGTTATCATCAAGGATCTGGATATAGCCCCCGAAATGGTGAACCGTCTCATACGGGATGTCCTCCCAGTTGTCGCGGATCAATTCATCCGCCTTCACCATAGGCAGCGTTTCGCTTAAGTAGACATCGCGCGCCCCGTACATATGGTTATACACCAGAAATCCGATCAGTCCCAGGATGACGGAAAACAGGATATAATTCATCATCAGGCTCGTATGCACACTCCTGCCCTTCATCTGAAATCATCCCCCTGGAGCGCCAGTTTATAGCCAAGACCCTTGATCGTAACGAGAAAACGCGGATCGCGGGCATTGTCCTCCAGCTTGTCCCTCAGCCTGCTGATCTGCACCATCACGGTGTTGCTGTCCTCAAAATAAGGCTCATTCCACACAGCTTCATAGATTTGCCGCTTCGTAAATATCCGTCCGGGCGCGCCCATGAACAGCTGTAGCAGCTTGTACTCGAGCGGTCCAAGCTGAACGGCCTCCCCCCGCTTGTACAGCATACAGGCACGGTGGTCCAGCGTTAGCGGACCGCATACCGTCCTTGAAGGCGGAGGCTGATCGGCCCCGGGGACAAGCGGCCTCCCCTCGTTTAACTCATAGTAGCGCCGCAGCTGCGCCTTGATCCTGGCGACCACCTCAATCGGACTGAACGGCTTGGAAATAAAGTCATCGGCTCCAAGCGCAAGTCCGGTAACTTTATCCACGTCGCCCGTCTTGGCTGACACGATAATGACCGGAAGGCGGAGCTTCTCGCGGATGCGGGCAATGAGCTGAAAGCCATCCAGCTCCGGCATCATAATATCAACCAGGGCCAAATCCACATGCTCCTGCGAAAGGATATGCCAGGCCTCACGGCCGGAATAGGCTTCCAGTACCCGGTAGTGCTCCCGTTCCAGAAACAGCCGGAGCAGCTCCACGATTTCCGTCTCGTCATCGGCGACAAGTATCGTATGCTTCTTCTGACGTTTTACTTGAAATTCCACAGTGATTTCCTCCCCAACAGTTAACGGCTGACCGCTGCTTCCTATCAGCCCAATATACACGATACTCCGCGAATTCAGGCTGCTGTTTTCACAAATTTAAGTTTTATGTAAGGTTGACTACAACCCGAGGACAGGTTGGCTTGATATGATCGTGATATGATGTAAATATGGAGGATCAATATGCGTACTTTCGAAATCTTACTGCTTATCGTTAACCTCGGACTGCTTATCATCTGCACGCTCTGGCCAAGCAGGCATCCGTTAAGGCTGCGCGCTGCGGCAGCCGGAATAACGGCGCTGCTGAGTATGATCCAGATGGTGGCCGAGGGCTTCCGCTGGCAGATGATCCCCGTGTATGCGGCAAGCGTACTGCTGGGACTGTCAGCACTTGATCTGATCCTAAGCAAGCACAAGCGCTCCCGGCAACCACGCCCAGGACCCCGCTTCGGCATCCGCTGGCTGCGGACCTGTGTTACGGTGCTGCTGCTTGTGATGTACACCGGCGTTTCTGTGGCGCTTCCGTCCCTGCTTCCGGTGTTCGCATTTGCCACACCAAGCGGACCGCACGGCGTCGGGACAACCTCCTTGATTCTCGTAGACGAGCGTAGAGATGAGCCCCATACGGAGGATCCATCCGACCACCGAAGGCTGGCGCTTCAGATCTGGTATCCTGCCAGCGTCGAGGAGCGTCCCCATGACAAGAGGGCCGATTATATCGAGCATCTCCCCGTTATATTGGAAGGCTTAGAGCAAGCGATCTCCATACCTCCGTTCCTGATGAGCCAGTTGCGATATGTGAAAACCCATGCCTACTGGGAAGCTGAAGTCGCTCTAGATCAGGAGCGCTATCCTGTGCTGCTTTTCTCCCATGGATTGACTGGCTTTCGCAATCAGAACACGTTTCAGGTTGAGGACCTGGCAAGCCGGGGCTACATCGTAGTTGGCATCGATCACCCTTATGACGCTGCTGCCGTCGTCTTCCCGGATCATACGGCCATGTTGAAGCTGGATAACCTGTCGGGCTTTGAAGCTTATGAGGCCAAAAACCGGCTGTGGGTTGAGGACATCAAGTTTGTACTTGATTATTTGGAGCGCGTAAGCCCGGCGGAAGAGGAGCATTTCCTGTCAGGCCGCATGGATATGGACAAGGTGGGCATGTTTGGCCACTCCTTCGGCGGAGCAACTGCCGCACAGATGCTGATGGAGGATCCCCGGATAAAAGCCTCCTTGAATATGGATGGCGCGCTGTACGGACAGCCGATTCCGGAAGAAGGCTTTGACAGACCCTATATGCAGATGAACGCGGACACAAGCATCGATTACGAAAATTTTGTCCAGTCTTTGGATGAAGCCATCGAAGCGTCCGGCAGCAGCCGCGAGGAATACGAAGCCTTCTGGGCCGAGATGACTTCCAGGCGCAACCATGCTGCTTCCGGAGATTCAGCGTATTCTATCGTATTGGCCAAAGCCGACCATATGAGCTTTACCGATTTCTATCTGTTCTCGCCGCTGCTTGCGCTGAACAGCACGTCTCCCCGGCAGCTGCACCATTCGGTTAATGAAGTGACGGCGGCATTTTTCGATCAATATGTGAAGGGGGAAGACGGCATATCCATTGAACGGACGATCGACAGCCTGCATGGCATCACAGCGGAACAACGCTGAATGACAGCCGGGGATAAGTCCGATGAACCAACGAAAAACCGGAGCGCACATGGGGTTCAAACAAAAGCCAGCTGTGCATCTCCGGTTCTATTGCGTTATGATGTCAAGCACGGATGATTAGCTTATGCCGAATAAACACAGGCCTTATTGTCCGCTTGCCGCCTGAAACTCTTCCAGATGCAGGACCCGTTCAGCAAAATTCCATACATAATCCGCATCACGCAGCCTGTCGCGGATCTGCTCTTCCCAGACCTCGGCATCCCGAAGCACGGATAAACTTCCTTCTTCTCCATACCAGGATTCCACCAGCTCCCTGTCCGCCACAAACACAGTCTCATCCTCGAACACAAACTTCAGCTTCTCGAGATTATCGATCATAACGAAATTCGCCGTTGCATTATGCCGTTGCATTATATAGAAGAATTTCCTTCAGCTTATGCGGGTCCGTATCGCCAGCGGCAGTCTGGTACCGGATTTCTGCCGTCAACACTTCGGGATATAGCTGGAACGTCCGCCCTATATTCCGAAACGGAAGAGAAGCGTTCAAGTTGATCAAATTCCCCGCATCCCCCATATATGGGCTGGCATAAGCCAAAGTGGGCTCAATGTGATGGGTGAGGGGATCATTCTGGTCCATTTCATACTGCTTAGCCTGCCTATCAAGCTTGGGCTTCACGTAACCTTCCATGACGGCCAACCCGATCATGCCGACCACCAGAAGCACGACAATCCATACGCCTGTACGTCTCATGACTGCTTCACCTCATACTTCGTGATATACTGCCCCGCCTTTCGCGTTGCCAGCGGAATAATGATCGTTGTCAGCGGAAGAACAAGCTGCAGCATCGTTTCATAGAAATCATAAGGCCCGCTAAAACCTACCTGTCGCCCAAACCATAGATCTGAGCCAAACTTAATGAGAAGACTGTATCCGGTTATCACGATAGCAAACAGCCCCCATAATATCCACACTCTTCGAATCATCCGCCCAATCTTGCCGGTATCTACCTGATCGATTTCAGCCGAGCTGGGAAAGCCTTTCTGCAGCATCGTAAGCAGCAGCACGCCGCCCGCTATCCCGAGCACCATGAACAGTGTGTTCACCATCACGCCTGAGAGGGTGAGCCTGGCGGGAATGGTCACAATCCAGGCGATGAAAACATACAGCAACGCTCCCTGCATGACATCATATCGATAACGATGAATATACACCGTCTGCTTGTCGTCAATAATGCTGTCGATATCGTCCAGATCCCGGATCGCCTGACTGATGGCTTCCTGATAATCCATACCGCTGCTCATACAGTCTGCGACCTTCGCTTCCAGATTGCTGAGAATCTCCTGTTTCAGCTCCATCACAGCTTTCGTCTTGCGCTTGTTGGCAAATAATCGGTCTACAAAAAGATTCAGATCATTTCTGTCCGTCACCTGATGCCAGCTCCTTTCCATCTCCAATGAGAACATCAATAATGGCTCGTGCAGCTTGCCATTCCTGCCATTTCACCTTAAATCGCTCCCGGCCATCGGGGGTAAGCGTGTAATATTTGCGGCGGCCGCCTTGCGTCTCCTGGCCCCAATAGGATCGGATCAGCCCCTGCTGCTCCAGCCTGCGTAGACTCGAATATAGCGTGGGCTCTTTGAGCTCAAATCTGCCGCCACTGCGAATGCCAAGCTCTTTAATAATCTGATAGCCGTAATTATCCGCATCCAGCAGTACCCGCAAAATAAAGGCGTCGATGTTCCCGCGAACCAGATCACTGTTATGTAACGACTCCATTAGGCTGTAACCCCCTTATTAACAACACAGGTACAATATAACGCATATAACTATGTCTGTCAAAGTAATATTAGAGACATAACGGACACCTTCCCTCTGTACTGTTCATGCAGCAGCGTTTACACATAAAAAAACGACCCGGAAAAGGTTGGCCCTCATTCCGGATCGTTTCGATCCCCATCGATGATGGTGGTCAGGTTACATCCATCTCGTAACCCTGCGCTGAAGTGATTTTATGATTTCGATTCAAGCGTTTTCTTCCAAACGCCAAGCAGCATGGCTGAAATAACAGCCCCAATCGCTACGGCCAGCAGGAAGAGCATCGCATGATTAGCCAGTGCGGCCACAAATATGCCTCCGTGTGGTGCCGGCACATTAATGCTCCACAGCTGGGTCAATCCGCCAGCAACCGCCGAGCCGAGAATACAGGAAGTGAGCACTCGCAGCGGGTCGGCTGCTGCAAACGGAATCGCCCCTTCCGTAATGAAGGATAATCCCATAACATAGTTTGTTATGCCTGATTTGCGTTCCTGCTCTGTAAACTTCGGTTTGAAGAAGGTTGTTGCCAATGCAATCGCAAGCGGAGGCACCATCCCTCCAGCCATAACAGCGGCCATCATAGCTCCATTCGTGTTGCCGCTAGAGGCAAATACCCCGATCGCGAACGTGTAGGCCGCCTTGTTAAAGGGGCCGCCCATGTCAATAGACATCATGCCTCCAAGCACAAGGCCAAGGATAACCGCATTGGCGGTTCCCAGATTGTTCAGGATGTCTACCATGCCCAGGTTCAGCCAACTGAACAACGGGGAGAAGAGGTAGAACATGATTGTTCCGGTGATGAGCAACCCTAACACCGGGTACAGCAGTATCGGTTTCAGTCCATCCAGCGCTCTCGGCAGGCCGGTAAACCACTTGCGAAGCAGAATCACGACATACCCCGCCAGGAATCCGGCTGCCAGTCCGCCAAGGAAGCCCGAGCTCGAATTCAATGCGATCAATCCCCCGACCATGCCAGGCATTAAAGCTGGACGATCGCCGATGCTGATCGCAATGAATCCAGCCAGTACCGGGATCAGGAAATGAAAGGCCCCTTCGCCTCCGCCAATGGTCTGGAGCAGCTGGACAAGCGGATGGTCAGCGCCCGCCAGCTGCTCCAACAGGAATGAAACAGCCAGCAGAATGCCTCCGCCAACAACAAACGGAAGCATATGGGAGATTCCGTTCATCAGATCCTTGTATATTTTGCTTCCAATTCCGCTCTTCTCGCCATCCTCCTGTGCGTCCGCGCCGCCGCTACTGTGATAAATCGGGGCATCTCCTGCCAGCGCTTTGCGAATCAGCTCCTCCGGTTTGCGGATGCCATCACTGACTGGCCTCTGCAGCACAGGCTTTCCGTCAAACCTGGACATTTCCACCTTTTTGTCTGCAGCGATGATAACCCCTTTCGCGCGCCGAATTTCATCCTCTGTCAGCACATTTCCTGCCCCTTCAGAGCCATTGGTTTCTACACGGATATTGACGCCCAGCTCTTGAGCCTTCTTAATGAGAGCGTCTTCAGCCATGAACGTATGGGCAATGCCGGTCGGACACGCCGTGACCGCTACGATCAAATCGTTTCCCTCATTCATATCCGCGTGTTCCTTCTCGGCTTTCTTCGCCTGCGAAGCTGTTGCCTTCTCCGCCTTGGCCTGTTCGGCTTTGGCTTCTTCTGCCTTAGCTTGTTCTGCCTTGGCTGCTGCTTCAGCCTGCTTGCTATCGAACAGCGCTGTAACTTCATCAGGCGTCCTGGTCTCCATTAACTGGCCGATAAACTCGGCATCGATTAACAGTTTCGACAGCGCAGCTAGCGTACGCAAATGGGTATTGCCCGCGCCTTCAGGCGCAGCAATCATGAAGAACAGATGCGCCGGCTCCCCGTCAAGCGCTGCGAAATCTACGCCTTGGTTGCTTTTGGCGAAGACCACGGTCGGCTCATTGACGGCCTTTGTTTTGGCATGCGGCATCGCAATGCCTCCCCCGATCCCCGTGCTCGATTCGGCCTCCCGCTTTAAGATCATCTCCTTGAACAAGACCGGATCGTTGATGCGGCCGCTAGCAGTGAGGCTTGCGATCAGCTCATCGATCGCTGCTTCCTTGGATGTCGCCTTCAAATCCATGATCATCGTTTCGCGGATCATTAAATCCGTTATCTTCATCGGTTCCACTCCCTTGTCCTCAATTTAGAGCGATGCTCTCGTGTTGCCCGTCATCTTGCTATATGAAAGCCTGCATCACCACTCGGTTATATTCACCTGCGGACAAAGCTCTTCGATCCGGCTTCTTGTCGCCAGATCGTCGGAGAACGCTGTCGCGCTTCCCGAAGCAACGCCGGTTCGAAAAGCCTCCATTAGCCCTTGGCCAAGCGCCAATGTTCCTACAAACCCGGCAATCATGGAATCCCCTGCCCCTACGGAATTGCGAACCGCACCGGCAGGTACATCCGCATGGAATACCCGATCCGCTGTAATCAAGAGCGCTCCTTCTCCTGCCATCGATACAAGAACATGCTGGGCGCCCATATCCAGCAGCTTTCGGCCGTAGGTGACTAGCTGCTGCTGCGTCTCCATCGCCACACCGAACAATTCGGCGAGCTCATGATGATTCGGTTTCACAAGCAGCGGTTTATGTTTCAAAGCTTTGAGAAGCGCTTCCCCGGTTGTGTCGATGACAAAATCAGCACCGGTTGTGCTGCACACCGAAGTTAAGCGATCATAGTAATCTGAACCGAGAGACGGCGGCGCGCTCCCCGACAGCACCACGATGTCTCCTTCACGAATCCGGGATAGCTTATGAACAAGCTCCTCTGCCTCCTCTTCCCGGATCATCGGCCCCAGACCGTTCACCTCGGTCTCATCTCCATGCTTGAGCTTAATATTGACTCGCGTATCATCCTGGATCGTGACAAAATCAGTGCGGATACCGCCCTTCGTTAACGTCTCATCCACGAAGCGGCCCGTAAATCCGCCCAAAAAACCAAGCGCCGTATTCTCCGCACCGAGTTGTCCCAGCACCCTGGATACATTAATCCCCTTGCCGCCGGGAAACTTTAAATCCCGTGTCATTCGATTGAGGCCGCCTAGCTGCAGCTCTTCTACTTCCACGACGTAATCGATGGAAGGATTCAATGTTACTGTATATATCATCATGATCCCTCAATTATTTTGGTTTTCTGTGAAATGACCTTTCTCCACGACGCGGATAAGGATTCCGTAATCAGCACGGCTTCATTCATATCCAGCAGCTTGGCAAAAGACACCTCGCCTATTTTGCTGGAATCTGCCAGGACGTAGCTTGTTGCCGATAACTGATGGGCCCGCCGCTTAACAAGCGCTTCCTCGGGATCCGGTGTCGTATATCCCATCTCAGGATCCACGCCATTGGCGCCCAGAAAGCAGCGGTCAAAGCGAAAGTTGTCCATATTCTGCAAGGCTATGCTGCCGATGACAGCCTTTGTATGCATCTTCATCATCCCGCCCAGCAAATAGCTCTTGATGCGCTTGCTCACCAACGCTTCAATATGAGACAGACCGTTGGTCACTACGGTAATATTATTTGCTTTTATGAATGGAATCATCGCAAGGGTCGTTGTCCCCGCATCCAAATAGATGCTTTCGCCATCCCTCACTAACTCCGCTGCCAATTTTGCGATAGTGTTTTTTTCTTGAATGTTTTTGGAAGATTTCTCGTCCATGCCGGGCTCCAGCATCTTGTCACCAGGCAACGCGGCCCCGCCATGAATACGCTTTAACATTCGGCGTTCTTCAAGGTCGATCAAATCCCGCCTGACCGTTGATTCCGAAGCTCCCAGCAGTTCAACCAACTCCTGAAGCTTTACGACACCGCGCTCTTGTAAGCGCTCTAATATGATTCGGTATCTCTCTTCTGTCAGCATTTGAATCCCCCTCCGATTTCTATCGTACCATAAAACCCGCAAAAAACAATCATATTATTTCATAATCATTCACAATCATTCAAAAATGTCCACGACGTCAACTTACAAAAACATAGATTTCAGAAAGCGCTTAACGATTCAAAATCTCTGTTCATTCGACATCGTTAGCGGTATAATGACGGAAGCTTGAACATGAAATCGTATATAATAAATACTATAAGGATTTGCTTCTATATTATTTTCCGGGAGGCTACACTTTGTACCGCAAATACAGCCGACAACTGAAGTATTACATCCTCAGACTGCTTCGTATGAAAAACAGCAACCATCGTATCGCAATCGGCTTTGCTTGGGGCTTCTTCCCATGCTGGTATCCTACGTTCGGAATCGGCATGGTGTTGTCCATGGTGTTAACCCGCGTCTTTCGCGGCAATATTCCGGCTGCCATTCTCGCTGCATCTCTCGGATCCTTTATTTGGCCGGCCTTGTTCTATCTGAATTACCGAATGGGCGTACTGATTCATCTGCTCGGATCTTCACCCGAAACGTTTGAAATTCACGAAGCGATCTCGGCTCCCGTTCCCGAAACGGACTATACGGAGTACACGGTCGAGACGGACTATGTTGGTAAATTCGGCCATATGGGCCTGAACTTTGCGATCGGCTCCATCGTGAACAGCATCATCTTTACTTTCTTGATTTACTTGCTGCTGCGCATCATCTTCCCGCGGATCCAGAAACCGCTGTTGAAGAAGCTGAGAACATCAACATCCCGCAAAACGGGGGCCCATGCCTAAACCAGGCGTCGGCTCCCGTTCCTCTTTCTGTTATTTTTTACAATTCTCCCTCCAAAATTTACATATATATGGAATTTAAATCGATATTCAATTGCTAGAATGAGTTCGAAAGACGAATTCATTTGAAGTGGGAGGGATATCATCCGTGAGTATGACATGGATCAAGTCAAAATGGTTGAAGCTTGTTCTCGCATTTTCGTTAGCTTTGCCGCTTCAAGCAAGCCTGCTATGGGACAGCCTGGAGCAGATTCATGCCGAAGGGCCTAGCGACCCGGCACCGTATATCGAAGCCAAGGTTGTGAATCACAACGCAGGCAAGAAGGTGCTATTCGACAACACGCATGCTCAAACCGCCGGGGCTGCAGACTGGGTCATTGATGGCGGATTTTCCGACTTTGGACATGCTCTTGCAAACGACGGGTTTTATGTAAAAGAACTGCGAAAGCTAACTCCCTTTACGTATGATGACTTGAAAGATTACGACGTCTTTGTTATTGCCGAGCCGAACATTCCTTTCAAAGCTTCCGAACAGGCGGCGATGGTGCGTTATGTTCAGGAAGGCGGCAGCATCTTCTTTATCGGCGACCATTACAATGCCGACCGCAACAAAAACCGCTGGGACGGATCCGAGTCGATGAACGGTTACCGCCGCGGTGCATGGGATAATCCGACGAAAGGCATGAGCCTTGAGGAGCGCAATTCCGAGGCGATGCAGGGCGTTGTCAGCTCGGACTGGCTGTCGGATAATTTTGGCGTCCGCTTCCGCTATAACGCGCTTGGCGACGTGACGGCCAATCAGATTGTATCCCCTAGCCAATCGTTTGGCATCACGCAAGGGGTATCGGCTGTAGCCATGCATGCCGGTTCTACCTTGGCGATTACCGATCCAACCAAAGCCAAAGGCATCGTTTATCTGCCTCAAACCCAAGCGGCCTGGCCTAACGCAGTCGATCAAGGGGTGTACAACGGAGGCGGCTTCGCCGAAGGCCCTTATGTCGCCATTGCCAAGGTAGGTGCGGGTAAAGCGGCATTTATCGGCGATTCCTCGCCAGTGGAAGATGCTACACCGAAATACTTGCGCGAAGAAAACGGCGCTCGGAAAACGACGTATGACGGATTCAAGGAAGCGGATGATGCTGTTCTCCTCGTCAATCTGATCAACTGGCTCTCTGAGAAAGAGAACTACACGAGCCTGGCCGATGTCAACGGACTGGAGCTTGATCCAGTGACCGCTCTGCATCCGTTCGAGATTCCTTCCGCTTCGACCGAACCGCAGCCTGAACCTTGGTCTGCACCGGCTGCAGGCTATAAATGGTATGATCGTTCTACCTTCAAACCGGGCTCCTATGGCGGTCCCGAAGCACCACCCGTCGTTACTTACGACTTCGTGAAGCAAAATGTGCTTCCAAACGCAGCCGATTTCCAAATTCGTGTCGTGGCAGAGCGTATGCCGCCAAATACAACGGTATCCGGATTCACAGCCGGGATTTACCTTACCGGAGGCACGCAGGTGGCGATGGTACAAAATGCAAACGGCAGCTGGCCGACATCCTATGGCTACAGCGCCCCATTCAGCCTGACCTCCGACAGCAGCGGACGAGCATACACGGATCTGACCGTACGCATCCGCCCTGGAACGAATGGTGCAGCGAATCTTCGCCTGCGGCTGAACGGCAACAATCTGATTACACAGTCGGTAACGATCGCGAACGTGCCGGCCGAGCCGCTTCCAGGCCTTGAGAATCCGGTTCCTTCCCTGCTATCCATCGCTGAAGCGCGCAGCCGCGCTGTCGGCTCCACCGTGACTGTAGAGGGTGTCATTACGACCAAGCCGGGCAGCTTCGGCGGACAAGGCTTCTACATTCAGGACCAAACGGCCGGCATCTACGTATTTCAAAACGCAACCGGGTTCAACCAAGGAGACCGCGTGAAAATTACGGCGCCGACTACACTGTACAACTCGGAGCTCGAGCTGACTGACCTGATCTCGATTGAGAAAAACGGGAGCGCCTCCCTCCCTGCACCGGTACGGGTAACTTCCATTCACGAGCAAAATCAGGGCCAGCTTGTTCAGCTTCAAAATGTGACCATCCGCAACATTCAAAGTGCAGCGCCCGCAGGCTCGTTTGAATTCAATGCCGTCGCAGCTGACGGGGCTGTAACGCTCGTTCGCGTCGATGCTCGCACCGGTCTGTCGCAATCCTCCTTCCCTTACCGGGAAGGGCAGCAAGTCAGCATTACTGGCGTGTCATCGATCTTCAGAAACACATACCAGCTGAAACCGCGGGATCTGGCCGATTTTGCACTGGCACAGCCATCGACGCTTCACAGCTCGCCGGAAGAGCTGGAGTGGGATCTGGCCAGTTAACATCTGACTTGACTTATCGTCTTATCGTCACCCTGTACAAGCAAATAGTAACCATTCCATCCCCTATCCGTTAATAAATCCACACAACCTAAAAGGTCGAAGCCAGGCTCGCACTGCAGCCATGTCTTCGACCTTTGGTCATTCTGTATAACATTACATACAGCCTCCCTGACCCTTGGTCCGGAAGCTTGGAATGATCAAGCGATAAGCCTGCCTCCGCTTATACAAGCTTCTTGCGAATATAACCGGAAATGAGATCAATTATCGTAATCATGACAATGATACCAAGCAGAATGATGCCAACGCGCGGCCAGTTTCGCGTACTGAGCGCAAAGATCAGCGGCGTGCCGATACCGCCAGCACCGATAACTCCCAGAATGGTAGCTGAGCGCACATTGATTTCAAAGCGGTACAGTGTATAATTCAGGAAGCCGGGCAGCACCTGCGGCACGACCGCATACCATAGCTGCTGAAGCCGATTCGCTCCCGATGCCATCAGCGCCTCGGACGGCCCGGGGTCAATCGCTTCCACCTCGTCGGCATACAGCTTGCCCAGCATGCCGATCGAGTTCAAGCCGAGTGCAAGCACACCGGCGAAGGAGCCAGGGCCAACCGCTTTGATAAAGAGCAACGCCATGATAATTTCTGGAAAGGTACGGATGAAGCTGAGCACCATTTTACCGGAACCGGAGATGAAGCGAAACCGGCTTATGTTGCGCGCAGCCCAGAAGGCAAACGGAATGCAGATCACAGCCGAAATCACTGTCCCCAGAATCGAGATGGCCAGCGTGTCCATCAATCCGCGCAGCAGATCCTCCCCCTCCGGGAGATACACATAATTCCAGTCAGGCGAGAAGATGCCTGCAACAATCGACCGCATAATTTGTCCGGCTGTTTCCTTGAACCCCGTAAACGGAACTCCGGAGAACGCCCACACGTACAACAGCACGAGCGCGATATAAATCAGCCAACGATATGGATTTTTCCGCGGTTTGCGGATGACAGTTGTCCCATTTTTCATCATAATAATTTCTCCCGCAGCTTCATGCTTACATAGTCGATCACCAACACAATCGCAAGCGTGAACAGAATAATGACACTGGTCTTGTCATATTCCAGAAAGCCCAGGGTCGCCTCATAATACAGCCCGATCCCTCCGGCACCGACAAGGCCCAGGATAGCGGCTGCACGCACATTGATTTCAAAGCAATACAGCACATACGACGTAAACTGGGCAGCTACCTGCGGCACAACGCCAAAGATGATCAGCTGGGTGCCGGTTGCCCCCACCGATCGCATCGCTTCGAGCGGCCCCTTGTCTATCGTTTCCAGCGACTCATAGGTCAGCTTGGCAATCAGCCCGACCGAGAAGACCGCCAATGCCAGAATGCCGGGAACCGGCCCGAGGCCAAATACGGCTACGAATAACGCGGCCAGCAGCAAATCCGGAATCGTCCGGACAAGATTGAGCACGAATCTCGCTGGAAAATAGATCCACCGGCTGGGCATTAAATTGCCCGCACACAGAACCGCTACCGGAATCGCCAGCAGTCCGCCAATCGTCGTGCCGATCAAAGCCATTCGGATTGTCTCCAGCATGCCGTTTGTGATGTTCTTAAAATAACTCCAGCGCGGAGGAAACATATCCCGGAGCAGGTCCAGCATGTTGGGCAGTCCGATCACCAGCTTGCTGAAGCTCGCCTCCGTCTGGACGGCACTTGCCCAGATGAGCACCAGAATAATCACGGCGGTCAGCCCGTGCTTCATTCGAGTCGGCGGCTTGGAAGGGTGTATCGCGGACTTGGCTGACGTAGGAAGAGGTGTTTTCATGCTGTCGTCACTTCCCCCAACAGCTCATCCTGCTGGATCGGCCGGCCATAGATTTCAGCAAACCGCTCGTCCGTCGCCTCGGAGACCGGCCCGTCAAACACCACTTCACCTGCGCGCAGCCCTACAATTCTCGTCGCATATTCCCGCGCCAGATCAATAAAATGAAGATTCACAATCATTGTAATGCCGAGCTCACTGTTAATCCGCTTCAAGTCATCCATAACCTGCTTGGTCGTTAGCGGATCAAGGGAAGCGACCGGCTCGTCGGCCAGAATGATTTTTGCCTCTTGCGCTAGCACGCGCGCAATGGCCACACGCTGCTGCTGTCCGCCCGAGAGCTGATCCGCACGGGTATAAGCCTTTTCTGAAATGTTGACCCGCTCCAGCGCTTCAAACGCCAGCTCGATGTCAGACTTCGGAAATCTGCCAAGCAGTGTGCGCAGTGTTGAATGATAGCCGACCCGCCCGGCCAGCACATTGCGCAGTACGCTGGATCGCTTGACGAGGTTGAAGCTTTGGAAGATCATCCCGATGTCGCGTCGAATCAGCCGCAGCGCCTTGCCCTTGGCGGCCGTAATCGATTTCCCTTCGATCAGGATTTCGCCTTCGCTTATATCGTGAAGTCGGTTAATGGATCGCAGCAGCGTCGATTTGCCCGCTCCCGACAACCCCACCACAGCTACAAACTCTCCCTTATCGAACCTCAGATTAATATTATTCAAGCCTTTGGTGTTGTTCGGATACACCTTGGATACATTGTGCAGCTCGATCATGATTAACTCCTTCTTTCCAAAAATAATAAGAAACTTGCCGTCAGCAAGCGGACAGAACGAACAGAGAAATAGAATGAGACAAGCCAGTACAGCGCGTTTGACGCTGAACCGGCTTGTCCGCTGTCCTTATACCTGCTGCGGCGAATGACCGCTATTCCGTTTTTACTTTGTTGTTGTATTCACGGACAATTTCGAAGTTGCTGTCATCGGACTTGACATAGCCTTCGTGGGTGTAGATGTCCTGGATAATGCTGCGGCCTTCAGGATCGTTGCCGATGTCGATAAAGGCCTGCGTAATTTTCTCCGACCATTCCGGATTCATATCTGTGCGCACGGAGATCGTGTCATTCGGAATCGGCTCCGTAAATGCCAGTACCCGTGTATCCTCAAATACCGACGCGTAGTCCTTGACGACCGTGTTGCGCGCATCCTGGAAGATCGCGGCTGCATCCACATCACCGTTCAGAACGGCGATTACGCCTTGGTCATGCCCTTTTACCGTTACCGGCGTTACATCCTGCAGCGGGTCCAGACCGTTGTCCATCAGCAGCGCAGCTGGCCATACATATCCGGCAGAAGAGGTTACGTTCTGGTAAGCAATCTTCTTCCCTTTCAGATCGGCTGGCGACTGAATTGGCGAATCCTTCTTCACAATCAGCATCGATTTATAAGAATCTACAAGTTCTTCTGTCGGGGCTCCCGTGGCATCGTCAACACCATAGCGCTGAGCCTGCAAAATCACTTCTGCAGCGCCCTTCTCTTTAGCCAGCACATAAGCCGTTGGCGGCAGGAAACCTACGTCAACCTGCTTGGAGGCCATCGCTTCAATGATCGTGTTATAGTCTGTCGATACGCTGACCTTTACCGGAATGTTCAGGCGATCCCCGAGCAATTTCTCCAACGGCTTTGCTTTCGCTTCCAGCGTGTCGGCATTTTGGGATGGAACGAATTGAACCGTCAGTTCAGTCGGAACATAGCCAACCGGGGCTTCCGCTTCGGTTTCCGCAGGAGTGCTGGCTGGTTCGGACGCTGAACCGTTGCTCGTGCTCCCAGTGTCTGTCGCACCTGTGGATGTGTTGTTACCGCCGCATGCACTCACGAGCAGTACCATGAGCAACAAAGGTAAAAACAATACAGACTTCTTCAATCTAAACCCTCCAAATGAGTTCTATTTTTTATTACTCGTCTACTATAAGTTCCATTTATTTACGGAATGTGAAACAAAAATCATAATTATGTAAAATTATAGGACATGCTGTCAGTTCAGACGCAATCTGCTAGAATAGCTTCAGCATACTGAATTCGCAAATAAGGAGCTGCGAGAATGACCATTCAAGAGCAACCCCGTCGTTTCACATGCGACATCGTGGTAACCAGCGATCTTCACGGTGCCATTCGTCCCGTTAATTACAGCACCAACAAGCCTGTCTCCACAGGTCTGGCCATGCTGGCGTCCCGGATCAGGGCGCTGCGAGAACAATCCCCAGAGCTGCTGCTCATTGACAACGGAGATCTGATCCAGGGCTCACCGCTGGCGGCACTTGCCGCGGCGAGCGCTGCCAGCCAGGGCGAATTCAGTCACCCGTGCATCCTTGCCCTGAACGAGTTGGCCTACGACGCGGCGGTCATCGGCAATCATGAGTTCAATTATGGACAAGCCCTGCTGCGCAAGGCTGTCCTAAGCTCCCGCTTCCCCTGGCTGTCAGCCAATATTGTGGAAACAGCCACCGGTGAACCCGCTTTTGGCCCCCCTTATCTCATTAAGGAACTGCCCCCTGGTATCAAGGTTGCCTTGCTTGGCGTCACCACCCACTACATTCCGAACTGGGAGCAGCCGGATCACATTGAAGGCTTGGCCTTTAAGGACGCGCTGGAAACGGTTCAAATCTGGGTAGAGCGGATTCGTGAGCAGGAGAATCCGGACCTCCTAATCGTCTGCTATCATGGCGGGCTGGAGTGTGATCCTGTCAACGGCGAGCCGACGGAGCGGCTGACGGGAGAAAATCAGGCATATGCCATGGCTCGGGATGTCAGGGGAATCGATGTGCTGCTCACCGGTCACCAGCACCGGCTGCTGGCCGAAGAGATTGACGGTGTTACGGTTGTACAGCCCGGTTCCGGAGGAACGGCGGCAGGCCATGTCTCTGTCGAGCTGGAACAGCTGCCCGGCGGCAAGTGGCGAATTCGGCAGAAACAGGCCCGTCTCCTGTTCCCAGAGAAGCAATTGCCACCGGATCCCATGATCATGAGGCTGACCGACGAGCTGGAGCACAGCACCCAGCAGTGGCTGGATCAGCCGATCGGCCACACCGAGGCTGACCTTTCCATAGCCAGTGCCTATGAACTCCGCCTGGCCGCTCATCCCTTTATCGATCTGGTTCATCAGGTTCAGATGGAGGCAACAGGTGCAGAAATATCCTGCACGGCACTGCTAAGCGAAAGCTCCCCGGGCTTCAAAGGGGAAATAACCGTACGCGACGTGCTGTCCAATTTCATCTATCCCAACACATTGACGGTGCTGGAGCTGAAAGGGCAAGACATCCGCGATGCCCTGGAGCAAACCGCACTTTATTTTCAGCTGAGCGAAGATGGCGCTATAAGGGTAAACCCGGCATTTACCACGCCAAAGCCGCAGCATTTCAATTACGATATGTGGGCGGGGATCGAGTATGTGCTCGATATCGGAAGAACGCCAGGCAGCCGGGTAGTGAAGCTGGAGCGCGGCGGCATCCCGCTGGATATGGAAGCGACCTATGCCGTTGTCATGAACAACTATCGCGCCGCTGGGGGCGGGGACTATTCGATGTATGTAGGGAAGCCTGTCCGGCTGGAGCTCGCAACCGAAATGGCCGAGCTGGTTCAGGACTATATCAGACGAAATCCGAAACTGTCAGCTTCACCGGTCAGCAGCTGGAAGGTTACGGCTCGCGGAGAGCAAGCTGCACATCAGTTTTAATAGGAAAGCACCCATCAACGACAATTCTCTGAAGCACCAGAAAGAGCAAGCCGCCGCACGAACGTGCAGTGGCTTGCTCTTCTGGTCTAAGCTGAATCAAGATGTATCTCTGCTTATCGTTAGACCCTTGTCCTCATGGAAGAATCCACGCTCTACGCGATAAAGATCGAAAAAAAACGCCAAGTTGGACGGGTTAAATTGCTCTCCTCCGGGACATCCACAACTTGGCATGCACAATTATGAATTCTTTCGATAACGCTTTCTGAAAATCAGTTCTTTTATTGTAAGTAATTGGCATATCATATACTACAGTAGACCAGCAGCTAAAGGGTGGCAGAATAGGAGGTGAAGAGAATGGCTGTGAATGAAGCCTTAACCTTAATGATTTCGTTCGCCACTCTGGTCGTGTCCATTCTTGCTTTCCATAATAAGAAATAGATCCATCCCGTTAAAGAAGAATCTATTTCTTACGTCTGGCAGGAGCAAGCGGCAATTAACCGCCCTTTTACTAGCATCGTCTGCTGTCCCAGGAGTCGGCCGACACCCGGCTCCTAAGCAATCCCCGGTTTGCTCCCTTGGTTAATACACAAAAATATCCTATTCCACGCAAAATCAAATTATTACTTGGGAATTTGTCAGTTATGCAAAAGCGGCTTCACCTTTTTAATGATATCCATCAGCTGCTTGGCACTGTTCTCATACATCGTTTTGGCATCTTCATTCGTCGTACTGAGGCTGAACAATTCAAGATCCGCCTGGCTCTTCTTGAGATTGGCGAATAACAGCTGCCGTTCATGGAACTGCGGCGTCTGAAGCATATCATCATACAGATCCACCGTTAACTCGCCATAAGTGTCCACCTGTGCCAGAAATACATCCTCGATCTTCGCCTGGTGCTTGGCCAGCTGATCGCGAAGCCAGCCTTCCGTATAGCCCATCATTCGCAGCGGTTCTGTCATCACCCTACCGTCCATCACCACAATCTAAGACGGCTTCTCGGGACCAACCTGAATGCCCATAGTTTTGGGGGTGAGCGACTGGTTCTCCCGCTTCAGCAGAACGTTAATCTCCCCGCTTCCTTCCATTAGCGCAAACTCGACATCAGCGAGCTTAAATATGTTTTTCTTCCGAAGCTCCTCCATTAATTCGTCTGCTGACAGACGCTCTTTTCGCATATTGTCTTCCAGCACCTTGCCATCCTTGATGAGAACGGTAGATTTGAAGCCGATAAAATCTCTCGCCTTCTTGCTCTTGATCTGCGCGTATTCCGTCAACAGCGAGATGCCGCCCCATACCCCCAGCGCAATCAGCCCCAAATACCAGTTCGATTGCACATCCAGCGACACGTAAGCAATCAGGTTACCCATCGTAATCCCGGTCAAGTATTCAAATAAAGATAACTGGGAAACCTGCCGCTTGCCCAGCAGTTTCGTCAGCAGAAAAAGTGCGATTGCCGCTACCAGCGTTCTTGCCGAGACTTCAAGCCATACAGGCATGAGTCCAACCTCCCATCTTTGAACAATCGACAGAGCAATATCTGTATAATTCATTCTGAAACCGGCCGACCTAGGGTGGAAAAATCCGAATGATCGTTTATGCATGGATCCGACTGAAATGTATCACATTATGAAACAGGAAAGGAGCTGAACGAGAGATGACAGTGGCTTCAGATGTCAAAACCTGCCTCGCCTCTTTAAAGAGTGCCCAGGCAAGCCTTGAACAATTCGCCTTATCCACCCAGGACCAAAATGCCAAAAATGTCTTCACACAAGCGGCGTCGCAAACTCAGCAAATTGTGGATCAAATTGCGCAGCGAGTGCAGCAGCTCGAGCAAGAGGAGCCCCAATACAAGGACTTCTAGCGCAGCACATTGAAAGAGTGATTGCGACCCGCCAACGATACAACAAGGCGCTATCCCCATCCCCCTGCTCCGCTTAGCAGGGGGTTTTCAGGTGTGCAACATTTGATATTGAGTTCTCCTTCTGCGCAAGGTAAAGTGTTACATAACGGAATTGAATAAGGGGGTAGAACTTATGGCATTAGGCAATCGCAAGTTCGATGTGATTACATTCGGGGAGTCGATGGGGTTATTCTATCCGGAAGGCGCCCGGGGGATCGGACAAGGCGGCAGCATGGCCCAATCGTTTGGCGGTGCAGAGAGCAACCTCGCCATTGGCCTGGCCAGACTGGGCTGTAGTTCCGGGTGGTTCGGTCAGCTCGGACAGGACCCGATCGGAACCGGCATATTAAAGACGCTTCGCGGCGAAGGTGTCGACGTCACTGCGGCCAAACAGACGGACAAGGCGCCGACAGGATTGATGCTCCGGCAGACCGTTCGCGGACAATCCTCCGTCTATTATTACCGGGCCGGATCTGCTGCCAGCGTGATGACGCCTGACGACATTGATCCTGAATACATAGGGCAAGCCCGCATTGTGCATTTCACAGGCATTACGGCCGCGCTCAGCAGCAGCTGTCTGGAGACCATTCGCCACGTCATTGCCGTCTGCAAGGAGCGAGGGGTCAAGCTAAGCTTCGATCCGAACCTGCGGCTTAAGCTGTGGAGCATCGAGCAGGCACGGCCGGTATTGCTGGAGCTCGCCCAGTCCTGCGACTACTTCCTGCCCGGATACGACGAATGCAAGCTGCTGTTTGAAACCGAGGATGAGCGCGAGATCATTCGCCGGCTGCGAGAATTCCCAGCGATGACCGTGATCAAGAGCATCGGGGACCGCAATGTACTTCTCAATGGAAGCGATACCATTTCCCTTCCGTTTGAAAAGGTCGAGCATGTGGTAGATACCGTAGGAGCAGGTGACGGATTCTGTGCCGGCTTCCTGGCTGGCATCGCCAAGGGCTGGTCGCCGGAAGAAGCCTTGTCGCTTGGTGGCTTGACCGGATCGATGGTGATTCAAGCGATGGGCGACTGGGAGGCGCTTCCGACCTGGGATGAAGTGGAGCAGCGGCGCGGTCTTACAGCCCATATCGAGCGCTAAGCCCCGTGATTTCCTTGATGATCGCTTGCAGGCTAACCGCAGTCGCGTCTTGACCTTATTATGACAAACCGATTAAAGGAGCATGAATCTATGAAAAAGCTAAGACTGATCCAACAGATCCAAGATGCCGGCGTTGTTGCCGTCTTGAGAGGAGATTCCCCGGAGGAAGTTATCCGTATGGCAGAGAAAGCAATCGAAGGCGGTATTAAAGTGATCGAAGTGACAATGACCGTTCCTTTTGCCAACGAAGCGATTACCGCACTTGCCAAGAAGTACACCTCCAGCGATCCTGAAGCGGACAATTACGCCATCATCGGGGCGGGCACCGTGCTGGATTCGGAGACAGCCAGAATTACAATTCTGGCCGGTGCAGAATTCGTGGTCTCCCCCGGGTTCGACCGTGACACCATTATGCTCTGCAACAGATATCGCGTTCCGGTTATGCCAGGCGCGGTAACCGTTCATGATATCGTCGCTTCCCTGGAGCTCGGGGTGGACGTCGTGAAGCTGTTTCCTGGCAACCTCTATTCCCCATCTGTCATTCCGTCGCTGAAGGGACCTCTGCCGCAGGCGAATATTATGCCAACCGGCGGAGTCAATCTGGATAATCTCCATGAATGGATTCAGGCCGGCGCCTTCGCGGTCGGCATCGGGTCCGATCTGACCAAGGATGCGCTCAAGACCGGAAACTATGATCTGATTGCAGACAAGGCGGATGCGTATATGAAAGCTTTCGACAAAGCTACAGCCTTCAAGAAGGCCAAGGCCCGCGGCTGACCCCTTGAAATGAAATAACCGTGCACTTCCCGGACTTGCAGCGGAAGGCACGGTTATTTATGATGCCATGAAGTTCTGTTTAACGTAATTAGCCCCGTAGCTATTCCTCCGGCAATTATGGTGCAGAGTGAATAGGCAAACGTGCTGCCTGACAGCAACACTCCCCCGATCCCGATAATGACCAGATCCATCAGCAGAATAATGACGCCGACATTAAGCCGGACATAGCGGGAGAGAAAATGCGCCAGCAGGTCGGTCCCCCCGGTGCTTGCATTATTCCTCAGCATAATTCCAAGGCCTGTCCCGATCAACGACCCGCCGAGCAGCGCGCTTGGAAATGCGCCCGGGGCAAACAGATCTAGGAAGTCTGCTCGGAAAGAAGAGAGAAGATCAATAACAAACGAGGATATCAGCATGCCTGACAGACTGTTATAGAAGATTTCGCGGTTCAGAATCCAGGCTGCCGCGAACATCGGAATACTGCACAGAATAATGACAAACCCGATATGAAGACCCAGCACATAATTGGCAATCAAGGCGATCCCGATCACCCCGCCGTCCAGCACTTTATGCGGGACAAGGAAAAAATCCGTGCCCATTGCAATCAGAAAGCTTCCGAGGACAATAATGACATGCTTTCGAAATGACAGCATTTCCCACATCTCCATTTTTCAGGCATGTCTAATCATATGCTTGTCATTTCAAAAACATTTCTCGACGAGGGGCAGCTCTTCATTTTAATCCTTCACATAGATCAGCCGTTCGGTTCGGGCCATAACCTTTGTTTTCAGGTACGGATCATACTCATAGCAATAATCTATGAAATATCCCGGCCGTTCCCCGTTCCACGCAAACACATCGTAATGGAGCGGAATCGTAAGATCAAATTTGGCCGCAGAGGCTAATTTCACCGCTTCACGAAAATCCATATTGCCCACGATGCCGTCCTGTCTGCGGAAAGCATCGCCGCCGTTGATCGGAACCATCCCGATATCAATCGGCTGCTCCTGCAGACGCTCCAAGAGCCCGGGATATACAACGGTGTCGCCAGCATGGTAGATCATCACCCCATTCATATCGATCATGTAACCGACATAACGATGCCCGTGCTCCGTCTCCTCCAGCTCCTCATGGGCGGCCGGAATCGGCTTGAGGCGAAAGCCGTCGTAATCCTTCCAGCGGTCGCATTCCGCGGCATAGAGACGGTCTTCCGCCACTCCCGCTTCGCGCATGGCGGCATGACAGCATCCCGGGGCCACAAAGATCGTGCGGGGATTCTGTTTCGCTATAACGGAAATCGTGGTCAGATCCATATGATCGTCATGTTCATGCGTAATCAGAACCGCGTCGGCATTTCCGACATCGGACGGGGACAGCGGAGCAGGATAAGCACGCTGTATCCCGGCTTTCTGCTCAAGTTCATCCGACAGGTACGGGTCAACATAGATGATCCGGTCTCCCCCCTTGATAACGACGCTCTCCTGTCCGAGAAACCAGACGGCTGCCGTATCCTGCGGCGTTCTCGTCCGGTTCATTTCCTCAATCAGCATCTTCGGGGTTCTTGCGGCTTGGGCATGAGCCTGGTCCGTCATAAGCCTTTCATCTCCTTTCAATTATCGAACCTAAGCGGATTTTGGATATGAACCTAGGTTACGCTTATGCATTACATTTCGGTGCCTTCTTGTTCATATACTACTGTAACCGATTTCTTTACTTGCTTGAAGCAGATTTATACCGATCCGTTTCATTTCTCCGGGTTATTTGCATTTCTAGTCAAAAAGTCATGAATCCGTTTGTATCCGGTAGTCCCTTCACTATATACTGTTACTAGGAAACTCTCACAGTACAGAAGAGGTGACTCGCATGGATTCAATGAAAGAAGCCTACGAACGATTGAATTTACCGGAAAATGCGTCCCGTGAGGAGCTTGAGGAACGCTATACGCTGCTGATGAAGCAGTTTCGTTCGGAACAGCGCCGCAATCCGGACAACGCCGAAGAGATCGAAGCCCGCTTCTCCGAAATTACAAAAGCGTACAAATTCATCCTGGAGGAAGAGCGCAGACGATCAGTAGAGGAAATGGCCCGGCAGCGTTATGCCAAATTCAAGGGCTTTGCCGGAACGGCAGAGAAGATCGATCATTTCCTTCGTTATTACAGATTTCACCTTCTTGGTGCAATCGCTGTCATTGGAATTCTCGTGTATGCTATCATCAGCTTTATCAATCATCAGGAAGAGAAACAGCGGCTGGCCAGCCTGCCTCCGGTCGATTTGTCCGTCATGTTCCTCGGGACTTACATGCTCGGGGATGCCGGCACGGATTACACACCGATTGAGGAAGCCATACTGGACCAGTTCCCGGAATGGCAGCGGGTCGAAGTGACGGTGACCTATGTGCCTCCGCTTGACTCTAGCAATCCGCAGGACGCCGCCATGCTGCAAAAAGCGCTGCTTATGCTGTCCACCGAACGGCCGGATATGTATATCATGGACGAGAACGCCTTCAATTGGGTCGGACATCAAGGCATGCTGCAGAACCTGGAGCCTCTCCTCCAAGGCGAACTTAAAGATTTGACGGCATCCGAGCAGATGCTCTCCGCTCCTATAGAAGAGGGCGGGCCGGAAGTGCCCGTACTGATCGATCTGATGAGCAGTCAGCTTGAAGAGCAGCTGCCGCTGCTTCGAAATGAATATTATGCAGGCATCAGCCACGGTGCGGAGCGCATTGAGCAGTCGGTAACCTTTATCAAGCGTTATCTCGAGAATCCGAAACAGCCGTGATCGCGGCGCTGCTCCCTGAAGGGATGTTTCAATCATTCCTTTTTCACACCAAACAAGTTATTCTATTAGTTAAGTAACCTAGTAAAGGGAGATGTTCATGTCTGGAAAAATAAAAATCTTCGCCGACAGCACCTGTGACCTTCCTTCTTCCTGGATTAAGGAATATAATATCGGAATTGTCCCTTTGTATGTCGTTTTTGGCGATGAATCGCTGCGGGATGGCGTCGACATCACGCCGGAGCAGCTATACGCCCGCGTGGATCAGGAAGGCAAACTGCCGAAGACAGCAGCTCCTTCCCCGTCCGACTTTATTTCTGCTTTCACACCTTTTATTGAACAGGGAGATGACATTCTGTTCATCGGCATATCCACCGAGCTGTCCTCCACATGCCAGAACGCACTGATTGCGGCCTCGGAGCTGCCGGAAGGAAGAGTGACCGTATTCGACTCCCGCAACCTGTCATGCGGCATCGGCCTGCTTGTTATGAAAGCGGTGCGGGCAGCCGAGAACGGAGCTGCCATGCCGGAGATTGTAGAGCTGCTCTCCAAGACCGTCGGCGAGGTCGACTGTGAATTTGTCATTGACACACTCGAATATCTATATAAGGGCGGACGCTGCTCGGGCATGCAAAATATCATCGGCAGCCTGCTCAAAATCAGGCCTGTCATCAAGGTCATTGACGGCAGCATGACCCCGGCTTACAAGGTTCGCGGCAAAAAGGAAAAGGCGCTGGAGCAAATGCTCAGCAACGCCCTCAGCCAGATCGATCAGATGGATAAAGATCTTATCATTGTTGTTCATACGATGGCTGAAGAGGAAGCCCTCTTCCTTCAGAAGGAGCTGCAAGCGAAGAGCGGTGCCCGCGAAGTTCAAATCTCGACCGCCGGCTGCGTCATTTGCAGTCACTGCGGGCCACAAACCGTCGGCATCATGTATACGAAGAAGACCGCCTGAACCGCAATTTCATATCATAGTTCATGAAACAAGACAGTGTTGCTCCCTTAATACAAGGGAGCTGCAGCTGTCTTTTTTTCAAGCACGATTCAGTATGAGTTTAGAAGCGAATTTTGCGCGCTCCGCTAAAATAGCCCGTCCGGTACAACATGGTGTGGAAAATAAATTCGAACACACCGAGTACAGCCACGATCAGAATGAGCTCCATAATGCTGATCTCCCAGCCTGATGTGCGTGAAATGCCCCATAACAGCATAAACGCCAGAAAAGCATCCGCTGCCGTGGCCGCCGCATTATTCGTTCTGGGCAAAATAATTAAATCTCCAAGCAAAAATGCAATTATCGTCAGTGCCAGAGCCGTTGTTGCCGCACCGATAAACGATGCACCCCCCAGCAGCATTAACAAACCTGCAACGATGACACCATTTCCGATGACCTTCACCATGAACATTCTCATGCCATTCACCATCCTCATCAGAGTTATTGGCTATCTGTGACAATATTAAACGGGTTGTCCCTTGATTAAACCTTCCTTATGAATTAGATTGAGCAGCGGATGCCCAATCTATACGTCACTGGACTTTGGTCTAGGTGTACACTTCCCCCGGGACGGAAGACAAATACGAAACCGCATGATATGGTTGTTCTAGCCAACGCCATTCGGCGAATCTTTATAAGAAAGGAGGTCAAGTTGCATGAAGAAACAAACACTCGGGGCGGGACTGTTGATTGTGCTCGGAGTTTTTCTGTTAATGAACCAGGGAAGCTCTATTGAAGCGGGGAACATCTTCTCGAACTTCTGGGCCGCTATTTTTATCATTCCGCTCGGCGTCCTGTTCCATTGGATGTATTTCTCGCTCACAGGGGCTAAAGGTGTCGGCCTTCTCATTCCAGGCGGAGTCCTGCTGACGGTGGGCGTTATCTGTCAGATTGCTACCTTGTTTGACAGCTGGGATATCATGTGGCCGGGGTTCATTCTGGCTCCCGCAGTGGGGCTGTTTGAGTTTTACTGGTTTGGGCCGCGCAACAAGTTTCTGCTGATTCCGATTAATATTTTGACCGTGCTGTCCCTGTTGTTCTTTGTTGTGTTCTCGATCGGTCCTATGCTTACATACGTCTCTGCTGTACAACCTTTTATCGCAATTGTGCTGCTTCTTGCCGGAGTATGGATGATGCTCGGCGCCAAAAAGCGCCAGGAGCCTTAATTGACATGACCTTGATAACAGCTGCAAAAGGAGCTATCGCGCATGGGACAACATCTCGCCCATCATGGCAATAGCTCCTGTTGTTGTTCAGTGCCATCCTGCTGATCCTTCCTGCTCCTTCGCACCCGGTTGTGATGCCCCTTCAGGCCCGGGACCTTACAAGGAAGAGACGGCTTGCGTGCGGACCTCGGCCACGGGGTCCGAATGCCGGAATCGATGATGGACACTGCGAAGATAACGAACCGTTCGCGTCCCCGAGTACATCATGACCGAATGCGTTTCCGCCCGTTGTCCCGTCAAGTATTTGACCCCGCGCAGAAACTCGCCTGAGGTGACTCCCGTGGCGACAAACATGACACCCTCGGAGCCGACCATATCCTCCAGTTGCAGCAGCTGCTCAGGATGCTCCAGTCCCATCCTCGTGCAGCGCTCATAGTCCTCCGCCGTCTCCGGAATAAGCCTCCCCTGAATTTCGCCGCCAAGGCATTTCAGTGCGGCGGCTGCAAGCACCCCTTCCGGGGCACCGCCTGAACCGACATACAGATCAACTTCGTTATCCAGGCAAGTCTCGATCGCACCCATGACATCGCCATGGGTCAGAAGTTTGATTCGCACCCCGGCATTTCGGAGCGCCTTGATCATGTCCTCGTGCCTTTTCCGATCGAGGATCGATACCGTCATCTCGGACAGCGGTCTGCCCAGAATCGCCGATGCCTTCCGCAGCGTCAGCTCAATTGGATCATCCAGGCTCAGCTTGCCTGCCAGCTCGGGGCCAGCTGCAAGCTTGTGCATATAAATGTCCGGGGCATGGAGCAGCTGGCCTCTTGGTGCAGCGGCGATGACGGACAGCGCATTGTTGAGACCATTCGCTACGGTCTCGGTTCCCTCCAGCGGATCTACGGCCACATCCATCTGCGGCCCTTGGCCATTGCCGACTCGTTCACCGATGTAGAGCATTGGGGCCTCATCCATCTCACCTTCGCCAATCACGACGACCCCATCCATCGCTACCGAATCAAACTGCTCCCGCATCCCGGTAGTGGCAGCCTCATCTGCACTGTTCTTGTCTCCTCTGCCTGACCACAATGCCGACCTCAGTGCTGCTTCCTCCGTTACCCTTACCAGTTCAAGCGCCAGTTGGCTCTCCATCGCCGCTCTCCTCCTCTAATCCTTATCTATGATGAATCAAATTCATAATTAGTCCAGCAGACTCTTCAATCGCTTTATCTGTCACATCGATGACCGGACACCCAAGATCGTTATACAGCAGCTTCGCATAGTCCAGCTCCTCTTGGATTCGCTCCAGCGTTGCATACTGCACCTGATGCGGGAGCCCCATCACCTTCAGCCGCTCGCTGCGAATTTTGAGCAGATGCTCGGCATCCATCGTCAGACCGATAATGATGCCCTGCTTCACCTCCTGCAGCTGCGATGGCAGCGCCATCTCGGGCACAACCGGGTAATTGACCGTCTTGTAGCCTTTATGTGCAAGAAACATCGACAGCGGTGTCTTCGATATCCGCGATACGCCAAGCAGTATAATATCCGCTTTAAGAATGGCGCTCACATCCTTGCCGTCATCATACTGAACAGCAAACTCCATCGCCTCCACCCGGCGAAAATAACTGTCGTCCAGACGATGAAGAAGGCCGGGCAGCCGCTTGGGATCATCGTTGAACGTATCGGCAAATGCCTGCATCATCGGACCCATAATATCCACTGCACGGATATTGAGCCGAACCGCTTCCTCCCGCATCGCCTCCCGAAGCTCTGGCTGCACCAGCGTATAAGCGACAAATCCGCCACGCCGGGCCACTTCCTCCATCAGTGCGGTCAGTTCCTCCTCGTCCCGCACATTCATATACCGCTTGATTTCCGTATTCGGAAGCTCGAACTGCCGCAGAGTCGCCTGCACGACAGCCTCTGCCGTCTCCCCAATCGAGTCCGAACATATCGCTATAAAATGCGTCGATGACTGATCCATCCCATTCCTCCCACTACTCCTCTGCTACCCTATCGAGCAACATTTTGATGATATTTGTTTTTGTAATTCGCCCAACGACCTTCCAGCTTTCGCCGGGTTGCCCGGAAGCGGAAGGAACGACAACCGGCAGACTGTCGATTTGCTGGGCGATAATTTTTCGAGCAGCATGGAGGACGGTATCCTCGGGCTGCACTGTGGTCACATTAGGGCGCCGGGTCATGATCATGCTGACCGGCATCGAGGAGGCCGACGGATTGCCAAGCGTTACCTTGAGCAGGTCCTTTCGTGACACGATTCCGGCCAGATGTCCATCCGCATCCGTGACGATGAGGGTACCCACATTCTCAAGAAACAGCGACACAACCGCTTCATGAATCGTTGTCGTCTCCCGGATGATGACAGGAACACCGTGCACATCCCCTACCTTCATCTCCAGCAGACGAAGCTTCTCCTCCCGGTCGGGTGTCCCCCGTTTCCCTAGAAAATAACCGACCTTGGGCTTGGCATCGATATAATCCAGAATGACCAGCTTGGATAAATCGGTCCTCAGGGTGGCCCGGCTGACATTCAGCATTTCCGCGATTTGGTCTCCGGTGATCGGGGCGTGTTTTTTTACGATATTGACGATATCCAACTGTCTAGGTGTCAGTTCGATAGTGATCCCTCCTGGTAGCCGCAGCTGTTTGCTCTCATTTTGTACACATTATTTTCCTGCTTGCGGATATAATACGTCATATATATTATATATGCAACATATTTTCGCCTGAAATTGGCAATAAAGGGCATCAATCATTTGGGGAGCAGTCATTGATAGAGACTATGGCTAAAATCTGCAACGATGATGACGAATCTAGATGTCCGCTATGTCTGCTGCGTCCGCTGTTAGAACGAACCCGTCATCAAAAAAAGCATGCTCCCAGGTCAAAGACCTGAAAGCATGCTTGATTCGCAGTTATGTGAACGACCGATTGCTTAATCCTCGCGGCGTTTGCCCGTGCATTCTTCATTGCCGCAGTAGCCATACAGAATTTTGACACCGTCGGTTGGCATCGTGTCGATAATATCACTGCAGCCGGTACAAATAATAAGCCCCCAATCCTGTCCAGAACCGTTTTTTGCCGCCTCGGGACTTGTTAACGCTCTCATTTTACTCCTCCTCAAGGTTTTTGTGTCGCAAGAAGCCGTCAAGAAGTGCGCTTAACTTCACCTCCAACTCCGTCAAAGGCTTCTTCCACGCTTTGATCCAACCGGCGCTAAAACTACGCTACATCTGTCTCCTTGCTCTGCTGTCTTATTCCTTATTGTATTGGGAGTTTTCGTCCGTTATGAGTAGCAAGTGATCTTATCGGGGGAAAAGTTGATTCATCATCTCCTGGATTTGATCCGCCAATGCTTGCTCCTCTTCCGCTGTGAGGTCAATCCATTGAATTATCTGCCCGCTTGCTATAAAGTCCTCAATCCTGTCCGGATCATGAACGGGTGAGGTTCGTGTTGCGGTCTGTTGGACCGCTTCGGCTTGCCTCCGGAGCGTATGCTGTGTTCGTTCCAGATAGGTGCCTTCATACCGGCCCTGGAAGTCATAATGATCCGTCACCGATTGACTTTCAAGCTGACGAAGTGCACCTGCTCGATCTGTCACGGTCTTGGTCGTGCTGCCCATGACAGAATAGCCTACGGTATCATACCTTCCATCGGTGTTTGGGGTATCCGCCAACCTCTCCATAACGACCAGTTCCGTTGTGATGACTTCTTCATGGGGATGCATATGATCCATTGCTGCAAATATCGTTATACAGATCAAAGCGAACAACATCGTAAGTTTTATCACGGTCCCGGGCGAGACCCGATTGCCGGCTTTCACAGCGCCAACTCCTCTATGAGTGATGATAATCATGATTTTTCCATATTTACCACTTATGAATATCATGAGGGCATGAGAGCTGTCAACTCATCCAAGATGTTAATATAGAAAAACCCCCGAGAACAGATCGGCTTCACCTCAGGGGCTAACCGGATCCATTCTACAGGGGTAACATATGCCATCCCTTAATGATTGCGTTTCAAAAATTCAACGATTCGGGCGTAAGCCACCTTCTCGTTCTCCTTCTTCGTGATGCCGTGGCCTTCATCATCGAACACCAAGTACTCGATATCCCGGCCCTGGGCCTGAAGCGCTTCAACAATCTGGTCCGATTCCTCTTTCACTACACGCGGGTCATTCGCGCCCTGAATGATCATCATCGGATTCACCATATGATCCAGATAGGTAATCGGGGAATCCTTGATAAACCGTTCCTTGTCCCGCTCCGGATTCCCAATCCACAGCTCCATCATCGGCT
Source organism: Paenibacillus campinasensis (assembly GCF_002272015.1). Taxonomy (GTDB): domain Bacteria; phylum Bacillota; class Bacilli; order Paenibacillales; family Paenibacillaceae; genus Paenibacillus_AQ; species Paenibacillus_AQ campinasensis. The sequence goes on along the minus strand of NZ_NPBY01000049.1, from coordinate 81,101 downwards.
TCCAGTGTTCCGGAACCGAGTTGTAGAAGGTGAACAGATTGCTCACCCCGACAATATCGATGGCAGCTCGGAAATATTCCGGATTCCGGCCGGCCAAGAGCAGGGTCATATATCCGCCGTAACTGCCGCCCATCACAAACAGCTTCTCCGGGCTGGAGATGCCTTGCTCGAACAGCCAGTCCATGCCGGCAAGACAGTCCTTGCGCGGACCTTCTCCCCAGTCCTGCTCCACCATTTTGACAAACGAGCTGCCATAGCCCGAGCTACCGCGGAAGTTCGGACAGAAAATATGATAGCCCTGCGCAATGATGTACTGGAACATGGCACGGAACTGCTTGCGCTCCGCAGCCTGAGGTCCGCCGTGCGGCCAAAACACCGTGTAGCCGTTAGCCGTCTCCGGATTCGGACGGTACAGCAGCGCTTCAATCTCCATCCCGTCAAAGGATGAATAGGTGACCACATCCGGATAAGAAAGGTCTTTCTCCGTCAAGCCGGTCAGCACATTGTGGGTCAGCATCGTCCATGCGCCATCCGCATAGCGATAAATATTGTACGGCTTGACCGCACCGCGGGCGAGCAGGTACAGATTGCCCGACGGGGTCACATTCAATTGTTCGACAATATCCGCGGGTAAGGAAATGGATGTCAGCTCACCGCGATCCACCGAGTATGCATACAGCCGGTCCTCCACTCCTTTGTCCGTGACGATATACAGCGTGCGGGAAGCCTTGTGCCAGCGCAGCAGGCTCACGCTCTCGCGCTCGATGTGAACGAGAGGCTTGAAGCTTCGGGTTGCCAGATCGTACTCGGCCACATAGGGGAATTCCGCATCATAGTTGGTGACAAAATAGACTCGCTCATTGTCCGCAAACACAGGATCCCCCGCGATATGCGTCACATTCGGATCAGGCGTCAGACACTGCGGCTCTCCGCCCTCAGGAAGAATATAGCTCACATAGTAGGTATTGGCATATGCTTTTGTATATACCATTGTACGCTCATCCGGGCTTACGGCAGCAAGCTCGGTCGCCGCATCCTGCCCTTCAATCAGCAGCTTGTCCTCCTTCGTAACGAGATTGTACACCCGCGCATTCAGAAAGGACGGATTATCCTTGGAGGTGGAGTAATACAGCCTTTGGCCGTCCTCCGACAAATGAACAAAGTAATGCTTGGTATCCGGGTCCTCCCCCTCAAATAGCGGCAACGGATGACCGCCATTCCAGCGAAGCGCATGGAACTGATAGTTCTCATTGCCGTCACGGTCAAAGGCTGTCAATATATGCCGCCCTTCCGGGTCCAGCTTGATAAAGCTGCTGACCTGGTCATTGTATGTGAGCGGGTAAGGATAGGCTGTGGCCTCATTCAAGTCCATGGCCCACAGATTGAATTTGCCGCTGAGCGTGCTTGTGAACACAAGCCTGGATTCATCCGCACTGACCCCGAAAGCCCGAATCAAGTAGGTTTGAAAAAATTGCTCCACATCCGGTTTAGGAAACGGAATCATAGATAATTTCCCCCTGTCTATAAATTGTCCACAGGTCGATTAAAACGGGCACCGATTCAACGGTCATCCCTATGGATTATGTATCATTGTATCAAATTCGGCTCTGGCAATCATCGTCCCACTGCATGTCAGCTTTTGTCGCAGTTATAATTTGTTGAGCCTGTGCCAAAGCCCACATATCTCCTCCAACTCGCCATATATATGAGTATGAAACAGCTTTTTATCATGAGAAGGGGGGATTCTCGTGCACCAGGACGAGATAACGGCACTCGAACGCTCGATTGAGGAAATAACCGAGATTGCGGCAGGTTTTGGCCTCGACTTTTATCCGATGCGATATGAAATCTGTCCGGCGGACATCATATACACCTTTGGTGCCTATGGAATGCCCACCCGCTTCAGCCATTGGAGCTTCGGGAAAACCTTTCATAAAATGAAAATGCAGTATGACTTCGGTCTCAGCAAAATATATGAGCTTGTCATTAATTCCAATCCGTGCTACGCCTTTCTGCTCGACGGCAATTCATTGATTCAGAACAAGCTGATTGTTGCCCATGTGCTTGCCCACTGCGACTTTTTCAAAAATAATGCCCGCTTCTCCGCCTCAAACCGCAATATGGTCGAGAGCATGTCTGCCACAGCCGAGCGTGTCTCCCGCTACGAGCTGGAGCATGGCACCGCCGCTGTCGAGCAGTTCATTGATGCCGTGCTCGCGATTCAGGAGCATGTCGACCCTCAAATCATTCGGCCAGGCAATCTGGATAAACAGCGCCATAATCAGCGCCGGGAGATGGAGCGCAAGGAAGAAGCCAGGAAACAGAAGCCCCCTGGACGCTATGATGATCTGTGGGAGCTGGAGCAGAACACGAAGGAAGCATCCGAGGCGCCAGCCTCTCACCGCAAATTCCCGGCAGAGCCCGAGAAGGATCTGATGTGGTTCATCCAGGAGTACTCCCATGAGCTGGAGGACTGGCAGCGTGACATTATGAGCATGCTCCGGGAGGAGATGCTGTACTTCTGGCCGCAGATGGAAACCAAAATTATGAACGAGGGATGGGCCTCCTACTGGCATCAGCGCATTCTCCGGGAGATGGATCTGACAAGCGAGGAGACGGTGGAATTCGCCAAGCTTAACGCTTCGGTCGTGCAGCCTTCCCGCCACAGCCTGAATCCGTATTATCTCGGTCTGAAAATCTTCGAGGATATCGAGCGGCGCTGGGACCGGGATAAAATATTCGAGGTGCGCGAATACGATTCCGATACGTCCTTCCTGCGTAACTATTTGACCCAGGAACTGGTCGAAGACCTCGATCTGTATGTGTTTGAGAAGAAGGGGCCTGAATGGAAAATTACCGATAAAGCATGGGAAAACATACGCGATCAGCTCGTTGTCTCACGTGTGAACGGGGGCTCTCCGTATCTGGTTGTCACCGACGGCGATCATCTCCGCGCCGGAGAGCTGATGATCCAGCATATGTACGAAGGAATTGAGCTTGACCTGAAATATATGGAGCGCACCATTCCTTATGTTTACCGGCTGTGGGGAAAGCCAATCCATCTGCAAACCATCGTCGAAGGCAAGACCATTCTGTTCTCGTACGACGGCAAGAAGCTCCATCGCCGCTTTTTGTAGATGGCCGCGTCCACGGCACCCCCTCGCTAACAAGATCAGCAAGCCGCAGCAAAAAGGCACCCGCCTCGCGATCATTCCTGATCGCAGGGCAGGTGCTATTGCTGTCGGCCCTCCCGTTTTGCATAACGAGGGGAGAGCCTTATTATCATTAAACGCCAACTTCCTCGGCTGCATTCACCACAAGTCTCGGTTCATCTGCAGTTGCTTCCCCAGGCCCGGCTTCATCATATTGATGCTGAAGCGCTTCCAGATCCTCAGCCAGCTTCTCCATCATCTTGACGAAAGCTGCCAGCTCCTGTGAGCTTGCCGCCTGACCGCGGGCGTTGGCCGAAGAAATCTCCGATTTCTCCTCAACCTGCTTCAGCTTGGACGTAATGCTGCTGACCTTGTCCTGAATGTCCTCCATTGCAGAGCGCGAATGGCTGGCCAGCTTGCGCACTTCGCCCGCCACCACTTCGAACCCGCGTCCGAATTCGCCGGCATGCGCCGCCTCTATTGCCGCATTCAATCCGAGCAGATGACTCTGATCGGAAATCTCTTTGATAAGCTCGCCCATCTTCTCGATATGGAGCATCTCCTGACCGAGCTCGATCGTCAGCGAATGCGCCTTGTCCTGGGCCTCTGCCGTCTTCATTGCATTCTCCGCTATCAGCTCCGCGCTTTGATCGAGCTGAACCACCATCGCGGTCAGTTCCTGGACCGCAGCCGTAATCGCTTCCAACATATGCTGCTGCTTGGTTGCCAGCTGTTCGATCTTCTCCTTTTCCTTGACCTGATACGCTTCAAGCACAAGCTGGGAATCCAGATTGAACATCTTGCTTAGCGCATGAATGACCTTCATCCATTCTCCCGGAATGACCTGCTTCAGCACATCCGCAGCGATGTCCAGGTAGACCATATAACTTCCCAGATAGTAGTCCAGACTCAAGCCGATTCGGGAATGAATCTGGCCGACCTTGAGGCGGTTCTCGATGTAAGACTCGTCCACCACGCCATTGACGAGCGACAACCAGTATTGACGCTGCGTCTCCTTGAGCCTCTCCACCGTTGATGTCCGGTTAATAATTTCCATTAATACTGGCTGTGTGCCGATTTGCTCATATAACCGGTCCACCACCTCATCAACCACTTTAACAAACGCCGGCTGATAATCCGCCAAAAGTTTCAGGGTACTTTCGTCCAATCCCATATAGTTCAATTGGCGGCGTCTTTTCTCAGATACATTGATCATTGAAAATCCTCTCCTACGATATGACCTAAATCACAGTACTCCATGTCTTAGGGTCCATTATAGACCAAACAGACCAATCAGTCATAATCCCAAAGTCCCAATTCGATGATAAATATACCTAATTCTTATACAAAAAGACTGCCCTTGGTAACCTCTTCCCCCATTTCAATGTAGATGACGACATACCTTGTTCTTCCTGTACAAAAAAAGCTCCGGAGTCAGCAATCAACTCCGGAGCGTGGCTTCCATCAAAACAGGTTGTGGTGTTATCCCCGTTTATAGGTTTAAAATCCCCGGCCGGGGTGTAACCTGGAAGGCTTCCGCGAGATCCGCCAGCTGCTGATCGGTTATTCGCTGCTGAATGTCCTTCCCCGATACCAGCATGTAGAGCTCTGCGGCTTTCTCCACGGTCTCGATCAGGCCGAAGGCTTCATCGATCGAGCTGCCCGCCGCGAATATGCCGTGATGCGGCCAGATGACCGCACGGTGACCCTTCATCTTCTCAGCCGTGGCCCTGCCGATGGCATTGGAGCCCGGAACCATCCATGGCAGGATGCCAATCCCTTCCGGAAAAACAACGATGCATTCTGAGCACATCGACCATAACGTCTTCGTGAATGCTTTTTCATCCAGTTGATGAATAAAGGTCATCGCGATGGTGTGGGTCGCATGATTATGAATGACGGCCCGGTGGCTCGGATCCGCCTTCAGCCGCTCGATATGGCTAAGAAAGTGGGAGGCCAGCTCGCTTGTCGGAACCGCACCGTGGTTCAGCCCCCATAACAGCTCCAACTGCTCGCCGTCTGCTGATACCCGCAGAACACCAAGATTAGCCCCGGGCTCGGACAGCATGTTCTTGAAATATTTCCCTGAACCCGTAACGATAAAATACTTGCCCCTCAGCTCATGTACCGGAAAAGCAGGCTTGATAATGCGCTGGACGTGATGGATATCGATGTACTCGGCAACTTCATCCTCGGACAGTATATAGCTCACATTGCCGCCATTTCGTTCATCCCATCCATTTCTCCACATATGCTGCGTAATTTCGGCCAATTCTCGAACGAACGGAATTTCAAGCTCTCCAGCATCTCGTGTAACCATCGAAAGCGTTCTGTTCATCAGGGTCCTCTCCTCTTTCCTATCCCATCTTAATCTTACGGCACTTTACGCTGACAAGATGACTTGTAAGCGGGCTGCGTCTCCCTAAACTTGCAAACCTGCGACGGGTACCGTACCGGGGATATCGGCTTCTTCATGAACGATCTTGCTGGAACTACTATATAAAAAATGCGGTTTGGAGTATGTTATGTTTTTCACATTCACAAGGTGTTTATACGCCGCATATCGCAAACATACAAAAAAAAACGACCCTGCGCTAGCTTCCGCGCATGATCGCCCGATCTGTCTATCCCTTCATATCACCCTTGTTATTCTTGTGCCTGACCTTGAATTCTCCGGCAGGCCATTATTGACACTACTACCGGTTCAGCAAGCTGCCCACGTACCGCAGCAGTTCATTGGCACATACCGGGCAATAGCCGTGCTCCTCAATCAGCCGGGAACTAACCTCGTTGATTCTTTTCAACTGCACAGCATCCGGCGTTTTGGTCGAAGTTGTAATTTTGACGATATCCTTCAGATCAGCAAACAGCTTCTTCTCAATCGCTTCCCGCAGACGTTCATGGTTGTGGTATTCAAACTTCTTGCCCTTGCGGGAATAAGCCGAAATGCGGATCATAATTTCCTCGCGGAAAGCCTTCTTCGCATTCTCAGACACCCCGATCTGCTCCTCAATTGAACGCATCAATCTTTCATCCGGATCCATCTCCTCATCGGTCAGCGGATCGCGGATTTTGCTCCAGTTGCAGAAGGCCTCAATATTGTCCAGATAGTTCTCGAACAATGTTTTGGCGGATTCCTCGAAGGAGTATACAAACGCTTTTTGCACCTCTTTTTTGGCCAGCTCATCATATTCCTTCCGGGCCGCAGCAATGAAATTGAGATACCGCTCCCGCTCCTCCTTCGTTATCGAAGGATGCTGATCCAGTCCGTCCTTGATGGCACGCAGTACATCCAGCGCGTTAATGCATTGAAGATCCTGCTTAATCAAAGCGCTGGATATCCGGTTGATGACATAGCGCGGATCCACGCCGGACATGCCTTCCTCCAGATACTCGTTCTGCATTTCCTTGAGGTCGGCTTCCTTGTAGCCTTCCACCTCTTCGCCGTCGTACATCCGCATTTTCTTCACCAGATCCATGCCCTGCTTCTTCGTTTCCTTAAGGCGGGTCAGAATCGAGAATATGGCCGCCGAGCGCAGCGCATGCGGTGCAATATGAATATGCCTCATGTCGCTTTGGCTGATCAGCTTGGCATAGATTTTCTCTTCGTCGCTGACCCTCAGATTGTATGGAATCGGCATGACAATCATCCGCGATTGCAGTGCCTCATTCTTCTTGTTAGCGATAAACGCCTTGTACTCCGACTCGTTCGTGTGAGCGACAATCAGCTCATCCGCGCTTATCAGCGCGAACCTGCCGGCCTTGAAGTTCCCCTCCTGGGTCAAGGACAGCAAATTCCACAGAAACTTCTCGTCACACTTGAGCATCTCCTGGAATTCCATCAGCCCCCGGTTGGCCTTGTTCAGCTCGCCGTCAAACCGGTATGCCCTCGGATCAGACTCGGAGCCATACTCCGTAATGGTCGAGAAGTCGATGCTGCCGGTCAGATCGGCAATATCCTGAGACTTCGGATCAGAGGGACTGAACGTGCCGATGCCGACTCTGCCTTCCTCCGAAATGAGTACCCGCTCAACCTGCACCTTTTCAATATCCCCGCCGTATTCCGTTTTCAGCCGCAGCTGGCAGGCCGGGCACAGATTGCCCTCAATCCGCACGCCCAGCTCCTTCTCCACCTCCGGTCGCAGCTCCAGCGGAATAAGGTGCAGCGGCTCTTCCTGCATCGGGCATCCCGAAATGGCGTAGATCGCGCCGCGATCCGTCCGGGAATGCTTCTCCAGCCCGCGCTTCAGCATCGTAACGAGCGTTGATTTGCCTCCGCTCACCGGCCCCATAAGCAGCAGGATCCGCTTGCGGACATCCAGCCTGCGCGCAGCCGAATGGAAGTATTCCTCCACCAGCTTTTCGATGGCCCGATCCAGCCCGAATATCTCCTGCTCGAAAAACTTATATTTTTTGCGGCCGCCGCTCTCCTCGATACCGTACGATTCAATCATGTCATATACACGAGCATGCGCGGTCATGGCTGGGGAGGGGTCCTTCTTCAACATGTCGATATATTCCCTGAATGTGCCGCTCCACGCCAAACGGTCGCTCTCTGCACGATACGATGCTATGCGTTCGAAAATATCCATACCGCTACCTCCTATGAGTCTGTTTATGGGGATTGGCTTCCATTCCACAGCGCCAGGTTATAACACTCTATTTACAAAAAGGGTATTACATACCTATGCGGCTTGCTCGGAATAGTTGACCTTATTTTCGAAGCATTTTCCCGCTAATTCTCTGGTCAGCACGATCTCGCCTCCTCCCTCTCCCCCTGCGAATGCCGTGACCATGCTATACTGAAATTACATCAATATTACATCTTATAATATGGATAAAGGAGAGTTCCATGGCGATTAAGCACGAAGCCGAGCTGTACGCTCCGTTAAAGGCTTTTTTCGAAACGAACGGTTACATCATTAAAGGAGAGGTCCGCAATTGCGATCTGGTCGGAATGAAGGAAGGGATGAAGGAGCCGTTGATTGTCGAGATGAAGAAGACCTTCAACCTCGCCCTGCTTCTGCAAGGACTGGAGAGGTTAAAGCTGAGCCCGTATGTGTATTTGGCCGTCGAGAAGAGCCGGACGAAAAAAGGCGCTGTCAATCAGCGCTGGTCCGATCTGTGCGATCTGTGCCGGAGACTGGGACTTGGTCTGATGACCGTAACGTTCTACAAAACCAAAGCCCCGTTCGTGGAGGTGCTCTGCGAGCCTGAAGCTGCCGTGCAGACCGGAAGAACATCCCCAAGACGGAGAGAGCGGCTGCTGTATGAGTTTCATGAGCGGAGCGGGGATTATAATACCGGGGGAATTACGCGGGCGAAGCTGGTAACGGCCTACCGGGAAAAAGCGCTCCGCGTCGCCGCCGCGATCACGCAGCTCGCCGGTCCGGATGAAGCTGAGGATGCGGATGCGGAGGCTACGAATGATGCGGCCGGCCCGCGCGCGACTGCCGGAATCTCACCGGCCCAGGTGCGCGATGCCAGCGGCGTCGGCTCGGCCGGTGCAATCCTGCAGCACAACTATTACGGCTGGTTCAGGAGGATCAGCCGGGGGCGGTATGTCCTGACGCCTGCCGGACTGCAGGCGCTGCAGGAATATGCCCCGGTTGTGGACCAATCCCTCGGGCAGCTGCCTTTCGCCGCAAAGGAGGCAGCGCCTTTACCTTCACCGACTCCCCGTAAAAAGAAGAAGCGGCGTGCATCCGGTAAATCATGATCCGGCCCGGGCCGGATCAACAACAAAAAAAGGCTTCCGGTTTCAGGTTCTCCTCATAGACCTGAACCGGCAGCCTGCTGCCGTACGATGGGATTGCTGCCAATATTAGCTGCGAGCCGTGAATTCCGTGACGGCCTCGCTAATGAGATTCATGCCCAGCAGCAGTTCATCCCTACCGGGATGGGTGAAATTCAATCTTATACAGCCGTCAGCCTTCTCACTCGGCGAACACATGGAGCCTGGAAGAAAGGCGACCCCCTTTAATAAAGCGGCTCTCAAGAGCGCATCCCCGTTAAGCCCTGGCGGAAGCTCCACCCATAGAAACATGCCGCCCTCTGGCACCGCATAGCGTGCATGCTTCCACTGCTTGCGCTTCAGCAGCTCAATCATCAGCTTGAGCCGCGTCCGGTATTCCCGGTTCAGCATCCGGATATGCTCTTCCAGGTCAAAATGCTTCGAATCCAGCATGTGCTGGAGAATGCGCTGATTCAACAGACTGGACTGCCAGTCGGCCATCTGCTTCACAGCTGTCATCATTTCGATCAGGCGCCGATGGCCTGCCGCCCAGCCGGTCCGAAGCGCCGGAGCTACCGTTTTGCTGAATGACCCGATGTAGAGCACATGATTGCCCTGCGGCTGTTCCAGCGAGAACAGCGAGGGGATCCGTTCGCGGGCTTCAATCCCTTCTGCATCTGCAAAATACAAATCCCCGTAGGAATCATCCTCCACAATGAGCAGCTCATGCTTGGCACACCGCTCAAGCACCTGCCTTCGACGCTCCAGACTCCACATGACTCCTGTCGGATTCGTAAAATTCGGGGCCGCCATCAACAGCTTCGGCTTATGTTCCACAATCTGCCTCTCCAGCTCATCCGGGAGAAGGCCATCTTCATCGCCCTCGATTGGGATGATGCGGGCCCCTTGCAGCCGAAGCACCTGCAGCATGCCGGGAGAGGTCGGGCTTTCGATCAGAACCGGATCTCCCGGCTCAACATAGACCCGCACGAGCAAATCCAGCGCTTGCTGGGTTCCGGTGGTCAGCAGGATATGATCCGGCTGAACATGGACTCCTTTGCGCCTGCCAAGGTCCTGGCTAAGCCACTCCCGCAGCGGGCCATACCCCTCCGCCTCGCCATACTGCAGCGACCGCGGATCCTGGGAGAGTACAGCTGCTGCCGCTTCAGCCAGCGAATGCTGGGGGAACAGTTCTTCTGCAGGCAGCTCTTCCGCCAAGGAAATAAAAGAATCCCGCTTCGCAAGAGCTCGAATATTGCGCAGCGGGGATGTCAGCAGAGTCTGTGCACGGGAAGCAAAGGAATACTGCATGGAAGTCCCTCCTTAGCCGTAATCGTAAGCCTCGGGTCTTGTAAATCAGGTCCTGCATACAGCCAGCCAAGGCTGAACACATCTCATTTGCGAGCAGAAGCAGCCTTTAAAGGGTATTCCCGAAGTTCATTTATTATACCTTATACCCGATTTCACGCATATACTTGCCGGTTATGCCGGGTATACAGCGCATATTTCTCAATCGCCTGGGCCCGGGTCGACACCCCGAGCTTCACATAAATTTTCCGCAAATAATTGTCAATCGACCGGCGGCTTACTTGAATCTCGGACGCGATTTTATCATAAGTGATGCCCTGCACGATCCGTTCCATTATAAATGCTTCTGTCTCCGAGAGTGAAATTCCGCCTTCATTCATCGATGACGATGCCAGCGGCCATACTCCCTGTCTCACCCACTCCAGCGGCAGCGATGCAATGCCTTCCCGAAGTCCGGTAATCATATGTATGAGCTGGAACGTGGAGGACTGCTTGGACAGCAGCCCGCTCGCACCGCGGCTGATTAAGGATTGCAGTAACGACAGTCCATCGTTATCGGTAACGATAATCACATGGGTGCTGGGTGACATCTGTTTAATCCGTTCCAACAGCTCCTCGGACGTCTGATCCTGCAGTCGATAATCCAGAAGTACCACATTCGGCAGCAGGTCCTCCACCATCCGCATCCCGTCCGCTTCCGATGCTGTCATTCCCTCAACAACCAGATCCTTCTGTTCCTCCAATATTAATTTTGTCCCCAGCATGCTTGTAGGTTGACTGCCAATAATGACCACTCGCCAAACCTCATTCATAATCCCTTAAAACCTCCTGTTTCAGAGAACTTCAATACTATTAATTCTATTAAAGTAAAGCCCGCCTTCCGGACAACTATTCGACACTTGCGAATTCCCGTTGTTTGCAGCTATTTAGGGGTGAAGAGGCCGCGCCCTGAACTGCAGGCTTATCGTGGTAGAGCATGAAGAATGTTAGTTATGTATCCACATGGTTTAACAAATCTATACAGATTGTATCCTAACTTCAACTGCATAAGCAATCTCTTTTTAAGAATTAAGTCGGTTTTTATTCGTCTTTGCGAAAGCAATTCTGACATGATAGAATGAGAGCTGGTAAAATGAACGCTTTTAAGGGGTGAAAAATGTCGATGGAGACAGAAGTTCAAACAGCCTATGAACCCCGGGAGACAATGCAGCAAAAAGGGCCATCCGCCAAATGGTTCTGGATTTTTTGGATTGTTCTGATCGGGCTGGGTACAACCGCAGCCTACCTATATAGCAATCACCTGCAAGAACAGGCGATTGTCAAGCTTCAGGAGGATACACGCCAGCAGATGGCACAGTTTAAAGCGGAATACGAAGCGCGCTTCGGCGAGCTGGTGCTGGAGATCAATGACCTGCAGAGCAAGGTGCAGTCCTTCAACGAGCTGCTGACCTTCACGAAGGATCAGGCGACCGGGACGACCGATAACAGCAACAAGCTGTACAGCCAGTTAAGCGAAGTGGAGAAGCAGCTGAAGGAACTTGAGCGAAAAATGGAGCTGTTAAAGTGAAAGCATTAATATATGGCAAGCCGAAGCAGGTCAACCGGATGTTTATGCTCGCAATCGCTCCTTTTATCGGCATGCTGTTCTGCATGTGGCTGCTGACCAAGCCGCCGCAGCTTTCACTGCAATATGAGGAATATGTATCAGCTGACAGCTTGGCCAGCCAATCGGGCGTCATCAAGCAGGATCTGGATCTGGCTGCCGATGCCGCCAAACAGACGATCTCTTCCATTGAGGAGACGGCGAAACTGTATCAGCAGACGACCGCCGCCGTCAATTCCATTCTGAAGACGGCCCAGACGCAAGCGGCTCGTCCGGAGCATATCTATAACCGGCGAATCACCGCCAAGCTGGGCACCCCGATGGAGACGGTGAACAGCAACCGGATTCGAATTGAGTTATATAAAATCAATCCCGGAACATATAATGGCTATGCCATGAAAGTGAAGCTGAAGGATCCTTCGGCCATGACGATGTCGCTTGGCACAGGCCAGCCCGGCTCTGTCGAAACAACGATGAGAGCCGTTAGCCGGCACGGGGCGGTCGCCGGCATCAATGCCGGCGGATTCGCCGACGGGAATGGCGGTCGCCATCCGCTTGGCACCACAGTCATCAACGGTCAGTACGTGTCCGGATTTCATCCCAGCTTCAAGGACCTTACTTTTGTCGGGATGAGCAAGTCCGGTCAGCTGATCGGCGGCAAGTTCCACAGCAGACAGGAGCTGGATAAGCTGGAGCCTGCCTTCGGAGCAACGTTTGTCCCGGTGTTATTGAAGAACGGCAAGAAAATGGCCATCCCGGACAAATGGCGCACTTCGCCGGCTCGCGCCCCGCGCACGGTGATTGGAAATTACAAGGACGATCAACTGCTGATTCTTATCACCGAGGGCTATGATGAGAATGGCCGCTCCGGGGCAACCCTGCAGGAAATTCAGAACAAGCTGGTCAATCTCGGCGTAATGGATGCATATAACTTGGATGGTGGCGGCTCTACTTCACTCGTGCTGAATGGCAGAGTGGTGAACAAGCCTTCCGACGGCAGTCTGCGGCCTGTTCCGACACACTTCTTGTTTTTTAAGTAGAATTTAGCAAAAACCTGAAATAAGCTGGATGTTCTCATTTATTTTTTGCCGGAAGGTGGGTATAATAAGGATAGCTTAGCAGGAGGTGGGTTTTCGTGTCGTTCTCATTAACCTTTTGGATTGTCATGATCGTCTTTGCCCTTTATATGGTCGGTATTCTAACTGCCGCCTACAATGATGATAAAACCAAAGGCCTGTAAGACATGACTCCCTCAAGCGAGGGGGTCTTATTTATTTCGACAAAAAAGCATCGCATGATGCGATGCTATCATAATTGCTCGTATTAGGCATGCTTCGGAAGTTGTTGCATCTCCGACATGCATTGGGCACATAAGTAGCGCTCTTTAAATTCGCTTACCCCGTCCATAGATCCGCAGAACACACATTTCGGACGGTAACGCTCCAAGATGATATGGTCCCCTTGAACCAAAATCTCTACAGGATCGCCTTCGTTCATCTGATATCTTTTACGCAAGGATTTTGGCAGAACGATTCTTCCCAGTTGATCCACTTTACGAACTACACCAGCAGGTTTCATGATACTGTCACCCTCTTTCATTTCAACAATAAATTTCAAGTTAGAAAAAACCTGATATTTTGGGCCTAGTATAATAGTTCGATAAAAAGTTGTCGAATCCTGCTAGATTTTAAGAAATTGTTTGTTTTTTTTAAATTATATAGGTATACTGGATGATTTCTGCCGATTTCGGACTAAAATTACCTCTTCTATGCCATGCCAGGGTAATCCAATTGCCTTAAAGCTTCATATACGATGATGGCTGCCGAATTGGACAGGTTAAGCGAGCGCACTTTATCCGTCATGGGCATCCGAATGCAGGAATCCGGGTTCGCGGCCAGCAGCTCGGGCGGAAGCCCCTTGGTCTCTTTGCCGAATACGAGGAAGTCACCGTCCTGAAAGACGATATCACAATAGCGCTTGGTCGCTTTGGTTGATGTATAGAAGAAGCGGCCTTCCGGATATTTCTGCTGCAGCTCCTCAAAGGAATCGTGATATTCAATATGTACCGCATACCAGTAGTCCAGCCCGGCCCGTTTCAGCGTTTTGTCATCGGTATTGAAGCCAAGCGGGCGAACCAGATGAAGATGCGTGCCGGTAGCCGCGCATGTTCTGGCAATATTGCCGGTATTGGCAGGGATTTCAGGTTCAACAAGTACGATATGAAGTGCCATGTTATGATGTTCCACCTTTTAGATCATTTTATATTCTATTATAACTTATCCTATTCCCGATCTTGCTATGAAGAAAAAAAACCTTCCGCCAAATAACGGAAGGCATGCATACCCGATTCACTGTTATCCGCGGCTGCGCTTGAAGTGCTCCATGAACTGAACCAGCGCCTCGCAGCTTTCATACGGAACCGCATTATAGATTGAAGCCCGCAGGCCTCCGACGCTGCGATGACCTTTAAGACCGACAAAGCCTTCTTGCTCGGAAGCCTTGACGAACTCCTTCTCCAGTTCCTCGGAGGCAAGCCGGAAGGTTATATTCATGTCCGAACGGCTATCCACATCCACACAGCCACGATAGAAGCCGCCGCTTTGGTCAATCGCATCATAAATCAGGGACGCCTTCTTGCGATTCGCCTGCTGGACGCCTTCAAGTCCCCCGCGCTCCTCGATCCACTTGAGCACCTCATTTACCATATAAATCCCGAAGGATGGAGGGGTGTTGTACAACGAGTTGTTCTTCACATACGTGTCGTAACGGAGCATGGTTGGCAGATGCTTCGGCGACTCGGCAACCAGATCCTCCCGCACGATCACCACCGTTACGCCGGATGGACCCAGATTCTTCTGTGCGCCCGCATACACCAGGCCGAACTGATTCAGATCAAATGGCCGGCTCAAAATGTCGCTGGACATATCTCCGATAAGCGGCACCGACCCGGTGTCTGGAAACGCCTTGAACTGCGCGCCTTCGATCGTTTCATTCGAGGTCAGATGGAGATAAGCCGCATTGTCCTGCATCTGGATCTCCTGCAGCTTAGGCAAGGTCATATAATTGCTTGCTTCAGAGGAAGCAGCCACATGGGTGTTTCCGATCAGCTTGGCTTCCTTCAGCGCCTTGCTGGCCCAGCTTCCAGTCATTACGTAGTTCGCGGTCTGGCCTTCTTTAAGGAAATTCATCGGAATCATGGCAAACTGCGTGCTCGCACCGCCCTGAATGAAGAGCACCTTATAGCCTGTCGGATTGCCCAACAGAGCCAGCAACCGCGCCTGTGCTTCATTATGTACAGCTTCATATACGGCACCGCGGTGTGACATCTCCATAATGGACATTCCGGTATGTTGATAGTCTACGAATTCGGCCTGTGCGCGCTCCAGCACTTCCAGAGGCAGCGCTGCGGGTCCAGCGTTAAAATTATAGGCTCTCTTGCTCAAAAAACTCTCCACCCTTCTCTCTTATGAATGCTTATTTTATCGCCTATCATAGCAACAAACCGATGCTCGTTCAAGTGAAAATATGCTCTATGTATCCAATCGCAGCGATCGGCCTGAATATGAAGAGGCTGCCCCGCAAGATCCAAGGATCATTCGGGACAGCCTCGTACATATACAGATGATGGCTATTAGATGTCAAAGTACAGGGAGTATTCATGTGGATGCGTGCGGATGGAAATATCCTTGGCTTCTGCACGTTTGAACTCGATGAAGTTATCGAGGAACTCCTTCGTGAATACGCCGCCTTCAGTCAGGAACTCATAGTCTGCCTGAAGTGCATCCAGAGCTTCATCCAGGCTGCCTGGAACGCTGCGGATTTCTTTCTTCTCCGCATCGGACAGCTCATAGATGTTTTTGTCGAAAGGACCATAGCCCAGAGCGACTGGATCGATTTTGCGCTTGATACCGTCCAGACCCGCCATCAGCATTGCGGAGAAGGCCAGGTAAGGGTTAGCTGTGGAATCCGGTGTACGGAATTCGATACGGCAGCCCTTAGGCGTTACAGCCGCAACCGGGATACGAACTGCTGCGGAACGGTTACCTTTGGAGAATACCAGGTTAACTGGTGCTTCATAGCCAGGAACCAGACGCTTGAAGGAGTTCGTGCTCGGGTTGGTCAACGCGATCAGCGCTGGAGCATGGTACAGAATACCACCGATGTAGTGCAGCGCAGTTTCGCTCAGGTTAGCATATCCGCCTTTTTCGTAGAACAATGGCGTGTCGCCGTTGAAGATGGATTGGTGAACGTGCATGCCGCTTCCGTTGTCCCCGAAGAGCGGTTTCGGCATGAAGGTTGCTGTTTTGCCAAACTGACGAGCAGTGTTGTGAACGATATACTTGTATTTCAACAGGTTGTCAGCTGTTTTCTTCAATGTGTCAAAACGGAAGTTGATTTCCGCCTGGCCAGCCGTTGCCACCTCATGGTGATGACGCTCAACGCGCAGTCCGGCTTCATTCAGTAAGCGGCACATTTCACTGCGAATGTCCTGCTGGGAATCCGCTGGAGCTACTGGAACATAACCGCCTTTGACACGAACTTTGAAGCCAAGGTTTCCGCCTTCTTCAGCACGGTTGGTGTTCCAAGCTGCTTCTTCGGAATCTACCGTGTAGCTGGAGCTGTTCATGGAGCTTTGGTAACGGACATCGTCGAACAGGAAGAACTCGGACTCCGGTGCGAAGAATGCAGCGGTGCCGATACCGGTTTGCTGAAGGTATTTCTCAGCACGCTCTGCCACACCGCGCGGGTCGCGCTCGTAGGCTTCGCCTTCCGGAGTGAAAATGTTGCTCATGACATTCAGCGTTGGATGAGCTGTGAACGGATCAATGAAGAACGATTCTGGATCTGGCAGCATAACCATGTCGGACTCTTCAATTCCGCGGAAGCCAGGAATGGAAGAACCGTCGAAAGCTACACCGTTCTTAAAAGTCTCTTCATCTACTTCAGCAGCCGGCAGGGTAATGTGATGCGCCCGTCCCGACAAGTCTACAAAACGAAAATCGACCCACTCAATGTTGTTCTCTTGAATTGTTTGCAATACTTTCTCTACCGACATATCTCTTCCTCCCAGTTTCCGAACATTAAGACTAAAACAGCTTAACAATGTTCATAATCTTTGAAATTTCTTTTCGTCATTATATGCCGGGAGATAACCTGACGTCAATACCCATGTAAGGTATTTTTAAAAACCGCGTTATATATATTGACACAGAAAACCATATATTGGATGATCAGCAAAAAGACACCTGCTTCATCGAAGCAAGTGTCTACCTATTTATATTAGCCCTCGTCCAGACAGCAAACAACCTTTTGTAATCGGTTTCCTCACGCCTCTTTCCCTGCGCCCCAGAAACCTAACATCAATTAGACGCGTTGAAATTGCTCAGCAGGCGCTTTAGCCGTATTGAACGTTTTACCAACGAGCGGAGCCAGCTTCTCCAGATCTTTCAGCAAGGCCGCAAACTGATCTGGGAACAGGGATTGCACCCCGTCGCCTGTCATCGAGTTGTCCGGGTCGGTATGCATTTCGACAATGAGACCGTCCGCTCCGGCGGCTACGGACGCTTTGGACATCGGTTCCACCAGCTCACGACGTCCCGTGCCGTGGCTCGGGTCGGAGATCACCGGCAAATGGCTAAGCTGCTGCAAAACCGGAATGGCAGATAAATCCAGCGTGTTGCGCGTATAAGTCTCAAATGTTCGGATTCCCCGCTCGCACAGCATGACATTCGGGTTGCCGCCAGCCAAAATATACTCGGCTGCATTCAAAAATTCGTCATATGTGGCGCTGAATCCGCGCTTCAGCAGCACCGGCTTGCCACAGGTGCCCAGCTTTCTGAGCAGGTCGAAATTTTGCATGTTGCGCGTTCCTACCTGCAGAATGTCCGCGTACTCTGCACAGATGTCCACATATTCTGGTGTCATGACTTCAGTAATGGTCAGCAGGCCATGCTTCTGCCCGGCTTCCGCCATCATAATCAGCCCTTCGACGCCAATGCCCTGGAAGCTGTAAGGGCCTGTTCTCGGCTTGAACGCACCGCCGCGCAGCACCTGGCCGCCGGCAGCCTTCACAAGCCCGGCGATTTCATCAATCTGCTCCGCAGACTCGACAGCGCACGGACCGCCCATGACAACCAGGTTGCCGCCGCCGATTTTCGTGCCTTTGATATCAATGACGGTGTCATCCGGATGGAAGTCCCGGCTGGCCAGCTTGTAGGACTTGGAGATCTTCACGACATTCTCCACGCCCTTCATCTGCCGCAGATGCTCTGCAAGCTTCGGATTAACACTGCCGATGAGACCGATCACAGTTCGGTCCGCGCCTCTGGAAATATGGACCTGAAGCCCCTCTTTCTCAATTTCGGACACAATGTTCCGAATCTGTTCCTCGGGGGTCGTATTGGATGTAATGACGATCATAACGGGTACCTTCCTTCTCTTAGTCTATCTTATGCATGAATGCTTTCATTCACTTTTACACTTAATCGCTTGTTCGCTTTTAAGCTTTTATGCTTTTATCTAATAAAGCAAATATACAAAAGATATCCCTGTTCGTCAAGCCCAAAATGGTTTGAACAGGGATATCCGTCCAGATTATTCGATTCGCTTGTTACGCCTCTCGGTCACGCTGCGCGTCACCAGCGGCAGTATAATTCTTACCGTCGTGCCGATGCCGGGGCGGCTGAACAGCGTCACACCGTACTCCGGCCCGTAATGGAGCTTGATGCGCTGATCCACATTCCTTATGCCGTAGCCGGTGCTGCCCAGATCCTGGGCGCCTGTGCTGTACGTGGCAGCCCCTGGCGGAAAGCCGACGCCGTTATCAATAATTCTGAATTCCAGCCCTTCCTCCACGACGCTGCCTATGATGCGAATATGAATGTAATCGCCGGTCCATGCATGCTCAAGGACATTCTCGATAAAAGGCTGCAATATGAGCTTCACCGTCTCATACCGCACGACCTCGGGGTCAATGTCGTACTGAACCTGCATGCGGTTCTCATATTTGATTTTTTGGATATCGATGTAGGCCTGGGCTTGCTCCAGCTCATTTTTGACCGGGATGATCGTTCTGCCGTCATTAAGAGACAAGCGGTAAAACTTCGCCAGATCCAGTACCATACGCTGCAGTTTTTCCAGCTTGCCGAATTTGGCCAGCCGGCTGATGGAAGATAACGTGTTGTACAAAAAGTGCGGGTTAATCTGCGCATGCAGCGATTCCAGTTCCGCCTCCTTCTTCTGCAGATCGGCCAGGTACACCTCACGGATCAGCTGTCCGATATTGCTTCCCATCTCGTTCAGCGCTGCCGATATGTGCGTGAACTCGTCAGCCCCCTTGAAGTGAACCCGCTTGTGAAACTCCCCTTCCTGGAAGGAATCCAGCACGGATACAATCTTGGATACCCTGCGGCTGAAATATCGGGAGATGATCAGGCTGACCACGATAAAGATCGCAATGCAGACCACACAGATGAGCAGGGTCACATAGCGGATCTTCGCCGTATCCTTCTCGACGATATGGGAAGGCACAACCGCGATCAAATCCCACCCGAGTTGCGTGATCGGCTTGCGGATCAGCAGGTCCCCGTTATTGCGCAGCTCAGGCTCCTTGAACACCGTCGAATGCTTTCCTCCTGACGAGATCACAATGCGCCCCTCGCTGTCCGTCAGATAAAGCGCGGTTCCGTCCCCGATCTTTCGATAATCCATGCTCTCAAACAGGCTGGACAGATTCACATTGATTCGCATAAACCCAATCTCTCGGGGCTTGACGGAAGTGATATCGACCAATCTGCGGAGCAATGAGATGCGGTCCTTTCTCGCATCATCCTCAATCTGCTTCCACTGCATGGTGACACCGTACTGCTCCTCTTTCGGGTATTCGTGATACCAGTCCCTGTTCTCAAGCCGCTTGTATTGGTAAATATCATATAGACGGTTGTCCGAGTGCAAAGGGTCGGTCGTGCTGTAGCTGTCATAAATTTCACGTATTTCATCATTTTTCAGATAGATGGACAACCACACCTTCCGGTTGGCTGTGTTGATGGCGGTTTCAAGCTTGGGAATGAGGACATTGACGGTTGTGTCATAGCTGACCCAGGGGCTCTCGCTGAAGCGAAGCCGATTGTTAAAAGACATATCGAAATACAGCATATCCGACACGCGAGCGACATCTTCCATTTTGTAAGAGATATTATCGCTCATTTGATAGAGCGTCCCTTGAATGTTGTTGTAGGTTTGCTCCCTGATCGACTGCACCGCCAGCTGATTGGCGATATTTCCGACCAGCAGCACCGGCACAATAATAAACACGCAGTACGAAAGCATCAGCTTGTAGCCAAACGGCAGTCTGACCCGAATGCGTTCAAATTTTCCAGCCATAACACATCACGACCCCACATCTGAGATAAGCGAATGGTGCAAGTATTCGGTTAGGTATGTTTGCGTCTATATTCCAGCGGAGTCATGCCGTAAAACTCCTTGAATTGCCGGCTGAAATAAGGTAAATACTGATATCCCGTCAGGGAGGCGATTTCATATATTTTAAGCTTCGTTGTGACAAGCAGGCTCTTGGCCTTCTCCATCCGAAGCTTGATGACATAGTCGCTGAAATTATGACCGGTCTCTTCCTTGAAGATAACCCCCAGATAATTCGGTGAAAAAGAAAAGCGGTTCGCCATATCGCGCAAAGTAATGTTTTCATGCATGCGATCGCGGATCACGTCTATCATTTCCTCAATGAGACGCCCGTTTTTGGATGCTTTGCGAAATTTTAACTGTTCTGAGATTTCAAACACTTTCATTCTTAACCATGAAAAAATATCATCCAGCGTTTCAAATTGAAGCAGAATGTCCAGATTTTTCAGCTCGATGCCTAAAATCCGGAACAAGTCTTCATGCATCGTGTGCAGATGCTCATCCAGCTTTAATATAATATACATCGCGAGGTTCCGAACCGTAAATGTTGAACGGATGTTCGCCGCCAGATGCTGAATGGCCAAAATTTCATCATGAATGCCGACCAGATCATAGGATGCCATCGCCTTGAACAGCGCATCCAGCCGGATATCGAGACTCTCCACTTCCTCGCGGTTCTCCGTCGGCACCTCGTGGTACATAATCCACTGGCCTTTCCCGCGGAACATTTTGTAATCCAAAGCTCTGACCGCCATCTCGTAGGACTGGTGCAGGTCTTCGAGCTTATGCGCGTCCCCGCCCTCGCCCACCGTCACAGTGAGGCCGTATTCCTGCCGTAATTGTTCCAGAATCGCTTCAATCTCCGCCCGGTCACGATCCCCTCCGAACAGAACGGCTGTACGTTGATCTGTCACTCTGCATACATGGGCAAAACCGCCTTGATCCAAAGCCATATGCAGCTGTGCCATGTACTGTTCCCGAATTCCTCTCCTCTCCTCGGACACCTGTTGCTGGCTTCGCCAGGAACTCATTTCGTCCAACTCGAGCAGCGCCACGCGGATAGGCCATTCATGCTCCGCCCAACGATACTCCCTCTTCATGATTTCCAGGACCGCGCCATCATAAGGCTGCTGCAGCAACCGCAGCAAATACTGATGCTTCAGAATCGGAATCATCTGCTGATAGGCCCGCTCCGTTTCCTTCCGGCGATGAAGACGATCCAGCTCCTGCCTCGCTTTTGTCAGCTCCTGGATCAACTCCTCGTCCTCCATCGGCTTGAGCACATAGCTGCACGCATTCAGGGCGATCGCCTGCTTCACATAACTGAAATCCTGATACCCGCTAATAAAAATGACCCGCAAATCTTCATGATGCTTGAGCGCACGCTGAGCCAGCTCGATGCCTGTCATGTTCGGCATCCGCACATCGGTTACCAAAATATCGATAGGTTCCTTCTCCAGCACCTCCCAGGCGGCGAAGCCATTGGTGACCGCGCCCGCAATCGTCATACCGAGTTTTTCCCATGGAATAAAGCTCTTCATGCCTTCTAGATCCAGTATTTCGTCATCTGCAAGCAGCACTTTATACACGGGCCCCATCTCCCCCCATAAATTCCGATAAGGGTATACTGCTTAGCGCAGCATACCCTTACGTTTCTCATTATATTGTTATTCCCCACGCATTTTGGCCAGGTTCTCTTGCCATTTTTGCGTCTTGAATGCCAGAAGCTTGTCGAAACCAGCTGTTTGTGCATCCGCCTCAGCCTTGTCGAGAATGGCCAATACTTCTGCATCATCTTTCGCATACAGGGCTTTCGCTCTAGCTTCTGTAAAGATATCTTCTACGCGTTGACGAATAATTCCTTCCTCGCTGTCCGGAGCCGGATCGAGGTTAATAAATTCGGTAGCGTTAGCTTGTGTTTTCCAAGTAATTTCATACTGCCAACGTGTGGACCAGTTACGCTGTTCCTCAGGAAGCGTGCTTTCGTACTTGGCTTTTGCCTGGTCGATAAACACCGTGTTACCGTTCCATTGAACATTCGTCGTAGTTGCTTGAAGCTTGCCGAGGCCTGCCGCATCCGTCACGTATTTCTCTGTGAACTTCGGCATTACCCCTTCTTCTTCCCAACCATCCCAGTATCCGCCTTCAGGTCCCCACATGAGGATCGATTGACCTTCCGGTCCAGTATACCAATCCAGGAAAGCGAAGATCGCTTCAGGATCCTTGGCTGCTTTTGTAATGACACTTACGTTCCAGCCGAGCTGGTTGTAAGTGCCCGGGAAGATTTTGTTCTTATCCAGACCTGGCTTCGCAATCGGCCAGATCATGAAGTAACCTGCATCCGGATCTTGAGCCGTCAATTCAACATGCGCATTCATCGCATTCTCGGTCGGGCTGGATGCCGAATATACGGCAACACGGCCAGCCATAACTTTCTCTTTCACCTGGTCAGCAGTTTGTGTCATTGCGTCTTGCGTGATCAGTCTTTCGCGGAACAGCTTTGCAGCGTACTGCATCGACTCGCGGAATGTAGGATCCAGGAAGATCGATGTCAATTGGTCGCCTTCAGGAACACCGCGGATCGAAATCCAGCGTGTCAACGCATTTTCTCTAAAGGCAGAGTACAGCGTTTCGATACCTTGACCTTCGATACCCGGCTCGTAAGGCACAACCTGATTGCCGTACTTCTCTTTAACAGCTACGAGGTAGTTGTACAGATCATCGGTTGTTTCCAGTGGAGGCTCACCGAGCTCTTCGTAAATCTTTTTGTTCACAACATAACCTGCGTTGCCGTTCGGCTGGCTCGTGTACCAGTTCGGGAACTGATACAGCTTGCCGTCTTCGGAACGAAGCATGTTAATTCCTTCTTCGCCGAGCCACTGCTTCAGGTTCGGGTATTTATCGAGATAATCATCAAATGGAACCAGCATATCGGCCTGACGAAGCTTATCGACGTCCGGTCCGCGCTCCATCCAGATGACGTCCGGCAGCTGACCGGAGGCAATCATCGTGCTGAATTTCTGCTGCGCGTTGCCTTGGGAGTTGATAGGAACTACGTTGACTTTTTTGTTCTCTTTAATCCATTTCGTAGCGTCATCATCGCCCCAGTTCGGCATTGTGTACCAGTCATAGTGACCGTAGAAGCTGAATTCCAGCGGCTCCTCACCTAGCACATATGTGTCGGATTCAGCGGAGGTATTGTTCTCAGTCCCGTTATCGGATGGCGTCGGCGTCGGTTCTGCCGTATTCGAATTGCCTCCCCCGCTGCAGGCGGAAAGCATCAGCATAGCTGCCAGCAATATGATCAGCGATGTGGACAGCGATTTTTTTCTTTGCCTCATTCTCGAATTCCCCTTTCGTTCTTCCCTCTTTATTTATGTCTAAAGCCTCCTCGGCTTCAAACAACAGACAGATAAGCTATTCCTTCAAGGAACCAATCAGAACCCCTTTAACGAAATGCTTTTGGACAAACGGATAGACCATAATGATCGGAATCGTGGCCACAATCATCGTTGCCATGGACAGCGATTTGGTGGTTACGCTTTGCATTCTGGACAAGACCGCTTGCGAAGCCGAATCCAGGTTGCTCATCTGCTCTGACATGATGTTCGAGTTCAGAATCTGATTCAGAATAGTCTGAATCGGCAGCAACTCGTTTTTCGAAATATAGATACTTGGGAGGAACCATTCATTCCAGTGCCCGACCGCAGTGAACAGCGACAGGGTCGCGATGACCGGACCGGACAGCGGCAGAATAATTCGGAAGAAGATCCCCCAGTTACCGGAGCCGTCAATTTTTGCCGATTCCTCCAGACCGGCCGGAAGCCCCTGGAAGAAGGTACGGAAGATGATCATATTCCACACGCTTACAAGCGTCGGAATAATGTACACCCAGAAGGAATCCATCAGCCCGAGGCTGCGAATCAGCATGAAGCTCGGGATCAAGCCCCCGCCGAAGTACATGGTGATGATACACATGATCATATAATATTTACGTCCAATCAGCTCACGCTTGGTCATTCCGTAAGCGAAGATGGAGGTTACCAGAATCGAACAGAACGTACCGACTACCGTACGGGCCACCGAAATTGCAAAGCCGTTCAGCAGCCGCTTATCTTGAAAGACAATCTCATAGTTCTCCAGTGTAAAGCTTCTCGGCCAGAAGGTGACACCCCCCATTGCCGTATCCGCTCCGGTATTCAACGACACGACTAGCGCATTCCAAAACGGATAAAATGTCACAAAAGCCAGCAGTGTAAGAAAAATGTATATTACGACCATCATTACGCGGTCCCCAAATCCAAGACGTACCAATGCTACCCGCTCCCTTCCTCAGGATGTTTGATTACCATAGACTGTTTCCTGACCGGCGTGCGATCAAGTTCGCTATCGTCAGCAGCATGACGCTGATCACTGCTTTGAACAAGCCTACAGCCGTTGCGTATGAGAAACGAGAATTTTCGATACCGATTCGGTAGACATACGTATCAATGACGTCGGAAACCTCTCTCAGCACCGGGTTTTTCGCCAGGAGCAAAATATCCTCAAAGCCTGCACTCAGCAGATTGCCGATCGACAGAATCATGAAAATGATAACCACCGGCATGATCGATGGAAGTGTAATGGTGAAGATTTGCCGGAACTTGCTCGCGCCATCCATATCTGCCGCTTCGTACATATGCGGGTCAACGCCCG
The DNA here is from genome assembly GCF_002272015.1 of Paenibacillus campinasensis. Taxonomy (GTDB): domain Bacteria; phylum Bacillota; class Bacilli; order Paenibacillales; family Paenibacillaceae; genus Paenibacillus_AQ; species Paenibacillus_AQ campinasensis. Next base: position 56,191 of record NZ_NPBY01000049.1, on the reverse strand, counting down.
CCACAGCGGCCAAATATACGATCGACGAGAATCCGATCTCCTTCCATACTCCTGTCGTTACGAGAATCGCCCAGAAGTACTCCGGAATTGAGAGGAAATTGATTGGCTCCTCCACCAGATTCAGATTCGTCAGCAGAATGTTCACGCTTCCATTGTCGGTCGAGAGCATGGAGATCACAAAACCCGACACGATAACCCAGGACAGAAAGTGCGGCAAGTAGCTGACCGTCTGTACCATCCGCTTGAAGAACATATGTCTGACCTCATTCAGCATCAGCGCCAACAGGATGGGCGCCGGAAAGCCGATGAAAAACTTGAGGAGACTGATGACGATGGTGTTGCGCATGACGTTCGCAAACTCGGGAGCCTCGAAGAACATTCGGAAATGCTTCAGGCCTGCCCATGGACTCTCTGCCATACCTTTGAAAATGTTATAATCCTGGAAAGCCATCAGGATGCCGTACATTGGGATGTAACTAAATACAAAAATCAATGCCAGTGCCGGAAGAACCATCAGCTGAATGTCCCACTGCTTCGCAAAACGAACCGCGAGGTTATCTTTCTTCCGTTTGGGAACAGGTTTCTGCTCCATTGAGATCTGTGCCATAATCTTCCCTCCCGCTTGTGCCCCTATCGTACAGTTTGTCTATGAATCAAATTGTAATCGAAGGGCGCGGGTATGACTATTTGCCTAATCAACGAAAAATGATACTTATCAATCCAAAAATAAAACGCTTACATCGAGTGAGAAGTTAATGTCACGCAGCAAGAATCACACAGGGGGGGGGGCCGTCCCTTGCCACCGATTCATCCCGGTCAAGCGCCACGGTGCTTGCGCCTGATTCCTGTAACCTAGGATGAAAAACATAAAAAACTGCACCTCCAACGTTAGACGGTGTCTAACAAGGGGGTGCAGTTCCACTACGCCTTGCTCTTCGTCCGAACCGGCGGCAGCAGCTTGCTCATATTGATCGTCCGCTTGATCTCCCAAGTCTCCGGACAGTCATGTTCATACTGCTCCAGATAGGCAATAACCTCTTTCGTAATCGGCGTCGGCGTGGATGCGCCCGACGTGACCGCCACCTTGTTCACGCCTTCCAGCCATTCCCGCTTCAGCTCTGACACATCTCCGATCCGGTATGCCGTCACACCTGCAATCTCTTCAGACACCTGTGCGAGACGGTTCGAGTTGTTGCTGCGCGGATCCCCGACGACAATGACCAGATCGGCCTGACCTGCCTGCTCTGCAACCGCCTCCTGACGCACCTGGGTTGCCAGGCAGATCTCATTATGAATCTCCGCGCCGGGAAACCTTGCGAGCAGCTTGCTCATAATATGCTTAATATCCCACTGGCTCATCGTCGTCTGGTTCGTGATAATGATTCTCGATGAAGGGATGTCAAGCTGGTCGATCTCATCCTCCGTCTCGATCAGATGAACATGCTCCGGTGCAATGCCGATGGCTCCCTCCGGCTCGGGATGGCCTTTCTTCCCGATGTAGATAATCTCATAGCCGTCGGCCGCCTTTTCACGAATCAGGTCATGTGTTTTGGTCACATCCGGACAGGTGGCGTCCAAGGTTGTCAGACCTTTGTCGCGAGCCAGCTTCCGAACCTCCGGGGATACCCCGTGCGCCGTAAAAATGACGGTTCCGCTCTCCACCTGGTTTAGAATCTCCACACGGTTGGGCCCGTCGAGCGTAATAATGCCTTCATCCTCAAAGGATTTTGTCACATGACTGTTATGGACAATCATGCCCAGTATATAGATAGGCCGAGGAAGATCGAGATTCTGCGCCGCTTGCCGTGCCAGCACCATCGCATCCACAACACCGTAGCAGTATCCTCTCGGCGATATTTTAATCACTTCCACTGATCCTCACCTGCTTCCCACGAAAATTACCGCTGTACCTGTTCATTATACCTCTATTCAAGAGGAGGAGCAAAAACGAGCGGAAGCCATATAATAAACGTGCTGCCTTCGCCCCGCTTCGTCACCACTTCCACAGAGCCTTCATGGACATCAATAATCCATTTGGCAATGGACAGTCCAAGGCCGGTACCTTCGGTTACTCCCCGGGATTGGTCCGCCCGATAGAAGCGGTCGAAGATATGCGGCACCTCGTCTTTATCCATGCCGATGCCGGTGTCCGCAATCCGGATGCCGACCTGTCCCTTGTACAGCACAGCATCGAGCGACACCACGCCCTCCGGCGTATATTTGAACGCATTCTCGATGAAAATGAACAGCATTTGCTGCAAATAATCTTTGTTACCATTGATGTAGATACTGCCTAGCATCATGAAATCCCCGACCTTCCAGGCCGCGGTTCTTTTCAAAAATTGCGCTCTCCGGGCGACCTCTTCAAGCAACGGCCGAAGCGGTATGGCCGATTTCTCAAACGTCTTTCCGGTATCCGCCCGGGCCAGAGACAACATATCGTTCACCAGCCGGCTCATCCGTCTCGCCTCATCGGCAATATCCCCGATCGCCTCCATCGATATTTGCTTCAGCGCCTCTTCATCCAGATCCGGCCGATCCTCGGGCGGGGAAGTCCATATTTTATGCAGCAGATCGACATTGCCGCGAATGGTCGTCAGCGGTGTTCTCAGCTCATGCGAAGCATCGGAGACAAAGCGCCGCTGCGCCGCATACGCGTCCTCCAGTTCTTTGTAAAAGCCTTCGGTCCGGGACAACATCCCGTTAAATGTCCCGATCAGTTGTCCGATTTCATCCGGCGGCCCATCATACTCAATCCGCAGGCTCAAGTCCGTCCCCTTCTGGATGCGCTCGGCCGCTTCCGTCACCTTGCCGATCGGGCTGATCGACTTGCGGGCCAGGAACAGCCCGAAGGAAGAAGCAATGACCAGCGTAGCCGCCGATCCCATGATCAGGATGGTCTGAAGCTGCTTGAGCGTATCCTCAATTTGCCTTGTGCTTGCACCAATCTGGAGCCATCCGGCCAGGCTGCCCGTGTATTGCTCAATCACGGGGTGACTGTAGACCAGGAACGGGTTGCCCCCGAGGCTGACTTTGGAGAAAAATGCCTCGGTCGCCGCTTTCTCCACACCTGGCACTTCAAACATCAACCCGCTGAATTTCATATTATCCGATCGCCAGGTCGAGTTATTGCGAATCGTGAACGTCTGGACATACAAGTCCATATCCTCCAGCCGAATTTCCGAGGAGCGGTTCGGCAGCACCTCAATGATGCCTTGACCAAAGCTCACTCTTTTGGCCTGCTGCCGGATGCGCTGCTCGAGTTCACTGTACGTGTACAGATTCACAAAAGTATAAATCGCCGTGCTGAATATGACCAGCGTCACGAATAGAATGCTTGTATACCATGCTGTAAGCCGCAACCGTATCGACATGCTAGCTGTCTCCTCTTAAAATATACCCTGCTCCGCGAATCGTCTGGATCAGCCTTTTGCCCCCGTTCTCCTCCGTCTTCTGGCGAAGCATGGCAATATAAACCTCAAGCACGTTGGATTCCCCGCTGTAATCATATCCCCAGATTTTATCCATAATCGTATCGCGTGACAGCACGCGCCTTGGATTTTGCATAAATAGATGGAGCAGCTCGAATTCCTTCGCCGTCAGTTCAAGCCGCCGTCCGCCGCGCAGCACCTCTCTTGAATCCGTGTCCAAGACAAGATCCTCGAAGGTAAGACGCTGGCTGGAGGAATCGTCGCTCGGTTTCCGGCGCAGCAAAGCTCTGACGCGGGCCAAAAGCTCTTCGAGCGCAAACGGCTTCACAAGATAATCATCCGCCCCGATATCGAGCCCCTTTACCCGATTCTCCACCTCATCCTTGGCGGTCAGCATCAGGACAGGCACGGTGCTTCCGCCTTCGCGCAGCCTCCTGAGCGCCTCAAAGCCGTCCACCTGCGGCATCATCACATCCAGAATGACCGCATCGGGCTCCTCGGCGAGGATCATTTTGAGGCCCTCTGCACCATTGGAGGCAGTCATGACATCATAACCCTCGAACGCAAGCCCTCTGCGCAGCATTGATATAATTTTGTCATCATCATCTACTATTAATATTCGGGATCGCATCACGGCATCTCCTCTATCTATGAATCAGCATCTGTTGCTTACTTATTCCAACCCCATTATATCGGTCCGGTTTAATGCAAGACAAGCGGAAGGCTTCTTCCCTTCCGCTTGTTCGTCCCTTCATGTATGGCGTTAACGCCGCTGCTGGGATTGTTCAAATTCGTTCCGATCACCGATCGTGAGCGGCAGATCGATCTGCTTGCCATTGCGAATGACATTCAGTGTAATATCATCACCGACATTTTTGCTCTGGATGAATTCGATCAGATCCAGGTGGGTCGGATATTTCTGTCCGTCAACCCCCACAATGATATCGTACTGTCTCAGATCCGCCTGATATGCCGGCGAACCGAAGACGACGCTGTTCACATAAGATCCTTCCGTCACATCGGTCCCAAGCTGCTGGGCAATCTGGGAGGTCACGGTGCCCAGTTCTGCGCCAATGAACGGAACCGGATCCTTAGGCACATCCTGGCCGTTCTTCAGATAGTCGACCGCTTCCTTGATCGTGCTGGAAGGAATCGCAAACCCGATGCCCTGTGCCTGGGAGCTGACAGCTACGTTCATTCCGATAACTTCACCCTTCAGGTTAAGCAGCGGGCCGCCCGAGTTCCCCGGGTTGATGGACGCATCGGTTTGCAGCAGATTTTTGTAGTTACGGTCCGCTTCATTGTTCGTTCCTGGAATTTCGATGCTGCGCTCCTTGGAGCTGAGCACCCCGGCTGTGACCGTATGGTCAAATCCTTGCGGGTTCCCGATGGCAACCAGCCATTCACCCACTTTCAATGCCTCCGAATCCCCAAGTGCCACCGTCGGGAAATCCTCGTCCCCTTCGATCTTCAGCACCGCCAAGTCAAGCTCATAGCTGGACCCGAGCAGCTTCGCTTCATAAGGCTTCTTGTTTCCTTGGAGCGTAACCTGGATCACGTCCGCGCCATGGATAACATGCTCATTCGTCAGAATGTAGCCTTCCTTGTCAAAGATGAAGCCAGAGCCAATGCCCTGCGCCCGGAGGGATTCGTCGTTTCCGCTTCCCTCGCTCTCACTTCCTTCGCTGCCGCTTCGACCGCCGCCGAAAAAGTACCAGAACGGGTCATTCCCGTACGGGTTCGCGCTGCGGGCGTTGCTGCTCTTGACAAAGGTATTGATCAGCACAACCGACGGGCTGGCTTGATCCACGACGCTCGATACGTCATTCGCATTCGTCGGGATCGACACGGCGGCCGGCGTCGCCCCGCCGCTATTGGTCGGCTGGGACTCGGTCACCGGTGCATCGCCACCAGACGACAAGGCGGCCTCCGGCGTAAACATGTTCGTCCGGTCCGCAGCAAACATCAGGCCTGAAATGACGAGCACCCCGGCCATGAAGGATAGAAATAACGATTTGAAGGAGCTTCTCGGCCTGGAACTATAGTTCCGGTTCCGGTTGCGATTCGCGTTGTCCGGCAGGCCTCCGCCCTGTCCTTCTCCGCCGGAAGACTGCCGCGTCAGTCCTGTCGGAACCGGCTTCACAGGCTCCGGAGCCGTCACCTCCACCTGCTGGGGCTCCATCTGCCGATAACCATCCCGCCCCTCTGAATCGTTATCGTTTGAAATAGACCGGAACGGTCCGTACGAATAATAGTAGGATGATTCATTCGATGAAGAAGACTCCTCTTGTTTCTGTTTCTGTTCAGGTTCTTCGTCGGGGTATCCGAAGCGTTTTCTCTGATCGTCCATAAGTGTCTTTACCTCCTATGTTAAATCACTTGATTCCAAGTGCTACATGACTAACTGTTTCTATTGTGTACTATAAACCTTAATAGTACCTTAAAAACAATTAAAAGGCAGATAAAAAGACGGCTCTCCCCGGCTAAAACAGCGTTTATTGCGTTTTCACCCAGCCTTTTCGGTGGGCGTATATCGCCAGCTGGGTTCTGTCCTCCAGCTCGCATTTCATCAGCAGGTTGCTGACATGAGTTTTCACCGTTTTGATGCTGATATGGAGCTCCTCGCCGATCTCTTTATTGCTTTTTCCTTCCGCTATCAGCAGCAGCACTTCCTTCTCCCGCTCGGTCAAACCGGATTGATCCTCATCGACCATATGACGGCGAATTCCGCGCGTAAGCGCATCGGACACGTCCTTGGTCATCACCGGCATGCCGCGATAGGCTCCCTGAAGCGCATAGATCAGCTCATCAGCGGAAACGGTCTTCAGCACATAACTTACCGCTCCGGCCTCGACGCAGTCAACAACCAGCTCATCTTCCAGAAAGCTTGTCAGAATGACGATTTTCTGATCCGGAAACTCCGACATCACCGCCTTGGTCGTCTCTGCCCCGTTCATGATCGGCATCATCAAGTCCATCAGAATCAGATCCGGCCGGGCATCCGGGGCTTTTCTCAGCTTCTCCAGCACCTCGAGTCCGTTGGCAGCCTCGTCAATGACTTCGAAGCCGGGGTCCAGCGATAAATAAGTTTTCAGGCCCATCCGCACCATATCGTGGTCATCGGCCAGCATGATCTTTATGGTATCCATATCATTTCCCCCTTGTTTACTTCACCGGCACAGCGGCTTCCTCCTCAAGATCGTCATGCTCATCGGACGGTCCTCCAGAGCCGTTCTCTTCTCCGAACAGCGGAATGTTCACGCGCACGGTGGTGCCGGCCCCCTGCCGGCTTATAATATCCACCTGTCCCCCCAGCTTCTCTGCCCGCTCCCGCATCGTGGACAGCCCGTAGGAGCCCTGTTTCTGCGTTAAATCGTCAAACCCGCAGCCATCATCACTGATGCTGAGCACAACGCGCTTCTCTTCCTCGCGCAGCGACATGCTGACCATGGACGCGCCCGCGTGCTTGACAATGTTGGCCACCGCCTCCTGAATGATTAGGAACAGCTGATGCTCGATGGCCTCGGACACTCCGCCGTAAACCTCAACATCCTTCACGCCCTTGAGACTGTTCTGCCGGCAATAATCCGGGAACCAGCGCTCCAGCGCCTCCTCGAGCGTCCGACCCTCCAGCTCTACCGGGCGAAGCTGTGCAATGAGCGCGCGCATCTGCTTCTGGGCAATATGGGACATTTCGATTAACTGGGAGAGCACCTTCTCCCCATGCTCCGGATTTTTCTTGAGTACAGCTGGTAATGAAGAAGCGGACATGTGTATGGCAAAGAGCTGCTGGCTTACCGTATCATGCAAGTCTCTTGCCATGCGTCGGCGTTCCTCCAAAACTGCAGCTTCAGCGGCGATTTCCTTCTCGATCACATCCTGCTCGCCCAAGCGCTGCAACAGCTTCATCTTCTTCTCCAGCGCCTCGGTCATGGTGTTGAATTCCTCATAGACGCGCGCGAAAGAACCGTCTTCTGCGGCTGGCAGCCTGACCGTCAAATTGCCTTTGGCCACCTGTAGCATGTTCAGATGCAGCAAATCCAGCGGACGCTGAATCCGTTGTCCGGCGATATAGCCGGCAATGCCTGTGAACAGAACAATACCGACCGAGTAATAAACCCACAGTCGGTTGTCCTGAATATGAATGTATCCCCATTCGTCCGCAGCGTACAGGAATACGGCAACTCCTGCTCCGATGAGCAGAAAATACAGCATAAGCACCCATTTAGTATTCTTCAGAAAACTCATCATCGACATGCCGGTTACCCTACCCTGTTCACTTTAATATCGCCGATAAACACGCTGACATGAATGCGGATCCTCTTCCCTGCTTCCCTGTAGTACGGGCTCTCGATGCCCGAGCTGCTCATAAATCCGCTTCCTTCCTTCTGATCCAGCACCTTCATGTCGCCGATAAACGAGCTGGTCGACACATGGATGCCGAGGTCCGAATCATTCGGTACAAACACTTTGACGTCTCCGATAAATCCGGAAATGTTAATGCGGGTTTCGCCGTACGGAATCTGGGCTTTGGTCAAGTCGAGCACCGTATCCCCGATAAACTGGGAGATGTTGGTCGGCTTCAGCGAAAAGTATTCCTTGCCCATATGCACATCCCCGATAAAAGCGGATTTATTCACTGTATCGTGATGGGACCATCTGGCGCCACTTCTATTGGGGTCATCTCGGTCTTCGTAGTACCGGTGACCCTCCTCTTCATTATAACCGTAATGCGGATCCGTATCGTCATAGCGGTAGCCTCTTCTTCCGGATGCGGCCGTATGATCCCTATGATTCGCATGATCGGTATGCTCCTGTTTCGGCTCCTGCTGCGGTTTGCCAAACTTGCGTTCAAACACCTCATCAAGCGAAGAATCGAGCGGAACGGCCTCCGGCGGCTCTGGCGGAATCGGGCTCTGCCGACGGTCAGGCTCCGGGGCAGGCGGCGGCTCAGGCGGCCGGCGGTTATTTCTCGGCTGTAGAATGACCTGCAGGCCGAACAGAATCAAAGCAACCGGAATCGCAAATTTGATTAAATCTCCAAACGAGAACCATACATAACCCAGGTTGCGTCCCAGAAAATAAAGGCCAAGCAGAATTGGCACCAAAGCGCCCCACAGCACCCCTGCACCAGATGCAAAGATCAGGCTTTGCAGGCCGAACCAGATCAAGATGACCGGCCAGAATGTCGATATGAGATAGCCGATGCTTACATTAATAAAACCAAGCTGATTTAGAAAAAACAATACGCCGATTCCGATCAGGAACAGGCCGCCGAATAACTGGCTCCATCCTTTTTTACTCATGGTCACATCCCCTTGCCTTCACTTCTTTTGGTAACTACAGTGTACAACATCCTGAAGGAACGATATAGCGGCGGCGGGATGAAAATCAACTCGGTCTCCAGACCGAGGCACTGGATAATAATGGATCACGTCTTCTATATAGAAAAACCCCCGCCAAGTGCAGGGGTTTTGTATAAAGCATGAAACGAGGGTTGCCACCGGCTAACTAACCTTAACGGTTTGTTTTGTGGTCGCCTGGCGCGTTCAGCTCGCCAAACTCCGCGTCAAACTTCTCGTTTGGTTTTTTGTAGTTCTCTTGAACCTTCGATTTGCCCTTCGGGTTGCTGGCAATGCTTTGATCTTCAGCAAACTCGGCATTGAACTTTTCGTTCGGTGTCTTGAAGTTTTCCTGAACTTTATTCTTTTTCACCGTCTTCACCTCCTGGTTATCTTCATACCATCATCCTCTTCAGGGGTTTGGCCCCCGAACAGTAGTATGTGATGAACCGGCGGGGCTTATGCGAGCTCGGGTAGTAAGTCCAGTGGCTGCCGGGAATCCGGGGTCAAATCGCTTCCTCCAGCACAGAGCTTGGCAGGAAACGGTACGTTTCAATCGCTTCTCCGAACTTTTTCAACATCGCTTCGGTGCATTTTCCGCTGCCTTTTCGAATGAGCTGCACCTCGACATCCTTTTTACCCCACTCCTCATACACTTGCTCGGTTGTGGCAAAATACAGATCGATCTTCCGACCCTTGATGGCAGAGCCGATGTCCGCGACGATCCCGTACCCGTAACCCGGGATATACAGAATGCTGCCCAGCGGAAATACAGATGGATCGGCAGCGATCGTGGACAGCGTATTTCGGTCTCGCTTCACCTTCACCCCGGAATACGTAATGCCATACTGGGGATGACCGGGTCTTTTACCAGTCGATTCATATCCTGCTGTATATCCTGTTGCCGTCACTGTCACCGTATGCAGCACCTGATCATCTCTTGGAGCCAGTACTGCCATCGAAGGATGGCCGCCTTTTCTGGTTGCTTTGACGCCGTGATCATCGCGCTGCTGCTCGTCTTCGGCAAGCGTTATATGTTTATTAACTTTTCCGATGCTAACCAAATTCAGGGCATAGAGATGCGCCATCTCCATAAAACTTGAGCCTTCAATGAATGCGCTCGATTTCTGTTCGCTGTGGGACACGCTGTAGGAATCACTTAATACCGGCTGCCAGTGACTTGCATTCGCCGTTACCGGCGGTTCGAGCAGCCAAGCGATAACGAGCCCGCACAAAAAGAACCCCTGCCATGTTTTTCGTTTGTTCATTGCGAATACCTCCCCCTTACTAGCGAGGGTTCCCGCAACTTCAACGGTTTATACATGACAGGGGTTGAAATGTTACCCTATGATCGAGCTAGTAATGGGGCAACCATCTGCAGCGGTCTACAGTTCCCGTACAACAGAAAGCTCTCGCTTGCATAGGATTACACAGCGTGCGTCTGGATTTCCTCACGCAGCTTGGCGATGATATCATCCAGCGGCTGAGCGCCAATATCCCCTTCCCCGCGCTTGCGGACGGATACAGCGCCAGCGTTCTTCTCATTCTCGCCAACGATGAACATATACGGAATTTTCTCCAGCTGCGCTTCGCGAATCTTATAGCCGAGCTTCTCATTACGGAGATCCGGCTCAACCGAGATGCCTGCCAGTTGCAGCTTCTCCGCTACTTCCTTGGCATAATCCTCAAATGCGGTAGACACCGGAATCACCTTCACCTGCACCGGAGCAAGCCAAAGCGGCAGAGCGCCTGCAAAATTCTCCAGCAAGAACGCGGCAAATCGCTCCATGGTGCCGAGGATGCCGCGATGGATGACGACCGGACGATGCTTCTGACCATCATCTCCGACATATTCAAGCTCAAAGCGTTCTGGCAGCAGGAAGTCGAGCTGTACAGTAGACAGCGTCTCTTCTTTGCCAAGTGCCGTCTTGATCTGCACATCGAGCTTCGGTCCGTAGAAAGCAGCCTCGCCTTCCGCCTCGAAGAACGGCATATCCAGCTCCTCTACAACCTCGCGCAGCATGCGCTGGGACATTTCCCACATCTCATCGTTCGGGAAGTATTTCTCGGTATCCTGCGGATCTCTGTAGGATAGGCGGAAACGGTAGTCCTGAATGCCAAAATCCTTGTACACGGTCATAATCAACTGGATAACCCGTGCAAACTCTTCCTTGATCTGATCCGGACGGCAGAAAATGTGGGAGTCGTTCAGCGTCATCGCCCGAACCCGGTGAAGTCCTGTCAATGCGCCGGACATCTCATAGCGATGCATCATGCCAAGCTCTGCAATCCGGATCGGCAGATCGCGGTAGCTCCGCATGTCGCTCTTGTACACCATCATATGGTGCGGACAGTTCATCGGACGAAGCACGAGATCTTCATTGTCCATCGACATGACCGGGAACATATCCTCCTGGTAATGATCCCAGTGACCCGATGTTTTGTAGAGATCCACGTTGCCAAGCACAGGGGTATACACGTGCTGGTAGCCAAGACGCTCCTCCAGATCCACGATATAACGCTCAAGGGTGCGGCGGAGCTTCGCCCCGTTCGGAAGCCAGATCGGCAGACCTTGTCCTACGAGCTGGGAGAACGTGAACATTTGCAGTTCCTTGCCCAGCTTGCGGTGATCGCGCTTCTTCGCTTCCTCCAGCAGATGCAGATGCTCATCGAGCTGCGCTTTCTTCACAAACGCGGTCCCGTATACACGCTGGAGCATTTTGTTCTTGCTATCCCCACGCCAATAAGCTCCGGCCACATTCATCAGCTTGAACACTTTGATTTTTCCGGTTGATGGCACATGCGGTCCACGGCAGAGGTCAAAAAACTCCCCTTGCTCGTAAATCGTAATGACACTGTCCTCCGGCAGATCATGGATCAGCTCAAGCTTGTACGGATCCCCCAGTTCGCCAAAAATCCGCAGCGCTTCCGCACGGCTCACTTCCTTGCGCACGATTGGCAAGTTCTCGCCTACGATGCGCTCCATTTCCTTCTCAATCTTCTGCAGATCCTCCGGATTCAGCGGCTCTTCAAGATCCATATCATAGTAGAAGCCGTCCTCGATGACCGGTCCGACTCCCAGCTTCACTTCCTTGGCGCCATACAAGCGCTTCGTTGCCTGTGCCAGCAAGTGAGCTGTACTGTGGCGGATCACTTCAAGCCCTTCAGCCGAATCCTGGGTTACGATTTCTACGAGGGCACCTTCCTCAAGCGGCGTCGCCAAATCGACCAGCACCCCGTTTAATTTTCCTGCCACTGCGTTTTTCTTCAGCCCGCTGCTGATGGATGCAGCCACATCCTCAATCGAGCTGCCTGCCTCATATTCACGGACCGAGCCGTCTGGCAGTTTAATACTGATAGCCACCTTACATTCCTCCTCAAAGCATACGTTGGTTTAATTTCACGTTTCCTGTTCCATTCTCGCAGGACATAACAAAAAACACCCGTCCCGCAAAGGGACGAGTGTTATACCCGTGGTTCCACCCTAATTCGATCCTCGGTCACACTGGCCCGCGCCAGGGCCGATCCGAAGGATCCTTCATCAGCATTGAATAACGGTCATGAACCGGTGAAGCCTACTCTTACGAAAAATGAATCCCATAATTTCGACCGCACAGCTACAAAGGGGTAAATCAATGACGCACCGAAGGGAATTTCAGCCGGGTTCCCTCTCTCTGGAACGGATCTAGCCGATTGACTCATGTCTTTGTCATAGCTTTTACGTGAATTTATGAGATATTATAATCCTGCTGGCCAGAATACGTCAAGTCATCATGCGCCCGCTTCCGAGAAACACACTGCATTCCGGACAGCTGCAGCATATCTGAGCCCGGTTGTCAAAAATTTGGGCCAATGTCATAATGACCGGCAAATCAGGATTTCGCGTGTGAATGATCATTCGGGCCGGGGAAACCGCAATCAGTGTGCTGACGATCATATCTTCGATTTCCATTTCCTGATCCAGCCTCTCAATGATGAGTCCGTCCTCTTGCGGCCGCTCGATCGGCCTCAAGTTGCCATCCAGCAGCAGGAAATCTTCTTCGCCCTTGTGGATGACGTGGACGATCGGCATTTTGGGCTCCTGAAAATAAACAAAATACTTCAGCAGACTCACAAACTCCTCATACTGCTGATCCAGGATAAACTCATCAACGGCGTACTCCGCCAAGTCGCGCAGCTCTTGCTCATAAGTGTGGAGGCGAAACGTCAGGAAGCCGTTCAAATTGAGCTCAGGCCCCTCAAGCAGACACTGGTCAATGCCTTCAACCAGCTTCCGTCTGCGGCTTTGCCAATATTGGGCAGCCTCCCCTTCATTGGACAGCAGCTGGAAATAGCATTGCAGAATTCGTTCTGCCTCCTCTTCATCGTCAAACTCGAACTCCGAGTACAGTAGCCGTGCAGCAAGCTCCTGCTCCCTCTCCTCCATAATGTAAGCAGTAACCGCCTCGGAGATAAGCCGTCGCAGCTCCTCCGCAGACAGCGTCCAGGTCGACAGCGGCAGCTTGCCGGAGCAAGTCCAAGTGACCCGGGCTTCTGCAGCGCTGAAAGCAAATTTCAGCTGCTTGCATCGCTTATGTAGCTCCTTCTGCTTGTCTGACAATATACGGCGAAATGCCTCCTTCTCATGATCCGACCGTGTATCGATTGAGATGCTGAACAGTTCCATGGAATCACTCCTTTCGAGTTCCCTTTTCAGTATATGGGGAGTGGCAGGGGGATATACGGAACATCAGCTTGGAAAAACAAGCAAGTCCTTATGAAGCAACGCATCAGCCTTACTATAAAAAACACCCCGTTCACTCCGGCTCAGCCAGACGATCGGGGCGGTGCTTCGCTATACGATGACGTTGTACTCGAGGCGGAAACTGTTCCCACAGAAAAAGTGTGAGTGACCAAGGAAGCCTTGATCACTCACACTTCGGATGATGGATAAACACAGATTAGTTCTGCATCACAAAATCGCGCTCGACGGTGCTGTTATCCTCAAACACACGCAAAATTTCGTACCGGGTATTCCGCTGAGCCGGAATATGTCCCGCTTCACGAATCAGACGAAGAATGGACTCGATGTTGACCTTGTATACCGCACCTGCGGAGGATACAACGTTCTCCTCCATCATCGTGCTGCCGAAGTCATTACAACCGTAGCTTAGCGACAGCTTGCCAATGTCCGGCCCCATCGTCACCCAGGACGATTGAAGATTCGGCACATTGTCAATGGCAAGCCGGCCGATGGCCACCGTCTTCAGATAAGCCTCCGGCGTCTCCCGCTCCCGCTTCAAATTGGTGTTGTCCGGCTGGAACGTGAATGGTATAAAGGCGAGGAAGCCTTTGGAATCCCATCCGTTCTGAATGCATTCATCCTGCGCATCGCGGATGCGCAGAAGGTGGAGTGCGCGCTCCTCCATCGTCTCGCCCAGGCCGATAACCATCGTCGCCGTCGTGTTCATGCCGAGCTTGTGGGCGGTCTGCATCACGTCCATCCACTGGCGCCAGGAACCCTTGAGACGGCTGACTTTTTTCCGGATTCGATCGTCCAGAATTTCAGCTCCGCCGCCAGGCAGCGAATCCAGTCCCGCATCCCGCAGCTCGCGCACCACTTCTTCCAGCGGCAAGCCGGATACCTCCACCATCTTCATGATCTCGGCAGGCGAGAAGGAATGCATCGTAATGTTCGGGAAACGCTTCTTGATGTTCCGAAGCAGGTCGGTGTAATAGCTGAATGGCAGATCCGGATTCGTGCCGCCCTGCATCAGTATTTCCGTCCCGTTCACATCCTGGGTTTCCTGGATTTTCTGGAAAATGGTCTCATCCGGAAGAACATAGCCCTCAGAAGAGCCAGGTCTGCGATAGAATGCGCAAAAGCGGCAGTATACGTCGCACACATTCGTATAGTTTATATTCCGTCCAATTACAAAGGTTGTAATCGGGTCAGGATGCAAACGCTTGGTCATGATGTTCGCGGCATGGCCTATTTTCTCCACTTGATCGCTTTCAAACAGCGTTACGGTGTCCTCCAGGTTAAGGCGTTCTCCCCGCAATGCTTTATCCAAGATACGATCGATCGTACCCATATTGATAGCCTCCTATCTGCAGCAAATTCGCAGTGGCAAGTAAACTCTTGTCTTCACCATCCTACCACATTCCCGGTTCAAAAACGACATCCCGAATGAAACGGGATGCCGTTGTTCATGAATTCATAACATTTAAGAAGATATATAAGGCTCATATCAGATATAAGTGCTTGACTTCCAGCAAAGATGCCGCTACGGGGAATGAGGGGACTTCCGATCGCTCTTGCCCGGGGTACTTGCCTTCATTCGCTGCCAGGTTTATCCGCTCAAGCGCCGTTAAGCGCCTCGCTGAGATCCATAATCAAATCATCCACGTCCTCAAGCCCGACAGAGAAGCGCAGCAGACCGTCCGTAATGCCTCTCTCCTGACGCACCTCTGCGCCCATTGCCGCATGGGACATCATCGCCGGATAAGACAGAATGCTCTCCACAGCCCCAAGACTGACAGCTACAAGCGGCAGCCTGACGCGGTTCAGCACCTGCTTCGCCCGTTCTCCGGAACCTACATCAAACGAGACGACCGCTCCATATCCGGTCGACTGCTTCTCATGAATCTCGCGCCCCGGATGATGCAGCAGGCCCGGATAATAGACCCGCTCGATATCGCTGCGCCCCTGAAGCCAGGCTGCAAGCTTGGCTGCGCTCTGCTCACTGTGGGCCATTCGCGCCCCGAGCGTCTTCATGCCCCGCATAAGCAGCCATGAATCCTGAACGCCGAGCACCGTCCCGAGCCCGTTTTGCAGCTTCTTCAGCTCCGCCGCAAGCTCTTCCGTT
Organism: Paenibacillus campinasensis; assembly: GCF_002272015.1. GTDB lineage: Bacteria > Bacillota > Bacilli > Paenibacillales > Paenibacillaceae > Paenibacillus_AQ > Paenibacillus_AQ campinasensis. The sequence continues at coordinate 40,570 of NZ_NPBY01000049.1, read as the reverse complement.
CTGGCGACAGCAAGACCGGCCAGCACGTCGCTGTGGCCCCCGAGAAACTTGGTTGCACTATGAATGACAATATCGACACCCAGTTCAATCGGACGCTGATAGTATGGGGTCATGAACGTATTGTCCAGCAGCGTCAGCAGGTCGTGTTCCTTGGCCCAGCTCGTCACGCCGCTGATATCCGTTATTTTTAATGTTGGATTGGATGGTGTCTCCATATATACAGCTTTGGTATTTGGCCTGATTGCTGCCTTGACCTGCTCCAGATCGGTCATGTCGACGAACGTGCTCTCGATGCCCATGCGGTTCAGGATGGTGGTCAACAACCGGTAAGTGCCGCCATATACATCCTCGGTAACAATCATATGATCGCCGGCGGACAGCAGCATGAAGCTGCTGGATATGGCAGCCATGCCGGAGGAATACGCGAACCCGCGCACGCCGCCTTCCAGCAGCGCAATGTAGTCTTCCAGCGCTTGCCGGGTCGGATTGCCGGAACGGCTGTAATCATGAACCGGCGGATGATTGACGTCTTCGTGATGAAAGGTTGACGCCTGATAGATCGGGACGCTTGACGCTCCGGTCGTGCGATCGATCTCGCCTCCGAAATGAAGCAGCTTAGTTTCAAACTTCAACGGATCGGTTGAATGTCGGTCCGAACTCATCGCAGCTCGCCTCCTTCCACCTCGGCCATCGCTGCGTTCAGCGCTTGATCCAGATCAGCAATCAGGTCCTCGGCGAATTCGATGCCGACTGAGAAACGGAGCAGACGGTCATCTACGCCAACCGCTTCCCGAATCTCAACCGGAATATCCGCATGCGTCTGTACGGCCGGATAGGTCATGAGCGATTCGACCCCGCCCAGGCTTTCTGCGAAGGCAATCAGGCGAATATGCCGCAGCACCGGTTCTACATAGCGGGCATCCTTCACCTTGAAGGAGAAAATTCCGGTATTGCCGCTGGACTGGCGGCTCTGAATATCGTAGCCCGGATGTTCCGGCAGACCGGGATAGAATACTTCCTCCACAGCCGGATGTCCCTGCAGGAAGGTCGCAACCGCCGTCGCATTCGACTGATGGCGCTCCATTCGGAGGGCCAGCGTCTTCATCCCTCTCATTAACTGATAGGAGTCGGACGGGCTCAGCACCGCTCCGATCGAATTATGAAGAAAGGCCATCTCCTCGGACAATTCCTTGCCCTTCGTTACAATCAGGCCTGCCAGCACATCGTTGTGACCGCCCAGATATTTGGTCGCGCTATGTACGACGATATCGGCTCCAAGCTCAATCGGCCTTTGAAAATAAGGCGTGAGCAGCGTGTTGTCCACGATTGTCAACAGCTGGTGACGACTTGCCCATGTGCAAACCGCTTCAATATCGGTAATCATCATAAGCGGGTTGGTCGGCGTCTCGATGAATACCGCCTTTGTATTTGGCTGCCGCGATTGCTCCAGCGCATCCAGATCGTTCGTATCCACATAGGTTGCCGTTACCCCGAACTTGGACATAATCCGCTCCAGCAGCCGATAAGTGCCGCCGTACAAATCCAGGGATACAATCAGATGATCCCCCTTGCCAAACAGGGCAAATACGGTTTGCAGCGCAGCCATGCCCGAGCTGCAAGCGAATCCGGCATCCCCGGATTCCAGCTCCGCGCAGGCATCCTCCAGCACTTGTCTCGTCGGGCTTTTCGTGCGGATGTAATCAAATCCGGTGCTTTGGCCAAGCTTGGGGTGGCGGAAGGCCGTTGCCTGATAGATCGGGAAATTGATCGCGCCGGTTACCGGCTCCTGAACCGAACCGATCTGGGCTAGCCGGCTTTCGATATTCAACGGTTTTTTATCCATATCATTGCTCCTCCTCGGGTGTGCGCGCTAGATTTGCGGGCCGATGTCATACGGTGTCTCTTGGTACACATAATAGTTCAACCAATTCGAGAATAAAAGGTTGGCATGTGCCCGCCATACGGACCGTGGTTGCCTGGACGGGTCGTTGTTCGGATAATAATTAACGGGCAGATCAATCTCCATCCCTTTTGCCACATCGCGATCATATTCCCATTTCAGCGAGTCTGGATCATATTCGGAATGACCGGTAGCAAATATTTGCTTGCCATCCTTGGAAGCTACCAGATATACGCCGGCCTCCTCCGATTCCGACAGAATGACAAGATCCTCATGCTGGGCAATGTCCTCGCGGCGAACCTCGGTATGACGGGAGTGCGGAACGAGGAACATCTCATCAAATCCCCGGAGCAGCTTCGTACAGGGCTCGTTAACCGAATGCTCGAATACGCCAAAGCATTTCTTCGGCAGGCTGTATTTCGGAACTCCATAATGATAATACAAGCCGGCTTGGGAGGCCCAGCATATGTGCAGGGTAGACGTCACATTCGTCTTGGTCCACTCAAATATTTCCGTCAGCTCATTCCAGTAGTTCACCTGCTCGAACTCCAGCTGCTCCACCGGAGCGCCAGTAATGATCATGCCGTCAAAACGGCGATTTTTGACCTGCTCGAACGTTTTGTAAAACGTGGAGAGATGCTCAGCCGACGTGTTTTTGGAAATGTGGGAGCTCGGATGGAGCAGCACCACATCGACCTGCAGCGGCGAGTTACCAATTAACCGAAGCAGCTGCGTCTCGGTCGTTTCCTTGGTAGGCATCAGATTCAGGATAGCAATTCGCAGCGGACGGATGTCCTGATGGAAGGCCTGGCTTTCATCCATCACAAAAATATTTTCTCCAGACAACACTTCTTTAGCTGGCAGCGCATCTGGAATTTTAATCGGCATGTGAACTCACTCCTTCAAAATAATTGACGAATCGATTCATGCTTTCAAGAGAAAGAGCGATAAGTACCTTGAAACGCAAGAAAACCTTTCTCCGAAGAGAAAGGTCATCATATACGTATTAACTATGCGCCTCTCTCATCTGTCAGAATGCCTGCGTTTTTCAAAAACGCAAACCATGCATCCTGCAAGAATTAGCACCGTGCGATGTTGCCGCCGGTTGCCGGGTTTCATAGGGCTAGTCCCTCCACCTGCTCTTGATAAGATTTCGCTGTATTCGATTGTCACAAGACTGTTGTTAGATTTACTTTAAATCAATAATTTTTTTTCGTCAAGAACCTCTAGCTTTATCGTCACATATTCCTCGCGGTTTCCATACCCTGTACAACAGCGTCATATCCGGCCTATATTTCATCTTGAAAGGTCGTACACCCGGCGTTATACTAGACAAGTGCTGCAACAACATTGATGAAAGAGGTGACATGGAAGATGGACGGTGACCCGAGCCAGAAGCTGGATAACCAGGAAGCACAACCGCATAGGACCAAGATCAGCTCACCGGCGGAGGGCGGCGTTATTTTTCATGCGCTTATATAGAAGGCTTTAATGAGAGAAACCTAAGTTCTTCGCCCGTTCTTCCCCGGCAAGCTGATATCTTGTGCTTTTATGCGCCAATTTTCACGAATGGAAATGGAGTGATATCAGATGAAAATCCGGTTGGTTGATGCGGGTGTTTTTACACCTGTCGAAGACATCAGAGCCACCCTGACGGCCCCGGAAAGCGGCTTTTATTGGCTGGATGCCGATGTGGACGATCTGGAGGAACTGCAGCCGCTATTTTCCCTCCACGACCTTGCGGTCGAGGACTGCTTGAGCGAAGAGGAACAGCGGCCGAAGATTGAAATTTATGAAGATCATTACTTTATTGTAGTGAACAGCATTCGCTTTGATGATGAGGAAATCTTTCTGCGGGCGCTTAACATCTTTCTTGGACGGCATTTTATCATTACGGTAACGAAGCAAAAAATCCACGAACTTCGCACACTGAAACCTCTTCTATGGGAAGAGGAGGTCAGCACGCCGGACCGCTTCCTGTATCTGCTGATCGACCTTGTGACCGACAACTACTTCTCCGTCGGGGACCGAATCGAGGCGCGGATCGAGAAGCTGGAAGAAGATATTCTGATGCATACCAAGAAGGCCCATCTGCATGAGATTATCGGTCTTCGCAGTGAGATTCTGTGGCTGAAGAAGGTGCTCGGTCCTCAGAAGGAAGTGATCAACACCCTGAATAAAAAGGATCTTCGGCTCATCGATGATCAGCTGCAAAAGTACTTCAGCGACATCTACGAGAACGCCGTCAAAATTTCCGAGACGTTCGAGACGTATCGGGATCTGATGGGCAACCTTCGGGAAGCCTACCAGTCCAGTATCGCCAACCGCGCGAACGAAATCATGCGTGTCTTTACGGCGATTACAACCATCTTCATCCCGCTTACGCTGATCACCGGCATATACGGAATGAACTTCGAGTATATGCCTGAGCTAGAATGGAAATATTCCTATTATGTTGTCATCGGGATTATGGTATCTGCGGGTCTCCTAATGTTCTATCTTTTCCGTAAAAAGGATTGGATCTGAAATGAAAAACGCTGTCTCACAAGCTAGAGTAGCTGATGAGAGACAGCGTTTTTTAGGTTTATTCATCGCTTGTCACAGCAGCCTGAGGCTTTCCTCACGTCTAACCGACATTTCTTCGTCTGTCCGAATTTCGACTGTCCGCCCCCCCTGCGCTCCGGCGGTAACGGATCCGGATCAGACGGAGGCGTTCGTACAGCTGTTCTGTCGTGCTTGTCCCATCCGCCTCCTGACCATATACCCGCTGCAGGACAGGCTTCAGGAACGTGTCGCCCAGCTCCTCGAAGGCTTTCCAAATTGACTTCTGCTCCTCCTCCGGTACCGCGTTCAGCTCCAGCTGAATCAAGGCATCGGTATCATACCCGTCCTTCTCCAGCTCTTCCAGCTGCTCCAGCAGCTCACGCCGGGACATGGCGGTCCGCTCTTTCAGCTGCATGAGAGACGCCCCTTCGGCTATGCCGGACAGCATGACCCTGCGCGTGCGAAATCGCTCCAATTCCTGCTTGTACTTGGCCTCCTTCTGCTTGTACAGCCAGGCTACATATTCTTCCTCCCTTAGCGCATCATAGACCCAGTCAAGCGGAAACGCGGTCGTGCGCGCCACCTTGGACGTCAGCTCCAGCCACTCTGCACCATGCTCTGATGCCTTGCTGGCACCAATGCCCGGCAGCTGAAGCAGCTCCTCCTCCGTCTGCGGAATGAAGGCGCTGATTAGTCTCAACACACGATTGCTCGCGACGAAATAAGGGGCCTTTCTTCCCGAAGCCGCCTTCTTGCGCCGCCAGGCACACAGCTCGGTGTACAGCTCCTCGTTACCGTACAGCTCGCTGTAGCACTGCAGCTTCTGGGCCGTCTGCTGCTTGCCTGCCACTTCCTGCGGCTCATGAAACACGCCTTCAATCATAGGTCTGTAGCCATCTCCAAGCTTGACTGCCAGCCGGTGACGATAAACGTACAGCATTTCATTCCACGAACTGCCTTCATACCATTCCTCATCCACTGCCTCGCCGTCAAGCTCCATATCCCGCCAACCAAGGCGCCACACGCCTTCCTCCTCCCCAATCCAGACCTGTGCGAATTGCGCCAGGCCCTCCTGGTCTGTTCTCGACATTTGATTCATAAACACAATCTGCATGTTACGACTCCTCCCGCTACGCATTTCAGTACAACGACAAAAAGCACCCCTCCGCCGCTACTCGCGGCTGGAAAGGTGCTTCCTTATCCGTTCCGTTATACTGTTACAGTTATAATACCATATTCTGTAATGTAATCAAGCCTTTATCGCACAGCTTTCTCTAACTGTCCATGACCATGGCTGTAAGGTGGTAACGAACTTCTTCCGCTTAGTTCGCCTCTTCAGCCAAAGCCAGCTTCGCCAAGGCCAGCGCCCCGCACAGCCCCGCATTGTCGCCAAGGCCCGGAGGAACGATGAACTCGTCAATCTGATCCCCAAGGCTTGGATGCTGAACATAGCCCGCAAGCAGCTCCTGAAGCTTCTTGCGAATCATCGGGAACAGCTGCTCCTGCTTCATCACGCCTCCACCCATCACGATGCGCTGCGGGGATAGAATGAGCACATAATTCATCAGTGCTTGGGCCAGATAATAAGCCTCCATCTCCCATGCCGGATGATCCGGCGTAAGCTCGGCGCCGGCAACTCCCCAGCGTTTGCCAAGCGACGGACCTGCGGCCAGCCCCTCCAGACAGTCCCCATGATACGGGCAAGTTCCTTCATAGGTGTCTTCCGGATGACGGCGCACGTAAATATGGCCCATTTCCGGATGTGACAAGCCGTGGATCAATTCGCCGGAGACAACGGCTCCTGCACCCACACCTGTGCCAATCGTAATATACAGGCAGCTGTCCAGCCCTTGGGCAGCCCCCCATGTATATTCGCCCAGCGCTGCCCCGTTCACGTCAGTATCGAAACCGATCGGTACCGGAAAGCGCTCCTTCAACGCATTCACAATGTTGAAGTTGCTCCAATGAGGCTTCGGTGTGGTTGTAATGCTTCCATATGTAGGACTTCCTTTTACCGGATCAATCGGTCCGAAGGAACCGACGCCAATAGCAGACACATTCTTATCCGCGAAAAACTCAAACACCCGGCCCATCGTTTCTTCCGGTGTCGTCGTTGGAAAGCTTACACGCTCCACGACAGTGCCGTCCTCATTACCGATTCCGCACACAAATTTCGTTCCACCCGCTTCAATTGCTCCCAGTATACTCATGCTCGTTCATCCCTCATTTCATCATGTTCACCGGCCGGTGCGCTCTCGTCGTCCCGAACCTGCAGCTGCCAGAAGCAGCCAGGAAAACAATATAATGACCGCCGTCCAGGTCCACGCCAGCCTGTGATCCCCGTTGCTGACGGCAACATATATCGCAGTCGGCAGCGTCTGGGTTTTGCCGGGAATATTACCGGCTACCATCCAGGTCGCTCCGAATTCACCCAATCCTCTTGCAAACGCAAGGATGTATGCCGCCATCGCTGATCGGCTTACGAGCGGCAGTGTAATCCAGCGAAGCACTTGCCACTCCCCCGCTCCTTGCGACCGGGCGGAATCCTCCAGCTCGCGATCAACCGAGTCAAAGCCGGCCCGCATGCTCTGATACACAAGCGGAAAAGATACGACCACCGCGGCGATGACCGCAGCGCCCCAGCTGAATATAATCGGCTGTGCGAACAGCCACTCCGCCAGTCTGCCGACCCAGCTGTTCCTTCCCAGCACGACCAGGAGGATAAAACCGATCACGGTCGGCGGCAGAACAAGCGGCAGAATGAGAAAGGTCTCCACCATCGCCTTTCCCGGAAACATGCGGCGAGACATCCATCTGGCTGCCGCAGTTCCGAGTATAAAGGCCAGGATGCTGGACAGCAATGACGTTTTTAACGAAAGCCATACCGGCATCCAGAATAATTCCGATGATGACACCTACATTCCCTCCATTACAACAAAACCCGCCTGCTCAAAGATGTCCTTCACTTCATCCGTGCTCAAAAATGCCAGCAGCTCCGCAGCTTCCTTCGGATGAGAAGCGATGAGCGGCACAGCTGCAGGATACTCTATCGGGCTGTGCAGCTCCGGATCCAGACGCAGCACCGTCTCCACCTGATCGGACTGCAGGGCATCGGTCTCATACACAAATCCGGCATCCGCATTCCCCGACTCCACGTAAGTAAGCACCGCCGTAACATCCTTGGCATAAACCGCCTTGGTCTCCACCGCTTCCCACAGACCGACATGCTCCAGCGCTTCCCGGGCATAACTTCCGGCAGGCACCGTCTCCGGCTGGCCAACTGCCACAATACGAACCTGTTCCCCGGTTATATCGCCGAGCTGCCGGATGTGCGCGCTGCCTTTCCGCTCAATTAGCACAAGCGAATTACGAAGCAGTACCCGGATATCCTGCTCAGCTACAACCCCTTTATGGACCAGACGCTCCATCGGTTCCCTGGCGGCAGATATGAACAGATCCGCCGGCGCTCCCTGCTCCAGCTGCTGAACCAGCGCGCCAGAGCCGCCAAAGTTGAACCTCAGCCGCACCCCAGGATGGGATGCCTCAAACCTCCGGCCCGCTTCCTCCAGCGTTTCCTTCAGGCTTGCAGCCGCGGAAACGATCAGCTCGGTAGGCGGCTCCGCTCCTCCGCTTTCGCCACCAGAAGTCGCAGGCGCTGCGGATTGACCCTCAGCGCAGGCAGACAAGATGATAAGCATCATAGCCAGCAGGCAGGGGAGTCCATATCGTGTCATGCTTCTGTATAGCCGTGAAGCTATCGCTGTTCTCATGAAACGGTCGCTTCCCCGAACATATGAGCCAGGCTCTTCATTTCCAGCTCCTCCAGCTTGGCCAGGGCCCGGCTGTGGTCAATTTCCAGCAGGCACAAATCCAGCTCGCATTCCAGCGGAACCTCGCAATAAATTTCGGCCAAAGATCTCGACAGATGCAGCATATCGAGATCAGACTCAATTTTGGTGCGGACCCCTTTAGCCAGTGAATCGAGATTGGCCAAAATCCCTTCCACGGTCTGATATTGCTGAATCAGCTTCAGCGCCGTCTTCTCCCCGATGCCGCGGACACCCGGATAGTTATCGCTCGTATCTCCCATCAAGCCCTTCATATCCACAATTTGATGCGGCAGGAGGCCTTTCTCGGCATAGAGCGTCTCCGGGGAATAGACCATGTAATTACCATGGCCTTTCTTCATAATAATGACGGAGGTGGATTCGTTGACAAGCTGCAGCATGTCGTGATCCCCCGTCAGCACCATCACCTGCGATTGGGCGCCGAAGCGTCTGGCCAGCGTTCCGATGCAATCGTCCGCTTCGTAACCTTCCACACCCAGATTGGGAATGCCAAGGCATTCCGTTACCTCCCGGACGAGGGAGAATTGGGGAATCAGGTCATCCGGCGCTTCCATCCGGTTGCCCTTGTAAGCCGCAAAATGCTCTGTCCGGAAGGTCTTCGATCCCATATCCCAGCAGCATGCAACATGCGTCGGCTTGAACGTATCAATCGCGTCCCATAAATATCGCAAAAAACCATATACGGCATTGGTAGGCACACCCGACTTGGTGCGGCGAATGTACCCGCTCGCAGCCGTGGCATAATACGCCCTGAATAATAAAGCCATCCCGTCGACCAGCATCAAGGATGGCTGCTTGTTCGGTGTCAAGTTTAATCGCTCCTAACTGTTCTCTTCATGATCCATCTAGCAGTTCCCTGCCATTATATCATATCCCTGCGGTCCGTTGGGGACGAGATGTCAGGCCGAATCACATATCCACCTATTGGCATCATCTTGCTACTGGCCAGCCCCGATATTCGTCTAGGCTTCGCGTTACTGTCCGCCCCAGCTCTCCTGGAACTGCTCTGCCTTGAAGCCGACCGTCACCCGGGTACCGTCCGTCACGATCGGACGTTTGATCAGCCTTCCGTTCGAAGCCAGAAGGGCGATTTTCTCTTGATCAGACATTGCCGGAAGCTTGTCCTTCAGCTGCATTTCCTTGTAAACCTCACCGCTTGTATTGAAAAACTTCTTCAGCTCCAGGCCGCTTTTAGCTATCAAGTCTGCCAGTTCATGCTCTCCCGGCGGCTGTTCAAAAATGTGAACAAGCTCAAGCTCATGCCCTTGCTGTTGCAGCCATTTCACGGCATTGCGGCAAGTGCCGCATTTCGGATACTGATATACTGTCAATTTGCTCATATTTCAACAACTCTCCTTGATATTTGCTATTAAAATTTTTGAAAGTTTGCCTAGCGAGTTTCTTCCATGTCCGCATTCCCGATTCCAAGCATGTCAGCGTACCCTCTGCTGCAAGCGCTGCTGCAATGCCGCCATATCCTCCGGCATCGGAGCGGAGAACGTCATCTGCTCCCGTGTCATCGGATGAACGAGCGTCAGGCTCGCCGCATGCAGCGCCTGTCTGCTTATGCTCTCATCAAGCGCCATAACCCGTGCCAGCGCCGGGGACGAGGCAGCCTCCGCCCGTGAATCGTCCATACCTTCAACCTGCAGGGAAGTGTCCGCCTTCCCAGGGCCGTCGATCCCCCGGGAGCTGTAGAGTGGATGCCGGTACATCCGATCCCCGATCAACGGACAGCCGATGCTGGTCATATGTACGCGAATCTGATGAGTCCGTCCGGTTTCAAGCTTGAGCGCCACGAGCGAAGCCCCATCATACTCCTCGCGCACTTCGTATCGCGTCAGGGAAGGATACCCATCGGCCGTTATGATCCTTCGATGCGGCTCCTCAGGGTCACGGTCGATCGGCCCGTCCACCGTCCCTACGGCCGGATCGGGCGCGTTGTGAACAAGCGCCAGATAGCGCTTGTCGACCGTCCCGGCGATCATCTGCTCGGATACATGCTGGTGAACAAAAGGATTTTTCGCAATAGCGAGAACGCCCGACGTTTCCTGATCGAGCCGATGAATGGCACGAAACCGATATTTCCAGCCCCGGGACTGCCAATAGTGTACAATTCCGTTCGCCAGCGTGCCTGTGTAATGGCCGTGTGTCGGGTGAACGATGATCCCTGCCTCCTTGTTCACGACAAGCAGATGATCATCCTCGTATAGAATGTCCAGCGTCATCGGCTGCGGCAAAATATCATCGGATACCTCCTGCTGCATCCGAATCTCCACAAGATCCCCGGGCTTTACCTTCTCGCTGATATACACCCGCTTGCCGTTCAGCTGAATGCCCTGCTCCGTCAGCTTCAGTCTTGACAGCAGCTTCCGGGAAATCCCCATCCGCTGCTGCAGCACGGTCTTGAGCAGCATTCCGCCGTCTTTGTCAGGAACTGTGTATGCAATCGGCGGATAATAGTCTTCCATTTCTTATCGAAACACCTTTCCGCTTCGGACATATTCTACATCCGGCACACCTGCTTTTACATTGGCCGCGCGAGCCGCAACGAAGAAATAATCCGACAATCTGTTCAAATATTTTCGCACCTCCGGATTGATATCCACCGAACGGGCGAGGGTAACCGTCAGCCGCTCTGCACGGCGGCATACGGTACGGCATACATGCAGTGCGCACGACAACGCACTACCGCCAGGCAGAATAAACCGCTCCAGCGGCGGATTCCCTTGCTCCAGCTCATCAATCCACTGCTCCAGCCGCTCCACCATATCGGCCGTCACCTTGTAGCGGCTCTCATCCTTTTTGGCATAGGACAAATCAGACCCGCTATCGAACAGCTCGTGCTGGATCAGAAGCAGCTGCTCTTCCATCTCCTCATAACCGCTTTGTTTGGCGGCATGCACCGCCTGCCCTACAAAGCTGTTCAGCTCGTCAATCGTGCCGTATGCTTCCACACGCGCATCGTCCTTCGGGACGCGGCCACCGATGATCGACGTTTCCCCGGCATCCCCGGTTTTCGTGTATACCTTCATCGCTCCTACCTCCGTTATCCTCAGTTTATGTTCAATATATCATAACAAATGCGAATACCAAAAAGGAGACCCTGAAGGTCTCCTTCTATCCCGATCCTTATTTCTTCTTCGGATAAGTCTTCATATATTCGTTGATTTTCAGGTCAAGCAGACTGCTGATCTCAATCACAATATCTGACGTAAAGGACTGCTCTTCCATAAAGATTTGTTCCATCTTCTGCCGGAGCATGTGAATTTCATCTTCCAAGGTGATTTCCTGAGGAGTAGACTTTGCTGATTTAATTGACCATTTACCGTGCTGGTTGTCCTCAGCCATAAAATCTCCACGGTAGTTCGACAATTCATAATCATATAACATCGATGACCCCTCCTTGGAAAGTAAAATTCTGCTCCCAAAATAAAATTATACCATATCAATCAGTTAAGAAAAAGTGAAAATTTTGTTAATTCAAGGAAAATCTCAATCTGATTTCTATGCATTCATTGAGGAGCCATCCCTTAGGTCAGTTTGGCTACAAAATTGCCCATACGATCCAGCGCTTCATTTAGCTGCGTTATGGACGTCGCATAAGAACAGCGAATGAAGCCTTCGCCGCCCATACCGAACGCGGACCCCGGCACCGCGGCCACTTTCGCTTCGGTCAGCAACCGCTGGGCAAACTCATCGGATGACAATCCGGTGCGCTTGATGCTCGGGAACGCGTAGAACGCGCCGTTCGGCTCATGGCATTCCAGCCCGATGTCGCACAGTCCCTGTACGATCAATCTGCGACGCTGGTTGTAGGACTCCACCATCCGGTCCTTCTCGCCCATGCCGTTGCGAAGTGCCTCAAGGGCGGCAACCTGGCCCATTGCCGGCGCGCACATCACCGTATACTGGTGGATCTTCAGCATTGCATTGATCAGCTCCGGATGTCCGCATACATAGCCCATCCGCCAGCCCGTCATCGCAAATGCCTTGGAAAATCCGCTGACCAGAATGGTCCGGTCGATCATGCCCGGCATCGAGGCAAAGCTGACATGCTTGCCCTCATAAGTCAACTCGGCATAAATTTCGTCCGAGATCACAATCAGATCATGCTTCTTGACCACTTCCACAATCGGCAGCCAATCTTCGTAGGTCATGATCGCCCCTGTCGGGTTGCTGGGATAGCAGAGGATCAGCACTTTGGATTTGGGCGTGATTTTGGCTTCCAGCGCCTCGGCCGTCAGTTTAAACTGGTTCTCGGCCGTGGTCTCGATCCCTACCGGCACGCCGCCGCCAATGGATGTAATCGGCGAATAGGAGATGTAGCAGGGCTCTGGAATCAGAATCTCATCCCCCGGTACAACCAAGGCCCGCAATGCCAAATCAATGGCTTCACTGCCTCCGACCGTCACAATAATCTGATTGGCCGGATTGTACTCGACATGAAAGCTGTCATTCAAGTATTCAGCGATCGCCTCGCGCAGCTCCGGCATTCCTGCATTGGAAGTGTAGCCGGTAAAGCCACGTTCAAGGGAATATACACAGGCCTCACGGACATGCCACGGGGTCACAAAATCCGGCTCGCCGACGCCAAGCGTAATGATGTCCTTGTTCCCGCTGACGAGATCGAAAAATTTCCGTATGCCCGACGGCTGAATATCTCTAACCTGCGGCGCCAAATAGGAAGTCATCGATTTCCTGTTCTTCTCTGAAAGCTGCTCTTCATTCACAATCATGGCACACTCTTCCTTCTGTCAGACTATAGAATGTGTAACAGCGAAAGCCACGGCACTCTATACTCGTAAAAAAATTTCCGCTGTAAATCGCGGTCAGTCTGCTCGCAAATCCTTGCGATGTCAATGTTATGGAGAAATCAGAAGACGATTGTCTTCTTCACGTTCTTCGAAAATAATGCCGTCCTGCTTATATTTCTTCAAAATAAAATGCGTCTTGGTCGACAATACGGAGTCGATCGGCGACAGCTTCTCCGATACAAAATTGGCTACCTCGCGCAGGTTAGCCCCCTCCACCTCAACCAGCAGGTCGTAAGCGCCGGACATGAGATACACCGACTTCACCTGCGGGAACAGATAGATTCGCTCGGCAATGCCCTCAAAGCCTCTGCCGCGCTCAGGGGTAATCTGCACCTCGATCAGCGCAGTCACCTTCTCGTCATCCACCTTGCCCCAGTTCACTACGGTCGCGTACTTCACGATAACATGATCGCGCTCCAGCTCTGCAATCGCCGTTTTCACTTCTTCTTCCTCCACACCCAGCAGCGTGGACAATAGAGCCGGCGATCTTCTCGCATCCTCTTTCAGCAGGTCAAGCACCTTCAACTTCAATTCGCTTAGCTCTTCCATATTCGTTCCTCCAGCTCTAAATTACGAAAACCGTCCATGAACAGATCACGAAACAGAGATTAATACCTATATTACAATATCTCACATCCGATGTGCAAAAGAAAAAACCGATTCCCGCGTAATTGCTTTTCGCGCTGGAAATCGGTTTGTAGCGGGAACTACCGTCCCCGCAAGAGGTCCGGTTACATATACGTCGGCGGGCTGACATTCGCCGGATGCTCACCGACGTTTGGCGTATGTGCGAATGTGCCGATTCCCGCTGACTTCTGGCTGATCAGGTCACGGGTCTTCTGAACCGTCTGCTGTGCCTGCTGATGCTGCTTGTCCACGTCCATTTTCAATGCATGTGGAATGGAGGCAGAATATTGGTTTTGCTGCTGGATCAGATGATACATCTCGCCCTGCAGTTTGAGTGTATCCATCGTCAAGTTCGTGAACATTTGTCTTACTGTAGGACAAGACGCCTCGGTTGTAGCCGTTGTATATTCACGAACGGTCCGTTTCAGCTCTCCCAGAATGAAATTGAGCAATTCCTCCTGCGGCAAGAATGAAGCTTCGTTCTGCGTTGCCATCTTGTATAGTTCCTCCTTATTTCATAAATGTGTCAACAGGGACAAGTCGGCTTGAGTCAAGCAAACGAATGCCAACCGCCTTTACCTTTACCACACCCTAGCCTGCTCTTTACTGCGGCTGAGCCGGGGCAATTCCTTTATGGGCTTCCAGCGCACCCACCAGTTCGTTCAAATGCTGCTCATGCCGCTGCACGAATCCCATCAGGGCCTGCTGCACCATCTTGTCCTGAGCGCTGGCCGCGGTTGCAGCCGCGTGCTTGGCGAGCATGCTTTCGTTGGAAATGCAGTCAACGATATAGTCTAGTTCCTTGGACGTCAAGGGCAACATCTGATTTTGATTTTGAGTCGTCATGCTGTTAATCCCCTTTCCATATAGAGTCACACCCGTAGTATGCCTTCTCACGCAAAATCTATGTTCCCGTGGGTAATATTAACGTAAGCCGCATACACAAAGGGAGGTTCTAGCAATGCAGCTTACATTCGGCACTACCCCCTGGACATATCTGGACTCCACTGCCCATATCCCCCGTTACCCCCGTCTGGAGGAGAGAACGGATTGTGACGTGCTCATCATTGGCGGCGGCATCAGCGGCGCGCTGGCCGCATATATGCTAACCGAGCAAGGGGCCAAGACGGTGCTGCTGGAGAAAAGCCGCGTCTGCAGTCAAAGCACCGGAGCCAATACCGGGCTGCTTCAATTTATGAATGATGACTCGCTTACCCAAATTATCCAGATGTTCGGCGATGAACGCGGGACCCGAATTTACGAATTGTGTACCGACGCTATTGTTCAGTTGGGACGCATTGCTCAAGGGCTGTCCGTCGATGCCCAATTCATACCGCGGAGCTCCCTGTATTACTCAAGCACGCCGGAGGAGGCCGGCTCCCTCCGTCAGGAATACGATCTGCTGAAACGGAAGGGATTCCCTGTTTCCTATTGGGACAGGCAGCAGATCAAATCCGCCTTTCCCTTCTCGAAGTCGGCTGCCATATACTCGCACGGGGATGCCGAGGTCAATCCGTTCCGGCTTGGGCTGGGCTTGCTGGAAAAGGCTGCTTCTCAGGGGCTGCGAGTATACGAGAGAAGCGGTGTAAACCGCGTTGCCTATACGGATACAGAAGTGACTGTGTACACGGAGACTGGCGCTGTCCTGGCCCGAAATGTCATTTGGGCTGCCGGCTATGCTCTGCAGGACTGGAAGCCTGATGCTATTGCCGAGCGGGTGTTTACGTATGCGCTGCTGACCGAGCCCGTTCAGGACCTGTCCTGGTGGCATGAGCGCGCTCTGATCTGGGAAAGCCATCGGCCTTATCTGTACTTTCGCACGACGCCGGACAATCGCATTATCGCCGGGGGACTCGATGAGCCCATCCGGGAATTGCATCGTCCGGCCAAGCTGCTGCAGGAGCGAAGCGAGCGGCTGCTTCAGGATCTGGCGCGGCTGTTTCCTGAACTGAGCAGCATCCGTCCGGCTTGCAGCTGGGGCGGAGTATTCGCCAATACGGTAGACGGCCTGCCGCTCATAGGGCCTCACCCCGAATATCCGCACAGTTATTTTATCGAGGCGTATGGCGGCAACGGCATGGTGTACAGCTACATCGCTGCCAGGCTGCTCGCGGATACGCTGGCGGGACACCAGCGGGAGGAGCTGGCCTGGTTCGATCTCTGGCGCTCGTTTTCGCACCCATCCGCTCCCCACTCCAACTGAAACAACCTCCAGCTCGGCTATGACGCCAGTCTGGAGGTTGTTTTTGGAACAATCGTATAGGTAGGCTAAGCAGCATGCTGCTTCCAGGAAAAAAGCTTGCGCATGAACATCCAAGCCCCGACGGGAGAGGCGCCCAGCAAAAGCATCAGCAACGTGATCGTGGACGGGTCGCGGCGAAAAGCAAGCACCCCTATAAAAATGAGCAGCCCCGCAATACGCCCGGTCATAAGACTCAGTTCCCTCAGCGCCACAAGCTCCACTCTTTTCTCAACGTTATCGCGGTTGGCGCCCATCAGATCGAAGCTGACCGAGACGGCAGGCAGCATGAACAAAGGAATAAACAGCGACGTTCCAATTCCGAGAATGAGCAGCGTCACATAATTCACCTTCCACAGCAGCGGCACGATCACAATGAGCAGCAGAACCGCCCCCACCAGCATTCCGACGCTTCGGCGGTGCGGCTTGAACCACTTGCCGGCCACCCAGTAGCTGACAAGCGATACCAGGGACGTAATGAGGGCAAACTGCCCGATCTTCGCTTCCTGGTCTGTCGCTACATAGACAAGGATAAAAATAAGGAAGGAAAATACCCCTTCCCTAATCCCCTGAAAGATCAATCCCCCTACGGCATGACGCCACATGCGGCTCTCCTTCAGCTTGCGATAGCCCTCAAGCCAGTCGTAGCCGCCCTGAACCGGGCGCTTGCGGAGAAAGAAGCTGAGGACCACGGTAGCCGCGTATATGATCATCGACACGGTGAATATAAACCGGTATCCCCGCTCCCCGTGCATCATCGTAATGATTAAACCCGCAGCCCAAGGCCCGATAATGCCGGTCACAGAACCAAGCAAGCCGAGCCAGCCGTTGAACCAGTCCCGGTTGCTTGCCTCCGATATCTCAAAATAGACGACGTTAAAGGCGAGCCAGAACAAACCAAGCGACACACCAAGAAGAAGCCCGAGCGGCCATATATATTCTACCGCCTGATTCCCGGCCCACAACACGCATAAATAAAAAAGCCCCGACACCCCTATGCCGAGGCGAAGCGCATTCATTTTATTGTATTCCTTCACCCATTTGCCGGCTGCTATGAACGTAATCCCGAGCGCAATCTGCTGCGCAATCGTAAACCAGCCAAGCATGGCGTAATCCTGACGGCTTTTCCACAAATACACATTAAGGAATGTGCCCGACAATGCGCCGGATAACATAAACAAAGCATGCACCGTTAACAGAAGTACAGACTGAGGGTCCTTGTTTCGACTCATTCCAGATCCTCCCTTGGCTCTACACTTGAAGTCCTGGCTATTGTACCCCCAAGGCGTCAAGTTCATGAACGGGAGCCTGTCCATCTCATGCCAAAATAAATAAGAAAAAGCCAACCCCCTCTATCAATCGAAGGGGATTGGCTTAATTGGTGCGAAGGCTACTTCTGGTTATCGATAAGCCCTCGAATAAGTCGCAAGCGGTCTTCCTCGGCCAAGCTGGTATGCACCTGGAAGCATCCCGGACAAATATATACATGCAGATCAAACGGCGGCTTCAGCAGCGGCCCTTTGACGAGGGCTGGCGTAGCCGGCGTGAATCCTTCCTCGACCCGCTGGGTTCCGGCCAGCAGCATGTACTCCCGACAGTGAACGCATTCCGGCGCCTCTTCCTGCTCATCAAGCAGCTTCTCCACCGACTCCTCGAACGCGTACAGGTCCACATCATCACCGTACTTGTCAATCGTGCGCAGCGACGACAATGATTCGGTCTCCGGGGGCCAGAACGAACCGGACGCTGTCTCCTCCTCATCATCGCGATCCGAGATGTCTACTTCCTCATCCAGCTCCGCTTCTTCCTCTTCTGTGCCCAGTGCAATATTCAATGTGCGGTACCCTTTCAGCTCATTGGCGCAATGAGGGCAAGTCTCCTCTGGACCTATCTCCTCATCCCACACAATTTCAGTTTGGCACCATGGGCATACTGTAGGTTCCATAGGCTCTTCATTCCTTTCCATATTCAAACGGCCTTCCCCCATTCAGGCAGCAGGCCCTTGTACTCCCTATCTATTGGTTCATCAAATACACGATGCCTGATACAAAAAAGATCAAGGCAACCGCAAACAGAATTCGCGGCAAATATTTCATCCTCTTCGTCCCCCCGAAGCCATCAATATGAATCGGTTAACATCCGCTTGCGTTCCTGCTGATCATCCCAAAATGCTGGAGCCGATAATGTAAGACAGCGACACGGTAATCAGCATGACCGTCAGCCCCACCGCACGGTTATCCTTCGAAATTTCCTCATCAACCGAGAATACCGGTGTTAAAAACTCCAGCAGCAGATAGGCAACCAGCAGCAGTATAAACCCGAAAAAGGACCACTTGATCATCCCGTAAATCGAGGTATTCGCTGTAATACTGTATCGCATTACGTTGCATAGTGCAAAAATTTTGCCTCCGGTGACCATTGCAGCCGCTACATTTCCTTTACGTATCTCATCCCAGCAGTTGTATTTTGTCACCCATTCAAAACAGGACAGATATACGATAAGCGCCAAAATCGCCACCGAGAAAAAGCCGACCAGCACACCCAGCGGATGTGTCAGCAATTGATCGATCATTTCCGTCATTGCTCTCTTGTTCCTCCCCAAGCTGCACCTCGCCGCTCAGGCTCAAGGCGCACCGAATTGTGCTTCTATTGTATACGCACGGAAAGAGATGCTGGTTTCTTATTCTTAGTTAACGACAACGCTATTTCAGCTCCGCGATCGTCACACCGGCACCGCCTTCTCCATAATTACCGAGACGGTAGCTCTTGACATGCTTGTGCTTCCGCAAATACTCCTGAATGCCGGAGCGGAGAATGCCGGTTCCTTTGCCGTGAATGATGTAGATTTGGCCCAGATTACCAAGGAACGCCTCGTCGATAAACCGGTCGACCTCAATTAGCGCCTCTTCCAGATTCGCCCCGCGCAGATCAAGCTCATTGCGGATGCTCGCATCCCTTGTCCGCTTGAGCACCGTCGCCTGCTGTCTTGGCGCCTGCTTAGAAGCCGGAACGGACTCCGACAGCAACTCGAGATCGTCCAGAGCCACCTTCATTTTCATGATGCCAAGCTGCACGAGTGCTTCCTTCGAGCCAGCCAGCTCAACGACATGGCCCTTCTGATTCAGGCTGAGCACTCTCACCTCATCGCCGGCCTCAATGCTGCGCTGCTTCTTGCCTGCCGTCTGGTGGCCAGCCTTTCGGCGCTGCTCCGGCACAGCATCTTCCAGCCTTTTGCGGGCGGCAATCAGCTTGTGGTCTTTCACCGCTGCGCCTTCTTCCTGAGCAAGCTTGCGAAGCTCGGCAATGATGTCTTCCGCTTCGCTCCGAGCCTTATCAACGATCTTCTTGGCGTCGGTGCGAGCTTTCTCCACCAGTTTGTCCCGCTGCTCCTCCAGCTTCTGCAGCTCCTGCTGATGGCGAGCCCGCAGCGCCTCCATCTCCTGGCGGACCTGCTCCGCACGCTCGCGCTCGACTTCAGCAGAATGCCGATTCTCCTCCAGAGAAGCAATCATATGCTCCACCCGCTGATCTTCTTCCTTCACCTCGCCGCGGGCGAAGTCGAGAATCGTTCCCGGCAGACCAAGCCGCTCTGCAATCGCAAAGGCGTTGCTTCGGCCAGGAACGCCGACCAGCAGTCGATACGTCGGGCTCAAGGTGTTGATATCAAACTCCATGCTCGCATTGATAACCCCTTTGCGCTCATACGCGTAGGCCTTCAGCTCGGAATAGTGGGTTGTCGCGACCATGCGGCAGCCGGTGCGGTGGATATGTTCCAGGATCGCAATGGCAAGCGCCGATCCTTCTGCCGGGTCTGTGCCAGCGCCGACTTCATCGAGAAGAACCAGGCTTTTCGGAGTCATCGTGTTTAATATCCGGATAATATTGGTCATATGGCTTGAGAAGGTACTCAGGCTCTGCTCGATGCTCTGCTCATCGCCGATATCGGCAAAAATCGCATCGAACACGCACATCTGGCTCCCCTCTTCCGCCGGAATGAAGAGACCCGACATCGCCATCAGATTCAGCAGGCCGATCGTTTTCAGCGTGACCGTCTTGCCCCCGGTGTTCGGACCGGTCACGATGATGGAGGTGAAGTCATTGCCAAGCTCCACGTCAATCGGAACGACCTGTTCTCTCGGAATCAGCGGGTGCCTTCCTTTTCTCAGCTTCAGATAGCCTCTGTCATTCATGCGCGGAAGCACCGCTTTCATCACATGGGCCATCCGCGCTTTGGCAAAAATAAAGTCAAGCTGTCCAACGATGTCGATATCCATCGCGATCAGGTCGGCCTGCTCGCCGACTTTGGCGCTCAGCTTCTGCAAAATCGCTTCAATTTCGCGCTCTTCGCGAATCCGCGTCTCCCGCAGCTTGTTGTTCATCGCTACAATCGATTCCGGCTCGATGAACAGGGTTGCGCCTGAACCGGACTGATCATGCACGATCCCGCCAAAATAAGAGCGGTACTCCGCCTTAACCGGGATAACAAAGCGATCGCCGCGAATGGTAATCAGCTGATCCTGGAGCATCTTCGCTACCGATTGTGAACGAATCATGGACTCCAGCTTTTCCCGGATGCGGGCCTCGCCGTTTCGCAGCTCCCGTCTGATCTGGGCCAGCTCCGCGCTTGCGGAATCCAGCACCTCGGCCGTGTCGTCGATGCATGCCTTGATGTCATCCTCCAGCGGCTTCTGCTCCGAGATCAGCTCGCTAAGGTTATACAGCATCTCGATCGGCTCATCCTCGTGCACCCCTGCGATAAAGCGCTTGAGCCGCCTCGACCCATGAATCGTATTGGCTGTGGCCAGCAGTTCATGCGTGCCGAGCGTCCCGCCGATCTTCGCCCGCTTCAGCGCTTCCCTCACATCGGTAATGCCGCTCAAGGACGGTGTTCCTTTAAGCCGGTCGACAGTGTAAGCCTGATCGGTCGCAGCCAGCAGGCGCTTCACCTCTTCCAGCTGTGCGACAGGCTTCAACTGTTCAGCAGCCGTACGCCCCATCGACGTTTGTGTATATTCTGTTAATGTATTTAAAATCTTCCGATATTCCAGCGTTTTCAAAATCTTGTCATCCAAAGAAGTTCACTACTCCTCTCAATCAATGCCTATATTATAACGAAAGCCGGACAAATAAGCTATTTCCGTTCTTCGGCTTATGGATAAATCCTTCCATACATAACAACAGCAAAGATGGAACAAAATAAATTCTGCGTAACACTCCAGTTCCTATTCTAAGGAGGCAAACAATCATGCAATTTCTCGGGCATGTCGTTCGATTTATCGTAGCCGCGCTCGTTCTTATGGTTGTGGGATGGATCGTTCCCCAATTCTCGGTAGGCGGATTTGGCAGCGCCTTGCTGCTCTCCCTTGTCATTGCCCTGATCGGCTGGGCGATTGAAGGGATTTTCGGCAAAAAAGTTACGCCTTTCGGACGCGGGATCGTAGGCTTCCTGGTCAGTGCACTTGTTATCTACATTGCCCAGTTCGTCGTTGGTGGCGTAAGTGTGTCTGTATTAGGCGCCATTCTTGCAGCACTCGTGATCGGGATTATCGATCTGTTCATCCCTGTCTCGACGCCGTTTGAAGCCGGTAAAAGCAGAAACAACGACTGATCTGGTGCTTGATCAGGGGATGAGCTGCTTGTGCAGCGTAAAACAGGGAAGGCTGCCCTTAAGGTCTTTGAGCTTAGGGCGGCCTTTGCTGTTTTTTTGCGGTTACTCACATTGAAGATTAGACCGTCCACTCATAGCAGGACAAGCAGCGTTCACCAATTTTTCAAATCAGACATGTGCATCCTTTTCCAATCTGGGCTATGATAAAGGTTGAAAATTCATATTTATTTTATATATAGGGGAGAGTAATATGAAAAAAAGCATTGCACTCGCGGTGACGTGTGCTCTTCTTCTTGTACTGGCAGCCTGTGGCGGAAATCAAAACGAAGCCCAGAATGATTCCGGCATTATGGAGACCGGTGTGGCTCCTGAAGCAGAGCTTGTAATCAAAGGCTCCAACTTCAAGTTTGATCAGGAGGAGTATCATTTGAAGAAGGGGGTGCCTGTCCAAATCTCTTATGAGAACGAGGAGGGCAACCACGGCATTATGATTCCCGGCCTTGGCCTTCAGCTTGACCGCAACAACAACTCCAAAGTTATCGTTCCGGAGGAAACCGGGGAATTTGAAGTTTCCTGCTCCATCATGTGCGGTTCCGGACATAGCCAGATGATCTCCAAGATCATCGTTGAGGAATAAGCAGCACCATCATCTGAAATGATGACATAAGCAGCTATTGCTGCTGTATAACGTTATTCGTAAAAGAGCGATCATCCGTGGCCGTCTGGACCATGAATGACCGCTCTTTTATTGCATGTATGCCACAGACTGGCCGCGCCCATGCCCCGCCTAGACAGCGAAAGCATGGAGAACAGGCCAGCAGCCGGATGTTAATGCTGATCCTGCTCAATCAGTTCAATCCACTCGTTGTATTCCACCTGAAGCTTGGCGTATTCATCCTGCAGCTTCGCATATTCATCCTGCAGTTTGGCATGCTCCTGGGCCAGCTTCTCACTCTTCTCCGCCTGCATCTCTTGTTCGGACTGCATCATCCGATACTGATGCATCACCATCTCATACTGCTCTCCAAGCTGGGCATATTGTTCGGAGGCGCTATTCTTCTCCTCCTCCAGCCGCTCGCAGGTCTGACGGGAAGCGGCAATCTCGCGCTGCCATGTCTGAAGCTCCTCCTCATAAGCACGCTGAGCCTGCTGCAGCTCGTTGCGCTCGGCAGCCAGTTCATCGTACTTCGACTGCCAGCTGGCCATCTCTTGTTCCGAGCGGGTCAGCCGCTCTCTTAGTTCCTGCTCCGCCTGCTCGCTGACTGCCGCCTTCTTGCGCAGCTCCTCCAGCTGGCTGGAGACCGTGTCATACTCTTCCTCCAGCATGGCATACAGCTTGGCTGTTTCCT
This sequence comes from Paenibacillus campinasensis, assembly GCF_002272015.1. Classification (GTDB taxonomy): domain Bacteria; phylum Bacillota; class Bacilli; order Paenibacillales; family Paenibacillaceae; genus Paenibacillus_AQ; species Paenibacillus_AQ campinasensis. The sequence goes on along the minus strand of NZ_NPBY01000049.1, from coordinate 17,638 downwards.
CTTCCCGAAGCGCCGCCTCCTTGCCGAAACGCTCCAGCTCTTCGTATTTCAGCTGAAGCTGCTTCAGCTCCTCCTGCGCACGGATGCGGCTGGCTGCCGCTCTCTCCGCCTCGTCCTTCAAAGCTGAGAGTTCCTGCTGCAAGGATGTCAAGCTCTCTTCCAGCGTCTCGTTAGCTTCCATCAGCTCCACGATTCGCATCTCGAGTTCGCCGGTTTCCTCCTTGCGCTGCTCGGCCAGCTTGCGCCATGACTCCAGCTCGGAGTTTAGCGACTTGGCCTCTTCCTGCAGCTTGCGGTTCGTCTGGTTGGCGTCAACGACAAGCTTCTGCAAGCGGCGGCGCTCCTCCTCGGATTTGGCCTCTTCCGCTTTCCGTTCATGCAACTCCTGCGCCTGTTCCTCGACCTTCGCACGGGCAGAGGTCAGCTCCTTGCGCAGACCATCCGCCTCTTGCTCTACGTTCGCAAGCTGCTCCTTCAGCTTGGCCGAGTCGGTGCGAATCGCATTCATATCCTTCTCCGCCGCAGATAAGCGAGTCTTCAGCTGCTCGCCTTGACTACGCTGCTCAGCCAGCTGCTGCTCCATCTTCCGCGCTGCTTCCGTATGCCGCTGCTCGCTTTGAGCCAATGCTTGCTTTCGGCTGTTCTCCAGCTTGTCCAGTGCTTGCTTGTGCTCATCCGCCAGCTGTTTCAGCTGCTGCGCATGATTGCGCTTTAGATCCTCCAGTGCCTGCTTGTGGCGCCGTTCCATTTCCTCAAGCTCGCCTGTCCGCTTCTCCTCAAGCTGCCGCTTCTCCTCCGACAATGCCTGCACCCGCTCGGACTCCTTCTGAAGCAGCTCCTTCGTCCGCTCGGCCTCTGCGCTCAAATTCTCATTCTCGGCACGATATTGCTCGGCCAGCGCGGTCTTCTCCGCCAGCTTCTGCTCCATTTGCTCACTCTGCTGCCGATGCCGCTCCTGCTGTTCAATCTGCAGTCCCTGAACTTTGGCAAGCTCGGAGCGCAGCTCGTTACGCTCGGCCGTGAGCTGTCTGGCTTCATCGCGGTACTGCTGCATCTGCAGCGCTTCCTCTGCCATATGTACCGCTGCAAGGACAGCGATGCGCGGGGTGTCCAGGCGCGAATGGTTCTTGGAAATGGTGCGCATACGCTCATCTACATAACTGGCAACCTGCTTCGTATACTCCGCGCTGTTGCCAACAAGTTTATAAGAAGTTCCGTATATCTCTACAGTTACACGAGAACGGTCCGGTGTAGTCACAGTTGTGCCCTCCTTCAAATGTGAGTAGATTCTAAGATGTCTGTCAGTGGTCATGCCTCTTTCATCATTATATATGAGAAAAGATGTCCAGACGAACCTTCATGTTGTCGGGGCAGTCGAATCCTATCATCAAGCAAGAACAAATAGCCCGCATCGAATCTCTTACCGTAAATGGATTCGATGCGGGCTTTCACAATTCCTGCTATTTTCTTAATTCCGCGCCAAAAGTTTGCTCCAGCGCCAAAACGGCTTTTTCCGTCACTGCTGCGACTTCTTCATCCGTCAGCGTCCGCTCTTGATGGCGGTACGTGAGCGAGATCGCAACGCTCTTTTTCCCTTCGCCAAGCTTGCTTCCTGTGAACACATCGAATACTCTGACGTTTTGCAGCAGTTCGCCCGCATGCTCGCGAATGACACGGATCAGTGCAGCCGCTTCGATCGCTTCATCAACCACGATAGCCAAATCGCGCTCCATGCCCGGGAATCGTGGCAGCTCGCGGTATTGCACACGGCTGTTCGCCAGCTCGTAAAGCGGCTCAAGCCGAATTTCCGCGGCATACGTATCCTCCAGGTCCAGCTCCTGCTGAATCGTCGGATGAATTTGCCCCAGAATCCCGAGCAGCTGCTTGCGCTCGCCAGTTCCGACATATACCGAGGCCGAGCGTCCAGGATGGAAGCTCTTCGGCTGATTCGCTTCATACGAGACTTGATCGGCATCGATGCCCAGATAGCTGAGAATGCTCTCCAGCGCGCCCTTCAGATCAAAGAAATCGACCTTCTCCGGCTGTGTGTTCCACTGCTTCGTTCCTTTGCGCCCGGACAGCAGCAGTCCGAGAACCGGGCTTTCCTCAGGCTGACGAGTCAGCACGTCCTCATCGGTGTGGAACAAGTTCCCGATTTCAAACAGCGCCAGATCCGGCTGTTTGCGGTTGCTGTTATACACCGCAACATCCAGCAGCTGCGGCAGCAGGCTTGTGCGCAGCACGCCGCGATCCTCACTCATCGGCATCGCCAGCTTAACCGCCTTGGCAGCCGGGTTAAGTCCTGTAAAAGCTTCAGCCTGCTGCGGATGAATGAAGGAGTAGCCAAGCACCTCCTGGAAGCCGCCATGCGTCAGCAGCTTGCGCAGCGAGCGGCGAACCGCCTGTGCCTTCGTCAGTGCGCCTGGTGTTGTCGGCCCTTCAATCGCCGTGGTCGGAATGTTGTCATAGCCGTACAGACGCGCAACCTCTTCAATGAGATCCACATCCAGCTGGATGTCTCCGCGGCGGGTTGGCACTTCAACGTCCAGCAGGCCCGTATCCGCGTCACCGCACGGGAAATGCAGGCGGCTGAAGATCGTTTTGACCTCAAGCAGCGACAATTGCGTGCCCAGATAACGATTCAGCTTCTCCAGCGACAGCTTCAGCACTTTCGCTTCAGCCTTCGCATCGCCGGCTTCTACGATCCCCTGATGCACAGCCCCTCCGGCATATTCAGCCATCAACTCCGCCGCACGGTTCAGTGCCGGAATGACAGCCGCCGGATCCACTTCCTTCTCGAACCGGGAGCTGGCTTCCGAGCGCAGGCCGAGCTGGCGGGAAGTTTTGCGTACCGTCCCGCCATCGAACTTCGCCGACTCCAGGAAAATATTGACCGTAGCGTCTGTGACCTCCGAATCGAGGCCGCCCATCACACCGGCTAGAGCGGCTGGCTTTCCGCCCGAGGCGATGACCAGCATATGCGGCTCAAGTCTGCGCTCCTGCCCATCGAGCGTCACCATCTTTTCGCCGGCTTCCGCAAGACGAACATGGATGGCGCCGTCTGTCAACCGATCCGCGTCAAACGCATGCAGCGGCTGTCCGTACTCCAGCATCACATAGTTTGTGATATCCACGATGTTGTTGATCGGACGAATGCCAGCTGCCATCAGACGGTTCTGCATCCACAGCGGAGATGGGCCAATGGTCACACCGGCAATATAGCGGGCCGCATAATGGCTGCATTGCTCCGGGGCATCAATGCGGACAGCGATGCGATCCGATGCCGGATTTCCGGTTTCTTCCAGATTCTTCTCCGGCTGCGGCAGCGTCAATTCCCGTCCCAGAATAGCGCTCACTTCATACGCCGCGCCAACCATGCTAAGGCAATCCGAACGGTTTGGCGTCAGATCCAGCTCCAGTACCTGATCGTTTAGCCCAAGCACCTCAACAATAGGTCTACCGATTTCCGTATCCTCCGGAAGAACAAGAATCCCTTCCTGAAGCTCCTTTGGAAGCAGCTTGTCATTCATGCCCAGCTCTTTGGCAGAACAGATCATGCCTTGGGACAGCACGCCGCGCAGCTTCGCTTTCTTGATGTCGAGCCCGCCCGGCAGCTTGGCGCCCACCAGCGCCACCGGCACCTTTTGTCCGGCATCCACATTTTTCGCTCCGCATACGATCTGCAGGTCCTCTTCTTGACCGGCATCCACGATGCATACGTTCAGCTTGTCGGCGTCCGGATGCTTCTCCTTGCTCTTGACATATCCGACGACCACCTTGCTGACCCCTTGATTGCGATTCTCAATAATATCAATCTCGATCCCTGCGGAGGTGATGCGGCTGGCCAGCTCCTCGGCCGTCACACCCTCCAGCGATATATAATCCGATAACCACTCGGTTGATACTCTCATCGTTTTCTCACTTCCCTTGTCGTTAAAGTTAGATCCGTGCGAACTGATTCAGGAATGACATGTCATTGTTGAAGAAGTGACGAATGTCATCCACGCCGTATTTAAGCATCGCGATGCGCTCAACCCCCATGCCGAAAGCAAAGCCGCTATACTTCTGCGGATCATATCCGCCCATCTCCAGCACCTTCGGATGAACCATCCCGCAGCCCAAAATTTCAAGCCATCCGGTATGCTTGCACACCCTGCAGCCACTGCCGCCGCATCTCACGCAGGACACATCCACCTCGGCACTTGGCTCCGTGAACGGGAAGAAGCTCGGACGCAGGCGGATGCGCGTATTATCGCCAAACATCTCCTGCACGAACTGCAGCAGCGTTCCCTTCAGGTCACTCATGCGAATATTCTCACCGATGACCAGCCCTTCGATCTGGTGGAACTGGAAGGAGTGAGTCGCATCATCATCATCCCGGCGGAATACACGGCCTGGACAAATGATTTTCACCGGCGCTTCCCCGGCCATTGCCAGCATCGTGCGCGCCTGTACCGGCGAAGTCTGGGTCCGCATCAGCAGATCCTCTGTTAGATAGAAGGAATCCTGCATATCACGGGCCGGATGGTTCTTCGGCAGATTAAGCGCCTCGAAGTTGAAATAGTCAGTCTCCACCTCCGGGCCCTCCGCGACGCGATAGCCCATGCCGATAAAAATATCCTCGATATCTTGGATAACCTTGCTGAGCGGATGAATCGCTCCTTGGGTTAATTTGCGCCCAGGCAGCGTCACATCAATCTTCTCGGCGCGAAGTCTCTCCTCGGTCTCCTTGGCGCGGAACGCCTCCTGCTTCTCGGTAATCACCTGTTCAATCGCTCCGCGTACATCGTTGGCAACTTGTCCAATGACCGGACGCTCGTCTGCGCTAAGTTGGCCCATACCGCGTAAAATTTCGGTAAGCGCCCCTTTTTTGCCAAGATACTTCACCCGCAGATCATTCAGCTGCTGCGGATCACTAACGCCTTGCAGCTCGGACAAAGCCGCCTGCTTCAATGCTTCCAATTTCTCTTTCATAGCTGTTTGCACACCCCTTCATAAACTCGTAAAGCTTCGGCTCGTTAACATCATCAAGGACAGAACCACTTTCCCGGAAAACAGACCGCGCCCTCACACGGAAGCGGAATTTGTGTTGTGATATAAGGAAGCCGGGTCCTTCCAACCTTCTAAGCTTGCCTATATCAAAAAAGGCCTTTTCTCCCGCAAGGGACGAAAAGACCGTGGTACCACCCTAATTCACACACGCCCATCACCTTACGAACGGCTGGCTTCAGCCTCCGCTTGATACAGCTTCAGCCTGAACGGCTTACTGCCTGACGCCAAGCGATTCGCAGCAATGCGCATGCTCACTTTGCCGACGTAACGAATCGGACCCGTTACCCCCTACTGACCGGCGCCCGGCCGTGTTCAGGGGACTGCTCCGGAGCGAACTTCAGCAGCCTGATTCCGTGAAGATACTTTCAATCCATGGCATCTTCTCCCTGTACAGAAGCACTGCTTACTCTTCTCCATCATTGCATTTGGATATAAACATCATGTCTCATTATATTCATTATTGCCCTCCATGACAAGCGCATATCCTGACAGAAGGACAAAAAAGAGCGCCCGCCATGCTCGCCTAGGCAACAGCCTCATCCATTCACGCACGAGGCCAAGATCAAATTCATCTTTTTGATTTGTTAGCCTGCATGGCGCCCAGCTCTTCACGCAGCGCGCGAATTTCGCGAATGCGCTGCTGCTCCACCTCAGCCTCAGCCGGTTCAGCCTGTAGCAGCTCCTGAATGCGGTACTCCAGCTCCATGCGCCGATTATCCTTGCCAGTGTCTCCATGGATCACCGTGGTACGGGCCGCCTGCTCCTCTTCCTCCATCACAGTGCCTTCAAACCAGGCCGGCTGGCCGTCATCCTGCAGCGTAAGCAGGCGATTCGCCACCTGGCGAATCAAATACCGGTCATGGGAGACCAGCACCATCGCTCCCGGAAAGGAGGTCAGCACATTCTCAATCACTTCCCGGGTATCCACGTCGAGGTAATTGGTCGGTTCATCCAGTACCAGTAGATGCGCGCCGCTGAAGTACAGCTTCAGAAAAGCCGCACGGCATTTTTCACCCATGCTGAGATCTCCAATCTTCTTGTACACATCATCCCTGCTGAACAGAAAGCTTCCGAGAAGTGTTCGAGCCTGGCTTTGGGTCATCTCGGGCAAGACGAGCAGGCTGTCCAGCAGCGTAGCCTCCTGGTCCAAGTTGTCGAGCTCCTGGGAGAAATACCCGATGTTCAGCGCCGGATGGAGCACCACCTTCCCCTCCTGCGGATCCAGCTGCCCGAGCAGCAGCTTCAGCAGCGTCGTTTTGCCGCTTCCGTTCGCTCCCCGCACAGCAATCCGATCCCCGCGGTTCACCTGAAAGCTAAGCCGGTCAAACAGCCTGCGGTCACCGTAGGAAAACGACATATCCTCCACCCGGACGAGCGTTTTGGCCCCAAGCTCCTCCGCAGTCAGCTTCATATTCAGCTTCCGGACCTCCTTCGGTTTTCTGACCGCCTCCGACTCCAGCCGCTCAAGCGCCTTTTCCTTGGCATGATAGCGGGATATATTTTTATTGGCCTTGGCCTTGTAAAAGCTTGCGGTAATCTTGACCTCTTGATCTCCGGCAGCATTATGCGCCTTGTGGAACCATTCCCTGTACCGCCGGATCGATTCCTCCAGCGCTTTGCGTTCCTGCTCCTGCTTGCGATGCAGCGCCTCCTGCTCCCGGAGCTCACGCTCCTTCTCTCTCCTGTAGGCGGTATAGCCTCCCTTGTAGCGCTTTAGTCCGGCAGAGGTAAGCTCGCAGACAGCGGTCGCCGTGCGGTCGATAAATTCACGGTCATGGGAGACGTACAGCACCGTCCCTTTATACTCCTGCAGCCACTGCTCCAGCCACAGCAGGCTTTCCTGGTCCAGATGGTTGGTCGGCTCATCGAGCAGTAAGAACCGCGGCTCCTGGATCAGCAGTGACGCCAGCATCGCCCTTGTCTTCTGACCGCCGCTCAGACTGTGAAAAGGAGCGTCCCACAGCTGGCTTCCAATACCCATCAAGCTAAGGAAGCGTTCCACATCCGTCTCCCACTGAAAACCGCCAAGCGACTCGTAGTTTTCCATTAGAAGGCCATATCGCTCCAGAATATCTGTCCCCTCGGCATCGACGGAAGACTCATCCGTCTGCATCTTCCGCTCCGTTTCTTCCAGCTCCATTTTGAGCCGGGACAGCGCCTCGTTGCTTTTGCGCCGGACGGCTTCCAGCACACTCGCATCCCCCCAGGACGGCTCCTGTTCCATCCAGCCCCAGGCCGAGCGGGGCAAGCGGATGTCGATGCGCCCACCAGCAGCCTCACGCTCTCCGGTCAACAGGGACAGCAGGGTCGACTTGCCGCAGCCGTTTCGCCCGAACAGCGCAAGCCGCTCCCCTTCAGCGATCTCCAAATTCACATGTTCAAAAATCATTTTGCCAACCAGCTCAACTCGCAGATCCGTTGCTTTCAATATGATGGTCATGCCTCATCATCCTTTCCATTTGGCGGGAATAAACGCTAAAAAACCGCAGACAGTTGTCTGCGGCGGATAAGAGGAATGATGTAAGGTGACCGGCCTGGCGTGTGATCTCTGCCATAAGTCCAAAGCAAATAGGCATCATGTCTACTCCCGCTGGAGTTCCATGAGAAAGAATACACTGCTATCCAGGGATTATGAATGAATGCAATTCCAGCTCCTGCAAGCTGTGAGTCTCATCCTTCGGGCACACCTAATCTTCCCCTCTACCACCGTAGAGTAAGCGTCTGCTAACAAACCTGTGCAGCTGTCGCTTAATAAAAAGATAGGTGTACTTACTTCATCGGACGATAGTACCTCACATTCTTGGAATTTGCGTTCATTATACCAGAAGACGAGTACCGATGCCAAGTGCCGTTGCACGCTTCCAATAGTAACCGGCGATTCCAATATCAAAAACTGCAAGCCCCATCGGGTTGAAGAACACCGGCTCCCGCCGATCGGTCTGCAGCAGCTTCCGTTGCAATACAACATCAGCCAGGGTAATCACGTCGCGCTTTTGTAGGCCAAAGCGCGTATGCAGCAGCTCGATATCCGTGTTTTCCCGGCATACTTCTTCCCAGTCATCCACGACCACCGTAGCGATATGGGCCACGCTGTCCGGAGCATAATCACGCAGGGACACGCCGAGCAGCAGCATCCCTGGACGCGGCCGTTCATTGATATACCGTTCGTTAGAGACAGTACATGTAGCAAAAACATCCGAATTTCTATAAACTTCGCGCCAGTCTTGAGCCACCACCGTGAGCGGACGCAATTCAGCAGGAACCGCTGATACGTCAACGCCCTTCAGATCATAGAGGAAGACCCGCTTCAGCTTCATCCCGAGCAAAGCGGCGCACATGCGAAGATGCAGCTGGCCAATCGGCCCCCAGCCGATGATCCCCAACGCCACGTCAGGCCAGCCCTGCATCTCCATGTAAGCCTGCAGCATCATCCCGCTAACTGCCGCCGTCCGAAGTCCGCTAAGCAGCCCGCTGTGAACAATAGCCACCGGCTGCCCCGTATCCGTATCGTTCAATATGACCGTGTTATGAGCTCGCGGCAGCCCATGCGTTGGATTGTCCGGGAAACTGGCAATCCACTTGATCCCGGCCAGTTTGACGTCCCCTCCAACATAAGCGGGCATAGCAATGATCCGGTTCCGCGGGTTCTGAAATCTTAAGTAAGGCTTTAGCGGCCGAACGGTATCCCCTTCCTCTTCGGTGCGCAGAACCTCTTTTATTACTCCGGTCAAAACAGGCCAGTCGATCCCCGCTTCCCGAATATGATGATCATTTAAATACAGCATGCCGTTCATCCCTCCACCACACACGGATCAAAGCCCAGCACACGCCTCACCCACGCATCGTCATATACCGTATCCAGATAGCGCTCGCCCCGGTCCGGAAGAATCGCGGCACAAACCGCCCCCGGCGAAATGGCTGAGCGCATGCGGAGGATGGCGGATATGACGCCGCCGGAAGATGCGCCGGCCATAATGGCTTCGTGTTGCAGCAGCAGCCGGCAGCCCTCCACACATTCGCGGTCGGTTACATGCTGCACCAGGTCAGCCATATCCGGCCGGTACAATCCCGGAACGAGCGCGGCCCCGAGCCCCGGGAAAGCGCGTGAGCTTTTCTCTCCGCCAAATATAACGCTTCCAACAGCATCGACCGCCACAATCGTGGTATTCCAGCCTTTCGAACGAATAAAATCCGCGCAGCCACGGAGGGTTCCACAGGAGCTTACACCGCAAAAAAGATAATCGACCGGCCCCAAAGCCTCCCCGATTTCCCGCATGGTCGTCTCTGCATGAGCCAGGCTGTTATCCGGATTGGCGTACTGATTCGTCCAATAGGCATGCGGAATTTCGGCTACCAGCTGCTGCACCCGCTTGATCCGTGCGGGCAAGAATTCACGCGTTTCCGGATCCGGCTCAGACACGAGCTCAATCTCCCCGCCGTAGCTTTGGATGATGCGTTTATGCTGCTCCGTCGTCCGGGGGTCCACTACACAGATAAAGCGCAAGCCCAGCAGCCGGCATAGCTGAGCAAGGCTGATTGCCAGATTGCCTGAGCTGGATTCAATCACAACGCTTTGCGCGGTAATGTCGCCCCGCCTCAGCGCTTCCCTGAGCAGATATAAGGCCGGACGGTCTTTGGCGCTGCCGCCGGGATTCATCCCCTCCAGCTTCCCGTACACATGAAACGGCTCATTTTGAAACAGCCTTGACAGGGCTGCCAGCGGGGTTCTGCCGATAACATCTGCAATGCCGCCTTCCAGTTTCATCTGCGCTCCCTCATTTGTCATAATATATTCTTTTAAGCTTGACGGCCTCATGCGCACCGCCCCCCTCCGGACTGCCGGCGACGACCTGAATTCGGCCGACCAGCCCTGCGCGGACCATGGCACTGATCTCCGGTATTCGTTCCTCCAGTTCGTCTCGCACAGCGTCCAGTTGGGATTGAGGAATAGCAGGAGCCGCTGCCCCATTGCTACCGCCAGAATCCACGTACACGGTAAGCCCGTGTACATCCATATGAACCCGGATAACAACCTGACCAAGATGGCGATAGACGATGTCCTCGATATCATAAATGCTGATTTTCTCACCATGCTTGAGATCCGGCCCGATCCTCTTGACCACGCTGTGGAAGCTCATTCGCTTCATCCCATCGACCATGATCGGCCGTAGATCACGGACAACATCATATGTTACATAGCGGATAGCAGGAAAGGCCTCCCTGACGGTAGATGTCAGCACCAGTACCTGCTCGCCTGGAGGAAGCGGGTCGATGCCCTGGCCGAGCTGCTCCGTCCCGATCCCTTCCGCCATAAGCCCTTCCGTCAGAAGGTATCGCCCAAGCTGATGGGAATAGTAGGCCATCGTGCCAATCTCAATCGAGCCATACGTATCGGTGATGCACGCTGTCGGCAGACCGAGGCGTTCGGCAACCCCCGCAATCCACCCGGGCGAAGCGATCTCGCCGACCAGTATGACTTGCCGTATCCCGTAATGCGCAGGGTTCGGCGATGCCAGCACAATTCGTTCCAGTATGGACGGCATCGTATACAGCACCTCCGGGCGGAAGCTCTGAAGCTTCTCCAGATGCCGGGCAATCGGAAGCTTGTAGGAGATCGACTCGGCCTTCATGCCAAGCTGCCTGAATACTTCCACCGCCGTCGCCTCGGCATGCCCCGTCCCCATATCGGCTAGTGCAGTCCGGTAGCTACCGGAACCGAGAATCGTCCGGTACACGTCCCGCTTGATCCGCAGATATGCGTCTTCATCCGACGGTGTGTAATATATCGACTTGCGTCTGCCCGAGCTTGTGCCCGACGTTCGATATTCTGAAATCCCGGGGCGGGTGGCCAGCATATTGTCTGCCGTGTAATAGTGGCGCTCCAGCACCGGGGACGTAACGAAGGGAAGCTGTGCTAAAGCTCCGATTTCGCTGCGAACGTCCAGACCTGCCCACGGAACGTACCAGGGGCAGCAGGCAGCTACTTTAACGATCACTGTCTCCAGTTCTTCCGGCGTGATCACAAGGGAAGCTCCTTCCTGACCAAACTGTTTACCCATTCCCAACATCATATGCAAATAGGTGAATTCCCGTATGGGACACTCACCCCGTTAACCTGTCTTTCATCACTGATTGGCATAACGATTCCCGGACGAGACGGAATAAGTTATCGAATGGGCGGGGAACCACACCTCCCGATTGACTGGGCATACAATAGCGGTAAGAGTGGCCAGTTTATATGGAAAGAAGGGACATCATTTGGCCCGCAGACTGATCAAAGGCAAAATGCATGCTCACGCGCTGATGCAATCACACCCGGGGTTGGCCAAGCGCTTGCCGACCCTCCGGTGGATGAACCGCAGCACACTTGTCAGCATGCTCAATCAATACGGCATGGTGTATATTAAACCCAATCTTGGCTCCCAGGGGAACGGGGTGATCCGGGTCGAGAAGCATCCGCAGCACTACAAATTTCATGCCGGGACCGCAGTGAGCGAATTCAGAAGTTATGATGCCATGTATGCCGCCCTCGCCCCACACACCAGGCGTAAGCCATATGTGGTGCAGAAAGGCATCCATGTGCTGAGGCACAAGGGAAGACCCTTCGATTTTCGGGTGATGATTCAGCGAAATCCGAAGCGGGATTGGGAATGCACAGGCATCTTTGGCCGCCTAGCCCACCCGGGGAAGGCGGTCACGAACGGAAGCCAGGGCGGCACCATCTATGAACCATCCGCTCTGCTCGCCCCACGCGCCGGCACAAGCCGAACGCCGTACCTGCTCCGCATCATGAACCGCCTGGCCTATAAAACCGCGGCAACACTCAGCTCAAAGTATCCGCAGCTGAACGAATTGGGGCTGGATATCTGTTTAGACCGGAAGCTTAATCCCTGGATTCTCGAGGTCAATACGATTCCGGATCCGAAGCCGTTCACACTGCTGCCGAACCCGCGCATGCTTCCGAGAATAATCGCTTACGGCCGCGCCTACGGCAGGCGCTACAATCTCAAAGTGACCAAAGCGAGAAAGGCCTGATTAGTTCAACGTTCCGTTGTACGTCGGCGATGCTCCTTATCACGCGCGGTCGTTGTAAGCGCCGTTCAAGGATTGGAGCACAACGCTAACTGCCCGCCGACAGATATCGGCGGGCAGTTCCATATGGCCAGAAAGCGATGCTTGAAGTTAGGACTGCATCTGCCCCACGACTTGCCCCCTTAGTGGAAGCTGCCGCAAACCATACCAGCAGAAAACAAAAAGAGAATCCCTTGCTACAGCAAGGGATTCTCTTCTTCTATCCGTTAAGCGGGTGATGGGAATCGAACCCACGCTACCAGCTTGGAAGGCTGGAGTTCTACCATTGAACTACACCCGCATATTCCCACAAAAGTGATGTAAACTCCGCAGTGAACCTCTCATTACCTTTGCGGGGCTCATATCAAAAGCATAAACGAATCGGGACGACACGATTTGAACATGCGACCCCCTGGTCCCAAACCAGGTGCTCTACCAAGCTGAGCTACGTCCCGTCATGATGAAGCGCCGTTCTTAACGACAAAATTAAATATACCACGCTGAGAAATAAATTTCAACCATTTTTTATTGGGATTCAGAATAAAAAGATCGAAGATCAGGACTCGGTTGCGAGCCGATCTTCGATCCTCGATCTTGACCACAAGCTGGTCCTCAGGACTTTTTCTTCGGTTCAAACGTCACTTCCGGTGTCGTCAGCTTGTCATAGAAGTCCACAAATTTATCCTTGTCCTCCGACGCCCGCAATGCCATGGCCGAGCGAGGGTGTTCATCCAGCGTTCCCGTCACCATATACGGGATGATGTATCCCCACTCCACCTGTTCGCGAAGCGGAATCATGAAGCGTTCAATAATATCAAGGATTGGACGCAGCTCATACTTCGTCCCTTTCAGATGCGTGACCAGCAGCTCCGTCGGGCAGTTGCCCGCCGCGCGTCCCATGCCGTATACGGAGGCGTCCAGCAGCTCAACGCCAAGCTCTGCAGCCACCAGTGTATTCGAGAACGCCAGCTGCATATTGTTATGGGTATGTACGCCAAGCCGCTTGTTCGGCAGATGCGTCTTGAACTTGTTGACCAGATATTCGATGTCCTTGTGGTCCAGACTGCCATAGGAATCGACGATGTATACAACGTCCACTACACTTTCCTTGATTAGTTCGAACGCCTCAAGCAGCTCATTCTCCATCACATTGGAGAGAGCCATAATGTTCAGGGTCGTTTCATATCCCCGTTCGTGGAAGGTCTGAACGAGATCAAGCGCCTTGTCCACATCTTTGATGTAACAGGCGACGCGGATCAGATCAAGCAGACTCTCTTCACGCGGCAAAATATCATCCTCATCCACACGGCCAATGTCGACCAGAGCGGACAGCTTCGTTTTCCCCTTGTGCGGGATAACCTCTCTCAAAAAGTCATCATCAAGAAAACGCCACGGTCCCGCCGAATCCGCCCCTTTCAGAAGCTTCGGCGAGTTCTTGTAACCAATCTCCATATAATCCACGCCGGCCTCATTCAGGCTGGCATATAAATTTTGAACGAATTCCACACTGAAATCCCAGTTGTTCACCAATCCGCCATCTCGAATCGTACAATCTACGATCTTCGTGTGACTGCTCTTGATCACGTCGTTACACTTCCTCTCGGCAAGTTTTCTATTCATAATACTTGAAGCCCCGGCAAAAATCAAAGCAAAAATGGCGAAACGCCGGGTGCTCGGACATCGTATCTAAATATAAGCGGCACACCTGCTGCGAAAAGTGCTCAGGTACCAACATCCACAGGGGCATTATAGAGCAGCAGCATAGGGCAGCAAAGAAAAAGCCATTCCTCTCGGAACAGCTTGGATTTTCTTCATTATATTAAATTTCCGGCATGTGCAGCTTGGGGAATGTAATGACAAATTCGGTTCCTGCTCCAACCTGACTGTCCACAGAGATGGAGCCGCCATGGTTTTTGATGATGCGGTAGCTGACAGATAAGCCCAGGCCTGTACCGCTTTCCTTCGTCGTAAAGAATGGGTTGAACAGATGATTGAGCGTATTTTGATCCATGCCTCCGCCGTTGTCCGAGATGCAAATGTTGACATGCTTATCTCTGAGCTGCGTAGAGATTTCAATTCGGCCTGACACATCATCATGCTCTCTTTCATCAATGGCATCCAGCGCATTTTTAATAATATTCAGAATGACCTGTTTAATCTGCTTCACATCGACCGATATAAAGGTGGGCGGTTCTTCGTCAGTATGTAATATAATCTGACACCCCTTCATCAGCGCCTCGCTCTCGGTGAGCAGCACTACTTCCTTGAGCAGAGAGGACACCGAGATGACGGTCGTTTCCGGTGCGGAAGGCTTGGATGAATTCAAAAACTCATATATTATATCATTTGCGCGATCAATTTCCGTCAATATGATTCGGGCATACTCGTCCTTGCCAAGCGTAACCAAATGGGGGCGCAGAAGCTGAATAAATCCTCTGATGGATGTCAGAGGATTTCGGATTTCATGAGCTATGGATGCTGATATTTTGCCAAGCATAGCCAGCTTATCGTTCTGGTAAGCCGTTTGCTCAATCTGCTTAAAATCAGACACATCCTTAACACTGATCAGAAAATCCCCTTCCATCTGGTCACCATAAGTCATCGTTATCAGCCAGGAGCGGCCATACTCATCAACCAGCTCATGAAACCTTCTTCGATGGAAGATCGTCTCACGAAACAATCTCAGTATCTTTTTCTTTTTAAACCTGGACAACTGCGGATGCCGCAGCAGCTGTGTGAGCGTGCAGCCGGTTAGCGACTTTCTGGGCACGCCCAGCAGCTTTGCCATCTGCACATTAACAAACGTCAGTACTCCATCCGCATCAAAGAGGATGATCCCGCTATCCAGATTCTCCAATATATTCTCATACTTGTTCCTAATCAATTGACTCGATTGAAAGGAACGAATCGCTTGCAGCTCCGATTCACGAATTTGACTCAACAAGATGGCCCCCCCTTTTCTCAAAAAAGTAGAACTCACCACGACAACATGCATGCGACCCACAAAAATCAGCTTGTCCTTGAATCAAAAACAGCTAAGACGCTGCTAACATTGGTTTTTCTCCATGATAGGCAACTCAATGCGCAAACGTCAATCAGAAATCCTGTCGAATAATGGACCCTCTATCATGCCCTCCCAAGCATTTATGTATGATGAAATAGCGACAACCCCATCATTTGGCCCTGTTAGCAAACTAACATACATTATTTACCCAAAAATCCCAAAATGAAACATTAAAAAAGCCTCGGTCATAAACGAGGCTTCGGAAGTTTCAATCTATGGCTGCTGCTGGAGACGAAGTCTGCGTTGACTCATCACTGCCAAGCGCCTCTTTAATTCGCCTTGCCATTTTTCATCCTTCATCCATTTGGCAACTGCAAGCAGATCCAGCGACATATCAATTTGATTCTGTACGACCGTGAGCGGATCTTCCGACTCGCGGTTGACAACATTCTCGAAGATGGAATCCTCATCCTCCATCACATAATCCTGGAAATCGACATGGGAAGCGCCGTCCCCATGGGCGTATTCCGCCAAAATCTCATATTCGTTCTCTACCCGATAATGAACCTCGACCCGGTGACAAACCGGACAGAAAAGCAGGGGAACATTATGTACTTGAGTCCGATAATGCTTAAGCGTACCTTTTGTACCCATCATACTAGCCCCGCAGCAAAAACTCATACCGTTCACCCTCCTCGAATCATACTCGGCCATTTCAAGTTATTGTATTCGCTTTCAGCGTCTATAATTCCTGCATGCTCAACCATCGCCTTGAAAATTAGGCCGATATGACTAGTTTTCTATTGTATACAGTATAATTCAACAAGACGGCTGCATTTAAACATAAGATTCTCTTTTTCCCACCATAATTCCTGTTCTCCGGTGAAAAAAAACCTCATGGTCTGAAAGAACAGATCATGAGGGGTGACTGACTTCGGAAAATGACAGCGCCCGGGCCGGATGCTCCGGCTTGACTTGCACCGGCTGACAGACCAAGCGATGGGCGATGATTGACATCCTCATCAATATCTGTATGAGAACATTACTAGTGTCTACGCATTGTTGCTGTTCTAAACGTCTCACTAAAAATGTTATCATCCCACTATTCCCAAGTCAATATTATAAAAACTATCATCTTAAAATGATTATAATTAAATTCGTGTTATTGGCGAATCGCAGCAGCGATCAGATCGCCCATCTCGGTTGTGCTCAGCGCCTTGCTCTTGTCTGTCGCGATATCCGCCGTGCGATGCCCGGCATCCAGCACTTCCGAAACCGCCCGCTCAATCGCATCGGCTGCTTCGGCATAACCAAAGGTCAGGCGATACATCAGTGCTACCGACAGAATCGTGGCAATCGGATTCGCCAGGCCTTGGCCGGCGATGTCCGGTGCGGACCCGTGCACAGGCTCGTACAAACCGAAGGCGCCTTCGCCCATCGAAGCGGAGGCCAGCATACCGATCGAGCCGGTCAGCATCGCTGCTTCGTCACTCAAAATATCGCCGAACATGTTCTCTGTCACGATAACATCGAAGCTTGCCGGGCGGCGAAGCAGCTGCATCGCACAGTTGTCAACGAGCACATGCTCCAGCTCGACATCCGGATACTCCGGAGCGATCCGGTTGACCGTCTCACGCCACAGGCGGGACGTTTCCAGCACGTTTGCTTTATCAACAGAAGCCAGCTTCTTCCGGCGCTTCTGGGCAATTTCAAATGCCTGGCGAACAATGCGCTCGACTTCGGCCGTATTGTACACGCAGGTGTCTACCGCCTCTTCGCCGCCTGCGCCTTCACGTCTGAACTTCTCGCCGAAATAAATGCCCCCGGTAAGCTCGCGCACGACCATCAGATCGGTTCCTTCAAGCACTTCCGGCTTCAGCGTCGATGCATCCTTCAAGCAGTCAAAAATAACGGCCGGGCGAAGGTTCGAGAACAGGCCCAGCTCCTTGCGAATGCCAAGCAACCCGGTTTCCGGACGCAGTTCCTTCGGATTGTTGTCCCATTTCGGCCCGCCTACAGCGCCAAGCAGAACAGCGTCGGCGCTTCTGCATACGCGCAGCGTCTCCTCAGGCAGCGGTGTCCCCTTCTCGTCAATGGCGATGCCGCCAAACAGGGCATGCTCGGTTGTAAAGGAATAGCCGAATACTTCTTCCGTACGCTTTATAATTTTTTCCGCTTCCGCCACCACTTCAGGACCAATGCCGTCCCCGGCGATCACGGCGATTTTCTTCGTTTCTGACATCCGTTGTCACTCCTTCATTATGAGCACCATGCTCAATATCTTCTAGTTACTGTTGTAACATACTTCCGCCTATATTGACCAAGATACAGAAACTATGAACTTAATTTGTTTTGCCTATAAGTAGGGGGGGCGAGCCGAAGGGTGGGTGCTTCGAGGACGTACTTCCTTGATAGGGGCTCCGTTGATGCATTTCCTTGTGGGGATGCTCCGATGACGTACTTCCTTGATAGAGGCTCCGATGACGCACTTCCTTGATAGAGGCTCCGATG